>JBJHCC010000052.1:0-25967 GCA_050485825.1 Gammaproteobacteria bacterium
ATTCAAGGCTGCGATCTACTTTCACTTGGGTGGGCTCGACCTCTACCCGGCGGCGGTACGGAAATGAGTGCTACCCACACGATTCAGTGAAGAGCCGATTTTTTCGAAGCGGTTTCAGCTCTTGCTCGAAACGCTCCCAGATGACATCGATCTCGGAATTGTTGGCGATGGACTTCAGCGTGATATGCGGAACGCGCTGGTAGACGAAGCCTCGGCTGATGCGACTAGCTGTGGATTGGGTGGACGGTCCAGTTTGGCTGACTGCCGCTTCCTTCTGCTGGCCTTCTGGTGAGTCGGCCAGCAGGTAAAAGGGATAGCGAGCGCCCATGATTCTAGCCCGCGCCAGCGCCAACGCCACACGGGAAGTGTCGATGGTGATCCAGCGGCGACCCCATTGCTCAGCAACAAATGAAGTCGTTCCTGACCCGCATGTAGGATCAAGAACAAGGTCACCAGGATCTGTGGTCATCAGCAAGCACCGTTGCACGACTTTATTGGATGTTTGAACCACGTATTGCATATCGGTGGCGCCATGAGTGTCGTCCCAGAAATTGTGAAGCGGCTGTGTTGGAAAATCATCGTGGAACGTCTTAAAGCACGGTAGTGCACCAGGCGATAGGATTCTGTCCGCAACCAGCAATCTTTTGAGGCCATCCGAGTGAGTGCGCCAACTCTTTTTCCCTGGTTTAAACAATTGTCCCTGGAATTCAAATGAGTAGAAACAAGTCGGTGTATAGCCGGAAGACGAAAGGGTGGCGGCAAAGAATGGCAAGGCTCCTGGAGGGATTTCCTCAAGATCCCTTCGCTCCACGGCAGTCATCTTCCGGTTCACAGTATCTGGCAATCGAAGCCACGTATATCCGGTACCGGCCCCAACGGGCTTTGGTTCGAGAAGCTCTCTATACTTGATCTTCGATGCGTCTCGTGCATACCAAATAATGTAATCTCCGATGTTCGCAAGACCACTGGAACCGAGAGGCAGAGTCTTTTTGAAATTAATCAATGATCGGAAATTGTCTTCCCCGAACACCTCATCCATTAAGGCTCGAACCCGATGCACATTCTCGTCCCCAATCTGCACAAAGATCGACCCTGATTCGGTCAACAAATCCCGTGCCACCGTCAAGCGATCCCGCAGATAGGTCAGGTAGGAATGAATGCCATCCCTCCAAGTATCGCGAAATGCCTTGACCTGCTCTGGTTCGCGGGTGATGTGGTCGGCTTTGCCGTCCTTAACGTCGCGGCTGGTGGTGGACCACTGGAAGTTGGAGTTGAATTTGATGCCGTAAGGCGGATCGATATAGATGCACTGAACCTTGCCCCGCAAGCCCTCGCGCTCGGCCAGTGAGGCCATGACCTGCAGGGAATCACCCAGTATCATGCGGTTTTGCCAGCGGCCTTCGTGCTGGTAGAACTCGGTGCGGTCGGCTTCCTCGGCCAGGCCGTTGAAGTCGGCGAACAGTTCGGCCTGGTCCGGCTCTTTCGGTTTGGCCTTTTCGCTCTGCCGCATCAGGTCGTCGATCAGCACCTTGGGGTGGACCTTTTCCTGGATGTAGAGCGGCGGGGCCTGAACGATCAGGTCAGACCAGTTCTGCTGGTCCTTGCCACGCCAAACCAGTTGCGGATCGAGATCACGGTTGCGGCGCTCGTAGGCGACCTGAATCGGCGTCTTGTCGGTGTCCGACATGACGGCCTGATATTCAGCGGTCGGGATGTTGATCCGATTCGCTTCATCATGCCGCATTGTTTCTACGGTCTTTGCCTTGGCTTTCGTCTTTCTGGCCATGTCTAAAGCGGTTCCTTTTGAATCCTGCTTGGTCAATCCTGCTCGGTCAATCCTGATTCCGGCTGAGCTGTTGGCGTGTTCTATCGGGATTGGCGCGGTTATCCAGAACCGCGTGAACCAGCACCATGTCGTCTTCAACGCGATAGTAGATGGCCCAGGGAAATCGGCGCGAAAGCTGGCGGTGATATTTCCCGAACGCGACCGGATGCATGCCTGCATTCAGGCCTAGAGAGTCGATATCGGACGACAGGGAATCGAGGAAGTAGCGGCCTACGCCGGGCGCCTGGCGCTCGTAGAATCGATAGCCGCGGACCAGGTCATGCCGAGCCGCCGATAGAATCCGGATCTGCTTCAACGAATATCCTTTTCGATTCGCTCTCGGGCCTTTTCCCAATCCTCGAACCGCTCATCTCCGCGTTCCAACGCGGCGTCCCGATTTGCCAGTACCTCGCCATGCCACGCAGGAGATGCGAGGTCATCGGGATTCTGGCTGAGGTCATCCCACAGCGCCTCCATCATCCGAAGTTTTTCCTCGATGGTCATTTCGCTTAGTTGCAGTTGCTGCGGCATATTCTTTTCTCCTGATTCATTGCCTGTTCGACCGCCACGCCTCCGCCAGTGTTCATGCGGCGACAGCCTGCAGTGTTCCCTCGATCATCCGTTCGAACTCTTGCTCCACCTTGTTCTTGAACTCGTCTTCCATCTCCCAGACATCGCCGAACTCGACGAAGGCCCAGCGGCCGAATCGCTTGAGATTGTTGACGCCGGGGACCCAGTAGTTTTCCATGGTGGAGCGCTTTTCCTTGGCGTCCTCGCCGCGGTAGCCCTTGATTTCGACGATTAGGTGGAGAGGGCTTTCCTCGCCGTGGCCGTCGTCGAGGACGACGATGAAATCCGGGATGTAAGTTCGGCTTTCCGAGCCGTAGCGGTAAGGGACTTCCAGCCCTAGATTATGGTTCTTGACGTAGCGCAGCACGCGCGGGTGGGCTTCGACGACGCGGCAGAATTCGCCTTCCCAGTCCGAATCCAGGATGGCGAAGTTGAGGTGGCAGCGCCGGGCATCGGTTTCCCAGCGCTCGGTCTTCGAGGTGTTGAAATTGACGTGGACGGTGGAGCCTTCCGGGTTGTAGGGGTCAAGCACGGCCTTGGTGCGGCTGCCTTCCTGCTTGATTTCGTGGCGACTGATCGCGGCGGTGATGCGCTGGCAGGCTTCCTCGGCCAGGCTCTGATACATCAGCTGGGCCGGATAGGTGCCACCCTTGCAGACCAGACACTCATCCAGCCAACGGCGGGTGATTCGCTTTAGCTGGCCGAACAGGTGCCATTGGGGATTATCGCCCGGGTCCCGCCACTTGGTTACCAACAGCCGCTCGGTCAAATGGTAAACGAGCGTTGACTGGCGCATGTCGCCCAGGTGCTCAAGATCCAGGTCCACACCCTCGCCAATGATGCCCTCATTGCGCGTTTTCGAAGGTCCGACTCGGTCCGGCGTAAGCTCCATGATGGAATCATCATTGAATTCCGCTTCCAGCCGGTGGCGCGTCAGTTCGACCCGGTAGCCTTCGACACGTGGAAAGCGAATCTCAAGATGATCGCGCTCGGGCCGGACGGCGCGAATGTTGATGGTTTCACGCGGCGGCTGTGGCGGGGCGATCACCGGGCGGGCGGCGAAATCGAAGGGAATGCCGAGTACGTCGGCATATTCGACGTTGAACAGGCCTTCTTCGTTGAGTTCGTAGGACTGGCGGCGCAGGGCTCGTCCGATGACCTGCTCGCACAGCAACTGGGTGCCGAAGGCGCGAACGCCTAGCACATGGGTGACGGTATTGGCGTCCCAGCCTTCGGTAAGCATGGAGACGGACACCACGCAGCGGATGGACTCACCGAGGCGGTCTTCCTTGCCGACGGTGTTCATGACTTCGCGGAGGAGATCGGCGTCGGAAATATTGTCGGCGGCATGACGATCGCCGGTGCGCTCGATGATTTCGCTGCGAAAGCGGTCTATTTCGTCAGCCGCCATCTGCCGAAAGTTGGCGTCCAGCGCATCGCCGGACTCGAGCTGCTCGCTGTCGATCAGCAGCGTGCGGGGGCGAGGGATGGGCTGGTCGTGTTCATCAAAATTTCGGAACAGCTCGAAGCGGCCGTTTTGGACGTGCTCAGTACCATCCTCGTTTTCGATGAGGTAACCGGAAATGAAGTCGTAGACCAGCTTGGAAGTGGCCGTGTTGTTACAGACGATGATGAAACACGGGGGCACCCTGACGCCTTCCTTTTTCCACAGCGCGTAGGTCTTGGCGTAGTGGCCGTAGAGTGCTTCCATGGCGGTCTGCAGTTCGACAGGCAGGTTCTGTGGGTCAAGGGTCTTGGCCTTGCCACGGCCCTTTTTCGGCATCTTGGTGCGGATGTGCTCCCAGAGGTTGCGAAACTTGGGCATGTCCTCGCCCGGAAGGTTGTCGGCCACCGGAACGCGCGGTAGCTTGACGATACCGCATTCGATGGCATCCATCAGCGAGAAATCGCTCATGGTCCAGGGGAACAGCGTGCCTTCGACATAACCGGACCCACTCAAGAAAAACGGCGTGGCCGATAGGTCCATGACTCGGGCAAGCCCGAGGTTTCGGTCAACGGCCTCCAGCCCATTGATCCACAGTCGTGCGGCTTCCTTGTTCTTCTCGGCTTCCTGGCGTTCGTCACCCTTGAGCGGGGCCTCATCGTCGCCGTCGGGTTTTTCGCGGTAGCAGTGGTGGGCCTCGTCGTTGATGGCCATGATGTTCTTCATGCCCATCAGTTCGGGCATGACCCGCTGAAGCATCTGGCCTTCGGTCTCCAAGGTTCGCAGCTCGGGGCCGCCCCGGCCTTGCAGCAACTGGCGACCGCCCTTGGAAAGCTGCATGCGCTCGCGCAGCTTGAAGGCGTGGTAGTTGGTGATGACGATCCTGGCCTTGTTCAGGTCTTCTAGCATGTCACTGGGGACCAGCTCGCGGCTCTGATAGTAGCTGTCCGGGTCATTGGGCTGAAGTACCCGCAGGCGATCGCGGATGGTGATGCCGGGGGCGACGATCAGAAATCCGCGGGTGAAGTTCTTGCTGTTGGGACGGCGCACCTTGTTCAAGGTCTGCCAGGCGATCAGCATGGCCATGACCGTGGTTTTGCCGGCGCCGGTAGCCAGTTTCAGCGCGAGGCGGCTCAGCCCGGGGTTGGCGTTCTGGTTGGCGAGTTCCAGGTGCGTCAGAAACCGTTCGCCGCGCTTGCCCAGCTTGGGTGCGACTTCGCTTAGCCAAATCGCCGTTTCGACGGCTTCGACCTGGCAGAAAAACGGACGGATGCCGTTGAACCTGTGATGTCGCCAGTGCCGGAGCAGGCGCTGGGTCTCCGGTGTGACTTTCCAGTCGGAAGGATTGGGAATCTGGCGCCAGCGGTCGACCTCAACACGCAAGTCATTGATGATGGTGGCGTTGGCGTAGCGTTCATCGTCACCGGAAATATCGGCGTCGATAGCCAGCTCGGTCTGTCTGTTGCCTTTTTGCTTTTTCGCCTTTGGGATTGGGGTAACGAAGTCGGCACGACGGCGGGACGCAACGATTCTCTGAGTCGGCTGACCGGAGTCATCGAGCTCCCAGTGCCTGGCTGGATAGTCGTAAGGCGAGTTCAGGATGGGGCGATCGAAAAACTGGTTGCTCATTTGCGCCTACCGCTTGAAAACGTGCTCTCTGTGCCAGCTCAGGTAGCCCGGATGCGGCCTGAAAGCTGGGTGCCTTGGCACAAGAATTTTGCGCTCGGGCCGAATCAGTCTACCCATTTCGTCAGGCAGACCGTGGGGTGATTCCAGAATGCGGCCGTCGTCGTCGAAGCTGATCAGACCCCGATCAAATAGCCAATGGACGGTACCCGACAAGGCAATTCCGTTGCGCACTGTGTCCGGGCCGTTGTGTTCGACCGGCCTAATGTGAGCAGCCTGGACTTCCGGACGGCCACCGCCGTTGATCAGGCGCAGGCCCGAGACGGCGCAGCGCAGGTCGTAGGCCTGGCGGACCACGCGGCGGAATGCGGGATCGCGAACTTTGCGGTTGAGGAAGGTTTCGACGGTTGCGCGTTCGGGTGGCGGCTCGGCGACCAGGCGGTCGGCCTCTTCGTCGAACAGATCGGAGGCGATTCCGGCCTGGAGGATGGCCCAGAACTCATCATCCGGGACGCCGCGGACCGCTCGGCCAAACGCGCCCTTGTTGGTTTCTCCATCATCACGCTGCAGGATGGATTCATAGTACTGCTGCCCTTCGCGAAAGGGCACCGGACGGGGAAACTCGAAGTAGCCTTGGACGTCGGCGTAGAAGTGGTCCCGCAATTTCGGGTCCGGCCGGATGCCGGTGACCATGGCCGTTGCGAAATAGACCTGCCGGCCACCGGGCTGATTGCCAGTGGATCGGCGCGGCTCGTAGTAGACGATCCAGTCGCCGACGCAGCGCTCGGCCTGCTTCAGGTAGGTCTGCGGGAAGTGGTATTGCCGCTCGGGGAGGTCGTCGTATTCCGGGATGACTTTGGTGGTGAAGACGCCTTTCATGGCGCGCCTCGGTCCACAGCCAACCGAGCACCAAGCTGGCGTCCGTCGCACCACAAGCTTGGCGCTTCGCCTTCCTCGGTCAGGGCATGTAGCATCATAAAGTTTGGATGCTGCGACAATCTGGAGTCCCTGTCGCCGACGGCAGGTCGGGAGCTACGGTAGACGCCGGCCCAAACGAACAAGCAATCCGCAGCAAACTCGAATCGTAATTTGGCCAGGTTGGGCCCGAGATAGCGCTCGTTGGTCAATTCGATTGGATGGGCCGAATGGGCCAAGGAATCCAATTTATGCAGGTCACGCTTTTGCCGGGGTGCCTGCTTGGGCGAGAACTTCAATTCGATCACTGCGATGACGGATCGCGTATTCGTGACCAAGATATCCGGATTGATCTTGGCGCCAGCTTCCGCAATTCGCACTTTCGGCTCGATGTAGAGCCTTCGCTTGACACCGTCTTGCTGAAACGCATTGAGCAAGTGCGCGGCTAAATGAACCTGGAGTGCTCGTTCCGAGTTCAGTTGCCCTTCGACATAGATCTGTGACATCACTTGCGCCCAAGCGCGCTTAAGCTGCCGCCGCAGGAGTCCTCGCCGACTCATCGGAAACTCGGCATCCGAAACTCCGCCAGCTCACCCAGCCTGTGTTCGATGCGTTTCTTGGTCAATCGATGCTGCCCCTTGGCCATGCCCCGCACTCAGTCTACCCATCCGAACGCGCCCGGGCAATCAGCCAAGGTCTGCTAGCAAGCCCGCGTGCCCAAATCCCCAGCCGAACTCAAGTCCCGCCAGCGCGCCGAGCGAGAGGGCTGGCTGGAGTTCCTGGCCCTGCGCGTTCACCGCGCGCTTGAACTGGCTGGACCGGGCCGAGCGCTGCGAGGATGACGACGGGCGCTTCGTGTTTCTGTGGGTGGCTTTCGATACGGGCGCGACGGCACCGCGATCCTCGGCGACATCGTGCCGGTGCTGATCGAAATCATGATGCCCCCCAGGCGAGCTGTGGGGCGAGCCTTGTTATCCAGTGAACGGTTGATAGTTCATTATTTATGAACTATCGTACACTCATGATGAACCTGGGACCGCCAGTAAACCTTCTCGCAGAAGCCCTGTTCACCGCCACCCAGCAGCGCCTGCTCGGCCTGCTGTACGGTGAGCCTGAGCGCAGCTTCTATCTGAAGGAAATCCTGCGCCTTACCGGCATGGGCGTGGCCACGATCAAGCGCGAACTGGATCGGATGGTCGAGGCCGGCATTCTGACTCGCACCCACATCGGTAACCAGCACCACTACCAGGCCAACCCGGCCTGCCCCATCCACGCCGAACTCGCTGCGATCGTCCGCAAGACCATGGGCCTGGCCGAAACCTTGCGCGCCGCGCTGGTTCCGCTGGCTGACCGGATCATCTGGGCGTTCGTGTTCGGCTCCGTTGCGAAGGGCACTGCCACGCCGCGAAGTGACGTCGATCTGCTGGTGATCGGGGATCTGGAGTTCGATGAGTTGTCGCTGGCCATCTATCCCGCGCAGGAAGACATCAGCCGCGAAATCAACCCAAAGCTTTATCGCGCGGAAGAATGGCAAGCGCTGATCGATTCGGCTGACGGCTTTGCCCGTGATGTCATGAGCAAGCCACGCATCGACCTGATCGGAGGCCCGCCGTGACGCTTGATAATCTGGTCGGCAACACGCTGGAACGGATTGAGCCCGATCCAGCAGCCATCGGCCGACTCGTGCGCGCCGCCGAACGCAATCTTGCCGATGCCCGCATTGAGACCATCAGTCCTGAAAGCCGCTTTGACGCCGCCTATAGGGCCATCATGAAACTTGCCAACGCGGCACTCCAGGCCAACGGCTACCGGACGCTGACCAGCAGACCCGGTCACCACATGACCATGATTCAGTCTTTGACCCGCACGGTTGGGCTTGACCGTGAGCGCATGATTGCACTCGATGCCCTGCGCAAGCAGCGCAATGCCTCCGACTACTCCGGTGATCCGGTCTCACCAGCCGCCGTGCAGGCCTGCATCTCCAGCGCCGAAGCCTTGCTCGACCGCGTAAGCTCGTGGCTGAAGACCCATCTTCCGGAATGCCTGCAAGAAGGGGGGCCGTGACACCGCGACTTTGAGCGACATAGACGGTGTCAATCGAAATGGCGAATGGCCTCCAGGCCGCAGACTCACTCGCCTGCTAGCATGTCCTGAAGGCTGATGTGCAGAGCATGCTCCCCATGACCAAACCCCACGCCGAACTCAAGTCCCGCCAGCGCGCCGAGCGCGAGGGCTGGCCGGAGTTCCTGGCGCTGCGCACTCACCGCGCTTGAGTTGGCTGGACCGGGCCGAGCGCTGCGAGGATGACGACGGGCGCTTCGTGTCCCTGTGGGTGGCTTTGCGATACCGGCGCGACGGCACCGCGATCCTGGGCGACAGCGTGCCGGTGCCGATCAGGATCATGATGGACCACCCCGGGGAGCTTTGGGGGAGCCTTGCTTACCCCGGACGGAGTTGATCCATAATGACAAAATCGCTTGCATAAAACATTATTTTTCAATCTCTTGAGCCGCAAAATGAGTTAAGGTAAAGTTTTTTACCTTAATGCGGGAGCGATCCAATGGCCGACAATACGGGCTGGGGATTCTATCCCGGCCGGCTGGTCCGACCTGGCGATCGGTGAAGGCATGAGTGCGGTGCTGGAGTTGCGCGAAGCTTTGCTGGCTTGAGACGGTGGCGCTGCCGGATCGCTGATCATCAAGACCGTTGTCGATCCACCGACGAAAACGAACTGATCCAGCAGTTCGCCCAGAGATTCTGCGGCGCGTTCCAGCAACTGGATATTCGGATGCGCCATTACGTGCTGCCAATGGCTTGATGCAGCAGTTCAAGCGCCATCTTGCGCTCGCGACTGCGGCCACCGCGAATGGCGTCGACCAGGGCCAGGACTTCATACAGGCGTGGGTCGTTCCGGGCTGCCACTGGGACTGATCGATACAGCGGGCTGAAGCTCTCGCCACGAACCTGCCCTTCCGGACATGGCCATACCGGCACTGCCCACTCTTCGCTACTGATTCGGTCTGCCAATGGCGGTGCGGCCCAGGCAGTCGGCATTCCCCGGGCAATCTCGCCCCGATCCGGCACGAATACGTAACGGATGCCATGGGCGAGCAGTTCCATCAGGTTTCGCCGCATTGGAACCGGGTGCGAGTGCTCGGCGACCAGGAGGCCGGCCTGCAGCGCACGCTTGACGGCTGCATGCACCTCTCCCTGGCCCATGCCAAGCGAGTCCGCCAAGCCAGCGTAGCGCCAGGCCTGATCTGACAAAACGGCCAATTTCAGCGTGACCAGCAGATCCTGTGGTTTGAGTTGCATCGGACCGGTATTCTTGATTCTTGAATAGAGAATACGCGCTTTTGGGCTGAGATGCCAGAGTGGATGCTGGTGAGGCACCCTTCATTTCTGTGGGTGAACTGTTGCTGGAAGAATTCCTCAAGCTTCTGGGCATCAGCCAGTACCGCCTGGCAAAAGAAATCGATGTGCCGACCCAGGACGATACGATGCAATCGGACGGCCAACGGGGATGCAAATGGACGAGCAGTCAGGAGCTCAAATCAACAGCCGCTACATCTACCGGCATCTGACGCCGGCACTCAACGAAGCCCTGGCGGACACACCGGTGGTCTGCCTGTTGGGGCCGCGCCAGTGCGGCAAGTCCACCCTGGCCCGGCAAAGTCAGCCCCATCGCAGCTACATCACTCTGGATGATCGCAATTACCTGGAACTGGCCCGGCAGGATCCCGAGAGGTTTCTGCAAGGACTGTCCGGCCCCGTCACCATCGATGAGATTCAACGCGTACCGGAACTGACCCTGGCCATCAAGCGCCAGGTCGACCAGAATCGACAGGCCGGGCGCTTCCTGCTGACGGGTTCGGCCAATTTGCTGCAACTGCCGCGCCTGTAAGCTGGCTGGACCGGGCCGAGCGCTGCGAGGATGACGACGGGCGCTTCGTGTTTCTGTGGGTGGCTTTCGATACGGGCGCGACGGCACCGCGATCCTGGGCGACATCGTGCCGGTGCTGATCGAGATCATGATGGACCACCCCGGCGAGCTGTGGGGCGAGCCTTGTTATCCGGTGCGGGGTTGATCCACGATGACAACATCGGCGGAATAAAGCATTATCTTTCAGGTCCTTGAGCCGCAAAACGAGTTAAGGTAAAATTTTTTACCTTACTGCGGGAGCGATCCAATGTCCGACGAAACGGGCTGGGGATTCTATGGACGGCGGCAGGAGCTTGATCAGCTGCGCCAGATTCTTGAGCGCGGTCGTTGGTTCTTCCTGCAAATTTCGGGGCGGCGCCGAATCGGCAAGACCACGCTGATCCAGCGCGCGATACAGGCGGCAGGCATTCAGAAGACGCTCTATATCCAGATCCCGGATTCGGATCCTGCGGGTGTCGCTGCCGTGTGCAACGGCTATCTGGAGACCTTTGGACTTGAGCAGCGCGTTCACAATCTCGCTGAACTGGCTGGCCTGGTCAGCCGTCTGGTGGAGAACGGCTACATCATCGCGCTGGACGAGTTTCAGTACTTCCATCGAAAGCAGCTTTTCGATTTCTGCTCGCTACTGCAGGCGGAGGTCGACCAACTGGCCGCGAGAGCGGGGAAGGTGCGCGGCGGTCTTATCGTGCTGGGCTCTCTGCATGCCGAAATGACCGCCTTGCTCGACGATCGGGATGCCCCGCTGTTCAATCGAGTGACCGACACTCTGGAACTGGGCCATCTGGACACGGCCTCCATCCTCGACATCCTGAGGACCCATGCCGATGATGATCCTTACCGACTGCTGTTCTTCTGGAACTTGTTCGAGGGGGTGCCGAAGTTCTACCGGGACGCTTTTGAGCAAGGAGTACTTGGCAAGAGTCGATCGGAAGTTCTTGAGCGGCTTTTCTTCGCCAGCTCATCCCCACTGAAGACCGAAGCAGACAACTGGTTTCTGCGGGAGCTACGGGGACGCTACGACATGATCCTTCATTTCCTGGCGACCCATCCCGGCTGCACGAACGCAGATATCGAGGCCGCCATGCAGAAATACACTACCGCCGGAGATGCCCGCCAGGTAGGCAGTTATCTCAAGATCCTGGCCGAACGCTACCGGATGATCGAACGCCGCCTGCCGATCCTGGCGAAAGCCAAGGCGCGATCAGGTCGATACTACATTCGAGACAACTTCCTCAGGGCATGGCTCTCTGCGCTGCAAAAGCCGGTGTCGGCGGCTGCCTTTCGGCCGCTGGATACGCTGATCGAGCAGGCCGATACTCGCCTGCAAGATGTCGAAGGTTTCGCCCTGGAGGATCTTGTTGGACAGCTCTATCAGGAACGGAGCCGCCTTGGATTGGGTGACTTCGTACTCAGTGAGCGGGTACGCGGGTATTGGGATCGTGCCGACGTGGAAATCGATCTGGTCGCCATCAGCGAGGATGACCGAAGAATCCGATTCGGCACGTGCAAGCGCAACCCCGACAAGCTGCCGGTCTCCATCCAGCCGTTGATGCGCAGTGCCGAGCGGTTCCTGGACGCGCATCGCCGATTTGCCGACTGGACCATCGAATATGCCGGATTTGCTCCCAGGATCGCTCCCCGGCACAGGGCGCAACTGACCGCCCAGGGCGCGCTTGCTCAGGATCTTGATGACTTGACACGCGGCCTTTGAACAAGCACCTGATGCGGGCTGGCGTCCAAATCGGGGTGCTTCGCCTGGACATTTCGCATCCATTCATCGTGGGTCTGATGACTCCAACGGGCCGCAAACAGCCCGGTTGTGGCCAAGCGAACGAGTAAATCTCGCAGGGGCGCCGGTTCCTAATAGCCCATACTCAAATCCTGGGCTTGCTCAGCCAGTTTTTCCAGGGCCTCGCGACGGCGCTCCCCCTGATTGTGCTTGTAGGCCAGAAGGTCGCGAAGCCGGACGCGCCGGTGAGATCCGACCATGGTGTAGGGGATCTGTTCTTCTGTGAGCAGCTTGACCAGGTAAGGGCGGGAAACATTGAGCATGTCGGCCGCTTCCTGGGTGGTCAGCTCCGCATGGACGGGCACGATGGTGACTGCATTGCCCTGAGCCATTTCCGCCAGCAGCTTGCGCAAGAGGTCAAGTGCTGCACGGGGCAGGATCAGATCTTCTTCGTCCAGGCGCACACGGGCTCGGTCGATTTGCGGGTGCTCGTGCAGCAGCCGGCTGAGTGCGGTTGCGCTTTCACGCGCGAGGCTGGCGGTCTCCGCGCTGGGCAGGTCGTTGAAGATTCTTGCGCTTTCCACTGTGCCGTCTCCCGGTGGGTTGGTTCTCGTTTGACCTGCAACTTAATCGGAATATCCGAAACGGACAAGGCGATTGATCAGCCGAGAGCGATCACTCCGGTCCCCAAACGAGCTCTGATTTGCCGAAATTCCCCCAAACGGTCCGAAATGCAGGTGAAAACCCATCATCTGAATGTGTAGGCTGATTTGCGCACGGCAAGGGCCATCTCCGCGGCATGGCAGGGGCGTGCTGTAGACTATCGAAGCAAACCTGCAAGTGGCTGGAACCCATATGGACACCAACACCATCCAGAAAATGTCTCCGCAAGAAAAATTGCGTGCCATGGAGGCGCTCTGGGATTCGTTGACTCACCAGGCGCATGAGCCACCCTCACCATCCTGGCATCAGGAAATCCTTGCCAGCAGACAAGCCAGGATCGATTCAGGTGAGGCAAACTTTATTTCCCTGGAAGAGCTGAAAGCCGCCTCTGGCGAATGAGCGGACGCTCGATCCGCCTGCTGGACAGAGCACGGGATGACTTGCTTGCCGGCCGGGACTTCTACGAGTGCCTGCAAGCTGGCATTGGTGCTTACTTCTGGGACAGCCTGTTATCGGACATTGAGTCCCTTCATATCCATGCCGGCGTTCATGAACGCCATTTCGGCTTTTATCGCATGCTGGCCAAGCGTTTTCCCTATGCGGTGTTCTACGAACTGTCAGCGCAGTACGTCACGATCGTTGCCGCCCTGCCTCTGCGTCGCTCGCCCGGCTGGTTGTTCGAGCAGTTTCGGAATAGAAGCGGCGAAGACGCATAAATCCCCAGCTGCCGGGCTGATGGGTATAGCCTGCTCCCAACGACCAAACCCCACGCCGAACTCATGTCCCGCCAGCGCGCCGAGCGCGCGGGTTGGTCGGAGTTTGTTGCCCTGCGCGTTCACCGCGCGCTTGAGCTGGCTGGACCGGGACTAGCGCTGCGAGGACGACGACGGGCGCTTCGTGTTTCTGTGGGCGGCTTTCGATAGGGGCGCGACGGCACCGCGATCCTGGGCGACATCGTGCCGGTGCTGATGGAATTCATGATGGACCAACCCGGGGAGCTGCGGGGCGAGCCTTTACCGCCTGGCCAAGGAAGTCGATGTGTCGGCCCGGCGCATTGGCGAGATCGTCAAGGGCCGCCGCTTTCATCAGTCGCATTCCTATCCTGCCAAGCGGCGAGTTCCAGCGGTCGTAAGCCAAACCGAATGACGTTGCCTGGATACAGGTTCCGGAATTCCTCCATGGCCACGGCGATGAAGCGCTCTCGGTCGTCTGCGGCAACGCTTTTGGGCAACCGGACACCGATCTGACCAGGATCAGCCGGGACACCGCTGCGCACGATGGCGGCGACCACGGCCGATAGCTGGGTGCGATAGCGCAAGCGCACCGCATCCGGCGGCACCAGTTGCTGGCGCACGGCGACGTACTCCTGGCAGGAACGCTCGTAGGCCCACAGGAAGAAATCGCGCAGCAGCTCCACGCGCTTGAGTTCGTACACGCCGAGCAGTCCTTCGATGTAGTCCTGCTCAGCCACGTCGATGAAGGACAGTGGCGAGAGGTTGTACCGGATGAAGGGAGTATTGGCGGCCAATCGGGACACCCGCTTGTTCACGTCCTCGAACGGCTGCAGTTAGGGCAGATGCACCATCAGGAAAAATGACTGCTCGAAAGGACCTCGAATCTCGGCCGCGATCTCGACGACGGCGCCGAACAGCTCCTAGATTCGCTGCGGCAAGGCAATCGGCAGATAAACGCTGCCGCCTATCTCGACGGGCCGGCGGCGCTGTCGGTTTCGAACAGGCCTTGCCAGCTTTACTCCAGCCTGAAGAGCCCGGCCCTGGGGCCGCGGCGACTGGTCGGGCTTCTGGTCACGCCGGAGCGTCCGGAAAACCCCGGGGCAGGACCGGGCATTGTGTTGCCAATTCTTTGCATGCAAAATGCATGCGTATAGAGTCAGCCTTGAGCCGGCCATGCCCAATCTTCAAATTCGCGATCTGCCCGAGGACGTCTACGAGGCGCTCAAAACCGATGCCGTGATGGAACAACGCAGCCTGCTGACGCAACAGGCCATCGTTGCCCTGCGCCAGGCGCAGCAGCAGCACCGCGCTGACCAGCGCCTGGCCACGGTCGAGGCGCTGCGCGTCAGTCGGCGGCGCTTCGAGTTTGGCAAGCAGACGCCCGAAGATCTGATCCGGCAGGATCGGCAGCGCTGATGCCGGCCCGGGTGCTGGACGCCTCGGCGGCGGTTCGTATGGTGCTGTCACCCGCCGATCACGACGGCATGTTGGCTGAGCTCGCCACGGCTTCCGACGTTTTGGCCCCCCACCTGTATGCCGCCGAAACCGGCAACGCCCTTTGGAACTACTGCCGTAGCGGCAAGATCGACGCCCAGGCGCTACGCGAACGCCACGCCGAAGCGCTGGCCCTGGTCAGCATCTGGGTACCGGACACCACACTGTTCCCGGAAGCGCTGGCTCTGGCCGCCCGGCGCGATCACCCGGTCTACGCCTGCATGTACCTGGTCGCCGCCCGGCGTTTCGATGCAGCACTGCTGACCGCTGATCGTCGCCTGGCCGAGTTGCATCGGCAAATCGAAGCATAGAGACGGCCCCGGCGCGGCAACGGGTCGGGCTGCCGGCTCCACCGGATCGACGGCGAACGAAGGCGGGTTTATGCCGCCGCCGTCATCCATGGTGCACCGACGACTACTTTCGACCTCGATGCACTGGTCAGGGTGACCCATTCCAACGCGGCTCGACTGGTCGAGGCCTTGTCAGCGCTCGACGCCAGATTTCGCGAGCACCAGAAAACGATTCGCCCCGCCGTTGATGACATCCTGGCCGGCGGGCGCCTGTTGTTGATGACCCGGGCGGGGCCTCTGGATGTGCTGGGATTCATCGGCAACCAACAGCGACCCGCCAACCCAGTCCTTGATTCGCCGCTCCAGAATGTCCAGCGGCAGCGCGCCAGCGCTCAAAACCTCGTCATGGAAGGCGGCGATGTCGAAATCCTCGCCCAAGGCGTTGCGGGCGTAGTCGCGCAGGTAGAACATGCGCTCGGCGCCGACGTGGTAGGTCAGAATCTGACCCGGCCAAACCAGCATGCGGTCGATCATGCTGTCCATCCGGTCTTCCGGGGCAGACCAGAACTCGCGCATGAACACCCTGGTCTGCTCAAGGGTCCAGCCCTCGTAGTGCAGGCCGGTGTCGGCTGCGTGGATGCCGGCGGCACCGAGCTGATCAATGATTACCCCAAGCGCTGCCACGGCATCGTCGCCGTAGAAGCCGATCTCGCGCGCTAAACCTTCCGTGTAAATGGCCCAGCCTTCGCTGTAGCCCATGAAAGGCAGGTAGCGGCGGATCAGCGGCAGGCCCATTTCCTGCTGCAGGGCAATCTGGTAGTGGTGGCCGGGGACGGTTTCGTGCACAACCAGGCGCGGCAGGCCGATGCGGGTGACTTCCTTGGGGTCGGGTATCGAGAACCTGAACACCCCCGGGCGTGACCCGTCGGCCGCCGGCGGCTGGTAGCTGCTGGGCTGGCTGTCGGCGGCATGGGCTGGGGTCAGGATAATGTCCACGTCGGCCCGGGGGAAGCGGTTGAAGTAGGGCTGGAAATCCACCCGAGCCCGGTCCAGCCAATCCTTGGCAATCAACAGCAATTCCTGGCGGCCTTCATCGCCAGGGGACACCGGGTAACGCGTCTCCTCGCGCAAGTTCCGCAAACGTTCCGCAACGGTGCCCTCGCTGCGACCCATGGCGATCAGCGCCTCGTCGGCCAGCGCGATCAGGCGCCTCATCTCGGCCACCGACTGGCGATGGAGCTCGCCCGGATCGATGGCGACCGAAGTCTGCTGGTGCACAAGGGCGCGATAGTGGGCCGCGCCGTCGGGCAGGCCCAGCATGCCGATATGGGCCGTGCGGGCTTCGTCCAGTCGATGAGTGGCCGCATCGCGCATGCGGCGCAGGCCCGGATAGACATGATGGATCACGGCCTGCTCGGCCTGGCGAGCGAAGTCTTCGCGCTGGTCGGCCGACAGGCTGCTGCTTTCTGCCATGCGCACGACCATGGACTGGACCAACTCGCTGTCGCCCGGCTCGACTGCCAGGATGCCGTCGATGTCGGTGATCACGCGTTCCAGGATGGTGCGCGGCGGCAGTACCCCGCGCTCGGCGTGTTCCTCGAACAGGGCGACCGTTTCATCGGCAGCCTGCTCAAAGGCTTGCAAGCGCCGAATATAGTTGCGTGCCAGACGAGCATTGCTCGGGCGATGGCTGCTGGTCATCAGACTCCAGAACTCATCCTGCAGGCCGAACTGACTCATGACATAAGGAGAGATCATCAGCGGGGCGCCGAAGAACGGCTCGGAGACGCTGGCCTGAGCATCCAGCCACCAGGCCCAGACTTCAAGGGTCAGGCGCTGATCCGGGTCGAGCGTGTCCGGGTCGTACCGATCCAGCTCGGCACGAAAGCGGCGCACTAGCTCGCCTCTTCGGTCCAGCTCGGCCTGGGTGCGCGGCCGCAGTCGTCCGGAATGGCGATCAATCACCCGACCGTCGATGAAACCCAGCATCGTCAGGGTTTCCGGGTCGGAGATCAGGAACTGGACGAACTGCCGCGCCGCCATGGTCTCGACCTTCGACGGCGTACCCCAGATCAGCACCCAGACCCACCAGGTCAGAAAGGCCAGGCCGAACAGGGAGAGTGCACCGAAAATGCGCAGGATCCGTTTCATATTGGAGGCTCGAGCGGCGGGTCAAGTGGCGGACCGGAGATCATCAATATCCCGCATTCGGAAGCCGGCGGCAATATCTGCCAGTGCTTGCCGCCGGCGCAGCGAGCCGGCTGTGGAAATCGGCCCTGAGGAGCTGGCCGGCTTCGGCAGATGCGATTGTCCAAACCGGGCATGAAGCGACTCTGCACCTTCGATCTGCTACAGTCGAGCGCTCTGAAATCTGCGGAAAACGGCTGTGATGACGCGCCAAATTTCTTCGTGCTGTTTGCTGGCGGCGCTGCTGCTCGGCGCCACCCCCGCTTGGGCCCAATCCATGGACGAGGTTGTCATCGGCGCCGAGCCGATTCGCCATGGGGTGTATCTGCTGACCGGTCGGGGCGGCAACATGGGCCTTGTGGTTGGCGAGGAGCAGGTGCTGCTGATCGACACGCAGTTCGCGCCGCTGACCGATCGGATCGTCGAGACCATTGCCGGCATTACCGAGCTGCCGCCGCGGCTGGTGCTCAACACCCACTGGCACGGCGATCATACCGGCGGCAACGCCAACCTGGCCGAGCGCGGCGCGATCCTGGTGGCGCACGAGAAGGTCCGCCAGCGCATGGCGACCGAGCAGGTCAGCCTGTTCTTCGACCGCACCACGCCGCCGGCGCCGGCCGCCGCCCTGCCGACCCTGACTTTCGCCGACAGCCTGAGCTTCGAGCTCGGCGGGCAGACGGCCCGGGTGATTCACATTCCGGCCGCGCACACCGACGGCGATGCGATCGTGCATCTGCCCGAGGCCAATGTCATTCACACCGGCGACATCGTGTTCTATGGCCTGTATCCCTTTATCGACGTCGATTCGGGCGGGCGCCTGGTCGGGGTGATCGAGGCGGTCGACCAGATTGCGGCGCTGGCCGATGCGGATACGGTGATCATCCCCGGCCACGGCCCGCTGATCGATCGCGAGCAGCTGATCGGCTACGGCGCGATGCTGCGCACCGTGCATGATCGGCTGCGCGCGGCCATCGACGCCGGGCAGCCGCTGGAGGATATCCAGGCCGCCGGCATCACCGCCGAGTACGACGAATTCTGGGGCGGCGGCTTCATCCCGCCGGCGCGCTGGGTGGCGCTGCTGTACCGCAGCCTGACCGAGGGCTGATCGAGCACGAGCGGCGCGGTGCCACGGGCCGACCCGGCAGCGGCATGGCGCCGTGGCCTGATCAGAGCTCGAGCCGGTTGAACTCGCGGATGTTGATCAGCATTTCGTGCACGCTGCGCTCGATCGCCTGGCGGTCGGAGGCCTCGGCCAGGCGGCGGATGCTGTCGACGATGGCGATCCACCAGTTCATGTGGGTGGCCGAGATCTGGGCGGCGACCGCGACCAGGTCGCGGGTGGTCGACAGCGATTCGCAGCCCTCGCGCTTGAGCGCGATCAGGCTGTCGAGGTCGGGGTGCTTCTGGTCGAGCTCTTCGAGCAGGCGGTCGACGATGCGCGGATCGGTTTCCAGCTGCTTCGACGAGGTGGGCTCCGCGTAGGGACTCAGGAAGGCGATGTCGAGCAGCGACAACAGATCGCGGAACGAGCCTCTGAGGCTCAGCAGCATCTGGCACTTGCGGCGAGTTTCCAGGTAGCGCTGAATCAAGCCCAGCAGGCCGACCAGGATGAAGGCCTCGATGCAGAACGAGACCAGCTCCGGCACCAGCTCTTCGCGAAATGCCGTATCGGCGGTGGAGTAGATGAAGTACAGCCACAGGCCAGCGCCCGCCGCGGCGAAGATCACCATCAGGACGATGATGAAGAGTCGGCTCATGGCAACGCCTCCCCGCTGCCATTCGGGTCGGCAGCGTAGGCGCGAATGATGCGGACGATGCGCTCGGCTTCTTCCGGGCGCAGATCGTTCGGCAGGTTGGCGACATAGACGGTGCAGTTATCGCGCAGTGGGACCGGCACGATGTGCGAGGAGTTCTCGGTTGCGGCCAGGGCAATGCGCTCGGCCATGCGCTGCTCATCGGTAACGGAGCCACGTGGCAGGGCGCGGGCCCGCTCGGCCACCAGACTCTGGAATCCGGATGGGTCCTGGCGCCATTCGAGAAAATCCGCCAGGCCGGTGCGAAAGCGCTGCACATAGATCGCCAGCGCCTCGCTGCGCAGGCTGGACCCGTCCAGCTTGTGGAATCGGGCGGCGAGCTGATCGACGTCGATCTGGCGAACGTCGGCCGCCTCTTCGGCGGTCAGTTCGCCCTTGAGCTGCTCGATGGCGTTGCGCCGCGCTCGCGCGGCGGCCGGGTTGATCCGGCCCTCCATGCCCGACTGCTTGAGAAACTTCAGCAGCGACTCTGCCGAATAGGGGTTATCCGTGGTCATCGCCCGCTCCTGTGCGTGTCAGTCAAGCTTAGCGCGGATCCGCCCTGCACCGCCCCATCGCGGCAGCTTGCGCAGAGTTGATTTCAAGATGACTCCAGCCTCGCCATGGGGAACGCTCGGCCGGCATTCGCGTCGACCAACTTGTGGTTGCTGGCCGACGGCCGGTCAAGGGCTTTGTTCGGCCAGCTGTCCTCGCCATTGGCGCGGCGATAGGCCGGTTTTTTTGGTGAATGCCCGGGAAAAGGCCGAAACGCTGCGAAAGCCGGTCGCGTAGGCAATGCAGGAAACCTGATGATCGGTGGTCCGCAGCTGGGTCATCGCCTCTTCCAGCCGGATATCACGGATCAATTCAGCCGGGCTGGATGCTGTCACTTCGGCCACCTGACGGTAGAGCACGCTGCGGCTCAAGCCGAGCCGGCTGGCGAGCAGTTCCACCGAGAAATCCGGGTCAGCCAGGTGCAGCAGCACCTCCACCCGGATCAGTGCCATCAGGTCAACGCTGCGCTTGCTCAGCTCAGGTCCGGGTGCTTCCTCCTCGGCAGCGGCCGGGCTGGAATCGGCTTCCGTTCGCGGAACCGCAGTCTTGCTGGCCGGTGCCGTATCAACAAAGGTGCCGATCTGGTCCAGCATCGCCTCCAGGGTGTGGGTGCGGGCAAGGATGATCTCCTGGTGGCGGGTCTTTTTTGCCCGGCTGCTGCTCTGCAACAAAGGTTCCATGGCGGACGACAGCACGGATCTGAGCTCGCGGCTGACGGCCTGTAGCGCCGTCCGATGCTGGATATCGACTTTCTGGAACGCCTCGGACAAGGAGGCCACCCGATCCGTGGCCAGGCTGAGTCGCCGTGATCGATCCTGAACCTCCTGTTCCAGTCGGTGCTGGCGCGTCCTGCCGATCTGCCAGATGCCCAGCATCAGCGACAGGCTGGCGGCAATGATCAAGGCATGAAAGCCCGGGTGCTCGTGCAGCCGGTAGCCGGCGCTGAAACTCAGCCGCTGCGGCTGGCCGGACCAGGTGGTGTTGACGTAGCGGGCGCTTACCTCGAGATTGTGGCGGCCGGGCTGGAGATCACGGAAATTCAGGGTGCGCCGATGACCGACTTCGGTCCAGGCCTGGTCGGACCTGAAACGGTAGCGAA
The DNA here is from genome assembly GCA_050485825.1 of Gammaproteobacteria bacterium. Lineage (GTDB taxonomy): Bacteria > Pseudomonadota > Gammaproteobacteria > Xanthomonadales > Wenzhouxiangellaceae > Wenzhouxiangella. The sequence goes on from JBJHCC010000052.1 coordinate 20,868, forward strand.
ACTGCACATTCTCCGGTTCGGCCAGGGCAATCGCGGTCAGTTCCACCTCCAGGTGCCGGGCATGTCGGGGCAGATGCAAGCGCCCATCGGCCTGCTGGCCTGGCACGCGCAGCTGGGTGCTCAGCGCCTGCTCCAACCCGGCAGCCTGGGCTTGGGGACGAACGGACACCAGCCCCTTCTGATTCGGAAACCAGATGCGTCCGTCCGCCGTCCTGGCACCGGCCCGGAAGACGCCGCCATTGCCTTCGACGCTGGCCAATCCATGACGCCGTCCAAGGCGATAGAAGTCCGGTCGGGCTGGCCGGCTGCCCTGCAGGTAGTGAAGCAATGAGAGCAGGTCGACCCAGTAGACGCCACCGTTAGTGTTGACCCAGAGACGATCGGCCTCGTCGAGCACCATGAAATGGGCGCTGTGATGCGGCAGGCCGCCATCGCTGGAGAGGCAGCGGACAACGGCCAGGTCCCGGGCCAGCAAGCACAGGCCGGCGTCTTCCGTACCGACCAGGGTGGACCCATCAGACAAGGCCAGCAGCGACCGGACAAAAGGACTCGACAAGCCCTCGGCCGGGCTGATCTGTCGATTCGGTACTGTCGAGCCGTTGCCTGAGTCCAGGACCAGAATGCCCTGGCCGTTGGTTCCAAACAGCAGGCGGCCCGTCGCGTCTTCCAACACGGTGCGAACCGTGGCCGCGTGCACGGGCGTTTGCTGCCAGCGGCCATCCAGGTCCCGCCGATACAGTCCCCTGTCCGTGCCGGCCCAGACCTGGCCGCCAGCATCGCGATGCAACATCAGGACTTCCGCGGTCGGCGCCGGGAAATCGGCAATCGGCTGACAGCTGCCGGGCTCGTCAATCCGGCAGATGCCGTGGGTACCGATCAGCAACCCACCGTTATCGGCCAGCACATCACGCGCGGCCTGATCGAGCACGCTCTCCCAGGCACCGGTCGCGGGGTCGAGGCGGCTCAACTGAACCCAGCTGCCCACCATGATGCTGTCATCGAGCAGCGCAACCAGGGTGATGTTGGGATCGGCCAAGCCGCCGTCCTCCATCCCGAACATCTCGATCACGGTTTTTTTCAGGAGCCGCAAGCCAGCAGTTGGCTGAGCCAACCAGATCTGTTCGAACGGGTCGACGAGGAAGTCGATGATCCGCTCTTCCGCCCGGTACATCAGTTCGCCGTCCCGAAACAGCTGCAGGCCGTCATTGATCCAGCGCCGTCCCTGAGCGTCAATTTGTTCGATTCGAAGCGGACTGCGGTCCGCGCCCGGGCTGGTGGCCTGGGCAACCGGTAGTCGCGTCAGGGTGGATTCCGTGAACAGGTGGGGGCCGGCCCCTTCAACGCTGATCAGATTGGCCAGCAGCCAACCCCGCTCGCTCCAGGCCGCCCGGATCATGCGGGGCTGATGCCGCTCGAGGATCAGTTGCCGGGCTGGCCGCAACTGGTCTCCCCGTCGCCGAAAGGACTGGACCCGGTGCTCGTTGACTACCAGGAGCTGGCCATCCGGTCCCGCCGCCAGGCCGACGACGGCCTCAGCTCCGGTTTCCAATAACGGGGTGAGCCGCTGATCGGCGGCTCCCAGGGCGTAGACCGTGCCGTCCAGGGTCCCGATCAGCAGGCGATTCTGAAAGTGATCGACGGCGATGGTCGACAGGCGCGCCGGGCCGGGCACGCTCGCATCGTAAGGTGGGCTCCAGCGTCGCAGCACTCGCTGGTCCAGGCAGATGAACCAGAGCGTGTCGTTGAACAGCGCGACATGATCCAGTTCAGCGGCACCCAGCGGTTGGAATGTCTGCTCGTCCAGGTAACCAAGGCGTCCGTCTTCCAGCTGGACAACAACGCCGCGATCGGGCGACGGGAACACTCGGGCGAATCGGTTCCCCGGCAAGCCTGGATCCTGGGTGCGGTTGAAATGGCGAAAGTCAAAGCCCTGATAGCGGACGATGCCGTCGTAGGTGGCCATCCAGAGCTGGCGCTGACGGTCCAGGGCAAGCGATGAAACGGTTTCCGCCGGCAATCCGTCGGCGGCGACCCATTGCTGAACCAGTCGGTACTGGCTAGCGGACACTGCCGGTGTGGCGGCCAGTAACACAGTCAAAAAGGCAATCCACTGCCGCCGCACAAATCTTCACCTGCCTGGTTGTTGCCCAATTATTGCCTATAGGTTCCAAAAAGAGCAATCCAGGAACGGCTGAGACGTGAGGGAAAAAGATCGGGACGCTGGGTCAATTCTTTGGCCAATCATCCCAGGCACTGACCGGTAGAATCCGCTCCCTGTCTGCAATGGGAGCTTATCAAAGGCCATGTTTTCTCTAGGATTTCACCGTGTTCACAGCATTTTCCGGCAAGGGGAATGGCACTCTTCCTCGACCGCCGCGGGTGGTGTTGCGCTGTCGTTGGTGCTACTGACCTTCGTCAGCGTCGCCAGCGCACAAACCGCGCCAACCAATTTCAACCTGTCGTTCCAGGACGCGGTCCAGAGCGAGATCGACGGCGTGCCAGGCTATGGCGCCAACTTCGGCACAGGAAGCACTTACGACCTCAGGTTCGGACAGAACAACGCCGGCAACCCGGTCCAGACACCCATCATCGAGAGCTTCGAGGTGGGTCCGGATCTGTTTGTCCAGGTCCCCCGTCCGGTGCCCACACCTTATGACCGGGTGATCGTCAATCGGCGAGTAACGGCCAGCGTGGACAATCTGAACAAGTTCACCGGCTTTTTCAGCAACAACGGGCTTGTCGGCGACATCGGCGACGGCGCCGAGGTCTTCTTTCAATCGACCTTCGTCGGTTCCTTCGAGGAGATCATCAACAGCTACGACATCGATCGTGGCGCGGATAACGTTTTTGCCAACGCAGCCAGTGTCGCCACCCGCAACAACGTCCAGCGGATTGACCTGATCATTGACGACCCGCTGGTCGTCGGTACCGGCGCCTTGCCCAGAACCGGCATCTTGATTCTCGAGCGCGGCGGCAATGACCAGTTGACCCTGGCAGCCATCACCGGACTGGATCCGGTGACTGGCGAAGTCAGCAGCCTGGGCCCCCTGGTAAAGACATCGGGCCCGCTGACCGGCACCTGGGGGGCAACAGGCGTCAACCGAGCGACCACGGTATTCCAGAACGACAACTCATCCTCCGGTTTTCAGGATATCCGTCCAGACCAGAACCTGAGCTCGCAAGCCATCAGCGGCAGCTTCATCAGCCTGGCCGATCTGGGCATTGCGTCGGGCCAGCCCATGTTCGGCCTGGTCTTGTTCGGCAATGACGTCGTCGACACCTTGGACCTGATCGGGTTGACCGACATCCCGCTGGACACCGACGGCACGGCCAACGGCGGCCTGGACCTGATGGGCGGTGGTGGCTTCTTTTTCTCATCCCAGCTGGAGTTGGACAAGCAGGCCGACGTAGCCACCTATGCCGAGGTGGGCGATGAGATCGAATACAGCTTTGTGCTGAGCAACAACGGCGCCGTCATCCTGACCGATGTTCAGGTCAACGACCCCATGCTCGGGGGCGTGATCTCCTGTGTGCCCTCAACGCTGCTGCCAGGGGAGTCAGCCAACTGCGGACCCGTCACCTATGTGGTTACCCAGGCAGACATCGACGCTGGACAAATCATCAATGTCGCCCAGGGCACGGGGATCGACCCGGATGACGAGCCCTTGTTTGCGCTCGACAGCGCCATCGTGACCGGCCCCGCCCAGGAACCCGCCCTGGCGGTGGAGAAACTGCTGACCGATTCACCCGACCCGATCTTTGCCGGTGACCAGCTCGAGTTCACCATCAGCGCCACCAACACCGGCAACATCACCCTGACCAATGTGGTCGTCACCGACCCATTGCTCGACCCGGACAGCATTACCTGCCCGACACTTGCACCCGGTGACAGCTGCGTGTTGATCGGCACCTATGCAGTCAGCCAGGCGGACATCAACGCCGGCGAGTTCATCAATCTGGCATCAGCCGAGGCACCCGATCCGACCGATCCAGGCGGCCCGCCGCTGGTGGACGACGATGAAGTGACCACGCCCCTGCCTGCCGTGCCGGACATCATGTTGGACAAGGTCATTACGGCCGGGAATCCATTCGCCCAGGTCAATGACCAGATCAACTATGCGCTGACGGCAACCAACACCGGCAATGTGCCGCTGGACAACGTCATCATCAGCGACCCGGACATTGCCAGCCTGGACTGCACACCGAGCCAGCCCGCATCGCTTGCCCCCGGCGAGAGCCTCGTTTGCACCGGCAGCTATAGTGTTGACCAGGGCGACATTGATACGGGCTCGTTTACCAACCTTGCTACCGTCAATGGCACAGGCCCGGCTGGTCAGCCCGTTTCCGACACGGACGACGCCACTGCCGACGGCCCGGCCGCCGCACCCGGCATTGAACTGGAGAAGCAGCTGACTGACGCGCCGACCCCGATCGTTGACGGCAGTGTACTGACCTATACCGTCACCGCGACCAACACCGGCAACGTGACGCTGGCCAATGTGGTGGTTACCGACAACCTGATCGACCCGTCGTCGATCACCTGTCCGAGTGTGGCCCCTGGGGGCACCTGCGTGCTGACCGGCACCTATACGGTCGATCAGAACGACATTGACGCCGGCCAGATCGTCAACACGGCAACCGTAGAAGCGCCCGATCCGACCGATCCGGGTGGCCCACCGCTGTCTGACGATGACGACGTCACCACGCCGATCGACCAGGATCCGGCCATCGAGCTGGTCAAGGAACTGACCGATGCGCCAGCGCCGATCGTTGCTGGCAGCGTCCTCACCTACACGGTGACCGCCACCAATACCGGCAATGTGACGCTGAGCAATGTCGTTGTCACCGATGACCTGATCGATCCGTCAAGCATCACCTGTCCGATTGTGGCCCCTGGCGACACCTGTGTCCTGACGGGCACCTATACCGTCGACCAGGATGACGTCGATGCCGGCCAGATCGTCAACACGGCAACCGTCGAAGCGCCCGACCCCACCGACCCAGGTGGCCCGCCGCTGTCTGACGATGACGACGTCACCACGCCGATCATCCAAGGCCCGGCCATCGAACTGGTCAAGGAACTGACCGATGCGCCGACAC
>JBJHCC010000053.1:0-25938 GCA_050485825.1 Gammaproteobacteria bacterium
GCGTGGGGCCGACCTACTCGGAGCCCGATCCATTCTCCGAGGCATCAACCTGCACCGGGTAGGTCGGGGCCACGTCCCCGACGGACGATGCGGGGCGTCGGCAACGATGGAGGCTTCGGCAGACACGGTCCGTCGGCCGCGTGGGGCCGACCTACTCGGAGCCCGATCCATTCTCCGAGGCATCAACCTGCACCGGGTAGGTCGGGGCCACGTCCCCGACGGACGATGCGGGGCGTCGGCAACGATGGGGGCTTCGGCACACACGGTCCGTCGGCCGCGTGGGGCCGACCTACTCGGTGCTGGATCAAATCTCCGGCGAGTGTGACCTACCTTGATCTTTTTCCTCGAACCTCGAACCTTTCACCTCTCACCTCTCACCTCTCACCTCTCACCTCTCACCTCTCACCTCTCACCTTTCACCTTTCACCTTTCACCTTTCACCTTTCACCTTGCACCTTGCACCTCAAAACCCCCAACCACCCCCTTTATACTGGTTCGACGCCCAGACTCGTCGATCCATGAGCAGTTCCTTGTTTCTTGTCGCTGCCGCCGCGCTGGCGGTGTTCGCAGCCGGCTGGTGGCTGAGCAGGCCCATGGCCGCGTTCTGGCGGTGGCTGTTCCGGGCGGTGATGTTGTTGCTGGTCACCGGCCTGACCTTGCCGCCGGCGGCGATCGACTGGTTGCGCGATCAGCTCAGCATGTTCGTGCCGCTGGCGCGTGATCTATCGAATTCATCGGGCGCCGACTTCTGGGCACATTTGCTGCTGTTCACGCTGGTGTCGGGCCTGCTGTTCTGGTTTCGGCTCGACATGGCGAAGGCCCGCCTGGCCGGGCTGCTGATCGCGCTGGCGTTCGTCATGGAGGGCTTGCAGTTGTTGGTCGACGGGCGCTTTGCCTCGTGGGGCGATGTTGGTGTGAATCTGCTCGGGGTGGCGCTGGGCGCGGGTGTCAGCACCTTGGGCCGCTGGCGGTTTCAGGGCTGAGGGCGGCGAGTTGAGCGCGAAAGACAGTCCAGGGCCCGGCGCGACACCGCTGGCGGAACGTTTGCGGCCGAGCCGGCTTGATGAGGTGGTCGGCCAGGATCATCTGCTCGGGGGCGGGCCGCTCGGGCGGATGATCGACAGCGGTCGGCTGCGCTCAATGGTGTTCTGGGGGCCGCCGGGCACCGGCAAGACCACGCTGGCGCGGCTGCTGGCCGAAGTGGGTGATCTGGAGTTCGTTCAGCTGTCAGCCATTTTTTCCGGGGTGGCGGACCTGAAGAAGGTCTTCCAGGCCGCGCGCGAGCGGCGCGAATCCGGGCGCGGCACGCTGCTGTTTGTCGATGAGATTCACCGCTTCAACCGCGCCCAGCAGGACAGCTTCCTGCCCGTGGTCGAGGACGGCACCATCGTGCTGGTCGGCGCCACCACCGAGAATCCCTCCTTCGAGCTCAATGCCGCGCTGCTGTCTCGGCTGCAGGTGCTGGTCCTCAGACGCCTGGACGAGGCCGCTCTGGCAACTTTGCTGGCGCGGGCGCAGACCCAGATCGGTGGCCGCTTGCCGCTGGAGCCGGATGCCAGGGCGCTGCTGCTGACCCTGGCTGACGGCGACGGGCGCTATCTGTTGAACATGGTCGAGGCGCTGGTGGATGCGGCGGGTGCCGGTTCATCGGCGCGGGCCGGGGAGGCCTCCGACCTTGACGGCAGTGCCGAAGGCGACCGGGAGCTTCGGGCGAGTGGGTCCGACCTGACGGCAGCTGAATTGCTGACGCTGGTGCAACGGCGCGCGGCGGTGTACGACAAGGATCGGGAAGGGCATTACAACCTGATCTCCGCGCTGCACAAGTCGCTGCGTGGATCGGATGTGGACGCCGCGCTGTACTGGCTGGCCCGAATGCTGGTGGCTGGCGAGGATCCGCTCTATGTGGCGCGGCGCTTGATCCGCTTCGCCTCGGAGGACATCGGCCTGGCCGATCCGCAGGCTCTGCAACAGGCACTGGCCGCACGCCAGGCTTTCGAGTTGCTCGGGTCTCCCGAGGGGGAGCTGGCGATCGTGCAGGCTACCGTGTATCTGGCCACGGCGCCGAAATCCAATGCCTTGTATCGAGCGCAGAAGGTGGCTTGGCGCGCGGCCAGTCAGTCCGGCTCTCTGATGCCGCCGGCTCACATCCTGAATGCGCCGACGGGCTTGATGAAGCGCCTGGGCTACGGTGCCGGCTATCAGTATGACCACGACACCCAGCAGGGTTTCTCTGGGCAGGACTACTTCCCCGAAGGCTTGCCGCGGCAGCAGTTCTATCAGCCGCGCGAGCGCGGCTTCGAGCGCGAGATCGTCAAGCGCCTGAAGTATTGGGAGTCCCTGCGCAAGCCGTCGTAGTCTTCGGCAGGCATGGTCCGTCGGCCACATGGGGCCGACCTACTCGGTGCCCGATCCAATCGCCGCGCCATCCACCAGCACCGGGTAGGTCGGGGCCACGTCCCCGACGGACGATGCGGGGCTTCGGCACATGGTCCGTCGGCCACGCGGGGCCGACCCGCACCATCGGTGCCCGATCCAATCGCCGCGCCATCCACCAGCACCGGGTAGGTCGGGGCCACGTCCCCGACGAACGATGCGGGGCTTCGGCACATGGTCCGTCGGCCACGCGGGGCCGACCCGCACCATCGGTGCCCGATCCAATCTCCGCGCCATCCACCGGCACCGGGTAGGTCGGGGCCACGTCCCCGACGGACGATGCGGGGCTTCGGCACATGGTCCGTCGGCCACGCGGGGCCGACCCGCACGAACGGTGCCCGATCCAATCCCCGACCGGCCCCAGCGCCGCCCCTGTCGTTCTCCCTTCTCCCTTCTCCCTTCTCACTCTCTCAATTGTTTTGCAAATACGACTCGTTATCATTATCATGTACCTTCCAATTCTTTACTGACGAACCCACCATGTTTTGTTCCCAACCCAGGCGTTCTGCCCTGTCTTTCGCGATTTGCGCGGTGCTGTTGTGTTCGGCCGGGAGTGCCAGGGCCGATGCCCCCGTCGGTGAGCTCTGGACTGCGGCGGACGGCAGCCTGTTTATCGATTTGCCCCGGATCAGTGTGGTCGCGCCCGACCGTTCGGATGCTGCCCTGACTCCGGGCGCGGTTTACACCGTCGATGCGGACGATGTCGAGATGGTCCAGCCGCGCTCGACCGAGGACCTGCTGCGGCGCGTGCCGGGCATTTACATCAAGCGCGAAGAGGACAGCGCCGTGGTCACCAATATCGGTGTGCGCGGCTTGCCGGCGGGCGACTACAAGACCCTGGTGCTGGAGGATGGTGTGCCGATTCAGCCCGGCATCTTTGTCGGCAATGCCCGCTACTTCAATCCCCGCGTCCAGCGGATGGAAGGGGCTGAGGTGTTGAAGGGGGCCTCGTCGCTGCGCTACGGGCCGAACAACATCGGCGGCGTGATCAATTTCCTGACCCGAACGCCGGAGGACGGGTTTTCCTTCACCGGTACCGTGGGGTCCTGGAACACCCGCGAAGCCAGCGTCGATATCGGCGCCAGTTCCTCATCGCGTGAAGCGCGCTTTGGCGTGATCGCAAGCCGCGCGCGCAGTGATGGCTGGAACGACAAGGGTTGGGACATGACCGATGTTATGGTCAAGGCCGGCATTGCCGCCAGTGAGGCTCATCAGATTGGCGTCAAGCTGTCCTATCACGAAAACGATGCCAATATTTCCTACCGGGGCTACTTTCCGGATGCCTTCGAAGCCGGAGCCACTTTCAATCCGGCGCCGGACGATTTTTTCCTGACCGACCGAACCGCTTTCGATGTCAATCATGAATGGCAAATCAACGGTGATTGGCGGCTGCAGTCCGTGCTGTTCTGGAGCGATACGACGCGCGACTACTGGCGTTTTCTGATCGACGGGGCGACCACCAATGCCGATGGGCTGACGGTGTGGAACTACACCGATATCGTGCAGGGTAACAACCGCGCCTTCGAGCGTTACGGTTTTGACTCGCGGATGGTCCTGAACCACGCGCTGTTCGGAATGAACAATGAAGCCCAGTTCGGCGTTCGCTACTTCCACGAGGAGATGCAGGATGTCACGGCACGGGCGGCCCGGGCGACGCCTCGTAACCCGATCGGGCCGTTGAATCAGAACCGACTGGATTCGGCCGATAGCGTCGCGATGTTTGCCCAGAATCGCTTTGAAATCAGCAATGATTTGGCGCTGACGGCTGGCCTGCGGGTCGAGCGCTATGAGCAGAAGCGCAACGATCTGCGACAAGCGGTCGATCCGGTGCAGACCTACCGCAATACGGAATGGTTGCCGGGCATTGGCGCCACTTATCAGGTCAATCCCTGGGCGCAGCTCTATGGCAGTGTCTATATTGCCTTTGCACCGCCGTTGGTCGGCAGCGTGGTGGGCGCCGATGATGTGCCGACCGAGGCTGAGAAGTCGGTCAATGTCGATATCGGCCTGCGCGGCGGTACCGATGTCTTCTCCTACGAGATCACTGCCTTCCGGATGGATTTTTCCAATCAGGTGGACCCGGGTATTTCGAATATACGCCCACCCAATGAGGGCAGTGCGCTGATTCAGGGGGCGGAAGCTTCGATGGGCTACGCGTTCGGCAACGGGCTGGGCGTCAATGGCAACCTGACCTGGATCCCGACCGCCGAGTTCGGCGAGGATCGCCCGGGTGAAGCGGTCAAGGGCAATCGCCTGCCGTATTCGCCGAAGTGGACCGCCAACCTCAGCCTGAGCTACCGGCTTGGTGACTTCCAGACCGCACTGCTGCTGAACTATACCGGCAAGGTGTTCGGAGACGGCATGAACCGCACCGAGATCGATCCGCTGAGCCACATGGGCGGGCTTGTTCCGAGCTATCACACGGTTGATGTGACAGCCAGCTACGATATCGGCGCCAACTTCCGCATTTTTGGCGGCATCAAGAATTTGGCGGACAAGCGCTATATCGCCGGGCTGCGGCAGGGCATTTATGCCGGGCCTGAACGCAGCTTCGATGTCGGTGTTCGCTACCGGTTCTAGCGTACCCCGTCGTTGAACCTGTGACTTTCAGAGCGGGACTGAGTCGACAAATCAAGGCGCGAACCGCGGCGAATGGCCAGCCCTTTGCAAGTTTTGCAACGCTGAGTTGTCGACTCAGACACGCTCCTTGAAGGGCGAGCCGGAAAGCGCTCATCTGCGGCGTTAGCGCTGTTGGAAAGGCAGTCAGCATTCCCTGCGAGCGCTGCCTTGCAGCTTGAGCGCTTTCCGACTCGCTGAATTGATAAGGATTAACGGCGGGGTGTACACCGGCACGGCCCGGAGCCCGCCGGTGCGGCCGCCCGGGCGGCCGAATCGGGCGGTCCGGTGCCGCGGTTTCGGCGCGCGGGAACAAGGCATAATGAACGCTGACTCCTGCTGTTGAGCCGCACATGCGCATTCCTCATCGCCGCTTTGTCGCCAGCTTTGATGTGGATGCGCAGCGCAGCTTCACACCGCTGTGCCCGGATGAGCTGCCGGTAGCGGGTGGCGACGAGATTGCCGCCGAGCTCAACCGCCAGGCCAGCTTCGCCGGCTGGCGCCTGGGGTCCAAGGACGCGCATACGCCCCAAGCCGCCTGGGTCACCGATGATCCGGCCCGGATCGGTCAGCCCGGGGTTGGCCTGCCGCAGGCCCGGGAGTTCTGGCCGGTCCATGCCGTGCCCGGCACCGAGGGTTTTGTTCTGCTGCCCGGGCTGCCGCATCCCAGCGCCTATGATTTTTTTGTCTGGAAGGGGGTGGAGCCGGATATGCACCCCTATGGCGCCTGCTACCACGATCTCGACGAGCGCATCAGCACCGGCGTGATCGAGTGGCTGCAGGCGCGCCAGGTGAGCACCGTGCTGGTGGGCGGCCTGGCCACTGATTTTTGCGTCCGGGCCACCGCCACGCAGCTGGCCCGGGCCGGCTTTGCGACCGTGTTGAATCTGGCCGCCTGCCGCGGCATCAGCCCGGGCGGCGTGGCCGAGGCGCTGGCAGCCATGCGCGCCAGCGGGGTCGAGGTGATCGACGGCGTCGACGCGCTGGAGCCGGCGCCATGATGGTGCCATCGCTGCTCGATACCGACGTCTACAAGTTCTCGATGATGCAGGTGGTGCTGCATCAGTTTCCCGGCGCGGTGGTGGAGTACCGCTTCCGCTGCCGCACGCCGGGGGTGGATCTGGTCCCGCTGATCCCGGCGCTGGAGCGCGAGATCGATCAGCTTTGTTCGCTGAGGCTCGACGAGGCCGAGCTGGCCTGGTTGTCGGGTCTGCGCTATCTGAAAACCGATTTCATCGAGTTTCTGCGCCTGTTTCGCCTGCAGCCGCGCTATCTGCATATCGATGTCGTCGACGGCGAGCTGGATCTGCGCATCCGCGGGCCCTGGCTGCACACCATTCTGTTCGAGGTGCCGCTGCTGGCGATCATCAGCGAGCTGTATGCGCGCCATGCCTATCCCGGACATGACCTCAGCGAAGGCCGGCGTCGCCTGACTGAGAAGATCGGCCAGGTTCGCGCCCTGGACCGACCCGATGAGTTCATCTTTGCCGATTTCGGCACCCGGCGACGCTTTTCCCGGGCCTGGCAGGACGAAGTGGTCTCGACCCTGGCCGATGCCGTGCCCGGCAGCCTGCGCGGCACCAGCAATCTGCGCCTGGCTCGGGCTCTGGATCTGGTGCCGATCGGCACCATGGCGCATGAGTTCATCCAGGCCTGCCAGGCGCTCGGCCCCCGGCTGGCCGAAACCCAGCGCTTCGCTTTCGAGGTCTGGGCGCGCGAGTACCGCGGCGATCTGGGGATTGCCCTGTCCGACACCTACAGCCTGAAGGCTTTCCTGCGCGACTTCGATCTGTATTTCTGCAAGCTTTTCGACGGTGCCCGTCAGGACTCGGGCGACCCCTTCGTCTGGGCCGAGGCGATGATTGACCACTATCGTGCCAACCGCATCGATCCGAACACCCGCAATCTGATTTTTTCCGATTCCTTGAGCATTCCCAAGGCGGCCGCGGTCTGGCAACGCTTCCGCGACGAAACCAATGTCTCCTTCGGTATCGGCACCAACCTGAGCAACGACACCGGCGTGGCACCGATCAACATCGTCATCAAGATGACCGAGTGCAACGGCCAGCCGGTGGTCAAGCTGTCTGATTCACCCGGCAAGGTCGTCTCCACCGACCAGGCCTATCTGGCCTGGGTGCGGCAGGCCTTCGATGTGCACTGAGCGGCGCGCTTGCAGGCAAGTGCCGCCAGGCGATGGAATTTCCAGCGGCTGGCGCGGGTCAGAGTGCTGATGACTCGAACCAGCCTGGCAAGACCGCTCCGGAGCGCCCTGTTGATGGCGCTGCTGCTGTCGGCACTGCCGGCCGCGGCCGCCGGCAGCCTGGCCGAACCGTTGCGTCAGCGTCTCGATGCCATGCTGCTGGCGAACGAGGCCGTGGCGGCGGGTCGGCCGCTGCTGGCGACGGCCCCCCTGGTGCGGCTGTACGAGACTCGGCTCGGCCAGCCGATCTGGTTTGACGGCCAGGCGCAGCCGACGCCGATCATGGATCAACTGCTGCCAGCGATCGACCGGGCCTGGGACCATGGCCTTGATCCCGAGCATTATCACCGCGAGGCCCTGGCTGAGCTGCTGGCGCAGCGGGCCGAGCAGGGCGAGGCGGTCGACCGTCGGCTGCTGGTCGATATCGAGCTTCTGGCCAGCGACGGCCTGCTCAGCCTGGGTCACCATCTGCTCAACGGCAGGGTCGACCCGGAAAGTATTGACCCCGGCTGGTTGATCGAGCGCGAGCCGCCGGACTTGTTTGCCGAGCTGGCGGCCAGCCGTGGCGACGGCGCGCCGGTCGATCTGCGCCAGATTCTTGATCGCCTGGCGCCGCGCTACCCGGCCTACCAGGCTCTGGTCCAACGGCTGGCCCTGCACCGCTCCCTGAGCACCAACGGTGCCTGGCCGACGATTGCGGATGGCCCGCTGCTGCGCCCCGGGGACAGTGATCAGCGCGTCGAGGCGATTCGTCGCCGCCTGCGCCAGCTCGGGGATTTCGGGGAAGCTGACAGCCGACAGTCCGCTGACAATCCGGCGTCTGCTGAGGATCGCTACGACGAGACGCTGCAGATCGCAGTCCGGGCCTTTCAGCGGCGCCATGGCCTGGAAGCCGATGCGGTGATCGGCCCGCGCACCCTGGCCGAGCTCAACACGACGCCGCCGCAGCGCGCCGCTCAGCTGCGCGCCAACATGGAGCGCTGGCGCTGGCTGCCGCGGGCGCTGGGCGAGGAGTACATTCTGGTCAACATCGCCGGCTTCAATCTCCAGGTCCACTACCAGGGCGAGATCGTGATGACCCAGCGGGTGGTGGTCGGGACGCCGTTCCGGCGCACGCCCGTGTTCACCGGACGGATGAGCTACCTGGTCCTGAATCCTTCCTGGGAAGTGCCGCCCCGATTGGCGGCGCAGGACCAGCTGCCGCGCATCCGGGCCGATCTGTCCTACCTCGATCGAATGGGGTTTTCGGTGCTGCAAGGCTGGGGCGCTGACGAGCGCCGGATCGATCCGACCACGATCGACTGGCGCGCCCTGTCGGCGCGCAATTTCCCCTACCGACTGCGCCAGGCGCCGGGCCCGGACAATGCCCTGGGCCGGGTCAAGTTCATGTTTCCGAACCGCCACAACGTGTATCTGCACGACACGCCGGCCCGAGCCCTGTTCGGACGCGAGGAGCGCGCGTTCAGCTCGGGCTGCATCCGGGTCGACAATGCCGAAGCGCTGGCCCGCTGGCTGTTGACCGAGCGTTCCAGCCTGGTCAGCGCAGCGCGCATCGACAGCATTCTGGCCAGTGGGCAGGAGACCACCCTGCGTCTGGACCGGCCGCTCCCGGTGCATCTGCTCTATTGGACCGCCTGGGTTGATGAACAGGGCCAGGTCCAGTACCGACGAGACATCTACGAACGCGACGGGCGCCTGATCGAGGCCCTGGACGCACCACCGCAATCTCCCTAGGAAGCCAAGGCTTGATCCGATCGATCCTTTTCATCAGCCTGCTCATGCTGGCGCTGCTGCCGCCGGTCGCCGGCGCCGAGAACAATGGCTTCGACCCGGGGCGACTCGGCTATGCGGTGGAGTTCAACGGCAAGCGCAGCGACTGGCATACCTTCGCCTACTTTGTGCTACCCGGGGAATCGGTTGATCTGCGCCTGCTGCGGCTGGGCGATGCGCCGGTGGTGATTGAACCGGCGGCCGGCCGTCTGAGCGAGCGCGGCGAACAGCGCTGGCGCTGGCGCGCGCCGGAAACCCTCGGTCTGCACCCGATCCGCATCGAGCCGGAAGGCCACCCGGCCATGACCCTGAACGTGGTCGTGATGCGCCCTGGCGACCGCACCGACAACGGCTCGATCAACGGCTATCGGGTCGGCGAGTACCCCGACCGGCCGCTGGGTGACAACCCGATCTACCTGCCACCGGCCGGCAAGATCGAAGTCACCCGGGCGCTGATGGACCTGCCGGTCTCACCCAACTTCACCCTCGGCCAGTTTGTCGGCAAGCAGCAGCCCGACCACTGGCCGAAGTACATGCTGCTGCGCGAGGAACTGGTCGCCAAGCTGGAAATCATTCTCGATGAGGTCAACCGGCGCGGCATTCGCACCGACACCTTCTTCATCATGAGCGGGCACCGCACGCCCTGGTACAACCACGTGATCGGCAACGGCCGCTACTCACGCCATGTCTGGGGTGGGGCCGCCGACATCTTCATCGACACCACCGGTGACGGTCGCATGGACGATCTCAACGGCGACGGCCGGGTTGACCTGGCCGACGCCGAACTGCTGCACCAGATCATCGAAGACCTCTATAGCAGCGGTCGGTTCCGGCGCCTGACCGGCGGGTTGGGGCTGTACGGCCCACGGCCGCATCGAGGCCCCTTCGTCCACGTCGACGCCCGCGGCCACCAGGCTCGCTGGGCCATTCCTTGACCCTGCCGGGTATCTGATTGGCGTCGTGTCTCAGTAGACTCCGGCAACATCCTGCAAGATCACCGCTGAGAGCCGTCCTCGGGTGGGGGATTTTGCTGAAGGCCTGGCCAAGCGTCGAACTGACGCGGAAATCACCGCCCGAGGACGGGGGCCCACATGATCGAAGCCAAATTGCTGAGACACAACACCAATCAGGATCGGGAATGCAAAAAGGCCAGCGCGAAGCTGGCCTTATTGCGTTTGAACCTGGTCGGGGTGAGAGGATTTGAACCTCCGGCCCCTGCCTCCCGAAGACAGTGCTCTACCAGGCTGAGCTACACCCCGACGAAGCCGCGCATTGTATCCCAGGCTGGTGTTGGCGGCAAGCGTTCCGACGCTGTCATATTTTTCCGCCTGGCACTGTCATGAAAGTTCCCCTCGGGTTAAAATTTTGTAATAAATCGACGCTAGACTAGCGGAGTTGGTTGAATCAAGCCTCGTCAGCGCAGCCTCCCACTAGAGGCTGCAATTGTTTTTTCTGCCCTGAACCAAGCTTTTCTGGAGCAATCAAGATGTTGAAACTGAAGCAATTTTGGGCCGCCTTTGCCGCCCTGATGCTGATCTCGGGGGCCGCGGTTGCCCAGGATACGGCGTCCAGCCTGCGCGGCCAGGTGGTCGACCCGGCCGGCTCGCCGGTCTCCGGCGCCACCGTCGAAATCACCCACTTGCCCTCGGGCACCGTCTCCCGGGCCACGACCAGTGCGACCGGTGGTTTCTTCCAGGGCGGTCTGCGCGTCGGCGGACCGTACATCGTCGTCGTTCGTCGCGAGGGCCTGCAGACCACGGTGGTCGAGGACGTCTTCCTCCAGCCGGGTACCCAGGATCCGCTGCGGGTCGCCATGGTCGCCGATGTGGCCGACCTGGACCGCTTCGTGGTCACGGGAGCGCGTGTCGTTCAGGCCGCCGAGCTGAATCAGGGCGTCGGATCGACCTTCAACGACCAGGACATTCGCAACCAGCCGGCCGTCGACCGCGACGTGATCCGCACGCTGCTGCGCGACCCGCTGGCTTCTTCGCGCGGCGTCGGTAACCTGTCGGTCGCGGGCGTCAACCCGCGCTTCAACGCGCTGGCCATCGACGGCTCGCTGCAGCAGGACAACTTCGGCCTGGGTTCCAACACCTATGCCACAACGCGCTCGCCGATCAACCTCGACGCCGTCGAGTCGGTCTCGCTGGTGGCTTCCGATTACTCGGTCACCGCCTCGAACTTCACCGGCGGCCTGGTCAACATCGTGACCCGCTCTGGCACCAACGAGTTCCGCGGCAACGCCTACTACGCCTACAAGAACGATTCGATGATCGGCAACAAGTTCAGCGACCGTCGCTTCGATCCAGGTGATGTCAAGGAAAAGGAGTACGGCTTCACTCTGGGTGGTCCGATCCTTCGCGACCGGCTGTTCTTCTTCATCTCTTATGATGAGTATGAGTCCGGCCAACCGTTCGATTTCGTCAACAATGACAACAACGCCCAGCGCGATCCCGAAGTCTTCAACGTCCTGCGCCCGATCATTCAGGACCTCTACGGCTTCGATCCGCTGGGTCGTCCGCAGCAGGGCAACAACGCCATCACCTCCGAGCGTCTGCTGGCCAAGTTCGACTGGAACATCAACGACGACCATCGTGCGTCGTTCACCTACCAGAGCACGAAGGAAACCGGTACTGCCGTCGGCAACAACCAGTTCGAGTCGGCCTGGTATGACATTCCGGTCGATCTGGAGGCCTATACGGTCCAGCTGTTCTCCGACTGGAGCTACAACTTCTCGACCACCTTTCGGGTCAACTACACCGAGTTCGAGCGTGGTCAGATCTGCCGCGCCGGCCCCGGTATCGGCGAGCTGGAAATCCGCCTGGCCCCGGCCAACGTCGCTGGCACCCCGCTGGAAGGCTTGATCGGCAACAACAACACCCTGGTCGCCGGCTGCGACCGTTTCCGCCATGCCAACGAGTACAACGATGACCGTCTGCAGGTGTTCTTCTCCGGCGACTACGTCATCGGCGATCACGTCTTGACCTTCGGTACCGAGTACGAAGACTTCAACGTGTTCAACCTGTTCATGCAGAACTCGCGCGGCTCGCTGGTGTTCAACAACTACCAGCAGTTCGAAAACCGCACGCCGCAGCAGTGGTTCTACCGCAACGTGCCGTCGAACAACCTGTCTGATGCCGCCGCGTCCTGGGGCTTCGAGAAGTGGTCGTTCTTCCTGCAGGACCAATGGGCCATCACCCCGGACCTGCAGCTGAGCCTGGGCATGCGCTATGAGCGCTTCAAGCAGTCGGATCGCCCGGCCTTCAGCCAGCAGATTTTTGATCAGTACGGTGTGCGCACCGACAATAATCTGAACGGCCAGGATCTGTGGCTGCCGCGCGTCGGCTTCCTGTTCACCGGTCTGGATCGGACCACGATCAGCGGTGGCTTCGGCCTGTTCTCGGGCGGTTCGCCCGCGGTCTGGGTTTCCAATTCCTTCCAGCAGCCGTTCGTTGAAGCCGTCCTGACCGGGCAGCAGAATGCCAACCCGTTCGTGATTCCGCAGGAAGCGCTGGACATCGTTGCCGCCGGCACGCCGATTCCGGGCGACTTCATCGGCCCGGGCTTCAATATCCCGTCCGACTGGAAGGCCTCACTGCGTTTCGAGCGCAGCTTCGATATCCCGAACTTCGGCGACAACTATCGCTTCACGGCGCAGTATCTCTACACCCGTCCGAAGGACGCGTTCCGCTGGGAAATGGCTTCGCAGACCCGTCTGCCGCAGACCCAGCCGCTGGGCGTGGCCCCCGACGGTCGTCCGATCTATGCTGACCTGAGCGCGCTGGGTATTCGCTCGCTGACCGAGCTGACCAATGCCAGCGGTGGCAACAGCCATGTCTTCACTGTCGGCCTGGGCAAGCGCTATGACATGGGCTTCGAGTTCGACGTGTCGTACGCGCACCAGAACATCCGCTTCCTCAGCGAAGGCACCTCCTCGCAGGGCATCTCGGCCTGGCGCGGCATCGCCGACACCGATCGCAACGACCCGTCGCCGCGTCGCTCCCTGTTTGAAATCGAGCACGCCTTCAAGATCAGCCTGGGCTACGAGCGCGCCTTCTTCGGCGATTACATGACTCGCGTCCACGCCTTCGGCCAGATCGCCACCGGCGACAACTGGTTCCCGTCGTTCCAGTTCGTCGCACCGCAGAACAACCACCTGTTCGGTCGCGCTGGCGCCGGCGAGAACCCGTTTGCCAACAACCCGCTCTATGTCCCGGATCCGAACGGCGACTCGCGCGTGGTCTTCGCCCCGGGCTTCAACCAGGCCGCGTTCTTCGACTTCGTCGACGGCCAGGGCCTGCCGACCGGCCAGATCGTCGCGCCGTTCTCGCGCACCACGCGCTGGAACAACCAGTGGGACCTGCGCTTCCAGCAGGAACTGCCGGGTATTCCAGGCCTGGGCCGCTGGGCCAACGACAATCGCTTCAGCATGATCGTGGACGTCAAGAACTTCCTCAATCTGCTGAACAAGGACTGGGGCAACTTCTACACCGGCCCGGGTAATGGCCAGTCGCCGATCGTCACGGCTGACCTGATCTCGGCTGCTGATCTGGCTGCGCTGGGCGTGGTTGATGCGCCGGCACTCACCGGTGACCTGCCGCGTACGGTTTGCACCAGCGAGAGCGCCTGTGTGTATCGCTTCACCCAGTTCAACAACCAGACCATCAACAACCTGCAGGCTCGTCCGTCGGTCTATGAGATCCGCCTGACCCTGCGCTACGATTTCTGATCGTAGTCAGACCGTTACGTCAGGAAACGGCCGGCTTTTGCCGGCCGTTTTCTTTTTTGCGCGGGCCTCGGCCGCATCAGGTCAACCCCGCAGCCGATCCGCGCCGTATGATGCGCAGATCAATACGACAAGAAACCAAGGACATTCACGCCATGAACGATCATCAGACGCTCGAAACCACGCGCTGTGCCGGCGCCAAGGTGTCGACCTCGGTTTATCCATCGGGGGCTCTCAATATTCTCTCGCGCCAGGAGGTCGCGCGCCTGTCCGACGCCAGCGAGGAGGTCGGGGAGACCTTGCGCCAGTGTGCGCTGGCCGTGCTCAATTCGGGCGAGCAGGGCGATGACGCCGAGGGGCTGCTGCGGTCCTATGAGGACTTCCGGATCACCGTGCACCAGGTCAACCGCGGCATGCGTATCGACCTCCAGCACGCGCCGGCCTGCGCCTTCGTCGACGGCAAGATGATCAAGGGTATTCGCGAACTGCTGTCCTCGGTGGTGCGCGATATCGTGTACTTCCATACCGAGATTTCGCCGAACCCGTATTTCGACCTGGGCGACGGCGAGGGCGTGACCAACGCCGTGTTTGAAATCCTGCGCAATGCCCAGCTGCTCGATTCGCAGCGCGAGCCCAACCTGGTCGTGTGCTGGGGTGGCCACTCGATCAGCAGCCCGGAATACGACTACACCAAGGAGGTGGGTTATCAGCTCGGCCTGCGCGGTATGGACATCTGCACCGGCTGCGGGCCTGGCGCGATGAAGGGCCCAATGAAGGGGGCGACGATCGGCCATGCCAAGCAGCGCACCCTGCCCGGGCACTACGTCGGCATTTCCGAGCCCGGCATTATCGCCGCCGAGTCACCTAATCCGATCGTCAATGAGCTGGTCATCATGCCGGACATCGAAAAACGATTGGAGGGCTTCGTTCGCCTGGGTCACGGCATCGTCGTGTTCCCCGGCGGGGTGGGAACGGCCGAGGAGATTCTTTATATCCTGGGTGTGCTGCTCAATCCCGCCAACGCGGACATGCCGTTCCCGCTGATCTTTTCCGGCCCGGCATCCGCGCGCGATTACTTCGAGGAAATCGACGCCTTCATCGGCTTGACCCTGGGCGAAAAGGCGCGCGCGCGCTATCGCATCATCATCGACGATCCAGTGGCCGTGGCCCGCGAGATGACGGCCGGCGTGGAACGGGTGCGGCGCTGGCGAACCGAAGTCAACGACGCGTACTACTTCAACTGGCTGCTGGCCATCGACCCCTTGTTCCAGCAGCCGTTCTACCCCAGCCACGAGGCCATGGCCGGCTTGAGACTGTCGCGCGACCTGCCGGTCCATGAACTGGCCGCCGACCTGCGCCGCGCCTTCTCCGGCATCGTCGCCGGCAACGTCAAGCCGCAGGGCGTGCGCGCGATCCGCAAGCACGGTCCCTTCGAGATCACCGGCGAGCGCCCGATCATGGAGAGCCTCGATCAACTCCTGCAGCGCTTCGTCGCCCAGCACCGGATGAAGCTGCCGGGCGGGGAGGCGTATCGGCCCTGTTATCGGATTGCGGCCTGAGGCTATCGGTCAGGGAATCTGTGAATCATCATGTCCGGGCCAGATCATTCAGAGGTTCCTGAGGTAGGTGGGTCAGCAGTCGGATAATGGCGTCGGAGTCCGGAGCGAGCCGGTCGGCCGGTTCGCGCTCGGCGACCTAGAGCTGGACATCGGCCGCCAGAGTGTGACTCGCGCTGGCGTCGAAATCCCCTTGCCGCCACGGTCCTTCGAGTTGCTCGTGGTCCTGGTCCAGGCGGCGCCCAACGTATTGAACGGCGACCAGCTCATGGCGCGGGCATGGAAGGGGCTCGTCGTCAATCCGGAGGCAATCACCCAGCGGGTCAAGCTGCTGCGTGACGCACTCGGCGACGACCCGCGATCGCCGCGCTACGTGCAAGTCGTTCGCGGACGGGGCTACCGGCTCGCGGTCCCGGTTCGGAACCTGGCGGCAGATGGCGGCAGGGCGACTTCGATCGGGCCAGCGCAGTCCGCCGCGCATGCCCGCATGACGCGCCGGCCCACCTGGCTGGTCGCTGCATTGGCAGGTCTGTGCACCGTGGTGCTTCTGACTGCCTGGTGGCTGAAGCAGTCGAGCGACCCCGCCGCAATCGACGAGGGCAAAGCCGGGACCGGCATCGTCAAGGTTGGCCTGCCGCCACGCACCGTGGCCGTGCTTCCGTTTCAAATGCTGGGAGGCGATCCGAGCGAGGAGTACATCGGTCTCGGCATCGCCGAAGTGGTTCGGAATCGCTTGTCGACGAGTGGATCATTGATGGTGATAGCCCGCAGCTCTTCGTTCGCGGTGTCGGATCAGAGCGCGGAGCTGGGCACGATCGGCCGACTGCTGGGCGCGCGCTACCTGGTCCAGGGTGCTGTGCAGAAGCAAGACGACATGCTGCGTGTTTCAGTCCAACTTTCGGACGCGCAAACCGGTCGCCAGCTGCAGGGCCTGACGACCGACCGGACAATGAGTGAGCTGTTCGCGCTCCAGGACGAGATTGCCGCCGTGGTGGCCGAAGCGCTCGATGTCGTACCGCGGCAGGCTCATTCCGGCACCGACCGGCTCGATGCGCATCTGGAGTACCTGCAGGGTCTAGCGGCGCTCAGCCGCTTTCGTGTCCCCGAGGCCGAGCGCGCGGCCGGGCATTTCCGCCAGGCACGCCATCTTGACCCTGCTTTTGCAGCAGCCTATGCGGGCGAGGCCAAGGCCTTGATGGCGAAGGCGGAGCTGGAGGGTCGTGGCCAGCGGTCCGTGACGGCAGCGGCGCTGGCGCTGCTGGATCAGGCGCTGGCACTGGACCCGGAACTGGCCGAGGCCTATTTTGCCCGGGCCTTTCTGACGACTGATCCTGATCGGGCCGAGGCTGACTTCCGCCTCGGGCTGGCGTTGGCACCGAATCACAGCGACGGCCACTTGGCGCTCAGCGAGTGGTTGGGTATTCAGGCCTACCTCCAGCCATTTGAGCATCGGGCGAGGAGGCCTGGTGCCGAGGCAGAAGCACAGTGGCTGATGGAGCGGGCCATGTTGCTGGACCCGCTGCGGCCCAGACCGCGCTACCTGCATGCCCTGTCCGACTACCGCGCGACCGGGGACGCGGACGCCTTCGAAGCGGCGCTACTGGCTGTGCTGCGAATGGATCCCAATTACACCCAGGCTTTGACCCGGCTTTCCCTGCTGCAGGCCGGCCGGCGCGGTCGACTTGCCGAAGGCATCGCTCTGATCGAGCGTGCGCTGGCCGCAGACCCGTATTCCGCCTTCGCTGCCCGGACCGCATTCGACCTCTACCTCTCGATCGGTGATGTTGCCGCCGCGAGAGACTTTGCCGAAGCGGATCAGCCTGAGTGGGAGGTGGCCGCGGTGTTGCGGGAGAGCCCTCTCGTATCCGCTGCGCCGCAGCCAGGCTCGGGGGGGCGGGCAATCGGTTCGGCCCACGGCATGGCGAACGTTCTACTGATTCGCGACCAGGCACTCCGCGACCACGCGTTTGCGCGGCACGCTGAACTCCTACGCAGCGAGTATTGCCTCCCTGCTGTCACCAGGGATGAAGACTGCGTGCGCATCGAAACCGCCTACGCGGCGCTGGCGCTGGCACAACTGGCCATCGCCGCCGGTGATCGGCGCCGTGGCCGTCAGCTCATCGAGTCGCTGCTGGCGGTGCTGACGGATCGCGCTGGCTTCGGCCGCTCGGATGCATTGGCGCAGCTCCTGCGCGCCGCGGCGCTGCTGTCCCTTGGGGGGGAGTCGGAGGCCCTGATTGCGCTGGCCGCAGTCGCCCCTTCCAGCCCCACGCTGGCGTGGTGGGTCTTGCTTGAGCACGATCAGGTCTTCGACGCCGTGCGCGATAGCGCCGAGTTTCGCGCATTGCTGACGGGTGCACGCAGTCATGCGGCCTCGGAAAGGGCAGCGGTGGAGCGGCTGCGCGAGTCTGGGCAGATACCGCAGCGCCCTACGATCTCGCCTTGAGGGTGATCCGAGCACCGGGATTCGGGCATCTTCACCAAGTCTTTGGCAAAACTTCACAGATCGGACCGCGATCGAAGGGCGCTCTGCAGGGAGACTGAGGGCAGTCTACTCAGGGCCCCGGAATGCCCAAGTCCTCTCGATTTCCGATCATGGCGACCTTGCCGGCGATTTCCCCGGCCCTGGTGGACGTCGACTTCGCCCGCAGCTTTTCCGACCCGCCAACCTGCCCGCCAACTGGAGTCTTGAGTTCCTGCTGGCGCGCTGCGCGCGCCGACGATGTGGCCACGAGCGCCGGGGCGGTGCGCCATCGGGCTATCTCCGGAGGCAGGCGATGACGATCTGGACCCGGGCGGCCCTGGCGCTGTGGTGCCTGCTGCTCGCGGCCCGGGTGGGGGCCGCCGATCAGCCCTTGTCGTTGCTGCTGCTGCCGCCGATCGCGGGCAAGGGCAGTCCCCAGCTCGCGATCAGCTGGCGCGGCGATCAGTCCGGGATGCTGGAGCTGTCCGCGCTCGACGCGGACGGGCGCGGTCGGCACCTGAAGTCCCGGACGCTCGAACCCGGCATGCATCTGGACGGCGTGGAGCTGGCAGTACCGGACGTAGGCCTCCTCGCGGTACTGCGCGATGAGCTGGGCCGCGAGTTGGCGCGCGCCGAGCAAGCGGTGCCACAAGACCTGGCGGCTACCGAGGCCGGACCGCGGCGCGCAGTTCCTGCAATGACGGATGCCCCGCAGACCGACGGCGGAACGTTGGGATGGAAATCCATTTTCAACGGCAACACCGGGCCTGATGAGTATGTTTTTGCAACGACCATCTGGGATGACGGCAGCGGACCGGCGCTGGTTGTCGGCGGAAGCTTTACCAGCGCGGGTGGCGCAGTCGCCAATCGGATCGCACGCTGGAACGGTAGCAGCTGGTCCAGCCTGGGCAGTGACGGGGGCAACGGACTTGATGATTCGGTTGCTGCTCTCGCTGTGTTCGGCGGCGACCTTTATGTGGGAGGCGTGTTCACCCAGGCCAACGTGGGTGGGTCTCCCGTCAGCGTCAACCGGGTTGCGCGTTGGAACGGAAGCAGCTGGGCGGCCTTGGGCAGCGGTGGCGGCAATGGCGTGAACAATTCGGTCTTCACCTTCGCGGCACTCAACGGCCAGCTCTACCTAGGGGGCAATTTCACCCAAACAAATATCGGCGGGACTGTGGTGAATGCCAACCGAATCGCAAGCTGGGACGGAAGCCATTGGTCCAGTCTCGGCAATGGCGGCGGGAACGGCCTCAGCGGCAGCGTCTACGACATGGTCGCACTGGGTGGAGAGCTATATGTGGCGGGGCAATTTGCCCAGGCTAACCTGGGCGGTCCCGCGATCACAGCCAACAACATCGCGCGCTGGAACGGGAGCGCCTGGTTCAGCCTCGGCAGCGGCGGCGGCAATGGTGTCAATGGTTCGGTTCGGGCGCTAGCGGTGTTCGGGGGAGATCTCTATCTGGGGGGATGGTTTACGCAAGCGAATGTCGGCGGCCCAGCGCTGGCCGCCAGTCGGGTTGTACGTTGGAACGGGGCAGGCTGGGCCGCCCTTGGCAGCGGGGGTGGCAATGGCGTGGACTCCGTCGTTGAAGCCTTCGCCGTCATGGACGGAGAGCTCTACCTGGGCGGGCATTTCACAACTGCGAATGTCGGCGGCGCAATGGTTGCAGCCAACCGAATTGCACGCTGGAGCGGGAGCAGCTGGTCGGGTCTCGGCAGCGGCGGCGGCAACGGGGTGGGACACAATTACTTTTTCAATGCCAGCGTCAACTCGCTCACCGTATTGGACGGACAGCTTTATGTAGCAGGCTTGCTCAATCAGGCGAATCTCGGCGGCCCGATGGTAGACGCAGGCGCGGTCGTCCGCTGGAACGGCAGCAGCTGGTCCGGCCTCGGCAGCGGCGGTAGCACCACCGCCGGTACGGTTCATGCGCTTGCGGTCATGGGCCAACATCTTTACGTGGGGGGAACGTTTACGCAGTGGGGTTCGGGCGGCTCGGTGGTGACCGCCAGGAACATTGCGCGCTGGAATGGGTTCACGTGGTCCAGCTTGGGCAGCGGCGGCGGCAATGGTGTGAGCGGCACCGTCTGGTCCCTTGCGGTGCTGGACGGGCAGCTCTACGTGGGCGGTAACTTCATCGAGGCGAATGTAGGCGGCACAGTGGTTGCTGCCAACCGGGTCGCTCGCTGGAATGGCAGCAGCTGGTCCAGCCTGGGCAGCAGCGGCGGTAACGGCGTCAATGGCTCGGTGCTGGGCCTTGAGGTGTTGGACGGCGAGCTCTATTTGGGAGGCCTGTTCACTCAGGCAAATCTCGGCGGCCCGGTGGTCGCTGCCAACCGAGTCGCTCGCTGGAATGGCAGCAGCTGGTCGGCCTTGGGCAGCGGCGAGGGCAATGGCGTGAACGGCAACGTCTGGTCTCTTGCGGTGCTGGACGGGCAGCTGCTTGCGGGTGGAGATTTCACCCAGGCCAACATCGGCGGGTCGGTGGTGAACGCCAACCGGATCGCGCGCTGGAACGGGAGTGGCTGGGCGGCGTTAGGCAGCGCCGGGGGCAACGGGGTGAGCGAAACGGTGAATACCATGACCGTGCTGAACGGGCAGCTCTACGTTGGGGGCGCCTTCACCCAGGCCAATGTGGACGGTCCGGTCGTCCCGGCCAACCGGATCGCTCGTTGGAACGGCAGTCACTGGTCCAGCCTCGCCGGTGGTGGCGGCGACGGTGTGAACGGTACTGTCCGTGCCCTGATGGCGGTGGCGGGCGAGCTTTATGTAGCAGGATCGTTCACGCAAGCGCAATCGGGCGTCTCGGTCATCGAAGCGAACAACGTGGCGCGATGGAACGGTAGCCACTGGTCCAGCCTGGGTACCGGCATCGCCAACGGGGTCGACGCCGTCGCTTGGGCCTTGGCGGAGTACGACGGCAGCATGTTTGTCGGTGGCAGCTTTACAAGGGCGGGCGGTAGGCCGTCGCAGTATGTAGGCGCGTATGGCATCGTCGACCCTACCGTCACCGAGATCCTCAGCACCCATCCCACACCGTCGCGGGCCGATGAATCGGTGCGGGTCCGCGCGCGGGTGACGGCCGGTACGGCACCCAGCGCGGGCCACGTGACGATCAGCGGCGCGCCGGGCGGTTCGTGCAGTGATTTGACACTGACGCCCATTGATGCCACCAGCGCCGAGGCCGAGTGCACGATCCGCTGGAACGGCGCCGGCGCCCAAACGCTGACCGCCCACTACGTGGGCGCGGCCGACTGGACGCCCAGCAGCTCCGCCCCGGTGGTGCATGCGGTCGACCCCGGAACCCGGGATGTCCGGCCGATCTTCCGCGACGACGCTGCAACAGGTCTGAACGGTACCGTCTTCGCAACCGCGATCTGGGATGACGGCAGCGGACCGGCCCTGGTGGTTGGCGGCAACTTCACTCATGCGGGCTCCACCCCGCTTAACCATATCGCCCGATGGAACGGGGAGCGCTGGGTGCCGCTGGGCAGCGGCGGCGGCGGAGGCGTGAACGACTGGGTGTTTAGCCTCGCGGTACTCGATGGCGCGCTATACGCAGGCGGCGATTTCACCTCGGCCAACGTAGGCGGCTCGGCAGTGCCGGCCAACCGGATCGCTCGCTGGGACGGCAGTCAGTGGAGCGCTGTCGGCAGCGGTGGTGGCAACGGGCTGGGCAGTCGGGTCAATGCCCTTGCCGTGCTGAACGGCCAGCTCTATGCGGGCGGCAATTTCACCCAGGCGAATGTGGGTGGTACGGTCGTCAATGCCAACCGGATGGCACGCTGGAATGGCAGCGGCTGGGCCAGTGTCGGCAGCGCCGGCGGCAACGGGGTGGACGGCGCGATCGAGGCGCTGGCGGTGCTCGGTGGAGCGCTCTACGCTGGCGGCGTCTTCACTCAGGCGAACCTCAGCGGCACGGTGGTGAATGCCAACCGGGTTGCGCGATGGAACGGCAACAGCTGGTCTGCCCTGGGCAGCGGTGGCGGCAACGGGGTGAACAATACCGTCAACGCACTGGGCGTTGCCGACGGCCAGCTCTACGTGGGGGGTGGCTTTACTCAAACCAACGTCGGTGGCACGGTGGTCAATGCCAACCGGATTGCGCGCTGGAACGGCAGCAGCTGGGCCAGTCTGGGCAGCGGCGGCGGGAATGGCGTCAATGGCACGGTGCTGGCCCTGGAAGTGTTGGGCGGCGAGCTCTACCTCGGCGGCGTCTTCACCCAGGCGAACACCGGCGGTGCGACGGAGAGTGCCAATTACATCGCGCGCTGGAACGGTAGCGGCTGGGCCGGCGTCGGCAGTGGCGGCGGCAGCGGCATGAACAGCTGGGTGTTTGCGCTGGCGGCGCTGGACGATCAGCTCTACGCGGGGGGTGACTTCGTGCGAGCGAACGCAGGCGGCACAGCGATCACTGCCCGCCATGTAGCGCGCTGGAACGGCAGCACCTGGTCCAGTCTCGGCAGCGGCGGCGACAGCGGGGTCAACGGCAAGATCTGGGCCGCGACCGTCATGGGCGGACAGCTTTACGTCGGTGGCGACTTCACCGAGGTGAACGCAGGCGGCACTGCGGTCACCGCCAATTACATCGCGCGCTGGAACGGCAGCAGTTGGTCCAGTCTCGGCAGCGGCGGCGGCAACGGGGTGGACTTTACGGTCCGCGCGCTGGCGGCGCGGGGCGGCGAGCTCTATGTGGGGGGATACTTCACTCAGGCCAACGTGGGTGGTCCGGCGCTGACCACCAACCGGATCGCACGCTGGAACGGCAGCAGCTGGTCCCCCGTGGGCAGCGGTGCCGGCAATGGGCTGAATGCCAGCGTCCTGGCCCTGGAGTTCCTCGGAGAGGATCTCTACGCAGGGGGATCCTTTGCCCAGGCCAATGTGGGCGGAGCGGTGGTCAACGTCAGTCGGATCGCGCGCTGGAACGGCAGCACCTGGTCGGCAGTGGGCAGCGGCGGCAGTGGCGTCAACGCCGCGGTTCATGCGCTGGCCGCGCTGAATGGGCAGCTTTATGTGGGTGGCGGCTTCACCCAGGCCAATGTGGGCGCCGCGGCGATCAATGCGAACCGGATTGCGCGCTGGAGCGGCAGCGGCTGGTCGAGCTTGGGCAGCGGCGGCGGCAACGGTGTCAACGACATCGTCTGGGCCTTTGCTGTGCTGGACGGGCAGCTCTATGCCGGCGGCGAGTTCACCCAGGCCAATGTCGGCGCCACGCCGGTCACTGCCAATCGGATCGCGCGCTGGAGCGGGGGCAACTGGGCCAGCCTCGGCAGCGGCGGCGGCAACGGGGTGGACGGCACGGTCTTCACCCTGGCGGCGTTGGGCGGGGAGTTGTACGCCGGCGGTGCCTTCACTCAGGCCAATCTGGGCGGCGCAGCGGTGACCGCCAACCGGATCGCGCGCTGGACCGCAAGCGGCTGGAGCGGTCTCGGCAGCGACGCCAACAACGGGTTGAGCGGGGAGCTTCGCGTCCTCGTTCCGATGGGCGGCGCGCTTTATCTTGGCGGTGAGTTCAACGAGGCATTCGGTCGCCGCAATCCGAATATCGCTGTCTGGGGGCCGAGTACGGAGACCACTACCGGGGTTCACTCGACCAGTCCCAACCCGTCAGCGCCGGGCCAGCCGGTGACCCTGACCGCCCGTGTCTCCGGCCGCGTGGCGCCCAACCCGGGGACGGTGACCTTCGTGGGCACGCCCAGCGGATCATGCTCGGACCTGGCGTTGACGGTGCTGGACGACCAAACCTCCGAAGCGAGTTGCATCATCACCTTCAACGTGATCGGCCCGCAGCAGATCACAGCACGCTACGACGGTGCGGCGCTGCCGGGGGGCTTCGGGCACTTGTCCAGCGCTTCCGGCGCCTTGCTGCACACCGTGGCGCCGCCCTTGGAACCGAGCACCACGGTCATCAGCAACGCTTCCCCGAGCCCTTCCCAAGTTGGCCAGGCGGTAGCCATTGCCGTGATCACGAGTGGTTCCAGTACGCAGCCGACAGACGGCAGCGTGACGGTAGCGGCGACCACCGGCGAGAGCTGCACCGATGCAACGCCTGTTCAGGGTAGCGGCAGCAGCGTGTTGTTCGACTGCGCCATTACCTTCAACACCGTGGGCCCACGCACGCTGACCGCCACCTTCGGCGGCTCGGCCACGCATGCCGGCAGCACTTCGATCGGCGAAGCGCATGCGGTGGTGACCACGCTCACGCTGGCACCGGTCAGCCTGCCGGGTGGCACCTTCGGCGCGGCCTATAACGAGTCGGTGTCGGCCAGCGGGGCAGGCAGTACAGCGCCGTACACATATGGTGTGAGCAGCGGCGCCCTGCCGGCCGGTCTCAGTCTCAACCCGACCAGCGGCGCGATCAGCGGCACGCCCAGCGCCGTGGGCAGTTTTGAGTTTGCCATTACCGCCAGCGACAGCAGCGCCCCGGCCCTCGGCGGCCCCTTCACCGCCACCCGCGCC
Organism: Gammaproteobacteria bacterium; assembly: GCA_050485825.1. Classification (GTDB taxonomy): domain Bacteria; phylum Pseudomonadota; class Gammaproteobacteria; order Xanthomonadales; family Wenzhouxiangellaceae; genus Wenzhouxiangella. The sequence goes on from JBJHCC010000053.1 coordinate 24,229, forward strand.
TACAGCATGGTGATTGCCCGTGCCAACCAGGCGCCTCTGGCACTAAGCATCGACCCGGTGGTCATTCCGCTGACGCGGACGGCGGCGCTGTCCGTGACGGGCGGCAGCGGCACGGGCGCGGTCAGCTTTGCGGTGACCGCCGGGCAATCGAATTGCTCCGTCAGCGGCGCCACCTTGACCGGGATCGGAGTCGGAACCTGTACGGTGACCGCAACCAAGGCGGGCGATGGCCAGTACCACCCGGTAACGGCCCAGGCACCCGCCGAAGTGCTGGCAGCGGCGGACCTGCAGGTCAGCAAGGACGACGGCTCCTCGTATGCGCTGCAGGGCGGCACGGTGGTGTACGAGATTCTGGTGACCAACGCCGGGCCGCTGCCCGTTCAGGGTGCGCGTCTCCGCGACCTGCTGCCGCCAGGGCTCGGCGATGGGCTGTGGACCTGCACGCCGGTCCAGCTGGCCAGCTGTCCGCAGGCCGCAGGCGCCGGCGATATCGATCAGACCCTGGATCTGCCGGTGAACGCTGTATTGCGTTACCAGTTGAGCGCCGTTGTCGCGGCAGCTGCCGGCAGCACGGTGACCAACACCGCCACCATCGAGATGCCGGCGACGATCATCGAGCTGGAGCCGGACGACAACACCGCATCGGACAGCAACAGCGTGATCGTCGACGGGGTATTCCAGGACCGCTTCCAGTTTCACCCAGTCTTTGGCAAATCTTCACGCTTCCGACCGGGACAAGCAAAGCGGGCGGCGGGAGACTGAGCTTGAGTCCTCCCCGGAGCCCTGAGATGCTCAAGCCCTTTCGATGTACAGCCCCATCCTTGCTGCTTGTAGCCGCTCTGGCCCTGGTGGCCTGCGGGCCGCATGGTACAGCCGAGACCGCGCTCGCCACCGGCGAAGATGCGAATTGCCAATACGCGACGACCGCGGAAGTGCTTGCGATCGTCGGCTTTGCCATTCGGCCTTCCGATGCGCTGCCGTTCGATCCAACGCCGGGCTGCGACTGGGACGAGGTGGATGGGTACGGTCTGGTCTCGATCATGGTGGTTGACGCCGAGCATTACTCCGAGCCCTACGGGGCGCCTGATTTCATGAGCGTTTCAGGCCTTGGCGAGCAAGCCTTCGCGGTTCCGGAGTGGAATGCCTGGAAAGCCGGCGCCAGACTGCCTGAACTGGCTGTTTTTGTTCTGGTGGACGGCCCCGGCGAGTCGGCCGAAACAGCGCTTGCGCTGCTGCGGCACGTTGTCGATGGGCTTGCGGGGGTATCGCCATGAGGGTCTCCGGTTTGGCAAGCCGCGTCGCAGCCTTGGTCTTGGCGCTGCCCGCAACCCCCGCCTGGTCCGATTCGGTATTGCCTGCGCTGGGCAGCACGACCGGATGGTCCGTCGGCCGCGTGGGGCCGACGTACATGGAGCTCGATTCATTCTCCGCGGCATCGACCGGCACCGAGTAGGTCGGGGCCACGTCCCCGACGGGGGATGTTGAGCCTCGGCAAAGATGTGGGGTTTCGGCACCCATGGTCCGTCGGCCGCGTGGGGCCGATCCACGCGGCACCCAATCCATTCTCCGCGGCATCGACCGGCACCGGGTAGGTCGGGGCCACGTCCCCGACGGGGGATGTTGAGCCTCGGCAAAGATGTTGGGCCTCGGCACCCATGGTCCGTCGGCCGCGTGGGGCCGATCCACGCGGCACCCAATCCATTCTCCGCG
>JBJHCC010000054.1:0-25324 GCA_050485825.1 Gammaproteobacteria bacterium
GGCTGTCGCCATGGCAACCTCTTCCACCGAACTGCTCTCGCGCTGCGCGCGATCGTTCGATGGCTGGCCTTGCGGCCAGCGAGCTCCGCTACGCTCCGGTTCTGCCCCTGGCCACCATCCTTCCCCAGTTTCAAGGCTGTCGCCATGGCAAGCTCTTCCACCGAACTGCTCTCGCGCTGCGCGCGATCGTTCGATGGCTGGCCTTGCGGCCAGCGAGCTCCGCTACGCTCCGGTTCTGCCCCTGGCCACCATCCTTCCCCGGTTTCAAGGCTATCGCCATGGCAACCTCTTCCACCGAACTGCTCTCGCGCTGCGCGCGATCGTTCGATGGCTGGCCTTGCGGCCAGCGAGCTCCGCTACGCTCCGGTTCTGCCCCTGGCCACCATCCTTCCCCGGTTTCAAGGCTGTCGCCATGGCAACCTCTTCCACCGAACTGCTCTCGCGCTGCGCGCGACCGTTCGATGGCTGGCCTTGCGGCCAGCGAGCTCCGCTACGCTCCGGTTCTGCCCCTGGCCACCATCCTTCCCCGGTTTCAAGGCTGTCGCCATGGCAAGCTCTTCCACCGAACTGCTCTCGCGCTGCGCGCGATCGTTCGATGGCTGGCCTTGCAGCCAGCGAGCTCCGCTACGCTCCGGTTCTGCCCCTGGCCACCATCCTTCCCCGGTTTCAAGGCTGTCGCCATGGCAAGCTCTTCCACCGAACTGCTCTCGCGCTGCGCGCGATCGTTCGATGGCCGGGTACAGATAGCGGCCTGGCAACGATGTGTGGCGTCCCGTGACCAGCCTTCATGAGCTCGTTTTGAGCAGCCAGCAGGCGCTGGGTGACCGGCTGGAAGCCGAGCTGCTGATCGCCCATCTACTCGGCAAGGACCGGGCATGGCTGTATGCCCACAGTCGCGATCTCGCGCCCGAATCCGGCCTGGCCGAGGCCCTGGCTGAGCTCGTCCAGCGCCGCGCCCACGGCGAGCCGATGGCCTATCTGCTGGGCTACCGCGAGTTCTACGGGCGCAATTTCAAGGTGGGCCCGGGCGTGCTGATTCCGCGGCCGGAAACCGAGCTTCTGATTGAGCGGGCCTTGATGCTCGACCTGCCCGAGCGGGCTTGCGTCATCGACGTCGGGACCGGCTCAGGCTGCATCGCCTTGAGCCTCGCCGCCGAGCGGCCCGACTGGCGCATTGCCGCTGTGGATCTGAGCGTCGAGGCGCTGGCCGTGGCCGCTGACAATCGCCTTGCCCTGGCCCTGAGCCAGGTCGCGCTCCTGCAAGCTGATCTGCTGGCAGGCATTCGTGCCGATGTGCTGGATCTTGTCATCAGTAATCCACCCTATGTGGCTCCTGGTGATCCGCACCTCGCCCAGGGGGACTTGCGCTTCGAGCCGGCCATCGCGCTGAGCTGCGGCGAGGATGGAATGGCGCTGATTCGGGCGCTGATCGAACAGGCCACGGTGTGCCTGCGCCGCCGCGGCTGGCTGTGGCTGGAGCACGGATATGATCAGGCCGCGCAGGTGCGGGCCCTGCTGCGCAAGGCAGGCTTTATCGAGATCGCCACGCTGCCCGATCTGGCCGGGATCGAGCGCGTCAGCGGCGGTCGTTGGCCGGACTGACGCCGGCGCCGGCAGCGCTGCGCTATGCTGACGGGCCAAGCCCCCTGACCCGCCTGCATGTCCCGACCCTTGCTGATTCGCCTGCTGATCCTTGTCTGCTTCGCTGCAGCCCTGGCCGCCTTTGTGCTGCTCGACCTGAGCCACTACCTGTCGCTGGAGGCACTGAATCGCCATCGCGACGACTTGCTGGCCTATACCGAAAGCCATTTGTGGCAGGCGATCACGCTCTACACCCTGGCCTACATCTTGATGGCGGCCCTGTCGATACCGGGTGCGGCCATTCTCACCCTGGCCGGTGGCGCGCTGTTCGGCGTGCTGATCGGCAGCATTGCGGTGTCGTTTGCCAGCACCATTGGCGCCACCCTGGCTTTTCTGGCGGCGCGCTTTCTGTTTCGCGATGCAGTGCAGAAGCGCCTCGGTAGACGGCTGAAGTCGATCAACGCCGGCGTGGCACAGGACGGAGCCTTCTACCTGCTTGCCCTGCGCCTCGTCCCGGCCTTCCCGTTCTGGATGGTCAATCTGCTGATGGCCTTGACCCCGATCAGGGTCTGGACCTACTTCTGGGTCAGCCAGCTCGGGATGCTGCCGGCCACGATCGTTTACGTCAACGCGGGCACTCAGCTGGCTCGGGTGGAAAGCCCCGGTGACATTCTTTCCCCTGCCCTGATCGGGGCTTTTGTGCTGCTGGGTCTGCTGCCGCTGCTGCTGCGCTGGGCGTTGCGCCTGGCCCGTCGACGGCGGATCTATCGCGGCCACCGCCGGCCGCGCCGGTTTGACTACAACCTGATTGTCATCGGTGCCGGCGCGGCCGGGCTGGTCTCCTCCTATATCGGCGCGACTGTGCGGGCCAAGGTGGCGCTGATCGAGCGCTCGCGCATGGGCGGGGACTGCCTGAATACCGGCTGCGTACCGTCCAAGGCCCTGATTCGCAGCGCGCGCCTGCTGGCTGAGGCGCGCGACAGCCGGCGCTACGGAATCCGGCGCATGGACAGCGAGTTCGATTGGGCGGAGATTCGAGCGCGGATCGCTGCGGTGATCCGCTCGATAGAGCCGCATGACTCACCGGAACGCTACCGCGGCATGGGCGTCGATGTGATCGAGGGCAATGCACGCCTGGTCAGCCCCTGGGAGGTCGCGATCGGCGACCGGCGGATCAGCGCCCGCAGCATCATCCTGGCCACCGGCGCCGAGCCCTTGGTGCCTGATCTCCCCGGCCTGGACCGGGTTGAATATTTGACCAGCGACACGCTGTGGGACATGGAGACGCTGCCGCGCCGCTTGCTGGTGCTGGGCGGCGGCCCGATCGGCTGCGAACTGGCTCAGGCCTTCGCCCGACTGGGGGTGCAGATCACTCTGGTCGAGCGGGGCGAGCGCCTGCTGCCGCGCGAAGACATCGAGGCCGGCGAGGCCCTGGCGCGACGCTTTGAAGGCGAAGGCATCACGCTCGCTCTGGGTCATCGCGCCCGGGCAATCGAGACCGGCGAGCATGGGTCGCGCCTGATCTGCGAGCGCGGCGACGAACGCGTCGCGCTGGATTTTGATCGAATCCTGATTGCGCTGGGTCGTCGTGCGCGGGTCGAGGGCTTTGGCCTGGAGGAACTTGGCGTCGAACTGGACGAGTCCCGTCGGATTGCCGCCGATCCCTTCCAGCGCAGCAACTTCCCCAACATCCATGTCTGCGGCGACGCGGCCGGGCCTTACCAATTCACCCATGTCGCGGCTCACCAGGCCTGGTCGGCTGCGGTCAACGCCCTGATCAGCCCGTTCTGGTCGTTTCGAACCGACTATCGGGTCATTCCGTGGGTCACCTTCACCGATCCCGAGGTGGCACGGGTGGGCTTGAGTGAGGCCGAGGCGAAGGCGCGCGGCATCGACCATGAGGTGACGGTTTACGGTATCGATGATCTCGACCGGGCCCTGGCCGACAGCCAGGCCGAAGGCGTGGTCAAGGTACTGACCGAGCCGGGCAAGGACCGCATCCTGGGGGCAACGATCATTGCGGCCCATGCCGGCGAGATGTTGCCGGAGTTTGTGCTGGCGATGAAGCACGGCCTGGGCCTGAACAAACTGCTGGGCACGATCCATGTCTATCCGACCTGGGCCGAAGCCAACAAGTATGCGGCCGGCGAATGGAAGAAGGCGAACAAGCCCGAGTCCGCACTGCGCTGGGCGGATCGCTACTTTCGCTGGCGCCGAGGCCAATGAAGCGCGCGGCTTCGGATCACAGGAGCCCGGGCGGGATGTTCTACCGCCGCCACGGCGACGGCGCCGACCAGGCGCTGATCCTGTGCCACGGACTGGCCAGCAATTCCACGCGCTGGAACGAGCTGGGGCGAAACCTGACCCTGCCGGCCGGCTGGTGCCTGCTTTGCCCCGATCTCCGCGGCCACGGCCAGACGCCGTGGCGGGGCCGGCTGGACAGCGCCTGCTGGATCGATGATCTGGTGGACATGATGGACGCTGAAGGCCTGGCCCGCGCCGTTATCGGCGGCCATTGCATGGGTGCGAATCTGGCACTTCGCTTCGCGGCCTTGCGACCGGAGCGCTGTCTGGGCCTGATCCTGATCGAACCGATGCTACCGCAGGCCCGGGTCGGCCGACTTCGCCTCAAGTCCGCCCTGCGTTGGCTGCTGCCGGGCCTGGCCGTGCTGGTCCGCACTGGCAATGCCCTGGGGCTGCGTCGGGCCGAGATTCCGCAGCTCGACCTGGAAGCGCTGGACCGTGACACGCGAGCGCTGATGGACCAGGCCGGCGACAGCCGCGCGATGACCCGGCGCTACGCGGTGCCGCTGCGCGATCTCGACCACACCGGCACGGCTGCCTATCTGCAGGCGCTGTGCGAGACTCTGAAGCGGCTTCCCGAGCCGGCCCGCCTCGACGGCCCGGCGCTTGCGCTGATATCCAGCGGCGGCCTGTTCGGTGACCCGGCCCTGACTCAAGCCGCGCTGGCGGCCATGCCGGACTGCGAAACTCGCCTGCTCGATGCCGAGCACTGGATCCCAACCGAGCAGCCACAGGCGATGCGTGAGGCGATTGAAGACTGGCTGTCGACACGCTTCGCTTAACATGGTGCGTTAATTCATCCCACGGAGGTTCCCATGCGAATGATTCGTCAGTTCTCACTTGCTTGCTGCGTGCTGCTCGTCTGTGCCCTGGTGCCAGTCAGCGCCGAGGTCGTTCGAAGCGAGTACCAGGCGGTCCAGATCGAGCGCCTCTATGAAGGGCTTGAACACCCCTGGTCTCTGGCTTTCCTGCCGGACGGCAGCATCCTGGTGACCGAGCGCCCGGGCTACCTGAACCGGATTGACTCAGACGGGAATCGCAGCCGCATCAGCGGGACACCGTCCGTATTGGCGCGCAACCAGGGCGGGCTCATGGAAGTGCTGCCCCACCCGGATTTCGACAGCAACCAGCTGATCTATCTGACCTACTCCAAGGCGAACGATGATGAGGACACCGCCACAGCGCTGGCCCGGGCCCGGCTGGAGGGCGACCGTCTGGTCGATTTGACCGATATCTTCGTTCAGGATCGTTTTTCCTCGCCCGGCCGACACTACGGCTCAAAGCTTGCCTGGCTGCCGGACGGTACCCTGCTGATGAGCATCGGCGACCGCGGCGTGGAACCGCCGCGCGCTCAGGACCTGATGGACCATGCCGGCACCTTGCTGCGACTGAACGACGACGGCACGGTGCCCGCGGACAATCCGTTCGTCGGTCGCGATGATGTTCGTCCCGAGATCTTCTCCTACGGTCATCGCAATATCCAGGGTCTAATCGTTCACCCCGAGACCGGCCAGATCTGGGCGACCGAGCACGGTCCGCGCGGCGGCGATGAACTGAATCTGGTTGTGGCTGGCGGCAATTACGGCTGGCCGGTGGTTTCGCGCGGCCTCGACTATCGCACCCAGCAGCGCTACGGCGACGGCGACGGCGCGGTTTTTACCCGCGACGACATGATCGAGCCGGTGCTGGACTGGACCCCGTCGCTGGCCGCATCCGGCCTGGCGCATGTACCAGGCGACAGCCACTTTGAAGCCTGGCGCGGAGACCTCCTCGCCGGCGGCCTGCGCGCCGAGCAGATCCGTCGCGTGCACTTCATCGACGATATCCCCTGGCACCAGGAAGAACTGATCCGGGGCGAGGTCGGACGCATCAGGGACGTCCGCATGGGCCCGGACGGCAACATCTACCTGGTGACCGACCATTCCGACGGTGCCCTGGTCCGGGTTTCTCCGGTCTCACGCTGATCTCGAGGTGAGCACAGGCGCTCGTGAGCGAGGGCCGCTGGTCGCACTGACCGGCGGCATCGCTTCGGGCAAGACGGCGGTCTCGGACCGCCTGGCTGAACTGGGCGCCACGGTCATCGATACCGATGTCGTGGCGCGCGACGTCGTGGCGCCAGGTCAAGCCGGCCTGGCCGCCATTGTCAGCGAGTTCGGCCCCGACATGATTGACGCGCACGGCGCGCTGCGGCGCGCTGCGCTACGAGAGCTGGTCTTCGCCGTGCCGGAAAGACGGCGGAAGCTGGACGCCCTGCTCCACCCCCTGATCGAGGCGCGGGTGCGCGCGCAGCTGGCGTCGATCCAGCAGCCGCAGGTCACTGTTCTGGTGGTGCCGCTGCTGGTTGAGACCGGCCTGTTCAACGATGCCGATCTGGTCGTGGTCGTGGATGTCCCCGAAGCCCTGCAGATTGAAAGACTGAACGCTCGCGACCTCATCGATCAGGAGGCCGCGAAGCGGATGCTGGCGGCCCAGGCCAGCCGCCAGCAGCGACTGGCCCATGCCGACACGGTGCTAGACAACAGCTCGGATCTGAGCGCCCTGTACGTGCAGGTTGATGCGCTCTACCGAAAGCTGCTGGACTGGCGTCCAGACGCGCCCGGCGACGATCAGCCGACGGTGCCGGATCAGCCCTGATCCTCAGCTCGTCCGGCATCAAAAGCCTGAACCAGCGAGGCCTGAATCTGGCCCGGCACCGCCTCGTAGTGCGAGAAGGCCATGGTGTAGCGCCCCTCCCCGCCCGACAGGCTTTTCAATTCGGTCGGAAAGTCGGTAAGTACGGACAGCGGCACCGCCGCCTCGATGCTGGTCATCCCACCCTTGAGGCTGTTGCTGCCCTGGATCCGGGCGCGCTTGGCAGCCAGTGAACCGGTGACATCGCCCATCACCGCGTCCGGCACGGTCACTTCCAGTTCCACGATCGGCTCCAGAATCTGCGGGCCGGCATTCCGGATTGCATCGTGAAAGGCCTTCCGGCCGGCGATCACAAAGGCGATTTCCTTGGAGTCAACCGGATGATGCTTGCCGTCGTAGACAATCGCCTCGATGTCCTGGATCGGAAAGCCGGCAATCGCACCCTCATCCAGCAGTTGGCGCACCCCCTTCTCAACGGCCGGGATCAGATTCGTGGGAATGGCGCCACCGACCACCTCGCTGCGAAACCGGAAGCCCTCGCCACGCGCCAGCGGACGTACGCGCATGAAAACCTCGCCGAACTGGCCAGCGCCGCCGGTCTGCTTTTTGTGCCGGTAGTGACCTTCAGCACTGCGGGTGATCGTTTCTCGATAGGCGATGCGCGGCGCACGCGTATCGACATCGACGTTGTAGCGCTGCTTCAGACGCTCGAGCATGATGCGCAGGTGCATCTCGCCCAGGCCGCGGATCACCGTCTCGTTGAGCTCCTGATTGTGCTCGATCTGAAAGCAGGGATCCTCCTCGGCCAGTCGCCCCAGCGCCTGGGCCAGCTTTTGCTCCTGGCCGCGGGTGTGCGCCTCCACCGCCAGCCCGAACATCGGCTGGGGAAAGTCGATCGGCTTGAGGTAGTAGTGGTCCTCATCATGGCAGTCGTGCAGGATGGCGTCGTAGTGAATGTCCTCGGCCTTGGCCAGCGCGCAGATATCGCCAGGCACAGCCTGCTCGATCTCGATGTGGTCCTTGCCGTGAATCCGATACAAATGGGCCACCTTCAACGCCTTGCGGCCATCACCGACGAACAGCTGGGTGTCGGCGCGAATCGTTCCCTGATGAACGCGGAAGATGCTGAGCTTGCCCGCATAGGGGTCGTTGCTGATCTTGAAGACATGGGCCAGCACGTGTGCGTCGGGATCGGGACGGGCGTCGACGCGCCCGTCGTCGGGTGCCTTGCGAAACGGCGGCGGGTTGCCTTCGGCGGGGTTGGGCAGCAGCCGTTTGCAGAACTTCAGGAACTCGCCGCAGCCCGCTCCGGTGCGCGCCGAGGTAAAGCAGATCGGTACCAGATGGCCCTGCCGCAGCGCCTTTTCGAAGGCATCGTGCAACGCCTCGGCCTCGATATCCTGACCGTCCAGATACCGGGCCATCAGATCCTCGTCCACCTCGACCACCTGATCGAGGATTTCGGTGTGGGCGGCGGCAACCGAAAAGATATCGGTTTCGCCGTCGGACTTGAAGAAGCAGTCGCGGACCGTGCTGAAGTTCGCCGTCGGCAAGTTGATCGGCAGGCACTGCGGCCCGAATTCTTCGCGAATCTGGCGCACCAGCGCTTCCAGATCGATGCCCTCGGCATCGATCCGGTTAATGACAATGATTCGACACAGCTGTCGCTGGCGGGCCCGTCGCATCAGGCGGCGAGTCGACATTTCGATCCCGTTGACCGCGTTGATCACGATCGCGGCGGTCTCCACGGCCGCCATCGCGGCCAGCGCCTGGCCGCGAAAATCCGGATCGCCGGGCGTATCGATCAAGTTGACATGAACGCCATCGATATCGACTCCAGCAACCGCTGAATTCAGGGAATGCTGATAGCTCCGCTCCATCGGATCGAAGTCCGACAGCGTCGTGCCACGCTCGAGGCTGCCGGCTTCGCCGATAAGTCCTGCCTTGACCAGCAGGGCTTCCAGAAGGCTGGTCTTGCCTGAGCCGCTGTGGCCCAGCAGTGCAAGATTGCGTATGGCGCCGGTGTTATGAGCAGCCATGACCCCTCCATTCTCTTGTGGTTTGACCCGCATCCTAATCCAAGGCTGCGTCGACGGGCAAACCGGGACGATCAGCGCCGTCGCGTCGACCCGGCTCAGTTCAGGCTCGATTCATGGGTTCGGCGATACAGTGCGCTCCAGGCTGGCAAGTTCACCAGCCGGGCCATGACCAACGCGAGGAAAACATCATGATCAAGCGCAGCCTTTTCGTTCTGACCGTCGCCCTGGCGGCCGGCGCGGCCCATGCCGGCGGCGTCCAGTATCAATACGCGCCGGTAGTCAGCGTCACCCCCGAGTATCAGACCGTACGCACCCCGATCGAACGTCAGGTGTGCTGGGACGAGCAAAGCTATGAGCGCGTCCCCGGCAGCGGCCACCGCTCGCACACACCCACCGTGGTCGGCGCAATCATCGGCGGCGTGGTCGGCAATCAGTTCGGCGGCGGCAACGGCAAGCGTGCGGCAACCGCCGCCGGCGCCGTGCTGGGCGGCTCGATCGGCCGCGATGTCAGCAATCAATCCCGCAGCGGCGCCGAGTATCGGCCGGTGCATCGCGAACGTTGTACGGTACAGACCCATCACGAGACTTCCAGCGTCATCACCGGCTATCGGGTTGCCTACGAGTTCGACGGCCAGGTCTACCACACGCGCATGCGCCATCATCCGGGCGATGCCATCCGGGTGCGGGTGTCTGTGATGCCGGCGACCTGAGTCGGCGGGCATTGGTCGATAAGCATCGCGAACCCCGCCTCGGCGGGGTTCTTTCTTTCCCGAGGGTCGGATGTCAGCGCCATGCCGAAGGCTTCGCGAAATTTGGCCCGATTATTGCATTAAGAAAATAGACGGCCGATCCGCGGCCGCCTGCAGCAAGGCAGTGAGAGACTTGGGGAGGCCAGGGCACTTGAAGTGGATGGCACCAAACCACAGCGATGATGCACGGACGGTTCCGCCGGCAAGCATGGCGGCTTCGGCCCTTGAGCAGCGTCGCCAGGCCCTGGGCGGCATGATGCTCGGCTTGTTCACGACCTGGGCGGCGTTCCTGCTGGCCCTGGTCAGCCCCGCTTTGGCGGCCCCTGCTCAGACATCGGCTTCTTCCGATGTCATCGGGTACTTCCTGCTGCCGCTGCTGATCCTGCTCGCGCTGGCTTGCCTGTATCTGGTCGCCCGCGGCCTGCGCGAGACGGGTGCCGCTGAAGGTCAGTCAAACAGTCCGAAAACGTCAGCGTCAGAGCCCAGCGACGGCCAGCTGGGGCCAGCGGCAGTGCCGGAGGCCAGCGCGGTCCAGGTCAGCCATCAACTTCAGGACGCCCTGCGTCGAAGTGCCCGGCAAGGTAGCCCGCTGGCCATGCTGATGATCTGCGCCGATCCGGGGGAGCGCGCACTCGACCCAACGTTCGCTGAAGCGATGGCTCGAACGGTTACCGGCCTCAGTCATGCCCGCGCCGGCCGACCATTGCGGATCGATCGGAGCCGATTCCTGGTGCTGTTTGCGAACACCCCGCTGGACACGGCCATGGCGAGCGCTGAAGACTATCGACAGGCAGTCAGCGACATGGGGCTGAGCGAAGCAGACAATAGTGACGCTGCAATCACCGTCAGCGTTGCCCTGCTGGCCTGCCATCCCGGCTTCGACGACCGCGCGGAAACCTGGCTGAATCAGGCTGCCGAAGCGATCGAGCTGGCCCGCGCACGCGGCGGCAATCGCGTTGAGCAGGCCGGCGCTCCGGTGGGTAGCCAGGCCGTGCTTGACCTCAGGCCGCGGTCTGATTCGCCCGATCAATAATCATCATCGTCAGGGTCGCCGCGGCAATCCGTCGGCCCCGGTCATCGCGAACTCGAATCTCCCAAACGTGGGTACTGCGGCCGATGTGAGTCGCGTCCGCCCGGGCGATCACGCGACCGGCACTCAAACTGCGCAAATGGCTGATCGACAGTGACAGGCCAACCGGAGCCTGTCGGCTCAGGTCCAGGCGCAAGGCCGAGGCCGCGCTGCCGACCGTTTCAGCAAGAGCTGCGGTAGCGCCGCCGTGGAGGATTCCCATCGGCTGATGCACCGAGCTGGTCACCGGCATTGCCGCTTCCAGGAAGTCATCACCGACGTCACAGTAGACGATGCCCAGCGTGTCCATCAGCGTGCCGCGGTTGCCGGCATTCAAGCGCGCCAGCAGGGCTTCTCGGTCAGACCCGCCCATCAGTGGTTGCTTTCCAGTGCATGGGCGCGGAGCTGGTCGAGGCTGACATGCTCGAGCGCGCGCTCATGCGTCGCACGCAGCACCACGCGCGGCGCGCAGCCCTCGAGCAAGGCCTCACGCCAGCGCGGCGCGCACAGACACCACTGATCACCCGGTTTCAGGCCGGGAAAACCGAATGCCGGGTTCGGCGTAGCCAGATCGTTGCCACGGCTGGCGCTGAAACTCAGAAACTCAGCCGTCATGATCGCGCAAACGGTATGGCTGCCGCGATCCTCGTCGGAGGTGTTGCAGCAGCCGTCGCGGAAAAAGCCGGTCATCGGCGCCTCGCTGCAGGACGCCAGGGCCTCGCCGAGCACGTTCCGGGACAGCTCCCGATCATTCATCGCGCAGTCGCTCCAGGCCGTAGTCGAGCTGCAGATCCGGCATCGCCCCACCCTCGCCCTTGAGGTAATGATCCATCCACTGCATCAGCCGCAAGCTGTAGTCCCAGCGCGTCGCAGCGCGCTGGTTGCCGTGCCCCTCGCCGCGGTACAGCACCAGACGCACCGGCGGCGGGTTTTCCTGCAGTACCAGATACCGATACAGGATTTTCGACTGGGTCGGGTCAACGCGCGGATCGGCGTCACCATGCAGTATCAGGATCGGCGTCTGGGCGCGATGGACGTAAAAGATCGGGCTGGCCTGCTTGTAAAGGTCCCAGTTGTCCCAGGGCCAATAGCGATAGTGGACCAGATAGAGCTCCTGAGGAATGTCAGAAGTACCCAGCATGGAAATCTTGTCCGAGATGCCGACGTTCATCACCGCTGCGGCAAAGCGCTCGGAGAAGTAGGTCGCTCCCCAGGCCGAGGCGTAGCCGCCATAGGAGCCACCGGTGATCCCGACCCGCTCGGCGTCGACCTGACCGCGGGCGACCAGGAAATCGATGCCGTCAATCAGGTCCTGGAACTCCTCCATCGCCGGCCGGGCCTGGCCAGCCTTGGTGAACGCGACCCCGCGACCGGTGCTGCCGCGATAGTTCTGGTAGAACACGAAGTAGCCTTCGGCCGCCATGTGCTGCCCCGGCAGGTTGTAGGTCGTCAGCCACCCATTCGAATAGTGCGCCTCCGGACCGCCATGTACCGCCAGAATCAAGGGATAGCGCTGCCCCTCTTCAAAGTCCAGCGGCCAGATCAGCAGGCCTTCGATCCGGGTGCCGTCCTGGGCCGGGTAGACCACCACTTCCTGGCGGGCCATCCGCAGCTCGCCCAGCCAGGGGTTGGAATCGGTCAGGCGCTCCAGCTCCAGGTTCCGGGCCGACAGGCTGAACACCTCTCGCGGATGCTCCGGCGTTGATGCGCTAAACACCAAGCGGCCGTTGCCGGCCACGCTCAGGCCGTCGAAGATCACGCCGTCGCGCTGAACCAGGGTCATCTCGTTGCGGCCCTGCGCCTCGATCTGCCCGACACGGGCTTCGACGCCTTCGTAGCTGATGAACACGATTTCGGCACGATCGCGCCAGTCGACATGCCAGACATGGCCCTCCAGCTCGGGCAGCAGATTTCTGAAGTTGCCGCCGTCGCGGCCGCTGACCATGAGGCGGCCTTCGCGCGGGTCATGGATGGTATCGGTGGCAATGAACGCCAGATACTGACCGTCCGGGCTCCAGGCCATCCGGCCGAGCTTGCCGGGGTTGTCGATGCGGCCGATTTCGGCGCCGTCAGGGCGCAGAATCCGGATGCGCTGGAACATCAGGGTATCGTCGACCAGCTGGCGCGGGGTCACGACCACGGCAAGGCGATCGCCGGCGGGCGACCAGAGCGCACTCTGGACAGAGCCTTCGATGTCCAGTGCTTCGGCTTCGGGCGGTTCGCCATCCTGGTTGATCGCCTGTATCCAGAGCCGACGCGGCAGCCAGTCTTCCTCGAAAATGATCTGGTCGAAGCCCAGATCCTGCTCGCGCCGGCGGCTGCTCGATAGCGGCTCGGTCGCCACCAGCGCCAGGCGGTTGCCGTCCGGGCTGATGCTGTAGCCGGCGACGCCGCTGGCCAGCTTGGTCAGGCGCCGCGCCTCACCGCCGGTAGCGGAAATGCTGTACAACTGGCGCTGGCTGTCATCCGCGCGCCGGCTCAGAAACAACACGCTGCTGCTGTCGGGCGTCCAGCCCAGACTGGCAACATTCACCTGGCCGGCCACAAACGGGCGGCTGACTCCGTTGGCGCCGATGATGTGCAGCTCTGTCCAGGCCGCTCCGTCCTCTTCGCGCTCCAGATCACGCGGCACGATGCGGGTATAGGCGATACGGCGCCCGTCCGGACTGACCACCACCTCGCCGACCTGAACCATGCGGGCGATGTCCGCCAGGCTCAATCCGGCAACCGAATCGTCACGGTCGTCGTTGGCCTCCTGGGCATGGGCCGGAGCCAGCGCCAGGGCAAGCAGAATCAGCACGAAGCCGATGAATCTAACGCTCATAGTGTCTCCCCGAGTGAGATGTAACGAAGGGCCAGGCGGCCCTCAGGCGGTGAAGATAGCAGATCGTGACCAGCGCCCGGACCCGATCATTCCGGGCCCAGCACTTTGCCGGGATTCAGCACGCCGTCAGGATCAAAGTCCTTCTTGATCCTTCTGAGCAGGTCGATTTCTGCAGCGCTGCGGCTGAAGTGCAGGTCTTCGCGCTTCAACAGGCCCACCCCGTGCTCGGCCGATACGCTGCCGCCATGGTGCTGGACCAGCGCGAACACTTCGGGGCTCAGGCGCTTGCCGGCGGCATGGAAGTCGGCAATCGACCAGGACGCCGGCTTGAGCACGTTCATGTGCAGATTGCCGTCGCCGATATGGCCGAACCAGACCACCTCGAAGTCGGGATAGCGGCTGGCCACCAAGGTGTCGAGCTCGCTCAGGAAAGCCGGGACCCGTCCCAGCCGCACCGACAGGTCGTTCTTGTAGGGGGTGCGCTCGGCCAGCGCTTCGCTGATCCCCTCTCGCCAGCGCCATAGTTCCCGAGCCTGGGCGCCGGACTGACTGATTGTGCCGTCGATCACCAGGCCGTCCTCCGCCAGAGACTCGAACAGGGCCAGCGCATCGTCCTGTTGGCTTTGCTCCGGATCATCGAACTCGACCACGGCGAAGAACGGGCTGTCCAGGCTGATCGGGAAGGCCTGGCCCTGACGAGCGGCAACGAAGTCGACCGAACGCCGGTCGAAGAACTCGAAGGCCGACAGGCTCAAGCCCCGGCGCAGGCGCTCGAAGCCCGGCATGATGGCGTCCAGCCCGCTGAAGGCCAGCAGCAGCACAGACTGCTCGGGCGGCGGCTGGGTCAGGCCCAGCGTGGCCTCGGTGATCAGGCCCAGAATGCCCTCGCTGCCGATCAGCAGCTGGCTCAGGTCCGGCCCGGTATTGTTTTTCAGCAGGCCACGGTTGAGCTCCAGGCGCTCGCCGCCGCCCGTCACCACGGTCAGGCCGCGCACCCACTGTCGGGTCATGCCGTAGCGCAGCACCCGAATGCCGCCGGCGTTGGTGGCGATGCTGCCGCCGACCTGGGCCGATCCGGCTGCAGCCCAGTCGACCGGGTAGTACAGATCCTGCGCCAGCGCCAGGCGTTGGAGTTCACCCACCGGCAGCCCGGCCTCGACCGTCAGGCTGGACTCATGCGGATCGAACTCGATGACGCGGCGCATGCGATCGAATGACACCACCACTTCACCGGCCGCGGCCACCGCACCCCCGGACAGGCCGGTACGACCGCCGCTGGGTACCAGGCTCGTGCCGCTACTGCGCGCCCATCGAACCAGCGCCTGAACCTCCTCGGTCGAGCGCGGGAACACCACTGCCGAAGGCGCGGCGGGCCAGAACCGGGTCCAGTCGCGGCCGTAGTGGGCCAGGCTGTCGGCATCGGTGACGAACTCGAGATCGGGTCGCCTCATCGTCCCGCTTTCGTCATCGCCGCAGCCTGAGCTTGCTGCCATAATGCGGGCTCTGTCCACCACCGCGCAGGTCGCTGCCGCCGCATGAACGCCAAGAATCTGTCGCTGGCCAAGGAAAAGATCAACGTCGTACTTCTCGAGGGGATTCATGAACGGGCCGTAGAGTATATCCGCAAGGCGGGGTACAGCAGTATTCGCACCGCCAGCGGCGCCCTGTCCGACGCTGAGCTGCGGGCGCAGGTCGCCGATGCTCATTTTCTCGGCATCCGCTCGCGCAGTCAGCTGAGCGCGGAGATTCTGGACGCGGCCGAGCGCCTGACCGCAATCGGCTGCTTCTGCATCGGCACCGACCAGGTCGATCTGGCTGCCGCCCGTCGGCGCGGCATCCCGGTATTCAACGCGCCCTACGCCAACACGCGCTCGGTGGCCGAGTTGGTGCTGGCCGAAATCATCATGCTGATGCGCGGTATTCCGGCCCGTAACATGGCCTGCCACCGCGGCCAATGGCTGAAATCAGCCAGCGGTTCGCACGAAGTGCGCGGCAAGGTGCTGGGTATTGTCGGCTACGGCCACATCGGTTCCCAGCTCGGCATCCTGGCCGAGGGCCTGGGGATGCGGGTCCGCTACCACGATATCGTCGACAAGCTGCCGCTGGGTAACGCCGAACCGGTCGCGTCTCTGGCCGAGCTGCTGTCGGCCTGCGACGTGCTCAGCCTGCACGTGCCCGACACGGCGCAGACCCGCGGCATGATCGCGGCCGATGAGCTCAGCCGCGTCAAGCGAGGTGCGCACTTGATCAATGCCTCGCGCGGGCGGGTGGTCGACATCCCGGCTCTGGCCGCGGCATTGCGCGCCGGTCACATCGCCAGCGCCGCCCTGGACGTGTTTCCGACCGAGCCGGTCGGTGCCAGCGAGGCCTTCGTCAGCGAACTATGCGGCATGGACCAGGTGCTGCTGACCCCGCATATCGGCGGCAGTACCGTCGAGGCGCAGGAGAACATCGCCCTGGACGTGGCCGCCAAGCTGGTTCGCTACTCCGACAACGGTTCGACCATGGGCGCGGTCAACTTCCCCGAAGTCGCCCTGCCCGACCATGCCGGCGCCCGCCGCATCCTCCACATTCACCGCAATGAACCCGGTGTGCTGCAGGCGCTCAACGGCATCTTTTCGCAGGCGGGCGTCAACATCGCCGCCCAGTACCTGCAGACCCTGCCCGATGTCGGCTACGTGGTCATGGACATCGAGGCCCACGACATGCCCGGCTTGATGGCCGAGATCGATCGCATTCCCGCCACCATCCGCAGCCGCTTCCTGTACTGAGCAAGCGCTGAATCGTCGTTGTACTGGAAGCAAGCGGCCAGCGGGCCAGACTTGCCATAGCGCGCAGCCTGGCGAGCTCCGGAATGGCTGCACGCGGCGCCTTTTGGCGGAGCGCGCCCAGGAACACTCCCATCGCCTCCGGCTGGAAGACAGGCCGACCAAGTCACTCGCACCACAGTGCCGACGTTCAGATCAGGCCTTGCGCCCGATGTCACCCATGCTGTTCTGAATCGACCGCTTAAGGCTCCTAGCCCGTCAAGCCGCTTCTTTTTATTACGCGCTGCGCCGGCGACGCCGGTCCGAATGCGTGTGCAGGCCATCGCTGACCGCCATTGATTATGTGCAAGCCGTCATCGGTTCCGTCCGGAACTGCGATATCGCCAAGTCCCGCGATCTGCGCTGTAAATGTCATCTATCCGGAATTACTCAAGCCCGCGGGTTTACAGGGTATCTGTCGCTTGATACCAATAACGCGAGGGGACATCGCCGGATTGGAACGATCATCAGTACACGAGCCGAAATGCTCTCGCTCAGTACACAACGCCAGATGATCGTAAAGATCCAATTTTCAGAACATCAATTACTGATGGGAGTTTCAAAATGAATTGGAAAGTCTTGTTGATTCGTCTTGGCCTGGTTCTTATGGTCACCACCATGCTGACAGCCTGTTCTTTCTCGAAAGTTGTTCGTATCGTGGGACAGGTGGGAACAGTACTCAGAGCGGTGGAGATCGTGTACTCCTGGTTCCCGCCAGCCGCTGACCTGGCCACCTTTGATGCCGCCAATCTTGGGCAATCGATCCAACTTCAGAATATGGCCCTGGCAAGCAACAGTGGCATTGCCTTCATCACCATCAAGGACGAACACACCGGCGCCATCCTCGGCGCGAACAGCTTTGATTTCTCGATCCTGGGCGGCACCGAGATTTCAGTTCACAATGCGCCCGCGCTGACCAACTGGGTGCGGTCCTTCAGCACCTACCAGGGTGGCCAGGGCTTCATTGAAATCGTTGTCGAAACGAGCTTTGACGTACAGCCACCGCCGGCAGGACAAACCGGCACCGCTTCGTCCAGCCTGACCTACAACAATGTTCCGCTGGCATCAGGTTCCGGATCCTATACGGCAGGACCGGGCGGCGGCGGTTGCGAGCAATGGAGCTGCGTGGTTCAGTAAGCGGCATTGGAGGGTCCGATCAGCAATGATCGGGCCCTTCCAGTCTTCTCGTCGATGGCGCCTTCGAAAGCCCCGGACGCTGGCCGCCGGAAGCCCTGACTCAGACTCAGAATAGATTGAATATCACCCACCCAACCATACATCAGCCGATGTGGATGTGCAGCCTACTCAGCGCCATAGTGATTTTCCTGGCAGGGACTGCTGCGGCAATCGACCTGGCTCCCGACGACACGTCATCACTGATTGAAAAAGTGCTTGAGCCGCCCATTTCGGAATCAACACATCAGCTTAGCCCCGCGCATCGCAAGGATCCTGCCATTGATTGCCTGCACAGTGGGACTTTGGACGAGCTTGGCATTGCAGAATCATTCCACTTCAGCATCCTGGAACCCCATTCCGGTGAGCGCTGCCACTGTCGAGAGCCAGGCGCTGCCCGGTGCCTCTCAAAACTGACCATGGATTCAGCCCAATTGGCCATAGTGCTGCCGGGTTTCGGGCTTGACCGACACTCAATGCTGCCACTTGCGCTTGCATTGTCACAAGCAGGCATCATTGCGGTCCTGTCAGACCTTCCCGGCCATGTGGACTCCCACCGCGGCCGAATTGGACTCGGTCTTCCAGAAGCCAACGAGCTGTCTTCGCTGGTGAACGCCATCACCGAAAAGGCGTCGTCGGCGCTGACGGTATCGATAGTGGGCTACTCCTATGGCGCCTCGGTCGGGATCATTCTGGGCGCAATCAACGCGTCAGTCGATCGGGTTGTTGCCATCGCGCCGTTTCTGGATACGGAGGTCGTTGTCGATTGGCTGGTGAGGCGATCAATGGGCGGCACAAGCAGTCCGGCGCCGGTCAACCGGGACACTGTTCATCGTCAGATTGCAAAGCAGCTGGGCTATGACTTCCTGGCCTTGTCAGCCCGACACTATCTTTCTCAGAGCAGCACACCCATTCTTGCAATCCTGGGCAGCAAGGACGTGATTTCACCACAGCGGGATTTTCAGCTTGTTGCGCAGTTTCATCAGCACCTCACACTCATCACCCTGGAGGGGGAAGGTCATTTTGGCATCATGTTCGATTCTTTCGAGTCCTATCGAGATCAGATGCTGGATTGGCTCAGGGAATAAGGGCAGAAAAGAGAAACTTTCAGGTTTTTAGGGAGATATCATGAAAACACCGTCATTTCACTATCTGCTGGCAGCTGTCATCTGGATTGCGCCAAGCGCCGGATTCGCCGCGTCCGCACAACTGCTGTGCCAGTTTGTTCCTTACAGCAGCTGCATTCTTGCGGCACAGATCGATCTTGACAAGCCCTTCAGCCTGGATGCCCTGGATTCAGTCGAGGTGCTGTTTGAGGTCGAGGCCGTCGAACCGCATCCTGGTCTTTATGAGTTCAACCTGAGGATGTCGGGAGAAGGAATGGCTGAATCCCGTAATCTGGAGACCAAGCTCAGAATCAGGGATCAGGCCGTCATGGCGGATGACTACTTTACCGATTTGAGAGGGGCCGCAAACTGGGTCATCACGGCCGTCGCTGAGGGGTATGATCGGCTGGAAATTACCAGTCAGAGAATTCCGCTGCTGGTCAATGACGCCAGTGTCGAGGAGAGCTATATTAGCTTGCGCCTGTTGTTTGATGGCCGCGAACAGGCCAGCTCTCGGATCCGGATGCGGCCAACAGGGGGCTGCTGGTTTGATGAAGCCGCCTGCCTGAAGCCACGATCTGACGAATGACGGCGTATCTTTTGTGGATAATACCGGACTGGACTCTAACCGGGCCGTCACGGTAGCTGGTGAAGCACAAATGTCGACTAACGATTCGAAGATTGAACTGGATCTGGAGCGGGGCCGCTTCACCCTGGCTGTCGATGGCGGCGTCGCCGAGCTCGGGTTTACGCGTTCCGACCAGCGCGTCATGCTCAACCATGTACGGGTGCCGGAGGCGGCCGGCGGAAAGGGCATTGCCGGTCTCCTGACCCGGCACGCGCTGGACTGGGTGCGGAACCAGGGCGCCCGGGCCGTGCCGATCTGTCCTTACGTCAGGAGCTGGATCGATCGTCACCCCGACTATCAGGACCTTGTTGCTAGATGAGGTGGCGCTGGGCGTAGACCCGCTGCCAGTGCGGCGCCATTCGTTTGGCGATCTCGGTGTCGAAATAGTGGCGGAAGCGACGCCGATCATCCGGCTGGTCCTTCAGTGCAGAGCCGATGATGAAGTGCAGTAGCTGATCCAGCGAGACTTTTCCGTCTTCGTAGTAACGGGCGTGCACGCTGAGAGCGTGAGCCACCCCCACCGCCTCGGCTGTCGACATGGTGGCGCCGGCCAGCCGGTCGGTGCTGCGGCCGTCCAGCGTCTGGCCATTGCGCAGTTCATGGAAGATAGTCACCAGTACTTCCAGCAGTTCAGGGGCCAGCGCGACATCGAGATCGAACTGCCGATTGAGCTTGTCCACTTCGCGGCCCACAACCGCGATTTCATCGGCCAGATTGCGAATCGGCGGGATAATCTCGAAATTCATCCGCCGCTTCAGAGCCGCGCTCATGCGATTGACGCCCTCATCGATGCTGTTCGAGGTGGCAATGATATTGAAGCCGGCACGGGCGTAGAGCACGCCGTCGGCGCCACTGAGCTCTGGAATCGTAATCATGCGATCGGAAAGTATCGACAGCAGCGCATCCTGCAGCGGCTGCGGGCAGCGCGCGACCTCCTCAAAGCGAACGATCTTGCCGTCGCGCATGCCCCGATACACCGGGCTGGGCACCAGCGCATCCGCGCTGGGTCCGCGGCTGGTCAGGATCGCCTCGTTCCAGCTGTAGAGCAGTTGATCGACCTGACTGACTGCCCCGCCCTGCACGGCCAGCGAGGAGTCTCCGGATATGGCCGCTGCAATAAGCTCCGACAACCAGGACTTAGCGGTACCCGGCTCACCGACCAGCAGGCAACCGCGATCGGTCAACAGGCCAATGACGATGCGGGTGACCACGCCGGGTTCGGCGATAATCTTGGTCTGGATGCCCAGCGCCTCATCGCCGAGCACGAATTTCTCGACGGCAATCGGTGACAGTCTCCAGCCCGCCGGCACGGCGTGCGGATCCCAATCGGCCAGGCGCTTGAGTTCGTCGGCGTAGTAGCGCTCGGCCGGGAGCCGCTGCAGGATCTCTGACTTCTTCATGGCTGCGTCCTCCGACCGCCGCGCACCTCCGGCGCCATCCGGTCCTGGGGCAGAATGCGCGGTAGCTCGCTCATCGGTATCACACCCCCGACGACATGATCGAGGGCGCTGTCGCGCATCGTGATCAGCCCGGCGTCCAGCGCCCGCCAGCGCAGTTCTCCGACAGGCGGCTGGCGTGAGATCACATTGCGAATATCATCGTTGACCTGCATGTACTCAACCACAGCGATGCGGCCCTTGGTCCCCTTGCCGCCGCATTCGATGCAGCCCTTGCCGTCGAAGCAGCGAAACCCCGATGGCGCGCCGTCAGGAAAAAGCTCATGGCGGATCAGTGGGTCCGGCTCGGCGGGCCCGCTCCCCAAGCCCGCATCATCTTTCTGCTGCGCCGACGCCGGCGCGGACCGCTCCCCCTTCTGCATGCCCTGACTAGCTCCTTGACAAGCTGCTAATACAATAACAGAGCGCTGCCGCTGCGTGCGGCATGACATCGCATCTCGCCCATGCCATCAGGGCGCAAAAAAACACAAGGAGAACAGAATGTTGCGAACGAGAACCGTCCTTTTTCTAAGTCTGGCCTGGCTGGCACTTACCCCTGCCCTGGCAGCCGAATGGCCAAGCGCGCGGGCCACGCTGCTGGATCGCGACGGCGAGGAAATCGGTATTGCCACGTTGACCCAGGCAGCGGCCGGTACCCTGGTGCGCATCGAGCTGGCAGGCTTGCCGCCGGGGCCAAAGGCCATCCATATTCATTCGATCGGCGTCTGCGACGATCACTGCGACGGCTTCACCGCCTCAGCCGGGCATTTGAACCCGGACGACCGCCAGCACGGCCTACTCAATCCCGACGGCCCCGATGCTGGCGACCTGCCGAACTTCATGGTCCACGACGACGGCCGGGCCTGGGCGGAGTTTTACACCACCGCAGCCAGCCTGGACGGCAGCTTCGGCGCCCGCATTCTGGACGAGGACGGCGCCGCTCTGGTCATTCACGAGAACCCGGATGACCACTTCAGCCAGCCGATCGGCAACGCCGGAGCAAGAATTGCCTGCGGCGTGATCAGCCAGGCCGATCCGGTCCGCCTCTGATCGCCCTGCCCCTGGTCAGTCAAGCATTGACGATCCGCCGTCGATTGTGACGGCGCCTGGACCGTGGTCTCAGCCCGGCGGCCAAGTCATCTGGCGACCACCCAGCAAATGGAGATGGATGTGATAGACCGACTGCCCGCCGTGACGATTGCAGTTCATCACCAGGCGGTACCCCTTCTCCGCGATACCCTCGGCAGCAGCGATTGCCTGGGCAGCAATGACCAGTCGACCGATCAGCTCGGCATCGTTGGGGCCAGCATCGTTGATGGTCGCAATGCGGCGCTTCGGGATGATCAGAATATGGGTAGGCGCCTGGGGATCAATATCGCGAAACGCGAGCACATCATCGTCCTCGAACACGATTTCCGCCGGAATCTCTCGGCGGATGATTCTCAGGAACAGATCGTCAGACATGATTGACTCCTGCTTCGATTTGGCGAAACACTGCCGCCGCGGCATGCTCGGCCGTCGGCAGCTCCTGCGGTGTGGCCACTGGCCAGGCCGCCGCGCGTAGCGAACTGTAAAACGCGCCCGGATCGATTTCGACCACGCGCGGCCCGCGAGGACCCTGCTCGGTTGCGAGCGCCTGCGCCAGCCAGACGCGGGCGGCCTGAGCGGCGCCATAAGCGCCCCAGTTCGCGGGTTTCTCCAGGCAGTGACGGTCGGCGATGAATACGATGCGCGCTGTCGCACTGTGCTTCAGCAGCGGCAGCAGCGCGGTCGTCAGCAGCCAGGGCCCGGTCAGTCCGGCCTGCAAAATGCTCATCCACTCGTCCGGCGGCGTGTGGGCCAGAGGACGCAGGGCGACAAAACGCGCGGCGTTATGAACGAGGACATCAAGCTGGCCAAACTGGCCCGCGATGCTGTCAGCCAGCTGATCGAAGTCATCCGGGCCGGCGCCGCTCAAATCCATGGGCATCAGCGCCGGGGCTGGCAGGCCTTCGGCGACCACCGCATCATGCAGCCGTTCCAGGCCCTTGCGGTCTCGATCCAGAGCAATGCAGTCGTGGCCGGCAGCCAGGGCCGCTCGGACCAGCGCCTGACCAAGTGCGCCGGCAGCGCCGGTGATCAACCAGAGAGAACGAGATGAAGACATCCGAGGCAATTACGCAGACAATTCGGCTATTTTCGCAGATTCCACCAGCGGCTGCGCTACCATTCGCCTGTTCGGTGTCGACTGCAGGACGGAGCATGCCATGCCATTCTATGAATATGCCAGTCAGGAACCACCAGGCTGCGATCACTGTCGCCAGGCCTTTACCGTCCTGCAGCGCCTCAGTGATGACCCCTTGAGTCATTGCCCGGCCTGCGGTGCTGCTGTTCGGCGCCTGATTTCCTCACCCAGCGTAGTCGCCGGCCAGGCCCACCGCCTGAAGGAATCGAATATCGAAAAGGCCGGCTTCACCCAGTACCGCAAGATCGGCAAAGGCGTCTACGAAAAGACCGCCGGCAAGGGGCCGGGAGTAATCAGTGCGGATTGATCGCGTCACCCTGTCGGCCCTGCTCCTGCTGCTGGCCGGCAGCGGATTGACCGGCTGCGCCGCCAGCCCTTTTTCCGGGCAGTCAGACGTTGCCCCGCTCGGCCCGGCGCATGCGCTGGAAAACGCTGACAGCCTGGGCGCCCGCGTAGTCTGGGGCGGTCGCATCGTCGCAATCGACAACTTCAGCGACCACACCGAGATCGTGGTCGCCAGCTATCCCCTGGACCGTTCCGACCGCCCGCGACTCGACCGCGAGCCCGGCGTGCGCTTCGTCCTGATCGCCAGCGGCTTCCTCGACCCCATCCAATACGCCCCCGGGCGCTTCCTCAGCGCCCTCGGCGTGGTCGAAGACCCGATCGACCGCGCCATCGGCGAATACCTCTACGAACACCCCAGCCTGCTCGCCGAAGACCTCCACCTCTGGCCCGCCGACCCAGCCCGCTGGCAACCGCGCACCAGCTTCAGCGTCGGGGTGGGGATCAGGCTTTGAAGGAGCCGATAGAGCGCTTTCGCACCGAAACGGACTAACCAGTCATCCGCGCTGTAGCTGTGCGCTAATCACTCAATCTGCTTCTTGCCTCTCAGCGCCCGCCGCAGCGAACGCACCCGGTGTGCCACATTGTGAAATTCCCTTGGGAATCCCCCCAACCGCAGGCCGGATGTTCTTTCGGCAGAAAATCACATGCGTACCGTAAGCTGAACTTGTCGAAGCGGATCACCCCGTCGATCACCGAACCGCCCACTCCGCAGGTCCCGAGGCAATGCCACAGGTTCTTCTCGGGCGCAATGCCGGGGACGGGTTGCGGTCGTCGTGGAATGGGCAGCGGCCAACCAAGTCCGAGCCGCCGTGCTTCTTCAACTCGATGCCGGCCGCCTCGACCAAGCGCACGATCGAGACCTCGGTTTTCAGGCGGGTGACCTGTTGTTCAGGGATGCGGGCCATAAACGAGTTCCTCCCAAAATCCTGTCAATACGCTTATGTGCTGTATTTCTACCGGCGTATACGCTATATTGCAAGCAGCAACTCCGAATGGAGGGTTTACATTGAGCGCAACCCAGCTACTGAGACTTAGCACCATGGAGTTTCCGGAACGCCTCGCCGCATTGCGCAAGGAGCGCAAGCTCACCCAGAAAGCCCTGGCCGAGCGGGTCGGTGTGCACATCACCCAGATTCAGCGCTACGAGAACGGCTCAGGACAGCCCACGCTCGATGTCGTCCGTCGGCTGGCTGTCGCGCTGTCAGTTAGCGCGGATACGCTGGTCTTTGGCAAGGACGAACGCGGCCCGGATGATGAGCTAAGATTGCAGTTCGAGGCCATGCGCGGGTTTTCGGATGAAGAAAAGCAGGTCGCCAAGACCCTGCTCGAAAGCCTCATCCTCAAGCACGACGCCAGCCGTTTCCAACGCCAGTCCGGCCGCTAAAGGAGATCGACCATGGCAACCGCCAAAGAAGCCGCCCGCCACATCATCGAGCAACTGCCCGAACAGGCCAGTTGGGATGACATTATGTACGAGCTTTACGTAAAGCAGAAGATCGAGGCCGGCATGGAAGCCGCCCGCAGTGGCCGGGTCGTCTCCCAGGAGGAAGCCAAGCGCCGTCTGCTCAATGAGAATTGAGTGGACCGAGCCAGCCCTGGCCGACCTCACCCACATTCGCGATTACATCGCCGAAGACTCGCCGATCTACGCCCAGCAATTCGTCCGGCGGATT
This sequence comes from Gammaproteobacteria bacterium, assembly GCA_050485825.1. Lineage (GTDB taxonomy): Bacteria > Pseudomonadota > Gammaproteobacteria > Xanthomonadales > Wenzhouxiangellaceae > Wenzhouxiangella. The sequence goes on from JBJHCC010000054.1 coordinate 24,590, forward strand.
TTCAACGCCACCGACAAGCTGGTGGATTTTCCACGCATCGGCCGAGAAGTCCCGGAGGCCAGCGATGTGCCCGAGGAAGTCCGCGAACTCATCCACCAAGGCTACCGGATCGTCTACTGGATCGTGGTCGACCGTATCCAGATTCTGTCCGTCATTCACGGCACCAGAGATCTGACGAGCATTGAACACAAGCCGTGGGATGTGGATTCGTGATACTGCAAGCCCGGCGATGCCGGGCTTTGGAGTAGATCGAACGATCAAGCTATGTGGTCCGGTACTTTCGCCAAAAGAATCGAACCGCAATAATACCCAGCAAAGCCAAGACAGCGACCCAGAGCAGGCACGCTGCAACATACGCAAGCTCGGCGAGTATTGCACTACGCCCTCCGCCATGGCTTGGCATGAACTCAATCAAATACGGCATCAACGAAGCCGTTACTGGCCCATGGGATTCATGAGGAGTCAGCGGCGCCACCACCATCTGTTCGATCAGACTCCACTTCAGATGTGATGTTATCTACGGGGACAATCCTAACCGGCCCTTGATATCCAGCCTCCTCACACGAAGTCAACTCATGTCCATGGCGCTCGAACTCTTCACTGAAGAGCTTAAACTCAGCATCTACGAGCTCAGAATATGGTTATGTCCGGATCTCGCAAAACCCTGATGACCTGCAATGCCTGACCTGACGGCCCATGCAAGCGTTTTCACAATGTGCGGAACCTGTGTGGGAT
>JBJHCC010000055.1:0-24342 GCA_050485825.1 Gammaproteobacteria bacterium
TGATCAGCGTCGTCAACACGGCATTGCGCAGCTTGCAGAAACTGCCGAATACAGTGGCAGCATTCTTTCGCACGCCAACCTGTGCCTATGCCGCTTCATGAGGCTTTAGTTTCGTAGCTTTTAATAAGCGCCTTGGTCATGGTCTATCCCGTTGTCGCGATATCGATAGCATGTAGCCATATTGTTCCAATATGATGATACGAAGACATTCGCGCTAATGGCCCTTATTGACCAGCCTGAAGCGAGCGCCTGACCAGCGCCCCGCAGCCTTGCGCTTGCCCGATCGTCCGCGGGACGGATTCAGGTCAAAGGCGCCGCGATCGCCCACAGGTAGCCAAACGGATCACGCAGCTGGCCATAGCGCATGCCCCAGAACTGATCCTCCAGCGGCATGGTCTGTTGGGCGCCGGCAGCCAGCGCCCTGGCCCAGGCCTGATCCGCATCATCCACGTTAAGATGCAGCGTGCAGCTGACCGCCTCCAGCCGGGATGGCGAGCGGGCCGAATCCTGGCCGCAGAATTCGGGAAATTCGTCATGGAGAAACAGCTGCCCATCCCCGATTGCCAGCGTTGCATGCATGTAGCGCTTGCCGTCCTCGGCCAGGTGCTTGTCCAGCAGTTCGGCACCGAATGCCAGGCGATAGAAATCCACTGCAGCCTGACCATCGGTCACGATCAGCTGCGGAATCGGCCCTGATACCGGCTTGCAGTCCAGGCGGCGAAACTGTTCCACGCCCTCCGAGGGTTCGAAGTCATCGAGCTCGAACACGCGCCGGACTTCCACTTCACAATCCATGCCTTCACCACGTGGATTGGGAAAGCGCCGCGCCCATTCCCGGGCCTGCTTGGGCGTGTCCACCTCGATCAGGGTGTATCCGGCGATCAGATCGCGGGTCTCGGCAAAGGGCCCATCGACGATAATCCGCTCGCTGCCCTGGTAGCGAACGCGGAAGCCATCGCGGGTCGATTTCAGGCCGTTGGCATCGACCAGAACGCCAGCCGCGGCCAGCTCCTCGTGGTAGTCGGCCATGTTCTTGACCAGTTCCGAACGCGGCAGCTCTCCGGCCTCGGTACGCTCATCGCCCTTGACTATGATCATGTATCGCATGCTTGGCTCCTTGATCTCAGCCTGCCGAGTCGGTGCCGGCATCGGCATCGACGACGTAGGCTTCAAGCTCAGCGACCTTGCCGCCCTCAAGTCGATAGATGTCGCAGAACGCGTACTGCCTGGGCTCGCCGTTGTCGCCCATCATGTCGATCAGACCATTGACCGCGGCCCGGTCGCCGTCGACCAGCACATTGTGGATAGTCAGCGACACCTGGCCGGCGCTGGCCGCCATCTCGTCGAGCATCTTTCTGAAATCAGACATCCCGATGATCGGCGGCTTGCCCGCCATCGAGAATCGAATATCGTCGGTGACATTGGCAGCGATGCTGGCCACGTCTGGAACGGCCCAGTAGTCATTGAACTGGCGCAGAAACTGCTTGGTATCGGTCATGATGGGCTCCTCAGGTTTAAACCACAAAAGCGGCAGGACTTGCTCCTGCAAGCACTGTCGAGCGACATGAACTAGTCGTTCCAGGCCGGGCAGATTCGACAGCTCAGGACGATAATTCGCTCAGCCGGCGCGCCAGGTGCTGACGCTCAGTGTCCTGGCTGGCCAGCTCCAGTGCGCGGCCGAGGGCCTGCCGGGCCTGCTCCAGCAACCCAAGCTCGGCGCAGAACTCCGCGCGCGCGGCATGGGCGAGGTGAAAGCGCTGCATCGCTGGATCATCCAGCACCTTGTCGACGGCGGCCAGGGCCGGCGCCGGGCCGTCCACCCGGCCAAGGGCCACGGCTCGATTCAATGCCACCACCGGTGACGGATCAATCCGCAGCAGCATGTCGTACAGGGCCAGGATGTCTTGCCAGTCGGTATCGGCATAGCTGCGCGCGCGCCCGTGGGCGGCGGCTATGGCAGCCTGGACCAGGTAGGTGCCGACCCGGCCGCCGGCAAAGCCGCGCTCGACCAGCCGGCAGCCTTCGCGGATGGCCGCATGGTCCCAGCGGCTGCGGTCCTGCTTGTCCAGACGAACCAGCTCGCCGTTGCCGTCAACCCGAGTGCGATGGCGCGCATGCTGCAACAGCATCAAGGCCAGCAATCCGTCGGCTTCCGGATCAGGCAACAAGGCTTGCAGGGTTCGGCCCAGGCGAATCGCCTCGCGGCACAGGCTGACCTGAATCAGCGCCTGCCCGGCGCTGGCCGCATAGCCCTCGTTGAACACCAGATAAATCACTCGCAATACCGCCGGCAAACGTTCGGCCAGCTGATTCTGAGCGGGGACCTCGTAGGGAATGGCGGCGTCACGGATCTTGCGCTTTGCCCGAACGATGCGCTGGGCCACCGTCGGCGTCGGGATGAAGAAGGCTCGCGCAATTTCCTCGGTGGTCAGCCCGCAGACCTCGCGCAGCGTCAGGGCAATGCGTGCCTCCTCGGCCAGGGCCGGGTGACAACAAGTAAAGATCAGGCGCAGCAGATCGTCGGGCACGGTCAGGTCTTCGACCTGTTCCGGCGGGGTGGCAATCGCTGCCGGCTCGGGCGCATCGCTCTGCAGCAGGCGCCGCTGGCGATCGCCGGCACGCAGCCGGTCAATGGCCCGGAAACGCCCGGCCGACACCAGCCAGGCGCGCGGATTGGCCGGCACCCCCTCCTCCGGCCACTGCGCCAGCGCTGCCGCAAACGCATCCTGCAGGGCCTCTTCGGCCAGGGCGAAGTCGCCCAGCAGGCGAATCAGGCTGGCCAGGATGCGCCGCGAATCCTGCCGATAGATCGTATCGACGGCGTTGACCAGATCGTCTGCGGGGCAATGACTCATCGCATCGGGCGCTTCGCAGTTGGCTGTCAGGGGTCGAGCTCACGCACCGGTCGCACCTCGATGCACCCGATCCGGGCCGGCGGAATGCGGGCCGCCAGGCTCAGCGCCTCGTTCAGGTCACGTGCTTCGATCAGGTAGAAGCCGGCCAGCTGCTCCCGGGTTTCAGTAAAGGGCCCGTCGGTGATCAGCGTTTCGCCCTTGCGAACCCGGACGGTGGTCGCGGTGGCTACCGGCTGCAGGGCATTGCCGCCGACCACCCGCCCACGCGCCTTCTCGGCATCGGAAAAAGCCATGCACTCGGCGTCGGGCGGGCTATCCGGGTGTTCCTGCAAATCCTGCTCGGCGGCGTAGACAAGACACACGTACTGCATGGTGAACTCCAAAGCTGGGCTTACCCCTTGGTCGCGCCAGCACTCAGCAATTCGACAGGGCCCGACATAAGGCTTCCGACAGTTGCCCGTTTCGGTCAGCTCGTTCAGCCATGGTTAGTCGGGAATGGGCAACAACTCCGATGGGCTGGATCGGTCAACGTGGATGATCAGGTCCCAGAGATCAGTGGGTATCAGCATCTGGTAGTAGGTCTGAATGGGGTTTTCCGGGTTGAACACTGACCCGACCCACATTTCAGGCTGCTCGTTTCTGAGCCAGTTCAGCAATGCTGATCCCGGAATGGCGCCGACATCAAGGATGAACTGGTCGACATCGGCAGCGTGAAACAGTTCGTTCAGCGACCCGGCCAGCGGCGGCGCTGCGATCGAATGTTCGATGACGCCGACCCCAGGCAGCTGGGCCATGAATTCGCCATGGGCAAAGGAGAAACCGATGGCACTGTAGGCATTGCCGAGGTCGAGGCGCAGATTGCCGCCCATGCTCTTCCAGGCCCCTGCGGTGACTGCGGCGACATGGGCATTGTGAGCCCATAGCGCGATCCGGACATCTGGCTCATCCTCCAGCCATTCAATCAGCTGCACGTTATCGGCCATGCAGCGCTCCCGGAACTGCCAGTTGTCCACAGGTTCAGCCGCGTTGTAGACACCAAACATGGCCTGATGAGAATCAATCAGGCTTTTGGTGAGGTACATCAGCATCCGGAAGTCGCGCTGTGACGAGCCGGCAATCAGCGCTGCCTGATGATCTTCGAAGCTGGCCCGCAGCGCCAGCAGATCATCCCTGATGCTGTTGTACTCGTCGTCGGACATCTCAGCATACAAGGTCCAGGCCCCAGCCATGGACACTCGCAATGGCGTGACCGCCGCTTCGGTCATGTCCAGGAGGTCCGGTGACCCTTCTTCCACATGGGCGATGATCAGGTCAGGCTGCAGGCCAACGGTCTGGCAGTCGACGCCGATGTAGCGAAGCGGTTCTTCGTCAGGATTGGCGGCGTTGTAGTCGGCCATCCATTGAATCAGATTGCGTACTTCCTCGGTGTACCAGGGCCAGTAATGCATGCGATCGATCATGATCTGCTCGAGATCGCCTTCGCCAGTCTGAACATAGTGATCGATGTACACAGCCTCGGCGATGTCTGACTCCATCGCGAACACCCTGAAGTTGCGGGTTTCTACCAGCCAGCGGAAGATCTTGTGCTTGAGTTCAAAGAATTCACGGGTTCCATGGGTAGCCTCGCCCATGCCCACAATCTGGGCCATGGCCACCCGAGCCAGTGGGTCCAGATCATCGATGGGCGAATCCGGCGCCGTACTGGAAAGCGGCGAAAGCTGGTCATTGAGCAGGGCCACGCGAGTCTCGAACGGCGTCGGTTGAGGCGCCGGCGGCTGCGGGTTGCCGGGGTTCGAGCCCGATCCGGAGCCACCGCAGGCAACCAGCAATAGCAATGACAGCAGAAGCGATGGCCGCAGGATTCGAAAGTTGGGAAGCATGATGTCGTCAGGCTGTGTCGTGGAAGATCAATATAATCATTTTCCGCACATCAATCCACCCGCCCTGTCTGAAGGCCTGGCGTTTATGATCGAGGACCCGCCACGGGGGAATCTTTCGGTTTACCGGCGGTCTCGATTCGGCCAGCAGCGTCAGCAGGAGGCGCCCATGACTCAGCACCGTCAATGATTCAGCAGCACCTGATCAAGGCACTGATTGCCATGTTCGCCTTCGTCCTCGGGATGGCGGTGCTCGGCTTCGTGTTTGAGGAATCGCTCACCGCGGCCACGACCTGGGTCGTCGAGCGATTGGGCTTTGTCGGCATGGCGACCATCCTGATGGTGACCGACACGCTGGTTACCCCGTTCCCGCCTGACATCCTGCTGGCGGTTATCGCCAACAGCCGATTGTCGGAGGAGTGGCCGGTTTACGTCGGCCTGCTCGGTCTGGTGTCGGTGGTCGCCGGTATGACCGGCTACGGTATCGGGCGCTGGCTGGGCCATTTCCGCTGGTCCAGGCGCCTGTTCGGAGAGTTCAAGGAAGACCACCGTGAGTTCATCCGCAAGTACGGTTTCTGGGGCGTCGCGCTGGGCGCGGTGACGCCGCTGCCTTATTCAGTCACCTGCTGGACCGCCGGAGTCCTGGGCATCCGCTGGAGCCGGGTTTTCGCAGCCTCGGTGCTGTTTCGTATCCCGCGCTTCTATCTCTACTACTGGTTGCTGTCGACCACCGGAAGCCTGCTGACCCGAGCTTGACGCCTGCTGGTCTGAGGCGAATCCGTCACGGATGGGGCGCTCTTTTGCGCTGTCATTGGTCCAGCGACCGTCAGCGCGTGACTGATTCGACAGCTTGGCTTTAGGAGCCGGATAGACGGCCAGCCTTTAGTCTGCGGTTGGCGCCCGAGCATAATTGTTGAGGGGAGAGCTTGTGGATCCGATCCAATTCAGGCACCATTTGCGTTGCCGAGGGGGGGATCCGCGGTTGTTGGTGTGGTCATCAGGACTTCTCTCATTCTTCCGCTCAGGCAAGCCGAAAAAACCATGTTCAAGCCTCGCAGAAAGCGTTTGACCACGCTGTTGGTGGTTGCCTTCTCATTCATGGCCGCCTCGAACACGCAGGCAGGCATCCAGATTAATGCAGGGTCGATTGACTGGGCCGGCGGCGCCCTGGACCTGGGCTGCGGCGTCCTGGTGATCGGCGAAGGCGCGACAGTGAACCTGGCCGCTGCCACGATTAGGGCGGCGGGACGTGTCGATAATGCCGGTCTGCTGGCGGTCAGCTCGGGCTCCATCGAGATGAGCGGTGACTGGATCAATAGCGGCCAGTTCGCTGGCGAAGGGTCTACCGTCCGCGTAAGCGATGAATGTACGAGCCAGAATCGAATTCTTGGTGAGTCGGCTTTCTGGAACCTTCAGGCGGATGGAGTTGGTGGCCAGCTCAGTTTTCAATCTGGCGCGCGCCAGACCATTTCCAATGCCCTGGTGCTTCGCGGTATCGATACCAGTAACCGACTCTCGATTGCCAGCACCTCAGCCGGGCTGCCGGGCTTCATCGAGCTGGCCCCCGGGGGTACACAAAGCATTCAGTTTGTCGACGTCCGTGACAGTCATGTACCGGAAACGGGCCAGATTCTGGCGCCTGGCGATCCGTCCCTGTACGGTTCGGTGGATTCAGGAGGTAACTGGGGGTGGTTCCTGGCAGCCCTGGATGCGGCGATTCCGGTCCCTGGCCTTTCGTGGCTCGGGATGCTGTTCATGATTGTAGCGCTATTGATAATTGCGGCGACGCGTCATGCGTCCTTGCCGCGCCGCCGCTCTTGACTCAAGGGGATCAGAATCAATGAATGAAAATGGCCTGAGATTGTCGGCTTCGGCAGTACTTCTGGCGATGTCTGCTTATGGGTGGGGTTTTGCCCATGCGTCTGATATCGTGGTTACCCCGGAGGCAGGCGGCAGCTTCGTTGTCCAGGATGCAAACGGCATCCTGCGCTTTCAGGCCAGCAGCGACGGGCAGCTGCTGATGATCCTGCCTTAGGCAGCGACTGATCCCCAGGCCGTTATTTGTCTGGATACCGCCACAGGGCAACTGCTGCAGTGCCCGGCTGAGGCGTTTCAGGGCCCCGCCGGTGAAACGGGTCCGGTCGGCCCTGAAGGGGCGCAAGGGCCGCAGGGTCCCCAAGGTGAGCCCGGTCCGCAGGGGCCGGGGGGCGAGGAGGGTCCGCAAGGTCCAGAGGGCCCGCAGGGTCCGCAAGGCGAGGTTGGCCCGCAGGGGCCGGAAGGTCAGGTCGGGCCGCAGGGTCCAGAGGGCCCGCAAGGTCCGCAGGGTCCGCAAGGCGAGCCTGGCCCGCAGGGGCCAGAGGGTCAGATCGGGCCGCAAGGTCCAGAGGGTCCGCAGGGTCCTCAAGGCGAGCCTGGGCCGCAGGGGCCGGAAGGTCAGCTCGGCCCGCAAGGTCCAGGGGGTCCGCAGGGCCCGCAAGGAGAGATTGGCCCGCAGGGGCCGGACGGTCAGGTCGGGCCGCAGGGTCCAGAGGGTCCACAGGGCCCGCAAGGAGAGATTGGCCCGCAGGGTCCGGAAGGTCAGCTTGGCCCGCAAGGACCAGGGGGTCCGCAGGGCCCACAAGGCGAGCTCGGCCCGGAAGGGCCGGCGGGTCCACAGGGTCAGCAAGGCGAGCCTGGCCCGCAGGGTCCGGAGGGTCCGGTCGGCCCGCAGGGGCCTGCGGGCCCAGCAGGTGCAGAGGGGCCACAAGGCGGCGTCGGACCTCAAGGGCCGGAAGGACCTGAGGGCCCGGCGGGTCCAGAGGGTCCAGAGGGACCACAGGGGCCACAAGGCCAGAGCGGACCTGATGGCCCCGAGGGTCCACAGGGGCCAGCCGGAGCGCAGGGGCCAGCCGGAGCGCAGGGCCCGGCAGGGCCGCCGGGTTCCTACGACATCGGGACCGGTCTCGAAGAGAATGGCAACCTGCTGACCCTCCAGCGTAGTGGCTGCAATAGCGGCGATATCCTTCGGTACAACGGAGCCGAATGGACTTGCCAGCCCCCGCCTGCTGCTGCGGCATTTTCGGTCAGGCTCAACGGCACAGCTATCAGTGATCCGTCGCTGAACCTGGTCCTGTTGGGCTCAGATGGCATCAGGGCGGGCTTTTTGACCAGCACCGGCTATCGGGTTCAGGTCAATGGCTCTGCGCTGTTGCCGAGGCTTGTGGTCTACAGCGGCCCAGGCTGCACCGGTACCTTGGCCATTCCCACGCAGGACCAGGCTGAAAACGGCGTTGGCGTTGGGCCTGGAGAGCTGTTCCGGAACGGGGGTAGCACGTTTTTCGTTCCCCTGGACTCAGTGCTGTTTCCGAGCTTTCCCACGCAGTCGTTCCGGAACGTTAACGGGAACTGCACCAGCTTCAGCGGCACCGAGCCAGTCTACCCGGCACAGGCCAACAATCCGGCGGTCACGGGCATTACCATCAGTAATCCCAGCACCTTGCAGGTCGAGTACTTCCGCTGAATTGAGATGCCCTGAGCGTAGTTCAGGGCAACGGCCTTCGGTTTGTGCCGTTAGTCCAGAACGAAGGTAACCGGAGTTGCAGGCTTCTGGCCAGGCTGAGGCGCGTATACTCGGTCTTCATTAGCATCGTGTTTCAGCAGTCGGCCTTCGATCATGCTGGGTCGCCGCCCTTGGGCGGTGAATTCCGCTTCAGTTCGACGCATTGCGGGGACTTCAGCGAAATCCCCCACCCGAGGACGGCGCTCAGCGGCGACCTTGCAGGATCTTGCCAGAGGCTATGAGACACGATGCTGGTGAGGTGCTTCTTTGGCTTGAATGGGCAAAAAGGAGCGGCTCCTTGTCGGCCTGGCCCAGCCAGGTCGGTCATCGGTTTTCAGGTTGCAGGGAGATTGCAGAGGATGGAGAAGCGGATAAGTAGGCTGCGGATTTTCTTGCTGCTGTTCGCAGCCAGCTGGTTGGCTGCCAGCGCTGCCGTGGCGCAGGTTTTCAACATCAATTTTCCGGACCCTCCGTTCGTCGTCGGCCAGACCTACTCGGTGGTTTACAGCTACGACGGGTCCTTCCCAGTCGGCACTCGCATCGGCGTATTGCTGGAGCTACCTTCGGGTGAACTTTTCGGCCCGGTGGGTGAGGTCATCGCAGATGGCGCCGTCATCGACTTTCCCCTCCAGTTTTCGATTCCTATCGAGGCGCGAGCTGCTGAGTCCATTCGTCTTGCGGCCTATCGCGGCAATTTCAATCGCAGTGGCCGACGTGACTTCACCCTGCATGATATGGTTGTGTTGGAGGGGGTGACTATCGTATTCAATGCCGGTCCGGCGACGAACAATGGCTTTAATCTCTATGGCGCTACCGACCGCGAACTGATTACGCATCCGACCAATCTGAGTGATCTCATCGACCCAGAGTTGCGATTCAATCTATGGCTGCTTGACGGCTTTGACCAAGGCGCGCCTCAGTTCATTCCACGCCTGGAGTATTCGATTGATGGCTGTGCCAGCTTCCAGCCGCTGAATTACACCAGCCCGCCCAATAGCAGCGGTTTGCCTGATCATTTCCTTTATCAGAACGGATTTCCGTATACCGTCTCGATTCCAACAGAACTGAGAGATCAGACCGAAGTGCATCTGCGCTGGTCGCAGCCCGAGAACCTGGGCCAGAACACACAACGCTGGCAACTATATGAGGCACGTCGACAGTCGGGGCAGCGCCAAGATATCGACCTCAACATCAGCTCGCTCGCTCACCCTGCGCTGGTCATGGGCGAAGCCGAAGCCCTTGCCAGTACTGCCGAAAAGCTTTCATTTTGTCGGATTCCCATTGGCTATTCGAGCCCGGCGATGACGGTGACGCTGACCAATGCAGGCACAGACATATTGAATCTCGGCGGGCTCGCGATTGATGGTGATCATCCGTCGGACTTTCAGCTCGAGAGCGACAGTTGCTCAGGCCAGTTGATCACGCCGGAGACAGCATGTACCTTCGAGGTCAGGTTCGCACCGAGCCTTCAGGGCACGCGCAATGCGAAGATCTCGATTTCGTCGGGTTCCGGCAACGAGCTGCTGGCCATCACACTGCAAGGTGTGGGTGTCCCGCCACCGTTGACCATCGTTCCGTCAGCGCTTGATTTCGGTCAGATCAGTGCCGGATCCAGCGCTTCCGACATGCTGTTGATTCTGAACACCAGCGCCATCACCCGAACTTTTGGTGAACTGAGCCTTGGCGGCGAGCACGCCGATGAGTTCGAGATCGAGTTCAACGACTGCAGTCAGCAGGCGCTGGCGCCAGGGCAGTTGTGCCGTGTCGGCCTGAAGCTGACGCCTGTCAACGATGGCCCAAAATCAGCCCGGATCGAGATTCTCTCAAATGCCTATACCTCTCCGGACCGGGTTGATTTGTTGGGTGCCGGCGTCACCAGCCAGCTTTCGATCACGCCTCAGAGTCTTGATTTTGGAACGCTCGGCAATGATCAAACGGCTTCATTGCCGTTCTTGGTACGCAATGAAGGCTCAGCCGATGTCGTCATCAGCGCGCTTCAGGGCCCGAACCCACCCTTCGAGATTGAAGCGATCGATTGTGCGCCGCTGCCTGCGGTGTTGGCCCCTGATGCAACCTGCACCGTTGGCATCAGCGTTCAATCGAGTGGTTTGGACGGCTCCTTCAGCGACGTTGTCCAAGTCATTCATGATGCCGGCTCCGGCCCGAATACCGTGAACTTGAAGGTTCGTTTTGAGCCGCCTCCACTCAGCGCTGACCTGGCTGTGGCGGTCCAGAGCCCCGCCGGCAGCCCGCCAGGTGGCAGTGCAAGTTTCGGGGTCACGGTTGTCAATCAAGGTCCGGAGCCGGCCACGCAGGCATTGGTGCAGTTCAGCTTGCCTGCGCACACTTCCCTGATCTCGCTGAGTGCTGCGAACGCTGTCTGTGGCCAGCTTGGCGAGGCGCTGGCCTGCAGCCGGCTGAGCGCGCTGCCCGCCGACAGCGAATGGCAGATCGTTCTCGACCTGAACGTTGACCTAGACGCTCCCACGGGCCTGGTCACGGGACAAGTCACGGTCAGCGCCGCCGAGGGCGACCCTGACCTCGACGACAATCAGGCCCCGCTGTTGTTGCAGATCAACGCGCCCGAGCTGTTCCAGGATCGCTTTGAGAACAGTGTCGGTGACTTCAATGGGTGATGCCTGAGGAAAGCCTACGGTCCAGCGAGGCCGCCAATCACGGCGGCCAATCATGCCGGGCAGAATCTCGGTCCCAATCGCGCTCGGTCAGTCTCTCGGCGCTGTCGGGACGGCAAATGATGCCTGTCCTGTTTGGCCATCTCCCGCTTGGCCACCCTCAGGTTGCTACCGGATCATCGCGGGTGCCGGTGAAACTTATCGGCCGTCGGGCTTGTACGCCTGCTTACCCGTTCAACTTCGAGGAATACAGCGGAACTCAAAGCGAATCGGAACAAGGGAATCTTCTCTATCCCGGAATGCCACGCCGGTGGGATAGACGAAGCCGTGGCCTTCAACGGCTTCCTCGGTAATGCTGATGGTGGGTCGATGGAAGAACACATTCTCCCAACGGCCAACCCCCCGCCTCGAAAAGTTCATCGTGTAGCGGTGTTCTTCTTCATCTGCGCGAAGGTCATAGCGCTGAAACTGGAAGCTGACGTCGTCGCCATCATCCGCGAGCCAGCGTTGAAAATTGCTCTCCGGCCTGTTGGCACAGCTGGTCCATGCCAGATCGTGGCGCTCGCCATCAAATTCGACAAAGCCGAGCACGCCGGAGTCATCGTTGCCCGATGTATCTCCTGCAGCCGAGCTTGATGGCGCTTGACTGTCCCCACCACAGGCAGCCAATGCGAAGGCGAGAAATACGGTTGGAAAGGCCTGCTTGGTTTTCATCGCTGAGAGTCTCCGGATTGAACGGGGCAACGGCACTGATCCGCGCTATAGGCTGAGTACGCAAACCACTCGACAAAGCGGCCATCGCCTGAGGCTGTGGAATCGTCCTGGCGCGCCCGCGCAAACCGATGCGCGACCCCGCTGGCCCCTCCAGCCCACCCCCGGAGTCACCCCGGGGGTGGGCAGCCCACTCGGCTCAAGGTTCGAAGCGGCTCCTGAACAGCATGTCCGGCCGCCAGCGTGTCTCGAAGGCACCGATATCGTAGAAGCCCAGGGCGGGGTTGTTGCTTTGGAAGGGGTCACCGACGTGCTGCGTGCCGCGGGCAATCCGGTTGAAGTCGCTGGTCGGCGGCGACTGTAGATTGTCGCAATAGTCGATTGCCGGAGAGGTAGGGCCGGTTCGATAGTCGCGACCGGCCGGGTTCACAAACTGCGGGTCGACGTTCATGTAGGCGAATGTATTGCCAACAAGATTGGCGGCCGGCTGCCAGCCGATCACGCAGTCGAACCAGATGGTATTGGTTCCCGTGCCGGCAATTTCAGCGGTCTGCCCGGTGTCGCGGACTATCGAGCCAAACACCCTGATTCTGGCAGTATTTCCGGTGCTGGCCGCTACCCGGAAGAACGCATCGGAGATCAGGTTGTCGGCCAGTGTGCTCCAGCGCAGTTCGATCACTCCCCGATTGGAAGATATCGCGTTGACACTCTCGTTTCCCCAGCCCATCGAATTCTCGATTCGAATCAGCGTGCTGTCGCTGTTTCCCGTCGTTGCCGCGATGGCGGCGACACTCGAGCTGTTATTGATAATCCGTGTGCCCTGAACGCGGATTTCGCCGCCATCCTGAGCATAGAACGCGCCGCCGGCGTTGACAGCTTCGTTGCTCGACACGACCGAGCAGCGTTCAAGCCCAAACGGACCGGACACACCGGGCACGCATCGGGATAGCTCGCGCTCTATGACTGCCAGCGCTTCACTGCCGGCGGCGTATACCCCGCCGCCTAGCAGGCTGGCGCTATTGTTGTGAACATGGATATCGCGTGTGTCCAGGTGGCCACCACCGACATAGATCCCACCGCCGCGGCGAGCGTTGTTGTTGCCGATCAAGCCCCCGTTGTTGGGATCTCCGAGACCATCGATGAGCGGGTCCGACAAGACCCGCACCCGGGAGCTGGAACCCACGACGTGAATGCCACCGCCATTGCCCTCGGCGCCTTCGCCGTTGGCCGTGTTGGCAAAGATCCCGAGCAAGGAAACGCCAGGATAGAGGACCACCCTGTCGCAGCCGTCAACGGACACCCCACCGCCATTGGCCGCCTCGTTACTGACCACGGCGACGGTACCCAGACGAACAACGGTTCCCTGCGGACGGTCGGGAGGACTGAAGCAGCTCAAGCCACCCCCATTCTCACCCGCGGAATTGTTCGCCAGCAGAGAGCTGTTGTCCATCACCAGCATCGGTGGCGCGGATGCAGCGAGGACTTGATTGTTGATCCGAACGCTGATTCCGCCGCCACTGCGCGTGGTGCTGTTATTGCTGACATTGGTGTTGCGCAGCTGAACCGAGATGGCGCCTTGGCGGCCGTTGACCATCAGCCCGCCACCTCCGAATGAACCGGTGGCATGGCCATTGGTGATGACCAGGTTCTCCAGATGGATCTCCATCCGGGTGTTGCTGTAGGTGGAGTCCGTCTGAAGGTAGAACACGCGCTGTCCATTGCCATTGAACACTGTCTGACCGTTCGGTGTCGGAGCCGAGCAGTTCGTGAAGCCACCGCGCAGCGTCAGGCTGCCAGGCCGATTGCGAATATCGACCGTGCCCAGGGTGACCAGATCGCTGCGCAGATTGAGGACGTCGCCGTCGCCGACCAGCGGCGAAGCCAGCGCTGCGGCAACCGTGCTGAAGTCGCAGTTCGCATCGCTCCCGACAGAGAAAGTCGCCCGCCCGGCGGTCGGGGCCGGCTCATTGGCCGTTGGGCTGGCCGGAATGTCCTCCTGCGGGCTGAAATCTCTGCCCGCGTGGAGGAAGAGATCTGTCTCGGCAAGCAGTTCTGCCGGCCGGGACCCGGCCGATTCGGGGTTGAGCTGGGCGGACAACTCGGCGGAAATAAAACAAAGCGATATCGCGGCCGCGAACAGCAGGCTGGATTTGATCTGGTGCATGAAAACTGGCTCCGTCTGGACAATGGACTTGGCTTGAGTCCTTGTTACGCAGTCCGGCAGCAATTCATGACATACCTGATCTGGCGCCTTCGAGAGAGCGACTACGACGAGACGACCCTGACAAACTCGGGTTCGCGGCCGGCTTCGTGAGTTCAGCCAGCGCCTTGCCTTCGCGGGTCTAGGGCTTCATGGTGAGGGGAAAAAGCCCCGGCCTGGGGAGGTGGATCTGACAGGAGAGTCGGCCGGGGCTGGGCAGGCGCCTATCGGTAATGATAACAATTATCGTTCGCTTGTCAAGTGTCCGCAGACAGTCAGGCAAGTTGAGCCAGAAGCCGAGGGCGCCCATCAAGACACCAAGCTTTCCAGGCCGGAGTTCGACACCTCGCCACGGACCGGAACCTGGCCATCCTGGCTGACAGCTACCACCGAGCGCCCTGCGAGGCGGCTGAAAACGTCACTCGAACCATCCATAACGAGACCGGCCTCGAGTCGGCGGACTGAAGCCGCTGTCTGCTTGATGCAGCGGGAAACGTCAATGCCGGGGGCAGGCTTCGAGCCATGCGCCTGCGAATGGGGCACCGGGATTTCTCACGGGGAGTCGGGCGCAAGGTGTTTCACCGGGCGCGACCTCGGTCCCGCTGATGCAGATGGATGCTGATGGCGACCAGCGCTCGCCATTGCCGAAGCAACTGGCCAACCAGAGGTGAATGGGCTGCAAGAGCTCCGCCCAGGAGGCAACGCCGGGAGCCCCGCAGCGTGTCAAACCGTTTCCATGTCCTCAAAAAACTGTGGTCCAGGACCAGCCTCGGCGGCGATGTCCCGCGGGTTTCTCAGCGGACAGCTTCGCAGCGACAGGCAACCGCAGCCAATGCAGTCGTCGAGCTGGTCGCGTAGTCGAATGAGCTGTTGAATGCGAACGGTGAGCTGACCTTGCCAGCTGCGGGACAAGCGCTGCCAATCGCGCCGATTGGGGCTGCGATGGTCCGGGAGCGCGGTGAACGCGGCCTTGATCTCCTTCAGCGTAATGCCGAGGTGCTGGGCCGACTTGATCACTGCTACCCGGCGCAGTACATCGCGTCTGAAGCGGCGCTGGCCTGAAGGACTGCGCTCGCTGCTGATCAATCCTTCAGCCTCATAGAAGCGAAGCGCCGAAGCGGCGACGCCGCTGCGCGCCGCGACCTGCCCGATTGCCAGCGTCGTGACCCGGCGCGGTTGTTGATCGGCTTGTGCCATCAATCGAGTTCACTCCGTGCTTGACTTAAAGTGTACTTTAACTATTAGGATGGCTTTCCACAACCAACATCCAATCAGGTGTCGCCGTGAAACAAGTTCGCCCGGATCTTTGGGAAACCAGCAGCTACAGCCCGTTCGAAGGCCTGAAAACCCACGCCTACCTGCTCACCCGTAGCGACGGCAACGTGCTGTTCTACAATACCGGACATGTCGGGGAACTCGACGAGATGGCCCGACTGGGCGGCGTCTCCTGGCAGTACCTCAGCCACGGTGACGAACTGGGCGATACCCTCAATACCATCGCTGATCGCTTCGGTTCGAAGCTGGTGGGGCATCGTGCGGAGCAGGCTTCCTGGAGCGCCGTTCGAGCACCGGACCAGGTCTATGATCAGCGGGAAACGCAGCTGGGCAACATCGAGGTTATTCCGACGCCGGGGCACAGTCCGGGCAGCACCTGCTTCTTGGTTGCCTCTGCGACAGGCAAAAACTATCTGTTCACCGGAGACACGCTGTTTCTAGGCAGCGACAATCGCTGGCGCGCTGGATTCATCCCGGGCTTCAGCAAGGAAGATGACAAGAAAGCGCTGGCCGATAGCCTGAGTCTACTTCGCACACTGAATCCCGACCTCGTGTTTGGCAGCGCTTACACCGGTGACAAAGGCTTCGAGGACGTCTCAGACGGGAGCTGGACGAGGAAAGTCGACCAAGCACTGCGGGTATTGGCCGACACGCCATGAGCCAGACCAATCCACTCGACCAACAGCTCGTTTCGTTCAGCACCATGCTCACGGTCGCAGATCTCGTGCGCTCGGAACAGTTCTATGTCCGGCACTTCGGTTTTCGGGTCACCGAGCGACTCGCACGGCTGCGCCGACTTGAGCGGCCTGGGCCTTGAGTTCCTGGCGCGGCCGCAACAACCGCCCTGGGGCGGATGGCGTAGCTTCACCCAGGATCCTGACGGCAATCTGATAGAAATCGAGCAAGCTTGAATCCCGTCGCATTTACTCAAATCTTGCCGTGATCTCACCCGTCGGGGATCCCGGGATCCCGGGACCCCGGGCCGATGACTGCCCCTGGCAAGCCCGTGGCCATGCGTCACGGCCGGCAAAGCCGGTTCGCCCGGGCTTCAGCTCATTGTTGGAATCGGTCGCGGTGGATGATGTCGTCCTCGGGCGGGATTTGGGTGAACAGGGCGGTGACGGCTCGGTGTGCGCTCATGGTCAACGTGCATTGCTCGCCTTCGCAGTCCCCATCCCAACCGCTGAACACCGAGCCGGGGGCGGGCGTGGCGATCAGTTCGACGACCAGCCCGCTCGGGAACTGATGCTGGCAGTCGAGGTTGCAGTCCACGCCTTCGGGCAGGCTGCTGATCGTGCCGCTGCCGTCGCCGGCCAGGCTGATGCTCAGGTTGCGCAGGATCGGGGTCCATTCGGCTGCAATCGTGATGTCTTCGTCCATGCTGAAGCTGCAGACGGGGACGGTGGTGCCCTCACAGGGGCCTTCGGTCCAGCCCAGGAAGGTGGAGCTGGCCGCGGTGACCACGTTGATCTGCACTTGCGTGGCAGGATCGAACAATGCCGTGCAAGAGCCGGCGGGACAGTTGATGCCGCCCGGATCGCTGATCAAGCGTCCGCCACCTTCCACGGAGGCCGCCAGCGAGTACTGGGGCGGCAAGACTTCGAAGGTGGCGGTCACCTCGGTGTCGGCCGCCAGTTGCAGTTCGCACAGCGGTTCGGTCTGGCCGGCGCAGGCGCCGCCGCTCCACTGTACGAAGCGCCAGCCGGGCTGGGCGACGGCGTGCAGCGCGATCTCGGTGTTCTGCTCAAACAGGCTGCTGCAGCTGCCCCCGCAATCGATGCCCTCCGGATCGGAATAGACGCGTCCGTCACCCATACGCACCACGCTCAGGCTGCGCTGTGTATTCGGTACAAACACGGCCGTGATCAGGTGGTCCTGGTTCATGGTGACCGGGCAGCTGGTACCGGTCAATCCCTGGCAGGGGCCGCCTTCCCAATGGCTGAAGACCCAGCCGGCCGAGCCGCCGGTGTGACTCAGGTTGATCACTGTCCCATCGTTGTAGACGCCGCTGCAGGTCGCCCCGCAGTTGATCCCGCCTGCGCCGGGCGAAAACACGAAGCCGCTGCCGACCTTGAGCACTTCCAGGGTGTGCTGGACGGTGGTGTCGGTGAACAGGGCGCCGACTGCGCGGTCCTGGCTCATGGTCACGGTGCAGCCACCGCTGCCGCCGCAGGCGCCGCTCCAGTTTCCCAGCTCGCTGTTGGCACCTGGGTTGGCCGTCAGGGTGACCGAGGTGTTGATGTCGAACTCGGCCTCGCAACTGCCGGCCGAGCAATGGATGCCGGGCGGCGAGCTGGTGACCGTACCGGCGCCGCTGCCGCCGACGGTGACGACCAGCGTGCGCGTGTCCGGAATGATCTGGGCAAAGCTGGCACTGGCGACGCGGTCGGCCGTCATATTGATCACGCAAGTGGCCGACGTTCCTGTGCAAGCGCCCCCGGCGCCACCCCAGCCGACAAAATTCCAGCCGGGCGCGGCCACCGCGCTCAAGGTCACCGGCGTGCCGCTGGCGAAGGTCGTCGAACAGCTCGCGCCGCAGTTGATGCCGGCGGGGACGCTGGTGATCGTGCCCTGGCCGCTGCGCAGCACCACCAGGTTGCGCATCACCTCATTGATGGGGAAGGCCTCACTCATGGCTGAAGTACCGGCGCCGGTGCCACTGGAGCGGGTAAAGGTGGCCCTGAGGTTGTGGCCGATCAACGGAATGCCCGGCGTTACTGACAGGCTGAAGCTGGAGGCATTGGCGGGTACCGCGACGGTGCCCAGGTACTGCCGGGCCATATTGCCAGGATCCATGAACACGTCCACCTCGCCGGCACTGGACACCGGCGTGATGCTGCCGTTGATTACCCCGGTGGCCGAATCGACAAAGGTGATGACGGGTGCCTGGGGCGGCGGGTTGCGCTCAATCAACGGCAGGTTGGACTGCCAGATTTCGTTGCGACGAATGGTCACTTGGCCGGCGCCGTCTTCCACCCGGATGGCGCGGGCGGAGGTGGAGCCCAGCATATTGCCTTGCCCGGCCGAACCTCCGATCTGAATGACATCGGAATGTCCGGAGTCTGATCGCACCACGATGGCCGCACCGACATTGCCACCGAGGGATGCGACCTGACCGTCCAGACGCACGCCAATGAAGTTGTCGCGTACAAACACGGCATTGCTGTTCGCCACGGTAATGCCTTCCCGGTCGGCAACCAGAACATTGGATCGGCCGGGATTGATATCGCCGATCAGGATCGCGCTAGAGTTGTTGATGAAAATGCCACCGCGCTGGGTGATATTGGTCGCGCTATTGGTGCCGTTGGCCGACAGGGTGACGCCGTCGGCCAGAACGCCGATGGAGTTGCCCCAGATATTGACCAGGCTGCTGTTGTTGATGCTGATGGCGCCGACCCGATTGTTGGCAATGATATTGCGTTGAGAAGCGTTCGTGCGACTGCCGCCGATGGTGACCAGGGTGCTGTTCGCGATCTCGATGCCCCAACCAGAATTACTTTGCGATACGCCTGACTGACCGGCTGCGGTCGTGCCGATGTGCGCTCCGCGGATGGTGGTGTTGAACGCGTTCTGGATGCGAATTCCAGTGATCAAATCGCCAGGACTCGCGCCGCCGAAGATCTCGACCGGAAACTGATCCGACGGCGCAACCAAAACGCCATCGGCACCGTTGATGCTGATGGCGGGAGAGATAATGAAACTGGCCGTTCGGATGCCGCGCAACTCTGAGGTCGAGCCGCCGGCATTGACGCGGATGCCGCCCCGCGGCTGATAGTAGGCGGGCGAATAGGTGATGTTGAGGTTCTCGATGATGGCGCGCGCGTTGACCTCAATCGGGGTGGGCGAGTTCTGGTTCGTCGACAGAACCCGGTGCCGCTCGCCGCCGTGCAGGCCGCGAATGTGGGTCGGGCGATTGATGATGACGTTGGTGTCAATGCCGCCGATCACCGTGGCTCCGTCAGTCTGCACCAGGACCTGATTGAGGCCGCCGCTGGTGCAGCCGTGTTCATTCACAATGGCTTGCGCCGACCTGAGATTCGCGGCGGTTTGCGGCGGACTGTTCACGCCGGTGACCAGCACGGTAATGCACTGGGCGCTGGCCTGGGAGGCCCACAGCAGGGCGGTTGCAAGCAAAATGCGCTGGAACATTGATCACTTCTCCTCAGCTTGAAATCCATTCAGCCCCTCCCGGTCCGACAGTCGGATTCGGGCCGAAGGGGCAGGCTCCAATCAAGGAAAGCGCGGTCGAGCGTCGAAAGTGCTCATGAATTTGCAGAAGAATGCAGTGGAATCGCGAGGATTCGGATCAATGAAGCCTGCCGCAGGAAAAGTCCAGCGCCGGTGGCCGCTGCGGGGCGGGTTGTCCGGGGGGCGTGCCGTGGCCCAGCGCGGCGCGCTTCAAACGATTAGGCTAGCTCGGTCGGTTCGGCACTCAGCTCGCCGGAAGCCGGGGTGGCGCAGCTTCCAGCTGATATCCGAGATCAGGCGGGCCGCGGAGGAATGGAGCGCTCAGCTGGAGCCTGTCCCGGCTTCGCGGTCTTCCCGATCCCGGTTTACGCGCGGTTCCGCAGGCAGATCCGTCGGGTCGCCTGCGGCCGAGGGCATTGCGACTCGGCCGCAGGCTCAGCTCTATTGGAAACGATCCCAGAAGATGGTCGGTGACGGTGGGGCATGGAAGATTCGAAACCCGCACAGCTGCATGCTGGTCCCAGTGACCACCGGCCGCCAGTTGATCGCATATGAGTAGAGCGCATAATCGACCACGTGATTGATCAGCGCGGAGTCATTGAAGCCGTTGCCGAAGTTCCCCGTCGATTGAACGCTCCATTCATCAACCAAAACGCCGTAAAGATCGTAGACCGAGAACCAGGCGGTGGAGTTGGAGGCGGAGGTATCGTTGTAGTACATGCGCAGCGTATCGACCCTCGTGCCTTGGGGTAACCAGATCGGGGTGTTGAAGATGCTGAATCCATCGTCGACGGCGTAGATGCAGCCTCCGCTGCCGCTGGGCGCAAAGTTCGCGCTCGAAGTCCGTGGCCTCAGGACCGAACCGGCGATTCGATGGCTGATCAGGACTCCCCGATCAGCTTCTTCCGGGGGGACCTCTACTTCCAGGTCCGGCGGGCTGAGCCAGGCAAGCGGTGTTCCGGCGGCGGGGGTCTGGCTGCTGAGCCACAGCTCGGCTTGCTCGGCCGATTGCGCCCAGCTTGTCGACGCTGTCAGGGCGATGGCCAGCAGACAGGCCGGCATGGCAGGCCAAGGATGGCGGTTTGTCAACATAGAAGACATGGCAAGCTCCCGATAAACGAACCCCTTTGCAATATTGTTTCGTGCGGGCCAGCCCTATGTTCACATTGCATAGGGGGTTCGACCATGCGTCCGAATCAGCGACATCAGGATACACCCTCTGGGTGCCAATGCAAGGCGATGCGTCGGCTGACATGACGCCATTTTTTTAAGGAATCTCTGAACACAGGTGTTCGAAGCCTGTCCTGAATGTAGGTCCTGACACTGGCTATCCGGCCTTTCAGTGTCGGGCCATTGACTCCCTGCCGTGTTCGGATGTGTGCCGATTTGACGTTTACTCAAGAGTCGACTGTACAGATTCCGCTACGGAAGTAGCCAGCACGCAACCGCAGGGAGCACGTTGATGAAGCCTTTTCTCTTGAGGGTCATGCCAATACTCGTTTGGTCCGTCGCAATCTCGGCTGGTGCCGGCGAGACGCCGCGCCAGTCCTTTGTATCGACGGCGACCGGCAACGGCAACTTTAGTGCCTGGCCTGCTGCCACGCCCGGTACTGCGGGCACGGAGGCGGCCGACTCGGTTTGTCGCAACGAGGCACTTGCCGCCGGCTATTCAGGATGGAGCGAGTTCATTGCCTGGGTAGACGATGAGGACAACGACGCCTGGTGTCGCATCAAGGGGCTGTCGGGCAAGCAGTCCGACAGCTGCGGTGTGGCCGATCTGGAGCCGATGGCCGGACCCTGGGTTCGTGCCGACGGGGCACCGTTTGCAGCCGAGTTGACGGAGATGTTCGGTGCGGGCGGGGCGATCTATCATCCACTGCTTTTGCAGGCCGATGGTTCCACTGTTGCTGCCGCCAACGTGTGGACGGGTGCATCGGGCCTGCACTGTGACAGCTGGACTGTTGGCCATTCGAGCGTTCAAGGTCGACGCGGCAGTTCCCGGTATACCACCCAGGCCTGGTACAACGCGGGATTGACCACCTGTAACGGCACGGGTGCCTTGATTTGCATGCAAACCGGCACTGGTCCGGCATTGGAACTGCCCCCTCCGGAAGGGGCGCTGGCCTTTCTGACCTCTGTATCAGGTCTCGGCAATCTGGCGTCCTGGCCGGATGCTGACGGTGCCGAGGGGCTGGCAGCGGCGGACAATGTCTGCCGGGCCCGGGCAACTGCGGCTCAGCTTCCGCAGACGGCGTATTTTCGGGCCTGGCTGGGTCAGTCGGGACAGAGTACGGACCAGCGTTTCTCCTATCAGGGCCCCTGGTGGCGCCCGGACGGCATTCTGTTTGCTGCCAGCCTGAATGAGCTGGTCACCTCGGGCCCTCAGGCACCGCGTACCAGCCTGAACCAGAACGAGCTGGGCGTCTACCTGGGCAATGTCAGTGCCTGGACCGGCACCCTGATTTCAGGTCAGCCAGTGCTCAACTGTCCAGACTGGACCAGCGGCACGGGTCCCGAGCCTCAGGGGCTAGCCGGTCGTGTTGTGGCAGTGGGGGATCAGTGGACAGAATCCAGCAGCTTCTCCTGCGGCGCTTCATTCCGACTGTACTGCCTGGCCGATCCTCCGCCACCGAACTTCGAGGTGACAGTCACCCACGGCGGAGACGATGGCGACCTCAAAACCTGCACGCTTCGCCAGGCGATCGACAGTATCAATCAGGCGATCGAACAGGGCAGTTGTGAGCTTTCCGAAACTCAGGAGACGGCCAGTCTTGTCGTGATTCCGGCATCTGTCCCGTCGCCCATCGCCTTGTCCGACGTGGCGGACAACCATCTGCTGGTCAGCCGGCCGATGGTCATCTCCGGGGCCGGCGCAGGGCTGACCCGAATCGAGCGGCCACTGGACGCTTCGGCCAGCTACCGAATCTTCTCAGCCAGCGCCGATCTGACCCTGACCGATATGACCGTGGCCGGTGGAAAAGTTGTCGCCGCTTTAGCCTCCGGCGGTTGCATCCGCTCAACCCTGCGGCTTGAGCTTGAGCGGGTGGTGGTCAGTGACTGCGAGATTGTCGGCCAACCCGCCGCCGGCGCGGGAGTTTATAGTCTGGGAACACTACGGATTACGGACAGCCAGATCACAGGCAATTCCCTTTCCATAGCGGCTTCCATTGCACTGGGCGGTGGGGTTTACCATCTGGGCGGATCGGTCGAGGTGAATTCCTCAACCATCGCCGGCAACCAGGCCATCACAGGCGGCGGTATCTGGGTAGCAGAGAGTCAGGTGTCGATCGTCAACAGCACGCTACACGGGAGCAACGCCAGGTTCGGGGGAGGCTTGCACCTAATAGACGCATCCGCGCTGGTATTCAACAGCAGTATCCATGCAAACAACGCCACTGATCATGCTGGAGGAGTGCGGCTCCAGAGCGGGTCGCAATTGCAACTGGTCAGCAGCCTGTTGCATGGCAACACCGGACCAGGCGACGACCTCGTGATCGATGATCTTGAATCGACCGTGACTGGCAGCCAGAATATCGTCGGCGCTTCAGATGCAGACCTTCCGCCAGATACCCTGGCCTGCGATCCGAACCTGGGGCCCCTGACCTACAACGGAGGTCCGACACCGACCTTGGCCATTCCAGTGGATTCCTGCGCTCGTGAACAGGGCAGCAATCCACTGAGCTTGGCCCACGATCAGCGTGGTGACGGATTTCCGCGCACTAGCGGTTCAGCCACTGATATCGGCGCGTTCGAGTTCCAAGTCCTGCCAGATATGCTGTTCAGAAGTCGCTTCGAGCCGGATCCCCAGTCGCGCTGGCCGCAGTGAACCGCCAGCATCGGTCAGTTGGATCCTGACAGGCACGACTTCAGTCCAGAGCTGACGATCACTATTCGACCGCTCTCGGTGAAAGCCGGGAAGTCCGAACAATGCCTGGCCCGGTTTTGCACGAAGGTCCGGAAGACGTCGAGATTGTTGACTATCACTGAGCAATTGAGAGGACTCGAATCACCACCCACCCTGGAGAAATGCTGCTGGCGGAATTCATGGAACCATTTGGCTTGTCGGCCCGCGAGCTGGACCGTGCTGTTGACGTGCCGCACAACCGATTTTCTGAATTGTTGGCCCGCCGCCGCTCAATGACGGCTGATACCGACTTGCGCCTGGAAAAGTAATTCGGTATGGAGGCTCGATTCTGGCTCAACCCGCAGGTCTCATAGGATTTGTCCAGAGCGAGAAACGAGAGTCATCACCAAGGCATCAAGCCCGGCGGAGCGGCCTGAGTCTCGGCATACATTGCAAGTGGGTCGCAGCGTGCGCCGAGTCAGGCGGGGAGTGAACGAGTCAAATCATGCCTGTCCCGGTTCCGTCGTTAATTGACCGTATTATCGCAAAATCGGTGGCTGCTTCAGAGGCTCCCCGGCGAACTGGCTGGGACTGGCGCTCCCGTAGTCGCTGGGGGAAGGAGTCTGGTTCCGGGAGCGCCAGAAGCGCTCCCGGAATCCAAAAGTTGATTACTCCTCGAAACGATCTTCGAAGATTTCGTCCACGTCACTGAGGTAGAGGAATCCGTCGACCAAGGTGCCGGACAGCGTGTCCGGGTTGGTGACCGTTACGTCGGCGGGTCCCGACGCGCCGGCGGGCGTATCGCAGGTGATGGTGTCGACATCCACGACTACGATATCGTCGCAGTCATTGCCCCCGATCTGCACTTGGGCGCCGGGGTCGAAGTTGTTGCCGGAAATGGTGACGGGAGTGCCGCCAGCGCTTGGACCGCTATGCGGAGTGATCGACACCACCCCCGGTGGCAGGTCCAGACCAGCGCTGGTTTCGGCGGAATTCAGATAGGAACCGGCCCAGCCTGCGGCGATAAACAGTTGGCCGGTGGATGGATCGGTGGCTGAGGCGACCGTCCGCCTTCCGACGTTCAACGACTCGGTAAAGGTCCAGGTGCCGCCAGTACCCAGGATTATTAACTGTCTCGCAGTAGTGTAGACATAGAATCATTGCCCGCATATAATTTGGGCATGACGCAAGCAGCCCCCAAGAGCGACGCACGCAGCCTGG
>JBJHCC010000056.1:0-23444 GCA_050485825.1 Gammaproteobacteria bacterium
GGAGTGGCGATACCAGGAACTGGTCACCGACCGGCGCGGTGTGGCTGAACCCGGAAAAGGAAAACCAGCCGATGAATCAGGCTGCTTGAGCATGAAAGAGGCGACAACTACCTTGACAGCCGCCGCGGCCAATCCGGGCATGCAGTTTCACAAGCTGGACCGGGCACGGGATGCCAATTTCTGGTCGGTCCGCGCCAGCCGTGATTTGCGTCTGATCGTTCACCGGACTGACCGCAGCCTGCTGCTGTGTTACGTCGGCCACCATGACGACGCCTACCGCTGGGCCGAGCGGCGCAAGCTGGAACGCCACCCCAAGACCGGGGCTGCCCAGCTTGTAGAGGTCCGCGAGCGTGTCGAGGAGATCAGGGTTCCTCGCTACATTGACTCGCCCGAGCCCCAGCCGGAGCAACGCCCGCTGTTTGCAACCCAGGATCGCGATTGCTTGCTGGGATACGGCGTCCCGCCTGAGTGGATTGATGATGTTCAGCAGGTCGACGAGGACGGCTTGCTGGCGCTGGCCGATCATTTGCCGGCCGAGGCTGCCGAGGCCCTGCTGGAGTTGGCAGTTGGCGGAACACCGCAAGTGCCGGCCGCACCATCGAAGGATGCCGATCCTTTTGAGCATCCGGACGCCCAGCGTCGCTTCAGACTGGTGGAAGACTCGGAGGAATTGCGGCAGGCGCTGGAGTATCCGTGGGAAAAGTGGTCGGTTTTCCTTCATCCCGCTCAACGCGATCTGGTGGAGCAGTCCTTCGGCGGCCCGGCTCGAGTGGCAGGGTCGGCCGGAACCGGCAAGACCGTTGTTGCCCTGCATCGAGCGGTTTTTCTGGCCGGCAAGTACCCGGAGGCACGGATTTTGCTGGCCACATTCTCCGATGCCCTGGCGAACATGCTTCGAACCAAGCTCCGCCGTCTGGCGGGACACCGGCCGCGATTGCTGGAGCGTGTCGAGGTGCATTCGCTCGATACCTTAGGTCTGCGCCTGTACGCCCAGCAGTTCGGACCAGCCCGGATTGCCGATGAGTCGGTCGTCGAAATGATGCTGGCACAGGTTTCCGGCCAGTTTCCTGAACACCGACTTTCGGGTCGATTCCTGCTGTCGGAATGGCACAACGTCATCGATGCCTGGAAGATCGACAATTGGGATGCTTATCGGTCATTCGCGCGGCGCGGGCAGAAAACGCGGCTGGCCGAAAGCCACCGCGAATGCATCTGGCCGATCTTTGTCGAGCTTCGGCAGCGCTTGGCCAAAGAGGGGCTGGTTACCATGGCCCAGGTTTTCAACAGGATTGCCGAGCAGTTGGCCCAACGAAGCGGACCGCCTTATGAATTCGCCGTGATTGACGAGGCACAGGACCTGAGTGTGCCGCAGTTGCGATTCCTGGCCGCCCTGGGCGGCGACCGGCCCGACAGTCTGTTCTTTGCCGGCGATCAGGGACAGCGCATCTTCCAGGCCCCCTTCTCCTGGAAATCGCTTGGCGTCGATATCCGCGGCCGTTCTCGAGTGTTGCGGGTCAACTACCGTACCTCACATCAGATCCGCAGCCAGGCCGATCGTTTGCTCGACCCAGAGGTCAGTGACCTGGACGGGAATGTCGAGGAGCGCAAGGGTACGGTTTCGGTGTTCAACGGGCCATCGCCGATGATTCAGGTTTTCGATGGTCCCAGATTGGAATCAGAGGCCGTATCCGAATGGTTGCTGGCGCAAATCGACGCGGGCATGGCGCCCCATGAAATCGCAATCTTCGTTCGGTCCTCCGCCGAGTTGCCGCGCGCCATCGAGGTGGTCCAGGCGGTCGGCGTCGACTACCTCGTTCTGGACGAAAGTCTGAAGAGCAAGGAAGGGTACCTGTCACTAAGCACCATGCATCTGGCCAAGGGGCTGGAATTCCGCGCAGTGGCCATTATTGCCTGCGACGATGTGGTGATCCCGTCGCAATCCCGAATTGAGGGTGCTGCTGACGCCAGTGATCTGGAGGATATCTACAACACCGAGCGGCATTTGATTTATGTCGCCTGCACGCGGGCTCGGGAGCGTCTTTGGATTTCCGGGGTCGATCCAGTCTCCGAGTTTCTCGACGACCTTGTTTGATTTAAAGCTTATAGACTAACGAAGAAGCCGAAGGGGCCGTGAATTCGGATCGCCCAAAACGTTCTGGTATCGCTCAGCCGTAGAGGGTTGAAGAAAAGGCCTGCCCCTGGCCACCCCGGCATCAAAACGCTCCCCTGGATACCGCTCCACCATTCCCGAATGCCCAAAGAACTCTTGCCCCAATCGCTCCCCGCGCCCCTCCATGCGGTAGTTCACGTCCAGCGGCAGGGCTCGGTCAGCGCCTCGCGCAAGGCGTGGGCCAGCCAGTGCTCGGGCGGCAGCCACCGGGATTTTTCGTCGTAGCCGGCCCAGGCGATGACGACGGCCTGGTCGTTGACGTGATGGCTCCACCGGGTCGGGTCGCCGAATTGGTTGGACCAGCGTCATCAGGCCGGCCGGGCGGCCGGCCATCTGCTCAGAACGGTGGCGTGCGCCCGCTGTCGGAGTTCAGTCCGGATCAGTGCCTTTGGCGCTGGTCCTGTCTGCGGGTTCGCGACCCCCGCCGTCCCCTGTCGAGCCTGCTCCTTTCTGGTTGGCGGGGGCTTCGGGAGTCGGTTTCCGCTTCGGCCGCGGGTCGCCGAAGATGATCAGGCCGCCTTTCAGCGGGTGGTTGTCCGGCAGTGGGCCCTCGCGCGTGATTATTGCCATGTCGATTCTCCTTGAGGGTTTTGGTGGGGTTGTCCGCCTGGTTTCCGTCTGGCGCTGGTTCGGCCAGACCCTGCGGCCGATGGCGCGCAGTTCGTCCACGCGCAGCAGCCCGGTGTTGGCAATCCAGTGGAAGTGGTCCAGGCCCTGGGTCTCGATGCCTTCGCTGAGGGCGGCGGTCAGCAGGTGGATGGCGGCGCTGCGTTCGTCCAGGTCGGCGTGCGGGCAGACCGCGGACACCACCCAGGGCGGGTCACCGTTTTCCTCCAGATCCACCAGGTAGCTCCACAGCACCCAGTCGCCGTCGGCGTGTCGTTCCAGGTAGAAGCCCTCGAGGCGATTGTTCATCGGCCCCCAGGCCCATTCGAGCGCGGCGAGAAAACGACTCTCGGCGGGGCTGCTGCGCCCGGTGTGCCGGCTGGGCAGTTCGCGAAAGTCGGTGATGACGCGGAGCCCGGACGGCAAGGGCGACAGCTCGATCACGCCGACGAGGCGTTGCTGCTGCAACTGGTCCGGGGACAGGGGTACTTCAAACGGCTTGGTCATGCGAAGTTCCTTCTTGCAAAGGCCCTGTTTAGCGGTATTCGTTTAACGTCCCCCGCAAGTCGGGCTAAATCGGGACGGGCCGCAGTGGCGGCCGGGTTGGTTCAGTCTTGCTGTTTCTGCATTTGCGGCCCGCGTTGAAATGCAAGTCAACTCGGGCCTAAACTGACTTTTGATTGCTCTACTGGAAATGCACCATGGACTTTAGAGATCGAATCACGCTGGAACCGGGCAAGCGCGGCGGCAAGCCGTGCATCCGCGGCATGCGGATCACCGTTCATGACGTTCTGGGCTGGCTGTCCGAAGGCATGAGCGAGTCCGAGATTCTTGCCGACTTTCCTGAGCTCGAACTCGAGGACATCCGCGCCTGCCTGGCCTTTGCGGCTCATCGCGATCAGCGCACGCTTGCGACCGGCACCTCTTGAGTTGCGCGCTTGAAACTGCTGCTCGATCAAAACCTGTCGAGGCGGATACTGCGCGAGCTTGATCCTGCTTTTGAGCAGTCCAGCCATGTGCAGTTGCTCGGACTGGAGCAAGCCGACGACCTGACAATCTGGCAGTTTGCCGGTCGGAACGGTTTCGTGATGGTTACGCTGGATGCCGACTTCAATCATCTCTCGGCCCTGCACGGTCCTCCTCCCCATGTGGTCTGGTTGCGATGCGGCAATGTTTCCCGGGCTGCAGTGACCCGTTTGCTCAATTCGCATATCGAAGAGGTCCAGGCTTTGATTACGGCGGCCGAACACGCAGTTCTCGAAGTTCACGGTTGAGCCTTCAAGGTGGTTCGGGAATCGTGGTCGTTCTCCGTTCCCACCGCATAGGCGTAACAGGGCCGGAAGCAGTCGTCCTCCGCGCCGTCGGCCCGAAAGGCGATGCCTTCGCTGTGTTGCCACGGCCCGTGCATGCCTTCGGCGATTGCGAGGTCCTTTTCAGGATCCAGGCCGGCTTTGGCCAGCTTGTCGACCAGCGCCTGCAGATCGCCGCCGCTCATGGCGCCGAGCTTGAACAGGTGCTCGTCTTCGGCACAGTGGGGAAAGGTGTTGCGAAAGCCGTCCAGGCCGTCCGCGATCCGCTCGCGGACCCGCTCTTTCAGGACGAAGATGTTCATCAAACCAACGGGCAGGGTCATGTTCATTTCCTCACGTCTTGGAAATGCCCTGTTTAGCGGAATGCATTTAACGTCCCCCGCAAGTCGGGCTAAATCGGGACGGGTCCAGCGGCGTCGGCAATCAAAAGGGAACCTGATTACGCACATGACTCCGCCATGAATTCGGGGCAGAGGGCCTTGTGCATCAGGCCATCGGTTTGTCGACCGCCTTGGCAGGCGGTCGATGCCCTGCAGTGCTCGATCCAGGCGGGGGCCGCCGAACTCGCTCCACGCCCTTTCAGGACCTTCCGCTCAGACACCGGCGGCCCTTTTTCCGCCTGGCCCCGCGCACTTCGGCTGCACCTCAAAGGCCTGAAGCACAAGGCCCTCTGGCCGATGGCTGAGTCATGTGCGTAATCAGGAAAGGGAATCGTCTGCCCGGGGAGCCCGGGACTTGAAGAATCCGCTTTAGCTGCATTTGTTTCCAAGCGCCCGCAAGCTGGAGTGGTTCAAATCGGCGCATTCGTAATATAGCCCACGGGGCTGGCAAATAGCCAGCCCAGCTCGAGGCAAGCGCGAGCGCAGGCTGATGTCATATTGACTATATGACAGCATTGATGTCTAATCTGCTCAGTGCAGTCATTTTCAGGAGTTCGCCCATGCCCACCATGACGGTCAGAAACTTGCCCGAGGATGTGCATCGCCGCATCCGGCTGTATGCCGCTGAGCACGGCCTGAGCGCAGAGGCGGCCGTGCGCCGCCTGCTGGACGAGGCCACTCGTCCGCCCGAGCGCTTGGGCGATGTGGTGGTGGCCTTTGCCCGCTCTCGCCAGGTCGATTTTCCCGAGACGTCGCGCGACCGCACGCCCATTGAGCCGGCCGATTTCTCGTGATCGTGCTCGACACCAACGTGATCTCGGAGCCCATGCGGGCCAAGCCCGAAGAGGCCGTGCTGGCTTGGCTCAATGCCCAGAGCGACGTTGGCCTTTTTACGACCAGCATCACGGTCATGGAACTGCGCTTCGGGCTGGAACGTCTGCCGGATGGCAAGCGCAAGTCTGATCTTTGGGAGGTGCTGGATTTCACCCTGTCGCGTTTGGTCGGTCCACGTATCCTGGTCTTCGATGCTCCAGCCGCCGCCGAGGCTGCGCGGATTGCGGCCAGTGCGGCGAGCGCGGGCGCTCCGATCGGGCAAGCCGACGCCCAGATCGCCGCAATCGCCCGAATCCATGGCTTTGCCGTCGCCACCCGCGACACCGGGCCGTTTGAGGGGGCGGGTTTGAGCGTGATCAACCCTTGGGAAAGCGCGTGAGGCCCGCCCCTATGGCCCCTTGGATACGGAGTTTTTGCAGCATCCCCGACTTCATAACAGCGCACTCAAGCTGTCATGGTTTCTTCTGCAATGGTCTTTGAGCTCGAACTCAGTTTGGATAGTCCAAGTTGAAGGGTTGGGATCAACCCCGGAACACGTCATTGTCAGTTCGCCGCGTGTCGTGGCTTCCAGCCTCTTCCGTCCGCAAGATCGGGAACGCGGTTATCGAGCCATTACCTGCATAACAGATAGGTTGGCTGAATTTGCAACCATGTTCAAGGGTTCGCCCATGCCCACCATGACGATCAGAAACCTGCCCGAGAATGTGCACCGCCGCATCCGGCTTTATGGGGCCGAGCACGGCCGCCGCGCAGAGGCGGCCGTATGCCGCCTGCTGGACGAGGCCACCCGTCCGCCCGAGCGCCTGGGCGATAAGGAATCTTTAGGTATACGCAGATAACGTATAGAATGCAATGAAGCTCGTCTTTTTTGAAACGCCCCTGTTTTCTCGCTTGCTGCCGGAGTACTTGGACGACGACAGCTACAGCGAATTGCAGCAGGCGCTGGTGGCCAACCCGGAAGCTGGCGACCTTATCCCCGGAGCCGGCGGATTTCGCACGCTGCACTGGAGCGATCACAGACGTGGTAATGGTAAGCGAGGTGGCTTGCGAGTGATTTATTACTATTTGACAGAGGACCGTCAGATCTGGATGGTCACCGTCTATGACAAGGATGAAGCGGCTGACCTGACCGCGCAAGAGAAAAGTGGCTTTAAAAAGGCGATTCAGGCGGAATTGCAGGCCAGGAGATCGAAATGAGCACGAAGAAGCGCAATCTGTTTTCTGAGTTGATGGAAGGCATCGATGCCATGCAGCGGCAGCGCGAAGGCAAAATCACCCTTCGCACGCATGACGTAGATGAGTTGCCGCCCCTGTCGATTGACGCAGAAACCATCCGCAGCACTCGTGAACAGCTCGCCGTATCCCGCGGCGTTTTTGCGCGTCGCCTGCGTGTTTCAGTGCGTACGCTGGAAAACTGGGAGCAGGGCCGGGCACAGCCCAACGCCCAGGCGGCCGCGTTGATTCTGATGGTTAGAAAATTCCCTGATACATTTCATCGGCTTCAGTCATTGGGCGCTGAGGCGGCTTGAGTCGGCTCGTCGTCGGGGAGCATAGCGGATCGGCCGAATGCCGAAGTCATCCTGAAGCCCCTTGAAATCGTTCCCGCGCCGCACGGCGGAACACGCATTTGAGCGATTGTTACTGGCCACCGACAGCGCGGATGTGCCGGCCTGGCTCAATGCCCAGATCGGCGTCATCGCCAGTATCCATGGGTTTGCCGTCGCCACCCGCGACACCGCGCCATTTCAGAGTGCGGAGTTGAGCGTCATCAACCCGTGGGAGGGCCCAGGAGAATCGTTTGGTTGATCACCTGGAGGCTTGCGGCGCCAGGCTCGCCCTCAGTTGCGGTTCAACCGTCGTGGACGGCGAGGTCGGGGTCGTCGATCGGATTGATCAGGCGGGAGAAGCCGTAGCCTTCGAAGTCGGCCACGTTGCGCGTGGCAAATTCGGTGACCCCGTGGTAGCGCAGGGTCAGGGCAATGCGGGCGTCAAAGACGGCGCGTCGGGCGATGCCGGAACGCCCCCCGATGGCCCAGACCTTGTCCATGATCGGTGCGCTCTCGATCAGCGCCCAGCGCGGATTGCTGCGCCAGCTGTTGCAAATGGCCTCAGCGTCTGGAGCGCTCAAAGGCCTCGCCAGCACGGCGGGATTGCGCAGCAACTGATACAGCTCGACCAGCACCAGCTCGCAGATGGCCAGGTCGGTTTGCGCAGCGCATCGGGCCATGAAGGCTCGGGCGCGCTGGTGCTCGGGGCTGTCTCTGTTCTGTGCATACAGCAGGATGTTGGTGTCGATGGACAGCATTTCAGCAATTGCCCAGCTCGCGCCAGTCCGCCGCCGCTGCCTTGAATTCGCCCAACGCCATCGGTTCAGGCAGGGTCCACGGGCGCTCGCCGCGCCCGGGTGGATAGAGCCGCTGCATGTGCTCCAGGCCGCGGCGCAGCACTTCGGCCAGGCTGATCTCCTGTTCGGCTGCGATTCGCTTGGCTTCTCGGTAAAGCTCGTCGGGCAGTTGAATCTGGGTTCTGACCATAAGCCGAATCTACACCGATGTAAAAATGATGTCAATCGGCGAGGTCCTGGTAAGCTGGCTTGATCGTTGGTACGACCTGGCTGGGTCCGAGGACCTGCCAGTCCGGTGCGTCAATATGGGGCTGGCTTGTCCTGCAGTCTGCTCTCGGCCAAGAAAGGGCGACCGGTTTCCAGCGCGCGCTGCTTGAGCAGGCGCGCCAGATCGTCGTCGATGGTCAGTGTGGTTCGCATTGATGAATCATGGCATCAGCATTGCAGGCACCAAAACATCAACAGTCGCGCGCTCACAAGCCCGGCTTGACGTTCAGGCCGACCAGCCTTTGCAGGGGCAGGCCGATGAACCGATGAATCAAGAAGGTCGCCAGTGCCATCAGGCCACCGAACAGCGTTGGCAGGACGCCGCCAAAGCCCACGCACATGCCGAGAATGAATCCCAGCAGACACTCCGGCCGGTAGACGGGAAGGAGCAGGGCCAGTGGCAGCAGGCTGAAGAAGAGGTAGCCGGTGATTGATTCATGGCCGGTAAAGAAGCTTGCCGACATGGCCGCGCCGACCAACAGGCCGCCCGCCAGCCCGATAACGGCGGGCAGTAGGCTGGTCGCCTTGCCGGCCTTGAGGCGGCGTCCGGTCAGGCCCAGCAGAAACCAGGCCAGTACCGGCAGCAGCAGGCCGCCGAACCAGTCGGATATGCGCGGCAGCTCGGGATTGTGCAGCAGATGATGAGCCGGCACGCCGGTATCGAAATGCCGCCACAGAAGCAGAATCCAGATCGCCAGCGAGACGAGCAGGGTCAGGACGATTCTCAAGCGCTGAAATCCAGGCTCTTGCATGGCGATGCTCCGCTGTGTTCTCGCAAGCCTGATTGAATCCACGCAAAGCTGCCTGTGCCATCGGTCATTGATGGCAAGCGCTGACGCCGATCCGGGGCAGCAGGCCGAACGCAACCCTGGACAAAGAGGCTCAGGTCCGGCGGCCGCACCGGCCCCGTATACTTCATATGCCTCGCCGTGATCTATCAACGCATGGATAGCTACGCCGTCATCGATTTCGAGACTACCGGTCTGTCGCCGGCCCACGGCGCGCGGCCGACGGAGATTGCAGTGGTATTGGTTCAGGGCGGCGAGATCGTCGATCGCTACCAGAGCCTGATGAACCCCGGGGTGCGGATACCGGCTGATATCGAGGCGTTTACCGGCATCAGCAACGCGATGGTGCGGCGGGCGCGCGGGGTGGCCGAGGTGATGGCCGAAGCCGCTCGCTTTGCCGGCGCGCGGCCGATCGTGGCGCACAACGCGGCCTTCGACCGGAAATTCTGGGAGGCGTCCACGGCCGCCCTGCGATCGCGGACCAGGGAGCGTTTCATCTGTTCGCTGCTGCTGTCCCGGCGCCTGTTTCCGACTTCACCCAACCACAAGCTCGCGACCCTGGTCCGGGTGCTGGGTCTGCCGCCAGCGGGCCGCTTCCACCGCGCGCTGGCCGATGCCGAGTGCACGGCGCATCTGTTCCTGCGCCTGCAGCGCGAGATCGAGCGGCTTTTCGATGTTCAGGCGCTGGATTGCGCCTTGCTGCTCAAGCTGCAGGCGGCGAATCGACACCAGCTCGGCCGCTGCGTGCAGCAACATGTTGCTTCAGCTGCTTCAGCCTGATCCGCAGGCAGCCAGTTGAATCAGCCGCGACTGAAGTTGCCGGCTTCACCACAGATTGCAGCTCGGTGCCCCGGCTTCGCGCAGGCGCTAGAATGTAGGGCCGATTCCTCTCCTCAAGCATCCGGCCATGTCAGCCAAGTCCAGCCGGAAATTCATCGGTTCACCGCAGTGGCTGGAGTCCGAAGTCGATCCGGGCGCCTGGCAACGTGGCCTGGGCTATTTTCGCGACGGTCTGGTCGACAGCGTCGAGACGATCGTGCTGTCCGACGGGCAGTTTGGTCTGCTGGGGCGCTGTCACGGCAGCCGCGGCGCGGTCTACGAGCAGGACATCGCTTTCTACCCACGCCGGGGCGGTGTTGACCTGAGCGGTGAGTGCACCTGCCCGGTCGAGTACAACTGCAAGCACGTAGTAGCGGTAGTGCTGGAGTGGCAGCGGCGCGAGTTCCACGGCGATGCCAAAGCGCTTGATGCCCTTGATCAATGGCTGGAGAAAATCTCCCCGTCTTCGCCGAAGCAGCCGGATGTCCGTGATGACGCTTTGATCTATCTGGTGGAGCGCCGCGAACGCGCGCCAGGGCGGCTTGATGTGATCGTCAACGTCGCCAAGCCGCGCGCCGATGGAAAAGGCTGGACCCAGGGGCGCCCCGTAGCGGTGTCGACTTTTTATGGTGCCTGGAGTCGACCGCGGTACATGGTTGAAGCGGATCGAGTTATCGCGGCACTGCTGCAGGCTGTTGCCGCTGAGAACGGCGGCATGGGGGGCCTGGTCGGGGCCGTCGGTGGCCTTGCTATTCAGCAAATGGTGGCGACCGGGCGCTGTTTTCTGGCGTCGAATCGGGAGCAGCCGCTGAAGCCAGGCCCGGTGCAGGCGCTCGGTGTCAGTTGGTCGCAGGGAGAAGGGGCTTTTCGTGCGACGGTAAAGCTGGAAGACGGTGGTGAGCTGCTGGATGTCGATCCGCCGATGTACCTGAATCGCGAGCGCGGCCTGGTAGGCCTGGCTGAGTGTCCGGCTGGCCTGGATGCCGAGCGCTTGCGGGCGCTGATCCAGGCGCCGCCAGTGCCAGAAGCACGGGCAGCCGAGGTGGCCAGGCGGCTGGGTCTGACGGTGCCGTCCTTGCCCACACCGGTACCGCTGCAGCGCTGGACGGTTGGCGGGCCGCCGGTACCGATCTTGACGGTGGATTTCGACCCGCGTGTGCCTCAGTTTGCCGTGGCCCGGCCTCGTTTCGTCTACGGTGAGCAGCGCGTAGAGCCTGGCGGCGAATCCGTGATCCTCCGGGATGAGCCGAGCGGCCTTGTCAAAATCGAGCGCGATCTGGGAGCCGAGGAGAAAGCCCTGCTTCAACTGGCGAGCTTTGGGCTGGTGCCGCTGCACGGGCGGAATGACCAGCTTGTTCTGCCGGGCTGGAAGCAAGATTCTGCCCTGCGCGACGCCTGGTTTGCCTGGATCGATCAGCAAAGCACGAGGCTGGAAGAAGCGGGCTGGCAGGTCGAGCTGGTCGAGCATCAAGGCCTCACGATCAGTCAGGCCGACCGCATTTATGGCGAGGTGGAGGAGTCTGACAACGACTGGTTCAGTCTGCGCTTCGACCTGGAGTTCGACGGCTGGGTCATGCCGCTGCTGCCGCTGGTGACCGAGTTGCTGGCCCACTATCGGCCGGGCGAGC
Organism: Gammaproteobacteria bacterium; assembly: GCA_050485825.1. Classification (GTDB taxonomy): domain Bacteria; phylum Pseudomonadota; class Gammaproteobacteria; order Xanthomonadales; family Wenzhouxiangellaceae; genus Wenzhouxiangella. The sequence continues at coordinate 11,147 of JBJHCC010000056.1, forward strand.
TGCCTGAGCATCTTTATCTGAACGCAGGCCAGGGCCATTTCGTCAAGGTGCCGAGCGCCAGGATTGAGCCGATTCTTGCGACCATCATCGAGCTGTATGACCGGGTAGACGGCGACACTTTGACCTTGCCCCGTCCGGATGCAGGCCGTCTCGACGACCTCGACGGGGTTCCGATCCAGGGTGCGACCTCGCTGCGCAAGCTGGCCGCGAGACTCCGCGATTTCTCCGGCCTGAAATCGGTGAAGCTACCGCCGACTTTCAAGGGCAGCCTGCGCGGCTACCAGCAGCACGGGGTGGAGTGGTTGCAGTTTTTGCGTGAGAACGGCTTCGGCGGCATCCTGGCCGATGACATGGGTCTGGGCAAGACCATCCAGACGCTGGCCCATCTCGCAGTCGAGAAGCGCGCCGGCCGGATGAAGCATCCCTGTCTCATCGTTGCCCCGACCAGCCTGATGAGCAACTGGAGACGCGAGGCCGAGCACTTCACGCCGGCATTGAAAGTCGTGATCCTGCAAGGGCCGGATCGGTTTGAGCGCTTGGCTCAGGTCGAAACTGCCCAGCTGGTTTTGACCACCTACCCGCTGCTGCCGCGTGACCGAGAGGAACTCCTGTCTCGGCAGTGGCATTACCTGATCCTGGACGAGGCGCAACAGATCAAGAATCCCAAGGCCCAGGCCGCCCAGGTCGCGCGGCGGCTGAAGGCGGCGCACCGCCTCTGCCTGACCGGGACGCCAATGGAAAACCATCTGAGCGAGCTCTGGGCCCAATTCGACTTTCTGATGCCGGGATTTCTCGGTGAGCATGAGGATTTCCGGCGCCACTATCGGACGCCGATCGAGCAGCACAATGACGGCGAGAAACTCCAGCGTCTGATTCGCCGCACCGCGCCGTTCATGCTGCGCCGGACCAAGGATCGCGTCGCCGCTGAGCTGCCGCCAAAGACCGAAGTGCTGCGCAGCGTGGCCTTGGGCGAGAAACAGGCCATGCTGTATGAAAGCGTGCGCCTGACCATGGAAAAGAAGGTTCGGCAGTCGATCGCCAATCGCGGCCTGGCGCGTAGCCACATCATTGTTCTGGACGCGCTGCTCAAGCTGCGCCAGGTCTGTTGCGATCCGCGCCTGTTGCCGGCGGGCACGCGCGGCGCCAAGGCAGCCGGTTCGGCCAAACTGGAGCTGCTGTTTGACCTGCTCCCCGAGCTGATTGAAGAGGGCAGGCGGGTGTTGCTGTTCTCCCAGTTCACCACGATGCTTGGCCTGATCGAGCACGAGGTCAATCGGCGCGGTATTGCCTATACCAAGCTGACCGGCCAGACCCGCAACCGGGACGAGGCCATCGAGCGCTTCCGCTCCGGTGCGGCCGATCTGTTCCTGATCAGTTTGAAAGCCGGCGGCGTTGGCCTGAATCTGACAGAGGCTGATACTGTGATTCACTACGACCCGTGGTGGAATCCGGCCGTAGAACACCAGGCCACAGACCGCGCTCACCGCATCGGCCAGGACAAGCCGGTGTTTGTCTACAAGTTGGTCGCCGAAGGCACGGTGGAGGAGCGTATTCTGGCCCTGCAGGAACGCAAGCAGCGCCTCGCTGAACAGGTTCAGGGTGAAGGTCGGGGCCAGGACCAGTCGCCGATTGATGAGGCCACGATCAAGGCGCTGCTGGCTTCGCTTTGATTCGGCCTACGAGCGTGTCGAGGAAGGCCCGGACCCAAGCGTAGCGGATGTGTTCCTGTTCCAGGCGCAGGCAAGGAGCGAGGCTGTGGTCGACCAGTGCTTGGTAGAGGGCTTGTTCTGCCTGATCCAGCAAGGGCAGCTCGCCGCGAAAGCGGCGGTCTTCGGGCTCCTGGCCCCAGAGTTCGCGGTGGGCATCGAGGGTGGCGCGGTCCATCAGAAAGGAGCGGGCCTCGGGCAGGTGGTGGCGCAAGCGGTTCAAGATGGCGAAACCGTGGCTGTCGATATCGCCCCAGTACCAGCAGCGCGCCTGAGCCAGCCATTCAATGCCGGCCAGCCGATCCAGCCCGTAGCCCAGGCCGAAGATGACGATGGCGCCGGGATGGTCGGGGAAGGCAAGACCGTTGATCTCGTTTTCGGTGATGAAGACGTCGCTGACCGGCAGATCGAGTTGGGCAAACTCGTCGGCCGGCACCGACAGGTCGCTTAAGCCCGCAATCCTGAGGCCAGGATCGAGGATGCGAAAGCGAACCAGGCTGGGGCGACTGGCCAGGCCGTAGCGGCGATTGAAGGCGCGTGCCCCGCTGTCTTCAGTGCTGATGGCCGGGGCCGGGAGTACCTGGTCAAGCAGTTCGCTGACCAGGCCGCGTCGGGCCTGGATGAACTTGGTATCCACCCCCGGAATATCGAGCTGGCGCAGGTAGACGCCGGGGCGGGGGTGGGAGCGGAAATGACGCAGGATGGCGATTAATCGTGGCCATTCGGCGTCGCGCTTCAGAGCTTCCAGCGGTCGCCGCGCCAGCCAGTCTCGCAAGCCTGGGAATTCGGCCAGCAGCACTTGGCAGATCTGATCGAAACCTTGGCCCTGGGCGCTCTTGCCGATCAACCGCAGGGCGTCTTCGGCGGTATGCACGACGATGGCGGCAGGCAGTTGGTTGCTGCCGCGCAGCCGATGATTGACGGTGCGCCATTCGATGTCGTAGCCGTGGCCGCGACGGGCTTTTGACTGCTCCACCAGTGCGCCCACCCATTCGCGCACGGCCTCGAACTGCTCGTCGAGATCACGCGAGGCGGCCTTGTGCAGGCGCAATTTCAGCGGAAACAGACCGGGCGATTCTTCTGTTGGGCTGTGCAGCCGATCGGCCAGCAGACGGCCGGAATCCCATAGCTTGCGCAGCTGGGCGATCAGATCGGGTGGTCGGGTCCAGGCGCTAGTGCTCAATGCGCCTTCGCCCGGGAAGCCATTCTGGTCACTTGTTCGCTCATATTGATGGCATGCAGTTCGATATCGGAATGTAGTCTGGCAAAGACACGAAACACCTCGTCAGCGAACGCCTGGCCGATGGTATCGACACCCTCAAAATCGAAGATGACGGTTCTAAAGCAATCCACCCGATTGAGCACTCTTCTGGCCTGTGATCTGGAGACCAAACGGTCATCACCGTATTGTGCCAATCGCACTGGAACGACTGTTTTGGAGAAGCTGTACTCCTCGGGTTCGGCAAACCTGTTGAAGATCTTTTCCATCGACCTTGATGCTTGATTGTCCAGCCTCATCCACACTGCGGTGCCATATTCGGATTCGTCCCGCTCGAAAATCCAGTCTTCTTCGTCGGAGAACTGGTGGGTGAAAAAAACACCACCGGACAGGATATCGAAGCGGTCGAACATGCGGGAACTGAAGAAGATCCCCTCACCCGTATGCCGCTCGGGATCGGTAGTGAACTTTCCTTTTGCCAACTCCAATACGGCATGTCGTTCGTCGGCGAGCCCGAGCGCTCGCTGGATCTTTTTGAAGATTCCCTCGCCGTTGTCCAGGATCATGATCTCTGATGTTGTCGCGGTTTTTTCCAAACGCACGATAATTCGACTCCCGCCGGAGTGGTCGATGGCGTTGTTGAACATTTCCGTAAAACCGTATTGCCAGATCTCGCTGATGTGGTCTGGCAATTCACCCAGTTGTGGTGCGATATCTTCCCGCCAGACGCGGTCCTCGGCCAATCCCTGTGCAATGGTGTATTCGCTTGACCACCGAAGTGCAGGCGCCAGATGGTAGCTGCGATTGCGCGTGCTGCCCTTGCCCGTGATTGCCCCTTGCTTGATGAGATTATGGATGTGGCGGTTGACCGCCTGGCGCGAAATACCGAATTTCTCCATCACCAAACGGACCACATCACTAGGGTGCTGTTCGACGTGGTCCAGGATGAAGTGACGAATCGCTTCGCCGCGGTCTCTGTGGCGCATGGTGCTTTGTCAACATAACCTTACTTAATTGTCAACCAATCAGCCAGATTGTCAAGGGAGGTCGCTGACGCCGGCCTTGCGCGCATCGCGTTCGGCGCGGTATTCCTCGATGGACAAGTTGCGGAGCATGGATTTGCGGCCGTCGGGGTTGTGGACGAAGCCGACGCTGGCAACGAAGGGTTCGATGATGTGAATTTTCTGCAGCGGGGTGACGATCAGCAGCTGCAGGTTGAGACGGCCGAACAGGGACAGGCCGTAGCGGGCTGATTCGTCGGAGCCGCGGCCAAAGGCCTCGTCGATGACCACGAAGCGGAATGAGCGCGAGCGCTTTTCGCCCCATTCCAGGCCGAATTGGTAGGCCAGGCTGGCGGCCAGCACAGTGTAGGCCAGCTTTTCCTTCTGGCCACCGGACTTGCCGCCGGAGTCGGCGTAGTGCTCGTGTTCGCGGTCGTCTTCGCGCCAGCGCTCGGAGGCGGAGAACACGAACCAGTTGCGCACATCGGTGACTTTGCGGGTCCAGCGCCGATCCAGTTCGGCCGATCCTTCGCGGCCGCGAAAGCGGTCGATGATGTCGCGCACCTGCAGGAATTTCTGCTCCGAGTACTGGGCATCGACGGCGCCGGTGACGGTGCCCTCGGTGCAGGCCCGCAGCCGGTGCTGGAAGTCGCGCACGTCGGCATCAGGCGCGGTTTCGGCCAGCAGGCGAATATAGCGGCCTTTTTCGTAGTCGATTTCTTCCAGCGAGCGGTTGATGGTGTCGATGCGTTCGCGAATCTGCTCGCGCTCGCGGTTGAGCAGGGCCTGGAAGCCGGCGATCTCGTTGATCGTGTTTTCGTTGAGCAGGGTCTTGAAGCGCTGTTCGAAGCGGGGCAGGTCGTCGCCCTTCAGGTTGGTCAGCATGCGCCGGTATTCATCAGCGGCGGCGACGCTGGTGTCGGCCTCGCGCGCTTCCTGCGGCCAGCGGTGATGAAAGTTCTGCATCGCCTGGATCAGCCGGTCGCTCAGGCGCCGGATGGCCTTGTCTTCGGTGTCGATGCGCGCAGTCAGCCAGGCCCGGAACTCGCGCTGGCGGGCGTCGATGCCTTGCAGATTGATGGCCTGGTCGGGCAGGGCTTGCTCGCGCAAGCCCTCCAGCGGCTGGAACCATTGCTCGCGCTGGCTCGGCTCGATTTCGTTGAGCAGGCTGGTGGCCTCGTCGCGATCAAGGCTGGCGCTTCGAATACGTTCTTCAACCGTACTGAGCTGGTTCTGGCGCTGCTCGAGCTGGGCTTCGAGTTCGGTGGCGGCCTGTTCCAGTGCATCCAGCTGGGCGCGCAGGGTTTTTAGTACATCCGATTCATTGCGCAGCTTTCGCTCCTCGGCCTCCAGCTCGCTGATGCGGGCAGCGGCTTCCTGCCAATTCAGGTGCTGATGGTCCTCGAACATGTCCAGGCGGCTGATGGTTTCCAGGCGTTCGCTGCGGGCTTTCAAGGCATTGTCGAGTTCGCTGATCTGCGCGGCCACGACTTGAATCCGTTTTTCGAGCTGGGCCAGCTGATCGCTTAGGGCGCGGATCTTGTTTTCGTTGCTCCAGCCCAGCACGTAGCGGGTGCGGTCGTCGATGGCGTGGCGGTCGTCCTTTTCGTGGCGTACGCCGCCGGTCTTGACCTGGCCTGAGCGTGAGATGGCGCGGGTTTCGCGCCGAAAGCGGTCCATGTCGCTACAGCAGACATGATCAAAGCGTCGGGTCAGTTCCTGCTCCAGCCAGGCGTAGTGGGCGCTGTCGGTGCGGATGGCGAGCTTGCGGCTCAGCGCCTCGGGCTGTGGACGGTCGGCGCTGGCGCTTTTCGGCGCGCGCACCCGGTAGTAGACCAGGCGGCCGCGCAGGCGGGTGGCATCGACCCAGTCGGCCACGGCGCGGTAATGGGTATCCGGGACCAGTAATGACAGAGCGAAATTATGCAGCAGGCGCTCGATGGCGCCTTCCCAGTCCTTCTCGTCGTCGCGAACCTGGATCAGCTCGCCGGCAAACGGCAGCTCCTCTGGCGGCAGGCCCAGTGCCTGGCAAAGCTTGTCGCGCAGGGCCAGCATCGCGGCCGGCAGGTTGGAGCGGCGCGCCTTCAGCGATTCAAGCTCGTTGTCGATTTCGCTGTGCTGGCCGCGCAGCTCCTTCATGCTGACGAACAGTTCGGTGCGCGCGTTCTGGCCGTCGGCCTGCTCGGTTTCGGTCTGCTCGCGCAAATCTTTCAGGGCTGATCGGTTGCTGATGAAGGTATCGACTTGGTCGGCATCGGGCAAGTCCAGGGCCGTGGCCAGTTCGCGGTAGCGTTCGGCCTGGCGCCGGCGCTCGCTTTTCTCTGACTGGCGGCGCTGGATTTCTTCGCGGATGCGTTCCAGGCGATCACCGCCATTGGCAGCGATGGCCTGCTTGAGCTCATCGCGCTGAGATTGCTGAGCCTTTCGTTTGCGCTTCAGTTCATCGACACGGTGGCTTAAGCGCGCTTGTTCGCCGGTCAGTTCTTCGAGCCGGCGGTCAAGCAGGTCGATCTTCAGGCCGGCAAACCAGGGCGAGAGGGCATCGCGGCAGCCGCGCAGTTGGTCGGCCTGGCGGCTGCGCTGGTCATGGTCATCGGCATCAGCAACGATGGGCGTCAGTGCGGCAATCTGGTCGCGCGCCTTGATCACGGCGGCGTGGGCGCGGTTGAGATCGTCGAAGTGGCGGATCAGTTCGTCGATGCGCTGTTCGGTATCGGCACCTTGCAGCATGTGTTCGCGCACGAACTCGGTCAGGTTGCCCACCGACTTCATCGACACGGTCTGGTTGAACAACTCCAGGGCCTGGTCGCTGGCAATGCCCAGCTTGCGCCTCAGCGCGCTGCCGTAGGCGGGGAAGGCGGTGTGCAGCTCGACATGATCCAGGTCGCGCAGCTGCTTGCGCAGGTCTTTCAGGTCGCTGCCAAAGCCGGTGAAGTGTTCACCAATGCTCAGCGGCCGGTCGGCGCTGATGTAGAAGCGATCGGGCTGGCCGCGACTGTCGCTGACCCAGAACACCTGGGCCAGGGTGACGTGCCGATCAAAGCCTTCGTTGTAGAAGTGGCCGAGAATGACCGAGTAGCTGTTGTGATCGCGCAGCGCCACCGGCTTGGCCGACAGGCCTGAGTCCGCGCGCTGCGACTTGTAGTGGCCGAGTACATAGGAGCGCAGGCTGCGCTCGCGGGCTTCGGCGCCGGCGGCCTTGTTGTAGGTGATGCGCTGGGCCGGCACCAGCAGGGTGGTGATGGCATCAACCAGAGTCGACTTGCCGGAACCGATGTCGCCGGTGACCAGGCTGTTGGCGCCCTGCGGCGTCAGCCGCCAGACGTGGCCGTCGAAGGTGCCCCAGTTGAACACCTCGACCCGGTGCAGGCGGTAGCCGGCACGGGCATCATCGGGGGCGAAATCCAGGGCCAGACCTTCCATGTTGTTCAGTCTTCGCTGGCGTGGGCGGCGTATTCGCCCAGGCGCGCATCGAACTCGCTCAGCCACTGGGCATCGACATAGGCCTTGAGGATGCGGCGGACCTCGTACTGATCATCCTGGCCCCTGAGCTTGCGCAAAAAGCCCATTTCCACCGCCTTGCTGATGTCCATCCCGACCCGGTCGATCAGCTTGGCTTCGTTGGCCGAATCGGGCAGGAACAGGCGGACCAGGTCGGCGATTTCTGAGCGCGAGAGCACCAGTCGGGTATCGCCGCCGCCGGCATCATGCTCGGCCAGCTTCTTGCGCAGCAGCGCCAGCAGCAGGCTGACCGGGTAGCCGAGCTGGCGCCGCGCCATCAGCCGGGGCAACTCGACATCGGCATCTTCATCGCCGCCGGGGCGCTGGCGCAGGAAAGCGTAACCCTCGGCCTCGTCGACGATCAGCTCGAGGCCAAGCTGAGCGACATAATCGGTGATGGCCGCCTGGCGTTCGAGCAGGCTTTGCCAGGTGTCATGGCCCTCGTCGCCATAGACCACGCCCTTGAACAGCGCAATCAAGGGCAGCGCCAGGCGCAGATCGGGACTGATTCCGCTGATGCCTTGGTTCACCGCGAGAAGACTACCAGAGGAATGCGCGCCCGGCGCCGCCGGCCATCGGCTTGCGTCCAGGAAACCTGTTGGGACTGGCCTTCGTCGATCAGGGCAGCCGGCTGCTCGGCGGCAATGGCCAGGTAGGTGACCAGTTCGGCCAGGCCCTGGTCCAGGGGTTCTGAGTCAATCAGTTCGGCCAGGCTGATCTGGTCACGATCCTGCAGGGCGCGGCGGATGCCGGCTTCCAGGGCCTGGCGGTCGACGTGGACCTGCTCGAACAGGGCATCGGTATCGATGACCTGGTCATCGGCCAGCACGGCGTCGGTGTCTATCGAGGGTCTGATCGGCGGGCTGAACAGTGGCCGGTCCATGGGCAGGTTCAGCTCCGGCGTTGGCATGTCCAGGTGCATGCCCAAGGCGGGCGGCGGATGGTCACGCACCGCGACGGCCTTTCGTTCCAGGTCGCGGATCAGCTCCATGATGCGGCGGTTTTCCAGCCAGGCCTGGTCATCCAGAAAGCGTCTGAGCTGTTCGGAGAGTCTGGCGACCGTGCGCTGGGTGACTTCACCGGCTTCCAGCCAGTCGTGATGGATGCGTTTCAGGCGGCGGTCGGGTTTGAGTTCGACGACGGCTGCCAGTTCGAAAATGCGGTCCAGCAGCTCGCCCAGCTGCTCCTGGCGGGACGGCGACATCAGGAAGTCCCAGAACGCACGAAAGCTGCGGCCCTGGTCGGAGTCGCTGATCACATCGTGCTCGCCAAAGACTTCTTCCAGCACCTCGCCCTTGCCGCCCTCGAACCAGGTGATGCGTTCGCGCACCTGGCGGTCGAGCTGGCGGAAGTTGTGCTCGACCTGGCGAAAGTCCGCCAGCAGGGCGCGGGCGGTGTCGGCCATTTGCAGAAAGCGTTCCTTGAGCCGGGTATCGTCCATCAGCGCCAGCTCGCCGGCTCGCACCCGTTCAATTTCGGCATCGATCTCATCGCGCCGTGCGGTCAGTTCGGCGATGCGCGCAGCCGGGTCGGTTTCGGTGCCGCGCACGATCTGTTGCAGCAGGTCGAACACCGTCATCAACCGCGACTCGGCGCCGACGAACTGCGGTTGCTCCAGCCCGGTCAGCCAGCGCACCGCGCCTTCGGCGGCCGGGGTCAGGTCGTAATGGGCCTCGTCACTGCCGGCGGTGTAGTAGCGCCGCAGCCAGGCGCGGCGATCATCCGACCAGTCCTTGAGATAGGCCAGGGCCTGGCGCGGGTAACTGTCTTCGCCCAGCGCTTCGCGCAGCCCGGCCAGGTGGTCTTCGAGCTTGCCGACCAGTTCACTTTCGGCCATGGCGCGCACGTTCGGGGCAATGAAGCAGCGTTGGAAAAAGCTGGCGATCATCGGCGCATGATCAGCCTGCAGCAGGCGCCAGCCGGCATGCCGCTCGCGCAGATTGACCAGAGTGTCGAAGTCCATCGCCTCGCTGATGCGCCCCGTTGCTCTCGAATGGCCCTTTCCAGGGGCCAGTATGCAATAGCCCGGCAAGCTCGTCACACTATTGTTCAGAGGCTACCTCATCGCTGCGCTGGCGACCATGCTCTACCTTTTTGCCACGGCCGACGTTGCCATCCGGCTGGCCGTTCGGCCGTCGAATGCTCGGGCGGCCGCCGTTGCTGCGCTGGCCATACCCGGCCTCGTGTTCTTCTATGCCATGCCCGTCCATGACCGAATGAGCGTCCGGCAGGCTGCCCGGTCGCCGATGGCTACCTGCGAGCTAGCAAGTCGTTGATCCTGTGACGTTCAGTTCGTGACTGAGTCGCAAGCGCAAGGCGCAATCCGAAGTGACTGGCAAGCCCGATATCAAGGATGGGAAAGCGGCATTGTCGACTCAGGAATACTCATTGACGGCGAATAGGGAAGCGCTCGCCCGCGGGCTTTGGGCTCATGGCAAGTCAATCTCCATGTCATGCAGGTCCGGCCCTGCAGCTGAGCGCTGTCAGACACGCTATAGAATGACTGGCGGAGTACACTCGCTGTAACGCACTAATCAGCCTATTGACGCCGAATTTCTCCCGCGAGCCGATTGGTCAGAAACAAGACCTGGCCGATTGACAGGGCAGCATCCGAGGCCACGGTCAGTACGACTGGCAGATCTCGGCAGTGTGTCTTCACCACGACCAGATTGGACTTGTCAGACTCCATGACGGTGACGCGGAGTTTGCCGCTATTGATGATTCTTACCGCCGCTTCAGACAGGGACAGGAGCGTGCTGGAAAGCGCGGCGACCTTGTCTTCCTCAAGCGTCAACTTCTTCCCATTGCGATGAGCAATGACGAAGCCATCTTCCGTGCACGCAGACGTGACCAACATTTCAAAGTGCTTGTCCACGAATCTCTCGATAAGGGGGTGGATCATCGACTTTGCCTGAGTTATGTCCATTGTGCTTGGTTTCTGGTGTCGAGTTGGTCAGTGATGGTCGCGCCTTTGATGCATCGCATTGATATACAGCGGAATGCTCATGGCGGACTCGCGCGAGGTGCAATCGACTGCAATGACTGCCGCCGGCAATCCTCGGCTCGAAAGCACCTCCTGAAATACCGTGCAGAAAGACTCCAGGCTGTCAAGATCGGCCTGGTCTGCATGGGTGACGGCGACAATGAATGGGATGTTGTTGGCCACTGGCTGGAAGAAGTCAACCACTTCAAGCAGCGATTCGGCGTCTGGACTATCCGAGAACTTGATGAGGAACGCAAGGCCCCAGAGTGATCGATTGACGTGTTCCCAAAGAATGGAAAAGCGACGCTGGCCGGGTACGCCATACAGCCCCAGCGCCATGTTGTCGCCCAGAGCGATACGGCCGTAGTCGATACCGATGGTCGTATACTCTTTTCCGATGTCGACAGTCGAAGCTCTGTCGGTGTCGATTACTTCGATTTCGCTGAGCGTTCGAACAATAGTTGACTTGCCGGTTCCAACACTGCCCACAAATGCCAGCTTTCGATAGTCGCTCACTGAAGTGATCTCAAAAAGACAGACCGAAGTCGATTGTAGAAACTGCGATTCTTCGAGGCTCCGACTGTGGGCGATATCTTCCCTGTTCCTGTGTCTTCTCGACTCAACTCAGCCCTGCGTTTAAGCAATAGCGACCTGACTTCATTGCGTGCCAGTAGTTCTCGAATATTATCGAGACTCAAATCAAACTGTTCCGATAGCCTTGCAGGAGAGCCCCACCCAGCAAGCAGGCTTGTGAGTACATCAATGGAGCCTGGTTGCTGGCTTGTCAGACCAAAGACGCTGGGAAGTGCCTGCAATCGAAACTCATATTCGCAGATCTCGTTGCTAGCAGGTACATCGCCAGGTTCCGAACTGAATATCAGATCAAAATCAAATATTTTTCGCAAGCGCTGCTGCAGCTGTCCATCCAGTGTTTCGAAACGCTTCGCGTACAATCGGATAAACTGATTGACTTCGTTGCAGGTCAGCGAGGCGGACCAGAGCTTTAGTCTCCAGCCAGTGAAGATACGTTCCCGAACATCCTCATCGCTCCAGACAATCTCAATCTGATCGTGTCGATGATCCGCCGCTATTTTCCCGAACAAAGAATCAACAGCCCCCGCCTCACCCTCAAGCGCCTGAAAATAGTATCCGTTCCTCCAGGTCAGAAACCCCATGATCCCGTGGGCGTGATTGAATCGCCGGCTCTGCATGACGATCGCGGCCAGCTCGGCGGGGATAGAGGATGTGTTTCCCGCAATCGATCGGCTTAGGTAACTCAGCCTCTTCAATTCCGCTGTCATCATGACCCCTACGCAAGACAACGCCTGCATGCGCCTCAGCCAACATCAGGTGGGCTACACGTCGAGAGACTCTTCGATTTGGAGGACTTTGCGTCGCGCCAGGGCGAGGTTCGATTTCGCCTTGTCCAAAACAAGATAGAGGAACAGCCCGCCGTGCTGGGAAGCGGGTCGAATAATGTGAATCTGGTGATCCAGGGTGATCAGGATATCCTCGATTTCGCCGCCGATGCCGAGGCTGCTCATCGTCTTCAATTTTGCCTTGACGACTTCGGAGTTTCCAGCGGCAGCGAGGTCAAGATCGACGCCGCCCCCTGCCTTGCCCAGAAGCATCCCGGATTTGTAATCGACAATACAAGTGCCCAGAGCGCCGTCGATCCCCATGAGGCTCTCAAGACTTTCGTTGATGCTCGCCATGTAACCCACTCCCAAAAGTTTGATTAAAACCACTGTCCCGGTCAAGTGTAAGCGCCTACAAACCCCCACCCTTGATCGTGCCTGGCAGTAATGCGTCAATATCGTCGACGGTTTCGGCCAGCGGCAGTTGTTGGAAGACGTGGCGCAGGTAGGCATAGGGCTCAAGGCCGTGG
>JBJHCC010000057.1:0-23280 GCA_050485825.1 Gammaproteobacteria bacterium
TCTCCCTTCTACCTTCTACCTTCTACCTTCTACCTTCTACCTCTCCCTCTCCCTCTCTCCCCCTCTCCCCGCAGCGGCGCGCGCCTCGCGCCGCTGCTGTATCCCTTTTCACCTTGACACCCTTCACGTTCGGGTCTATCGTGGCATCAAGTGGTAATTTGTGGGGAATTGTGGTCCCTTGGTGGCGGAGTGTAGGCGGCAGTGTTTTTTGGCGAAACGGCAATCAATCTGGATGCGAAAGGTCGCATGGCCGTGCCGACGCGCTATCGGGACGACCTGGATGCTGCCTGTGGCAGCCGGTTGGTGCTGACCTACTCGGCCTTCGACGGCGGCTGCCTGTGGTTGTATCCGGAGCCGGAATGGGAGCGGGTGCGTGAGCAGGTGATGGGTTTGTCGACCTTCAATCCTTCGCATCGCAGCCTGCAGCGGCGTCTCGTTGGTTCCGCCACTCAGCTCGAACCGGACGGCAATGGCCGCATTCAGCTGCCGGCCACGCTGCGTCAGGTCGCCGGGCTGGACAAGCGCGTGGTGATGATGGGCATGGGTCAGCGCTTCGAGATATGGAATGAAACCGTGCTCACTCAGCGCCGGATCGAGGAAGAGAAAGAGATCCAGGAGCAGGCGTCGAGTGAGATGGCGCAGCTGGTCCTGTAGCCGCGATGGCCATGGGATCAGGACATGTGCCGGTGCTGTTGGCCCCGGCGCTGGATGCGCTGGGAATCGCTGGCGATGCGGTTGTGGTCGATGCCACCTACGGGCGCGGCGGCCACAGTCGCGCACTGCTGGCTCGCCTGGGGGGCGAGGGCCGGCTGATCGTGATCGATCAGGATCCGGCCGCCATTGCGCATGCGCGCGAGCATTTCGGGGGCGAGGCTCGGGTCACGATCTGGCCGGGTAATTTTGCCGAGCTTGAGCGGATGGCCGCCGAGCTGGGTGTGGCGGGGCGGATCAATGCCCTGCTGATGGATCTGGGTGTGTCGTCGCCGCAGCTGGACACACCGGAACGCGGATTCAGTTTCCGCGAGGACGGGCCGCTGGATATGCGCATGAATCCGAACATCGGGGAATCGGCCGCGGCCTGGCTTGCGCGGGCCAGCGAAGGCGATCTCGCTCGGGTTCTGAAGGAGTACGGGGAAGAGCGCCATGCGCGCCGAATTGCCAGGAGCATCGTCATGGCCAGAGCGGAAGCGCCGATCGAGCGGACCGCCCAACTTGCTGCCATCGTTGCCCGGGCCGCGGGCCCCTCGCCTGCGGACCGGCACCCGGCTACCCGCAGCTTTCAGGCCATTCGCATCCAGGTCAATGATGAGCTCGGTGTCCTCGAGCGGGCGCTCGATCAAGCCGTGGATGTGCTGGCCCCCGGCGGGCGTCTGGCCGTGATCAGTTTTCACTCCCTCGAAGACCGTATCGTCAAGCTGGCCTTTCGCCGTTTGTCCAGCCCGCCGCCGGCGAGCCGCCGGCAGCCCTTGGCGCCTGCGTTTCGGCCTCGTCTGCGCCTGATCGGTCGGCGCTTGGCGCCCAGCGCCGGCGAGATCGCGGCCAATCCGCGCGCCCGCAGTGCCAGTCTGCGGGTGGCCGAGAAGCTTGAGGGGGCTAGCCCATGATGCGCTGGATCAGCTTTTGCCTGTTGGTCGCGGCGCTGCTGGTCAGCGCCGTCATGGTGGTGTCCATGCGCCATGAGTCGCGCCAGCAGTTCACCTTGTTGCAGGTTGCTCAGGTGGATCGTGATCAGGCCAATATGGAGTGGTCTCGACTGCAGTTGGAGCAGGCCTGGCTGGCCGAAGCCGGCCGCGTCGAGCGCGAAGCGCGCGAGCGTCTCGATATGCAGCGTCCGCGCCGAATCGGTGTTCTGGTGGAAGGGCCATGAGCGAGCCCAAGCCGCATTTCCAGAGCGTTCTGCGCCTGTGGCTGACCGCTGCCATTCTGGTGTTGGGCGCGGTCGTGCTGGTTGGTCGCGCGGTCAACCTCCAGGTGATGGAGGCGGAGTTCCTGCAGAGCCAGGGCGAGGCGCGCTTCCTGCGTCAGGTCACTATCCCGACTGTGCGCGGCAACATTCTGGATCGCCATGGCGAGCCGCTGGCCGTGTCGACTCCCGTTGAGTCGGTCTGGGCGCACCCCGGCGAACTGCTGCAGGCCGCTGATCGCCTGCCGATGCTGGCCGCTGTGCTCGGCATTTCCGCTGAAGATCTGGAGCGCCAGCTGACCCAGCGCGCCAGCCGCGAGTTTGCCTGGCTGGCCCGTCGTGTGCATCCGGAGACAGCCGAGCAGGTCGCTGCCCTGGGCATCCCGGGTGTCTTCCTGCGGCGCGAGTATCGGCGCTTCTATCCGACGGCTGAAGTCAGCGCCCATGTCATCGGCATGACCAATACCGACGATATCGGCCAGGAAGGTCTTGAGCTGTCCTACAACAGCTGGCTGCAGGGGGAGCCGGGGACCAAGCGGGTGATCAAGGATCGTCTCGGCCGAGTGGTCCAGAACGTGGAGTTGATCCGTGACGCCCAAGCCGGTCGTGACCTGCAGCTGACTCTGGACCGACGGCTGCAGTACCTGGCTTTCCGAGAGCTGAAGGCGGCGGTGCTCGACAGCGGTGCCCGCGCGGGCTCCGTGGTGGTGATGGATGTCAGCAGCGGCGAGCTGCTGGCGGTGGTCAACTTCCCCTCCTATAACCCCAATTCGCCCAGCCGCGGCGTTGCCGACGGGCTGCGTAATCGCGCGCTGACCGATGTCGTCGAGCCCGGATCGGTGATCAAGCCCTTCGCGCTGGCGGCGGCGATGGAGGCCGGGGTGGCTCATCGCGATATGCTGGTCAACACCAGCCCCGGGCGGATGGTGGTGTCCGGCCACACGATCCGCGACGTGCGCAATTTCGGCGAGCTCACGGTTGAGGGTCTGCTGGTCAAGTCGTCCAACGTCGGCCTGGTCGAGCTGGTGCTGAAGACCGATGCGCGTCACCTCTGGGGTTTGTATTCACGGCTAGGCTTCGGCAGCGTCACCGGCACCGGCTTCCCGGGCGAGTCGGCCGGCGTGCTGCGCGACTACGAGCGCTGGCGCAAGCTGGAGCAGGCCACCCTGGCCTATGGCTATGGCCTGTCGGTCACGCCGGTGCAGCTGGTCCGCGCGATGGCGGCAATCGCTGACGACGGCCGGCTGCGTCAGCCCACCTTTATCCTCGGCACCGACAATCCGCCGGTTTCGGTGCTTGATCCGGCCCTGGCCCGCGAGCTGGCCTCGATGCTGGAGGCGGCCACCGGACCGGGCGGCACCGGCACCCGGGCGCGCGTGCCTGGCTATCGTGTTGCCGGCAAGACCGGGACGTCCCGAACGGTGGTCGCGACCGGCTACACCAATCGCTATATCGCCAGTTTCGCCGGCTTTGCGCCGGCCAGCCGTCCGCGCCTGGCTGCGGTCGTCGTCATCCATGATCCCGAGGGCGACGAGTTCTTCGGCGGTCAGATCGCCGCGCCGGTGTTTTCGCGGGTGATGGATTCAGCGTTGCGCCTGTTCAATGTGCCGCCGGATGACTTCGATACCCTGATGGTCCGCGCCGAGGTGGCGCCATGAGCGCCGGCTCGATCAGGCTGGCCGAGCTGCTTGAGGGCGTCGCCGACGCTTCGGCATCGGCCGAGCTGACGGTCTCCGGTCTGGCCCTGGATACCCGCCAGCTTCGGGCCGGCGACGTCTTCGTCGCCCTGGCCGGCGGCCAGGGGCACGGCCTGGATCATCTCGGCTCGGCGATCGCAAACGGGGCCGTGGCCGTGCTCCATGACGGTCAGGGCCCGCTGCCTTCAGACTGTCCCCTGCCGCTGATCCGGGTCGAGGGTCTGAAGGGCCGGCTGATCGAGCTGGCCAGGCGCGTCTGGCAAGACCCCGCCGCGGCGCTCGATCTGGTCGCGGTCACCGGCACCAACGGCAAGAGCTCCGTCGCCTGGCTGCTCGCCCAGGCCCTCGACGGCGCCATGATCGGTACCCTGGGCATCGGCCGCCCCGGCAGCCATCGCGCCGCTGCGTTGACCACACCCGATGTGTTGAGCCTGCACCGCGCCCTGGCCGAGCTGCGCGACGCGGGCCTGACTCTAGTGGTGATGGAGGCTTCCTCACATGCCCTCGACCAGCAGCGGCTGGCCGGGCTGTCCTTCAGCAGCGTGATCTTCACCACCCTGGGCCACGATCATCTGGACTACCACGGCGACCTGGCGGCCTACGGTGCGGCCAAGGCGCGCCTGTTCTTCGACTACGACAGCGTGCGTCAGCTGATCAATGTCGATGACGCCTTCGGCGCCGAACTGGCCGCGCGCCTGGATGGATCGCCGGGCCTGATCCGCCTCAGTCTGGACAGCGAAGGCGCGACCGTCAGCGCCCGGATTCGCCGGGCCGACAGCGAGGGCCTGAGCCTGGCCGTAAGGCTGCGCGGCGGCGAGCTGGAGCTTGAGTCAGCGCTGATCGGACGGGTCAATGCCTGGAATCTGCTGATCGTCGCCGCCGAGCTTGAGGCCCGGGGCGTCGACTTGGCTGAAATCAAGGCCCGGATCGCGGCGCTGAAGCCGGTGCCAGGCCGCATGCAGGCCCTGGGCCAGGGCCCGCGGGTGGTCATCGACTATGCCCACACCCCGGACGCGCTGGCCAATGCCCTGGCCAGCCTGCGCGAGCTGGGCCCGGAACGCCTGTGGTGCGTGTTCGGCTGCGGCGGCGACCGCGACCGGGCCAAGCGCCCGCGCATGGGCCAGATCGCCGAAGCCCTGGCCGACCGGGTGGTGTTGACCGACGACAATCCGAGAAGCGAAGACTCGCTGGCGATCATCCGCGCGATCCAGGCCGGCATGCGCGAGCCGACCCGCTGCCAGGTCGTTCCCGACCGGGCCGCCGCCATTCAGCGCGCGGTGGCCGAGGCCGGGCGTGTCGACATCGTCCTGGTCGCCGGCAAGGGCCACGAAACCGAACAGCTGATCGGCAATCAGCGGCTGCCGTTTTCCGATGAACTGACATCGCGCCAGGCGCTGGAGGCGGCATGCTCGATCTCAGCCTGAGCGGCATGGCCCAGACCAGCGACGGCCGCGTGCTGGGCGCGGACGTGCGGGTGCGCGGGATGATCCACGACAGTCGCCAGGTCGAGGCCGGCCAGCTGTTCGTGGCCCTGCCCGGCGCCCACAGTGACGGCCATGATCACGTTGCTGCCGCGGCGTCGGCGGGCGCGGCGGCGGCGTTGGTCGGCCGCGCGCTGGATCATCCGCTGCCGCAGCTGCTCGTCGACGATGTGCGTCTGGCCATGGGCCGGATCGCTGCGGCCTGGCGCCAGCGGTTGGATACGACGGTGGTCGGGATCACCGGCAGCAACGGCAAGACCACGGTCAAGGAAATGATCACTGCCATCCTGTCGGCGCAGGCGCCGACGCTGGCCACCCGGGGGAACTACAACAACGAAATCGGCGTCCCCCTCACGCTTGCCCGCCTCGGTCCCGAGCATCGCTATGCGGTGCTGGAGATGGGTGCAGGGCGGTCCGGCGATATTCGATACCTCGCCGAATTGGCGCGCCCGGCGATTGCCGTCGTGACCAATGCCGGACCGGCCCACCTGGAGACGATGGGCAGCATCGAGGGCGTGGCCCATACCAAGGGTGAGCTGTTCGAGGCGCTGGGCGCCGA
The DNA here is from genome assembly GCA_050485825.1 of Gammaproteobacteria bacterium. Taxonomy (GTDB): domain Bacteria; phylum Pseudomonadota; class Gammaproteobacteria; order Xanthomonadales; family Wenzhouxiangellaceae; genus Wenzhouxiangella. The sequence goes on from JBJHCC010000057.1 coordinate 5,641, forward strand.
CGGGATGGCGGTGATCAACGCCGACGATCGCTACTGCGGGCTGTGGCGTGAGCTGGCCCGTGGCCGGCGCCAGCTCAGTTTCGGCCTGTCCGAGGGCGCTGATGTGCGGGGCCACCAGGTCAATGGCACGGTACGGATCGACACCCCGGCCGGCTCGGTCGAGCTGCAGATGAGCCTGCCCGGACGCCATAACCTGATGAACGCGCTGGCGGCGATGGCGGTGGCCTGCCACCTGAACTGGTCGCTGGAATCCGCGGCCCATGCCTTGATGAGCATGCACAGCCTGCCGGGCCGGCTCAATATTCGTCGTCACGCCGACGGCTGGCGTCTGATCGACGATACCTACAACGCCAACCCGGCCTCGCTGTACGCCGGCCTGCAGGTTCTGAGCGAACTGGAAGGCGAGCCCTGGCTGGTGCTGGGCGACATGGCCGAGCTCGGCCCGGACAGCGACAAGCTGCACCGCGAGATGGGCCGCACCGCCGCCGATCTGGGCGTGCGCCGCCTGTTCACGGTCGGTGAGCGCAGCCGCGCCGCCAGCGCCGCCTTCGGTCGACTGGCGCGACACTTCGATGACCACGATGCGCTGCTGGCCGCGCTCGCCGCCGAGATCGGCAATGGCGTCAACTGCCTGATCAAGGGCTCGCGCTCGATGCACATGGAGCGCATCGCCAGCGGACTGATGGGGGAAGGCGACTGATGCTGGTCTGGTTGTTCGAGCAGTTTCTGGCGCGCGACGTCGCGCTGTTCGGTTTCATCACCTTTCGCACCATCATGGCGGCGATGACCGCGATGGTGGTTTCGCTGCTGGTCGGGCCGCTGTTCATTCGCCATATGACCCAGCGCCAGTACGGTCAGCCGATCCGAGAGCTCGGGCCCGAAAGTCACCAGCTCAAGGCCGGCACCCCGACCATGGGCGGGGCGATGATCCTGATTGCCCTGGTGGTGGCCACCCTGCTGTGGGCGGACCTGAGCAACCGCTACGTCTGGACCGTGCTGTTCGTGACCCTGGCCTTCGGCGGCATTGGTTTTCTCGACGACTATCGCAAGCTGAAGTATCGCGACAGCCGCGGCCTGGCCGCGCGCTGGAAGTATCTGCTGCAGTCGCTGGCCGCGCTGGCCGTGGCGGCGTTTCTCTACTTCAGCGCCGATGTGCCGGCCAATACCCAGCTGTTTCTGCCTTTTTTCAAGGACTTCGCGATGCCGATGGGGCTGGGCTTCATCGTCCTGAGCTACTTCGTCATCGTCGGATCTTCCAACGCGGTCAATCTCACCGACGGCCTCGATGGCCTGGCCATCATGCCGGCCGTTTTCGTCGCCGCAGGGCTTGGCGTGTTCGCCTATGCCAGCGGCCACAGCGTGTTCGCCAACTATCTCAGCTTGCCGTTTGTCCCCGGCGTCGGTGAGCTGGCCATCTTCTGCGCCGCGCTGGCCGGGGCGGGCCTGGGCTTCCTGTGGTTCAACACCTATCCCGCCCAGGTTTTCATGGGCGACATCGGCGCGCTGGCCGTCGGCGCCGCGCTGGGTCTGATTGCCGTGGCGGTGCGTCAGGAAGTGGTGTTTTTCCTGATGGCCGGCATCTTCGTGATCGAAACCCTGTCGGTGATCCTGCAAGTCGCCTCGTTCAAGCTCACCGGCAAACGTCTGTTCAGGATGGCGCCGATTCACCATCACTTCGAGCTCAAGGGCTGGCCCGAGCCGAAGGTGATCGTGCGCTTCTGGATCATTTCCGTGATGCTGGTGCTGGCGGCACTGGCCACCATCAAGATTCGCTGACCGGCCGTGGCTGCTAGCGCGCTCAAATCCAGACGACAGGCCTACCGCTGGCGCGACGCGCCGCGCACAGCCAGCCTGGATGTGCCGCTTGTGGTGGCGACGGTGGCGCTGATGGCCACCGGCCTGATCATGGTCGCCTCGACGTCGATGGCCATTGCGGAGCAGTTTGCCGTCTCCGGCTGGCATTTCGTGATTCGCCATTCGATCCACATCGGCATCGGCCTGGCCGCGGCCAGCGTGTTCTGCTGGCTCAGCATGCGTCACGTCGAGTCGCTGGCCTGGCTGTGCCTGCCGCTGGCCATCATGGTGCTGCTGCTGCCGTTTGTGCCGGGGCTGGGGCATGAGGTCAACGGCTCGACGCGTTGGATCAATCTGGGTTTGATGCGGTTTCAGGTGGTCGAGGCGGTCAAGCTGCTGATGATCGTGTTCGTGGCCGGCTACCTGGCCCGGCGTCCGGCGCTGGAGCGAGCCGGCTTCCTCGACACCCTGAAGCCGCTACTGGCCGTTGGCCTGCTGTCGGTGATCCTGCTCAAACAGCCGGACATGGGTTCGGCGGTGGTGATCGCGGCGATCGTCGGCGGCATGATCTGGCTGGCCGGCGCGGCCTGGAAACACCTGTTCGTGCTCGGCGCCTGCAGCCTGCCGCTGTTCGGCTGGGCCGCGCTGGAACCGTATCGCTTCAACCGTATCCTGAGCTTCGTCGATCCCTGGGCCGACCCGTTCAACGCCGGCTTCCAGCTGACCCAGGCACTGATCGCCATCGGCCGCGGCCAGATCACCGGCGTCGGTCTGGGTGCCAGCGTGCAGAAGCTCTACTACCTGCCTGAAGCGCACACCGACTTCATCTTCGCCGTCTTGGCCGAGGAGCTGGGCCTGCTCGGCATCGTCCTGGTCCTGGGTCTGTTCGCCCTGCTGGTCGGGCGCCTGTTCCGGATTGGCCTGGTCGCGCTGCGGATGGAGCGGGTTTTCTGCGCCTATGTCGCCTGGGGCGTCGGTTTGTGGATCGCCATCCAGGCGCTGGTCAGCATCGGCGTCAATCTCGGCATGCTGCCGACCAAAGGGCTGACCCTGCCGCTGATCTCGGCCGGTGGCTCCAGCCTGATCATGACCGTGGTCGCCATCGGTCTGGTATTGAGGATCGATTGGGAGCTGAAGCGCGAAGCGCTGGAGCGGCCACGTCGCCGTGCCGGGTGGAGCGCATGAGCCGGCACGTGCTGATCATGGCGGCGGGTACGGGTGGCCATATCTTTCCCGGTCTGGCCGTGGCTGGCGCCTTGCGCGACCAGGGCGTCAGGGTCAGCTGGCTGGGCACGCGTCAGGGTCTGGAGAACAGGCTGGTGCCAGCCGCCGGCATCGAGCTTGGCCGGATCGACATCGCCGGCCTGCGCGGACGCGGCCTGCTCGGTTGGCTGGCCGCTCCGCTGCGCGTGCTGCGGGCGATGCTGCAGGCCCGTCGCCTGCTCCAGCGCGATCGCCCGGACTGCGTGCTCAGCATGGGCGGCTTTGTCGCCGGGCCGGGCGGTGTCATGGCGCGGCTGATGGGCATTCCCCTGGTCATCCACGAGCAGAACGCGATCGCGGGCTTGACCAACCGCTGGCTGCGGCCCTGGGCGAAGCGGGTGATGACCGGATTTCCCGACACCTTGCGCGGCGCCGAGCATTGCGGCAACCCGGTCCGCGAGGACATCGCCGCGCTGCCCGACCCGGCCGCGCGCTATGCCGGCCGCCAGGGGCCGCTGAAACTGCTGGTGATCGGCGGCAGCCTGGGCGCGGCGGCGTTCTCAAAGCTGGTGCCGGCGGCGCTGGCCCGTCTGCCCGAGGCGCATCGGCCGCGAGTCCGCCATCAGGCTGGCCGCCAGTATCAGGCTACAGCCGAGGCCTATCGCGAATGCGCGGTGAGCGGCGAGGTGGTCGAGTTCATCGATGACATGGCCCAGGCCTGGGCCGAAACCGATCTGGCCCTGTGCCGGGCCGGCGCTCTGACCGTGGCCGAGCTCGCCGCCGCCGGCGTACCCGCCATTCTGGTGCCGTTCCCGCATGCGGTCGACGATCACCAGACCGCCAATGCCGCCTGGCTGGTCGAGGCCGGTGCCGGCTGGCTGTGTCAGGAGCGCGATCTGGATGCCTCGGGGCTGGCCGAGCGGCTGGCCGGTCTGGACCGCGCCGAGCTGCTGCTGCGGGCGCAAAAGGCGCGCGCACTGGGCCGTGGCCATGCGGCCGAGGCAGTCGCCCGGGCCTGTCTCGAGGTGGCGGCATGAGCCGGCAGCTGCGTCCACCACCGAGTCTGATGCACCGGGTCCGGCGCATTCATCTGGTCGGCATCGGCGGGGCCGGCATGAGCGGCATCGCCGAAGTCCTGATCAATCTGGGCTTCGAGGTCAGCGGCTCCGACCTGGCCGAATCCGACAGCGTTCGGCGCCTGCGCAAGCTCGGCGCCCGGGTGGCGATCGGCCATGCCCGCGAGCACCTGGTGGCGGTCGATGTGGTCGTGGTCTCCGGTGCCGTGCCGGCCGACAACCCCGAAGTGCAGGCGGCCCGCGAAGCCCGCATTCCGGTGGTGGCGCGGGCCGAAATGCTGGGTGAGTTGATGCGATTCCGCCAGGGCATTGCCGTGGCCGGAACCCACGGCAAGACCACCACCACCTCGCTGGTCGCCGGCATTCTGGCCGAGGCCGGGCTGGATCCGACCTTCATCGTCGGCGGCCTGGTCAACAGCTTCGGCTCGCATGCCCGCCTGGGCGAGGGTCGCTACCTGGTCGCCGAAGCCGATGAGAGCGACGCGTCCTTCCTCAACCTGCAGCCGGTGATCTCGGTGATCACCAATATCGACCGCGACCACCTGGACGCCTACCAGGGCAGCTTCGACGCCCTGCAGCGCGCCTTCCTGGAGTTCATTCACCACCTGCCGTTCTTCGGCGTGGCCGTGCTGTGCCTGGACGACCCGCACGTGGCCGAGCTGATTCCCCAGGCCGGACGCACCGTCGTCACCTACGGTTTCAATCCCAAGGCCGATGTGCGCGCCACCGACCTCAGCCAGGACGGCCCGCGCATGCACTTCCAACTCTGGCTGCCGGAAGCCGAGGCGGGCCTGCCGGTGACCCTGGTTCAGCCCGGCCGGCACAATGTCCAGAATGCCCTCGGCGCGGCGGCGGTGGCCTGGGAGCTGGGCATCGAGCCCGGCGCCATTCAGCGTGGTCTGGCCGCCTTCGGCGGTATCGGCCGGCGTTTCGCCCCGATCGGTGAGCTGGCCTTCTGCGAGCGGCGGGTGCTGGCCTTCGAGGACTATGGCCACCACCCCACCGAGCTCGACGCTGTCCTGCGCGCCGCCCGCGGCGGCTGGCCGGGGCGGCGCCTGGTGCTGGTCTTCCAGCCGCACCGCTATACCCGCACCCGCGATCAGTTCGATGCCTTTGCCCGGGTTCTGGCCGAGGTTGACCTGCTGGTGCTCGCCGACATTTATCCGGCCGGTGAGACGGCCATTGCCGGCATCGATTCCGATGTGCTGGCTCAGGCCGTGCAGGCGCGCGGTGGCTTGCCGGTCCACCGGGTCGGCCCGGCCAGCGCGGTGCCGGCGCTGCTGGATGAGCTGGTCGAGGACGGCGATCTGCTGCTGGTCATGGGTGCCGGCGATGTTGGCCGGATCGCCGCCTCGCTGCGCAATGCGCTCGAAGGAGCCGACGCATGAGCCGCCCGGACGCGCATCGGCTGGGACATGTGGCGCTGGTGGTCGGCGGCGACAGCGCCGAGCGCGAGGTTTCACTGCGCGGCGGCCGCGCGGTGGCCGGCGCCCTGGGGCGTCTCGGCGTTCAGTTCAGCGTGGTCGACGGCCCCCGCCGCTTGCTTGAGCAGGTCGCGGCCGGCCACTACGACCGCGTGTTCAACCTGCTGCATGGCCGCGGCGGCGAAGACGGCGCGCTGCAGGGTGCCTTGCGCCTCTACGGCATTCCGGTGACCGGCTCCGGCGTGTTGGCCTCGGCCCTGACCATGGACAAGCGCCAGACCAAGCGGATCTGGACCGCCTGCGGCTTGCCGACACCGCGCTGGCGGCTGGCCGCGGGCCCTGCCGATGCGCCCGCGATTGCCGAGGCGCTGGGCCTGCCGCTGTTCGTCAAGCCGGCACGCGAGGGCTCGAGCATCGGCATGAGCCGGGTTGATCGCGTCGAGGCGCTGGCCGCAGCGATCGAGCGTGCCCTGGCGCACGACGACAGCGTGCTGGTCGAGCGCCTGATCGACGGCCCGGAGTTCACCGCGGCGATTCTGGATCAGCAGGTACTGCCGCTGATCGGCCTGAAGCCGGCGCGCGAGTTCTACGACTATGCGGCCAAGTATGAGTCGGGCGACACCCAGTATCTGTGCCCCTGCGGTCTGTCCGCCGAGCAAGAGGCGGCGCTCGCCGCGCTGTGCCTGGAAGCCTTTCAGGTGGTGGGCTGCAGCGGCTGGGGCCGGGTCGATCTGATGCTGGATTCACAAGGGCAGCCCTGGCTGCTGGAGGTCAACACCACCCCCGGGATGACCGAGCGCTCCCTGGTGCCGATGGCGGCGAAGGCCGCTGGAATGGATTTTGAGGAATTGGTATGGCGGATACTGAACACGACGCGCGGCGAGTGATCGGCCCGGCTACCTGGGCGAGTCTGGCGCTGGTGGGCAGCCTGGTGCTGGGTGCGCTGTGGGTGCGCAGCGGCATCATCGGCGCAGACCGCTGGCCGATCCAGTGGCTGGACGTGGAGGGCGAGCTGCATCGGACCTCGGCCACCCAGATTCAGGCAGCGGCCGCAGGACCTGCCCAGGGTGGCTTCTTTGCAGCCGATCTAGGCCGGATTCGCGCCGAGATCGAGGCCTTGCCCTGGATCGCCCATGCCGAGGTCAGCCGTCACTGGCCCGACGCCCTGCATCTGCGCGTGATCGAGCATCGTCCGGTGGCGCGCTGGAACGACGACGGTCTGCTCAGCGATCGGGGCGAGCTGTTCGTGGTCACCGGCGCCGACGGGATGCAGGGGCTGCCGCAGCTGGTCGGTCCCGAAGGCCGGCGCGACGACGTACTGTCGCGCTGGCAGTCCATGCGCCGCAGCCTGGCCGAGACCGGCCTGGATATCGAGCGCATCGAGCTTGACGAGCGCGGCGCCTGGACCCTGGAGCTGGCCAACGGGGTTGAGCTGCTGCTGGGTCGAGAGCAGGTCGAACAGCGGCTGGCCCGCTTTATCGCCATCCATGACGCCCTGCGCGCCGCCCCGCGCGCCGTCGCCCGAGTCGACATGCGCTACACCAACGGCGTGGCGGTGCGCTGGCTGGCGCCCGAGCCCGAGCAGCGTGACCGGCATGGCTAAGCGCAGCGACAAATCCCTGGTGGTCGGCCTGGACATTGGCACCAGCAAGATCGTGGCGATCGTCGGCGAAGTGCAGCCGGACGGCCAGGTTGAAGTCATCGGCCTCGGCAGCCACCCGTCACGCGGCCTCAAGCGCGGCGTGGTGGTCGACATCGAGTCCACCGAGCAGTCGATCCAGCGCGCGGTCGAGGAGGCCGAGCTGATGGCCGACTGCGAGATTCATTCGGTCTATGCCGGTATCGCCGGCAGCCACGTTCGATCGCTCAACTCGCATGGCGCGGTGGCGATCCGCGACAAGGAAGTGGCCGACAGCGACGTTGAGCGCGTGCTCGAGTCAGCCCGCGCCGTCGCCGTACCGGCCGATCAGCGCATCCTGCACGTGTTGCCGCAGGAGTATGTGATCGATTCCACCGACGGCATCCGCCAGCCGGTCGGCATGTCGGGCGTGCGCCTGGAGGCGCGCGTGCATCTGGTCACGGCCGCGGTCAGCGCGGTGCAGAACGTCAGCAAATGCGTCGCCCGCTGCGGCCTGCAGGTCGACGATCTGATTCTGCAGCAGCTGGCTTCCAGCTTCGCCGTGCTGTCTGACGACGAGCGCGACCTGGGCATCGCCCTGGTCGATATCGGCGCCGGCACCACCGATGTGGCGGTGTTCACCGAGGGCGCGATCCGCCATACCACCTGCATTCCGATTGCCGGCGATCTGGTCACCAATGACATCGCCGTGGCGCTGCGCACGCCAACCGTGCACGCCGAGGAAATCAAGATCAAGTACGCCTGCGCGCTGGAACAGATGGTCTCCAGTGACGAAACCATCCAGGTTCCCAGCGTCGGCAACCGCGACCCGCGCCGGTTGGAGCGACGCACCCTGACCCAGGTGGTCGAAGCGCGCTACCGCGAGCTGTTCAATCACGTCCACAAGCAGCTGCGCCAGTCCGGCTTCGAGTCGATGATTCCGGCCGGCATGGTCCTGACCGGCGGCGGCGCAAGGATGGAAGGCGTGGTCGAGCTGGCCGAGGAAATCCTGCACATGCCGGTCCGGCTCGGCGCGCCACAGGGCGTGACCGGGCTGTCCGAGGTGGTCAGCAATCAGATCTACGCCACCGGTGTCGGCCTGCTGCTTTACGGCAGCCGCAGCGACGGCTCGCGCCGCGCCCATCTGGGCCGCGGCGGCGACGGCTGGCTGGAGCGGATCAAGAAATGGTTCCAGGGAGAGTTTTGATGTGGCAGCGCCCGGCGCAAGGCGGCACCCAGCATCCAGCAAGAGATGCGTGCCGCCTTGTGCTGCTGCCTATGGCAAGTGAAGTGTCGTTAATCGTTGTTTGTTGTTTTGGCGAGTTGAATCCAAGGAGTCATCCATCATGCCTTTTGAACTGATCGAGAATTACACACCGGGTGCGACCATCAAGGTCGTTGGTATCGGCGGCGGCGGCGGCAACGCGGTTGGCCAGATGATCGATGCCGCGATCGAAGGGGTCGATTTCATCTGCATCAATACCGATTCGCAGGCGCTGCGCAACTTCACCGGCAAGTCGACCCTGCAGATCGGCTCCAGTGTCACCAAGGGCCTGGGCGCCGGCGCCAACCCTGAAGTCGGGCGCCAGTCCGCGCTCGAGGATCGCGATCGGATCAGCGAGATGCTGTCCGGGTCGGACATGGTTTTCATTACCGCCGGCATGGGTGGCGGTACCGGGACCGGCGCGGCGCCCGTCGTCGCCCAGACGGCCAAGGAGATGGGCATTCTCACCGTGGCGGTGGTCACCAAGCCGTTCCCGTTCGAGGGTCAGCGCCGCATGGCCGTGGCCCAGCAGGGCATCGACGAGCTCGGCCATCATGTCGATTCGCTGATCACCATCCCGAATGCCAAGCTGCTGAGCGTACTCGGCGCTGAAATTTCGCTGCTGAATGCATTTCGGGCCGCCAACCAGGTGCTGTCCGGCGCGGTTCAGGGCATCGCCGAGCTGATCACCCGCCCGGGCTTGATCAACGTCGACTTCGCCGATGTGCGCACGGTCATGAGCGAGATGGGCATGGCGATGATGGGCTCCGGCACCGCTTCCGGCGAGGACCGCGCGCTGATGGCGGCCCAGGCCGCGATCGGTTCGCCGCTGCTCGAAGACATCAACCTCAACGGCGCCTGCGGCATCCTGGTCAACGTGACTGCCGGCATGAACATGACCATGCGCGAGTTCGAGGAAGTGGGTACCACCATCGCCGACCTGGCCAGCGAGGACGCGACTGTGGTCATGGGTACGGTGATCGATCCGGACATGAGCGACGAGATCCGGGTCACCGTGGTCGCCACCGGTCTCGGCGACCAGGTGCCCAAGCGCCAGCAGCGGCCGATGAAGGTGGTGCGCACCGGCACCGACAATCGGCCGGTGTTCCGGCACAGCGAGGAGGTCCGGGCCACCCCGCGCCAGCCGGAGGAAAGCCGCGACAGCGGGCGGCTGTTCGGCGAGCAGAAGGAGCTCGACTACCTCGATATTCCGGCCTTCCTGCGCAACCAGGCCGATTGATCCGGTCGGGCGCCCGCGTGCCCGCCCGGGGATCGACATGATGGGACTCCCTGTGGGTCCGGCGCCGCCTCGCCCTCGCCAGCGAGGCGGCGCCATGCCTGGGTCTGAAGGATCGCGCCGCAGTCACAGTGACCGGGGCATGAAGCTGAATGTTGCCTGAACGCAACAAATGTGGTTAAAACCACAGTTTCTTGTCTTCACGCCGTCGCATATGTGCTAACATTCGGCGGCGTTTGTCCCTTCAGACCCGTAGGCCTCCCTCCTTGATCAGACAAAGAACCCTCAAGAACGTCATTCGCGCCACTGGTGTCGGCATGCATACCGGCGAAAAAGTGGTGATGACGCTTCGCCCCGCGCCTGTCAACACGGGCATCGTGTTTCGCCGCATCGACCTCGATCCGGTCTTCGAAATCAAGGCCACGCCGCATAACGTCGGCGATACCGCGCTGTCGACGACGCTGGTCAAGGATGGCGTCCGGGTGGCCACGATCGAGCACTTGATGTCGGCACTGGCCGGCCTGGGCATCGACAACCTGGTGGTTGATTTGACTGCCGCCGAAGTGCCGATCATGGACGGCAGCTCCGGGCCATTCGCGTTCCTGGTCCAGTCGGCCGGTATCGCGGAGCAGCGCGCCGCCAAGCGCTTCCTGCGCGTGCGCCGCACGGTGGAAGTGCACGATGGCGACCGCTGGGTGCGCTTTGAGCCCTTCGAGGGCTTCCGGGTCAACTTCACCATCGACTTCAACCACCCGGTCATTCGCAGCCATTCCTGCACCGCCGACGTGGATTTCTCCACCACCTCCTACCTGAAGGAAGTGGCGCGGGCCCGCACCTTCGGCTTCATGCGCGACATCGAGTACCTGCGTCAGCGCAATCTGGTGCTCGGCGGCAGCCTGGACAACGCCGTGGTGCTGGACGACTACCGCATCCTCAATGAAAACGGGCTGCGTTACGAAGACGAATTCGTCAAACACAAGGTGCTGGACGCGATCGGCGACCTTTACCTGCTGGGCCGCAGCCCGATCGGCGCCTTTTACGGCCACAAGTCCGGTCATGAGCTGAACAATCAGCTGCTGCGCACACTGCTCGCCGACCAGTCTGCCTGGGAAGAAGTTGTCTTTGAAGACGAGGCCGAGGCCCCGATCTCCTACATTCAGCCGGCCCAGGCGGTCTGAGGGCAGCCCGCCGATCGCAAGGGGCCGGATCCTTTAGCGAGGATCGAGCCGGACAATGATGCGCCAGCTGTTCAGCTCGGCCGGCCAGAGTTGGCGGGCCGCAGCGAGCAGGGCCGGTGCTTCCAGACGCGCGCGCGTAGCCCAGGCCGGGGAGGCAGCAGCCAGGACCAGGCAGTCGCCGTCTATGCAGGCGATTTGAATCGGCCCCCTGGCGTCTTCGGACAGAACCGGGCGAAGCCGTCGATCCAGTTCATCGAAGGCGCGGGCAGCGCGCAGCAGCCGGGACAGGCCGCGATCCTCGCCGGCAATGGCCTCTGGGCTCCGTTCGGCAGGTTTGTCCATGTCGGCATGGTAACCGCTGGCGCAGGCCCGGTATCCGCTTCCTTCACCGGTTGCCGGTCCGCTACAATGGCAGGCTGACTGCTTGCGACCGGCCCCGGTTGCCCCCATCTGCATGTTTCTGGTAGCGACCCAGGCCACGGAATCCCCATGTTCAAAGCCCTGATCACCAAAATCGTGGGCAGCCGCAACGAGCGGCTGATCAAACGGCTGCAGCAGGATGTTGCCGCCATCAATGCGCTCGAGCCCAGCTTCAAGGAGCTTTCGGACGAGGCCCTCAAGAGCAAGACCGCCGAGCTGCGGCAGCGGCATCGCGACGGCACGAGCCTCGACGAGTTGCTGCCCGAGGCCTTTGCCGCCGCCCGCGAGGCCTCCGTTCGCACCCTGGGTCTGCGTCATTACGACGCCCAACTGATCGGTGGCATGGTCCTGCACCAGGGCAAGATCGCCGAAATGAAAACCGGCGAAGGCAAGACCCTGATGGCCACGCTGGCGATCTATCTCAATGCCATCGCCGATCAGGGCGTGCATGTGGTCACGGTCAACGACTACCTGGCCCGCCGCGACGCCGAGTGGATGAAGCCGATCTACGACGCCCTCGGTCTGAGCGTGGGAGTGTCGGTGCCCGGGATGAGCCCGGATGCCAAGCGCGAGGCCTACGCCGCCGATGTCACCTACGGCACCAACAACGAGTACGGCTTCGATTACCTGCGCGACAACATGGCCTTCTCGCTGGCGCAGCGCGTCCAGCGCGGCCAGGCCTTCGCCATCGTCGACGAGGTCGACTCGATCCTGATCGACGAGGCCAGAACGCCGCTGATCATCTCCGGGCCGGCCGACGAAGGCCCGGCGATCTATGTGCAGATCAACAAGATCGTGCCGCACCTGGAGCGCCAGCAGGAAGAGGAAGGGCCGGGCGACTTCAGCGTCGACGAGAAGACCAAGCAGGTCTATCTGACCGAGGACGGCATGGCCAAGGTTGAGGAGCTGCTGGCTCGCGCCGGCATGCTCAAGGAAGACGACAGCCTGTACAACGCGCACAATCTGGCCTTGATGCACACCCTGAATGCTTCCCTCAGGGCGCATCATCTGTTCAGCAAGGACGTGGATTACATCGTCCGCGACGGTGAGGTCATCATCGTCGACGAGTTCACCGGCCGCACGCTGCCGGGTCGGCGCTGGTCGGAAGGCCTGCACCAGGCGGTGGAGGCCAAGGAAGGGGTGCCGATCCAGCGCGAGAACCAGACGCTGGCCTCGATCACCTTCCAGAATTACTTCCGCTTGTACAAGAAGCTGGCCGGGATGACCGGCACGGCCGACACCGAGGCCTACGAGTTCCAGTCGATCTATGGCCTGGAAGTGGTGGTGATTCCCACTCACAAGCCGATGATCCGCGAGGATCGCCCCGACCTGGTGTTTCTGACCCAGGCCGAAAAATTCGACGCGATCGTCGAGGATATCCGCGAACGCGTGGCCAAGCAGCAGCCGGCGCTGGTCGGTACGACTTCGATCGAGACCTCGGAGCTGCTGTCGAAGAAACTCAAGAAAGCAGGCATCCCGCACGAAGTGCTGAATGCCAAGCAGCATGAGCGTGAAGCCCAGATCATCGCTCAGGCCGGTCGCCCGGGCGCGGTCACGATTGCGACCAACATGGCCGGTCGCGGCACCGACATCGTACTGGGCGGCAACCTGGAGTCCGAGCTGACCGCGCTCGGTCCGGACGCGCCCGAGCACCAGCGCGCCGAGCTGCGCAAGGAATGGCAGCAGCGCCAGCGCATCGTCAAGGAAGCGGGCGGCCTGCACATCATCGGCACCGAGCGCCACGAATCGCGCCGTATCGATAACCAGCTCAGAGGTCGTTCCGGGCGCCAGGGCGATCCGGGTTCCAGCCGTTTCTATCTGTCGCTGGAAGACAATCTGATGCGCATCTTCGCTTCCGACCGGATGGGCGCGATGATGCAGAAGATGGGCATGGAGAAGGGCGAGGCGATCGAGCATCCCTGGGTGACCAAGGCGATCGAGAACGCCCAGCGCAAGGTCGAGGCGCACAACTTCGATCTGCGCAAGCATCTGCTCGAATACGACGATGTCGCCAACGACCAGCGCCGGGTGATCTATGCCCAGCGCAACGAGCTGATGGAGTCCGAGGACGTCCAGGAGCTGATGGAATCGATGCGCTTCGAGGTCTTCGACGGCCTGATCAGCCGCTTCGTCCCGCCGGAGTCGATCGACGAAATGTGGGATCCGGAAGGTCTGGAGAAGGCGCTGGACGGCGACTTCGGCATTCACGTGCCGGTGCGCGAATGGCTCGATGCCGATGACAATCTTGACGAGGCCGGCCTGCGGGCGAAGATCATGGAGGTGGTCGATGCCCACTACCAGGCCAAGGAAGAGCTGACCGGTTCGTCGGTGATGCGCCAGTTCGAGAAGGCGCTGATGCTCAGCATCCTCGACCAGCAGTGGAAAGAGCACCTCGGCAGCATGGATTATCTGCGCCGCGGCATCAATCTGCGTTCCTTCGCCCAGAAGAAGCCGCAGCAGGAGTTCAAACGCGAAGGTTTCGAGATGTTCACCGCCATGCTTGACGCGATGAAGCACGAAACCATGAAGGCGCTGGCTCGGGTGCAGATTCGCAGCGAGCAGGACGTCGATGCAGTCGATCAGCAGCGCCGCCGCGAGACGCCGATGCAGTTCCAGCATGCCGAGGCGCAGTCGGCCACCGCCGGGCCCGCGTCCGCCGGAGAGCAGGCCGTACCGGAGACCTTTGTCCGCGAAGGCCGCAAGGTGGGTCGTAACGAACCCTGCCCCTGCGGTTCGGGCAAGAAATACAAGCAGTGTCACGGCCGTCTGGCCTGACACGGCGCTGAAGCGGCGGCGCAGCGCGTGGCTCGGGGAGTCGAGCCGTCGGCGTCGGTAGTCATCGCGGTGGCTGCCGCCGTGCTGCGAGATGCTGCTGGCCGTATCCTGCTGGCCCAGCGCCCGCCCGGCAAGCACCTGGCCGGGGCGTGGGAGTTTCCCGGCGGCAAATGCGAACCGGGCGAGGACGCGCATCAAGCCCTGGTCCGCGAGCTGGCCGAGGAACTGGGCGTCACGGTGACCGCCTCATCGCCCCTGCTCAGTCTGACCCATGACTACCCGGACCGGCGCATTCGCCTGCTGCTGCGTGACGTTGCCGCCTTTGAAGGCGATCCGCGCGGGCTGGAAGGGCAGGCGGTGCGCTGGGTCACGCTCGATGAGATGGCTGCCTTGCCGATGCCGTCGGCCGATCGGCCGATCGTGCGCGCACTGGGCCTGGACCCGCGCTACGCGATCACCGAGGATCTGCCCGCCGACGGCGACCCACAGATCCTCGTCGATGCATTCCAGGCGCGCCTCGATGCGGGCTTCCGCCTGCTCCAGCTGCGCGTGCCCTCGGCCAGTTCGGAGCGCCTTGAAACCGTCGCCCGCGCCTGCGCCGCGCGCGCGCGCAAAGCCAATGCGCGCTGGCTCCTGAATGGAGATCCCGAACTGGCCCTGTCGCTGGGCGCTGACGGGGTGCATTTGAGCGCGGCCCGTCTGCTGAGTCTGAATGCGCGGCCACTGCCGTCCGAGTTTCTGGTGGCGGCCTCCTGTCACGATGCGGCGCAGTTGGCCCAGGCCGGGCGTATCAACGCGGATTTTGTCTGTCTGTCGCCAGTGCGCGCGACCGCCACGCATCCCCAGGCGCCTGCCCTGGGCTGGGCAGCCTGGGCTTCCCTGTGCGCGCGCTCACCGTTGCCGGTGATGGCCCTGGGCGGCGTCGGTCCGGACGATTTGGCGGCTGCCCGTGCCGCCGGTGCTTTCGGCGTCGCCGGCATGCGCGCGTTTTCTCCTCGATGAGCGCCTGGACCGCGATCGGACTGCCGCTCAGGCGCCGCGCCTTGCCGGCTCGCGCCGAGGCCGACCTTTGGCTGACCGATCTGGCGGAGCTGCCGCTGGACGCGGGCCCCAACGGCTTGAACCGCCGCGAGCGGCTGCTCAAACTGCGCATCCAGCAACAGTTCATGCTGCGCCTGCTGCTGGGCAGCTATCTGGGTCGCCCGGGCAAGGACGTTGCGATCCGCCGCAACGCGCATGGCAAGCCCGCACTGGCCCCCGCGCTCGCGCTTTCGGGGCTGAGCTTCAATCTGTCCCATTCGGGCAGCTGGCTGGCCATCGCGGTGGCCCGGGGCGTTCCGCTCGGTGTCGATATTGAAGTCGAGCGGGCGCTGCCACGCGCTGCCGACCTGGCGCGCCGCTACTATCAGCCTGATGAGGCCGCCTGGCTGGCCGGGCTGGACGAGCCTGAGCGTTCGCTGGCTTTTCTTCGCCAATGGACCGGACGCGAGGCCCTGGCCAAGGCCACCGGCGCCGGTCTGGCCCGAGCGCTGGGCGGGCTGCGTCTGGGCTGGTCGCCCTGCGCGATACGCGCCTTGCCGGACGGCTGGCCCGAGCCCGCACAGTGGAGTTTACTGGCTCCAGACTGGCCGGCTGGGCTGGTCGGGCATGTGGCCGCGCCGCTGCCGGGCCTGCACCTGAATGCCTTCTTCCTGACGCCGGCTCGCCGGCACTGAGCGTCGTGACCGGAGCAGCGGCGTCGGGGCGGTCAAGCCGATGGCGGGCCGGAGCGGTTGCGGGCCTGGCCGTCTGGCTCGCCGGGTGCGCAGTGTCGCCCGATCGCCTGGCCCGTGCCGAGACGGTGATTGCCGAGCAGCGCGGCCGGATCGAGCTGCCCGTCGTCGAGTCGCAGCGCCCGGTGCCGAGTTTGAGCGAACGAGTCGAGGGGCCGGATCATCATCTGCTGCTGGTCGACCTCGGCGTCGATGCGCTGGCCCTGCGGCTGCATCTGATCCGCGCAGCCGAGTCCGAGATCCTGCTGCAGAATTACATTTTTCTGGATGACAGCTCCGGCGCGCTGATCCTGGCCGAGCTGATCGCCGCGGCGCGGCGCGGGGTACGGGTACGGGTGCTGGTCGATGCCTTGTTCTCGCTGGCCGAGCCGGAACTGCAGGCGGCGCTGGAGCTGGCCGATCGCCAGTTCGAGTTGCGCCTGCACAACCCGCTGTTCCATCGCGCCCGCCTGTCCAACGCTGCCTTTGCCGGCGCCATTGTCTGCTGCTTCAAGCGCCTGAACCGGCGCATGCACCACAAGCTGCTGGTGGTCGATGGGCAACATGGCCTGATCGGAGGTCGCAACAGCGCGGATCGCTACTTCGATCTCGACACCCGAATGAACTTCGTCGACCTCGAGGTGCTGGTCTCGGGGCCGGTGGTGGCCGATATGGTGGACGGCTTCGATGTGTACTGGGATCACCCCTTGAGCCAGCCACCGCGTCGGCTTGGGGATGTGGTCAGCGTGCTGCTGAAGCAGCCACCCGCCGCGCTGACGCTGGCTGAGAGTGATCGCCTGAGCTTCGCTGCCGAGCGCGCCATGGACCCGGAATGGCTGGACGCGCTGCTGGCCCGCCGCGGCCTGCGAGTGCGCGAGGTCGAATACTTCAAGGATCCGCCAGACAAGTGGCGCGGTACGGATCGGGCGGGTGTCGCGGACAGCACCACGATCATTCACGATCTGCTCGGCGCTGCCGAGCGCGAGCTGCTGATCCAGACCCCTTATTTCGTGATGTCGCCGCGCTTCGAGCGGCTGCTGGGCGGCATGGCCGAGCGCGGCGTGGCGGTCACGGTCAGCACCAATTCCCTGGCCGCCACCGACGCCTGGCCGGTCCATGCGATCTCGCGCCGCCAGCACCATCGCAAGCTGGCCGATCACGGCGTCACGATCTGGGAGGCGAAACCTTTTCCGGCCTCGCGCCATGCCCTGATCGGACGCTATCCGGAGCTGATCGTGGAAAAGGCGGCGGGTTACCAGAGCCAGCTGCGGGGCGACCCGATGCCGGCCACCCGTCCGATGCCCGGCCCCAGGATCAGTCTGCACGCCAAGGTCGCGGTGATCGACGGCCGAATCGGCATCGTCACCTCGCATAACTTCGATCCCCGTTCAGAGATCTTCAACACCGAGAACGGACTGATCGTCCACGATGCTGCCTTCGCCGCGGCCCTGGCGGCCTACATCGATCCCATGCTCAGGCCGCAGAATGCCTGGCTGCTCGCCGAGCAGCCAATCGGAGACGGCTGGCTGGCCGCTGCCAATCGCGCCATGGCGCGCGGATCGAGGCGTATGCCCAGCTTCGATCTGTGGCCGGCCTACCTGGTCGAAAGCTATCAGCTGCCCACTGGCGCCGAGCCGGTGAACGCCGGCGACCCGGCCTTCCACAAGAGCTGGGTCGGCGTCGGCCTGTCACCCGAGGTGGTTCGCGGCCAGCGCCGTTTCCTGACGGCTTTGGTTAGCCGCATGTTTGGGTTTCTTTGGCCGATCATGTAGGCCAGGGTGGGGCCCTGGTATTGGGGAGAGGTGAAAGGTGAGAGGTAAGAGGTGAGAGGTGAGAGGTGAGAGGTGAGAGGTGAAGGGTGAAGGGTGAAGGGTGAAGGGTGAAGGGTGAAGGGTGAAGG
>JBJHCC010000058.1:0-22195 GCA_050485825.1 Gammaproteobacteria bacterium
TCCCAAGGTGCCTGGATACCCAGAATCTGGCGGTAAAGCTCGCGGTCGTGCATCGGCTGAACTCTCAGAGGGGCCAGCCTGTAGGCTATCCGAACCGGTCAACCCACACAAAACCGGGAAGAGCCAACAATGGCTTCGGCACTCTTTACAACCGGCCTATACTCAACCTGGCCGCGGCGATGACCCCACCTCCCGCGCCAGGCAGCGCGCCCGCAAGCGGAACTGTCGACTGGATGGCTTGCTTAGGTCAAAACGTGGCGAGCTGGGCCAGCGTGTCGGGAAACGTCACCGAGTATCAACTGCAGGGTGAGAGCTCGCTGTGGCCCTACTACACGGGAATCGGAACCGCTGCGGTGGTCTGGGTCACTCAATCAGAGAACCTGCGAGTGCGGGCCTGCAATATGGTGGCCTGCGGACCCTGGGCCACGATCGGATACGCCACCTACCAGCCCCACTGCCACTGAATGGCGCCCGGCATTGATGGTCCCAATTATCCAGAACGTCGCCAACCGAACTGATGATTCAATAGACCTGGAATTTGTCATGAAAACATTCGCTGCTTATTCAATCCTGCTCGTTGGCTTGCTGCTCAGTACAACCGGCTCTGCCCAGGTCTATCGCTCCGATGCCGGCCTGGGCAGCGCGCTGATCGTGCCGTACTGGACGGTGGCGGCAGGCAACGACACGCTGGTTGGGGTGAGTAATGACTCGGGTCGCGCCACGGCCCTCAAGCTTAGGCTGCTGGACGAGGAGGGCGAACTGCTGGCCCACTTCAACCTGTATCTGAATCCTCGCAGCCAGTGGGGCGCCGCCCTGACACAGGCTGGTGGCCAGACTCTGCTGCTGCCCTCGGAGGTTGGCTGCCTGCTGCCCGCACCGTCGGCTACCCACAACGGCCGCCCGGCGATCGCCCTGGATGCGCCGCGCGGTACGATCGAGATCATTGAGATGGGCCGGGTCGGCGCAGATTCGGACCTGCTTGACAATGACTGGCGCTGGTTGGGCTGCGATGCCCTGGCTGACGCCTTCGAGGATGGCGCCTGGGCGGACGACCCGAATGCCGGGCTGGAACCACCGTCTCAGCGGATCAGCGCACAGGCCACCCTGATCAACGTGCAGGCCGGCGGGATGAACACCGTACCGGCAACGGCAATCGGCAACTTCAGCGATATCGCCCAGCAGACCACGCCGTCATCCGAGCTACCTGATCTGGCCCACGCCTTCGATTCAGGCGCAGAGGACGGTGGCGTGCGCAGCCTGGTCTGCGTCGAAGGAAACTGCCGCATCGATGTGTGGGAACAGCCAATCGACGCCCTTGCGGCGGTGTTGATGGTGTCGAGAGAGACGGTTGGCTACTCGGTGGATCCGGGCTTGGCCGCGGAATTTGAGTGGGTCGTACACCGGCCGCTGAAGCGGTACCAGGATGAGCCCTCGGGATCGTCGTGCATCAGCATTACTTCGGGAAATGGCCAGCCTCGGGCCTTGCCGCTCTGCGTTGTCCCGACATGCTTCTGTGATAACCCGTTTTTCCCTGGAGGTTCTGCTCTTCAGAGCCTGTCGTTCAACGCCTTCCTCGATGGCGCGCTGATTGGCGATGAGCTTGAGTCGTCAATTCTCGGGCATCCTGTTCGCGTCACGGAAAGCTTGGCCATTGGCGCGTTGGGAGACGATGACATTCAGTTCTTCGGCGGAACTGCCGACTTCGGCCCACCAACCCTCGGTCTTGTCGCCGCCGATGGCGCGTGTTTCGTCGGTGTTCCACTTGTCAGCTTCGCCATCCAGCAATTCAGCAACGGCACTCTGACCGACGATCAGGGCTTGAACGTGCTTTCGAACTACCGCCGCACCGAACTGCCGCGACAAACACTTATCGTGCAGCCGCCAAACTGAAGCATTCGCCCGCCTCCGGGCCTCGTTCAGGCTGTGCCGGGGCCCATCAGCCGCTGGTAGCTTCCCGGACGGCGGCGTGTGCGGGGAAACGGCGAGTCGGGGTGGCTGCTGGCAAGGATTCGAGGATGCGGCGAGCGGCGGCGGTTGCTGGCGAGGAAGGGCTCGTAACGGCCTGGTCGACACGCTGACGCCAGTGGAGCCCGGGTGCGGGTCAGAGTTGCCTCTGTGGCGCCTGAAACCCTTTCGCGGTCGATAAGCGTTCCGGGCCGATCGGGCAGCTGAGACACTTCGCTGCGGCCCGCGAGCCCTTCCTCGCCAGCAGCCACCCCCACTCCCCGCTGAAGGTTTGGGGGGTGATCAGAACAACGCTTCGCCCATGATCTTTGCTCACCCCATTTCTTTGCTGCTTTGCTGCTCCGCGACCTCAAAGACTTTTTCGTGTCTTCAGTGCCTGCCGTGGTTCCAGTCTTTTCCCTCTCCCTTCTTCCTTCTCCCCCGCTCACCCTTCATCGATTTCTTCCAGCAGGTCCAGCTCCTGATACCCGGGATTATTCACTCGCCTCGTGACCTTGTGCGCGACCATCAGATCGTCCGGCGGTGGCTTGATCAGGGCTTCGGCGGCGCGGTCGTCAGGGCCCAGCCAGTTGTCCCAGTGGGTGGCATCCAGCATCACCGGTGAGCGGTGGTGGCCGATGTCGGTCAGCAGCCGGTTCGGGCCGGTGGTGACGATGGTGAAGGACTCCACGTGTTCCCCGTCGGGCATTGTCGTGCGTTCCCAGAGCCCGGCCATGGTCAGGAAGGGCTCCCGCGCAGGCAGGATTCGCCACGGCTGCTTCGGCTTGCTGTGCTGATCCCATTCGTAGAACCAGGACATCGGCACCAGGCAGCGGCGCTTCATCTTCCAGGCCCGACGAAAGCTGGGCTTGGCGGCGACCGTTTCCGAGAATGGCCGGTCGGCTTCGGAGCGGCAGTTGGCGGTGGAGAATTTCGGTAGTTCGCCCTGGCCCCAGAACGGCAGCAGCGGCCAGATCATGGCCCGGGCGGCTCGGCCTTGATCACCGCCAACGACCACCGGAACGCGGGTCCAGTGAACCTGATCGGCCGAGCGCCAGGAAGGGGAGAGGTTGAGAACCCGAAGGTGGCCGTCGGGCGAATCACCGGTCAGGTTGAAATAGCTCCAGAGCCGGGACCAGTCGTAGTCAAGACCGCCGCGTCCGCACATGGCGTCGATTGTAGCTGATAGAATTCCGGACTCGTGCCGAGGTGGCGGAATTGGTAGACGCGCCAGGTTTAGGTCCTGGTGTCCTCGCGGCGTGGAGGTTCGAGTCCTCTCCTCGGCACCAGCATCTTTTCTAACTCCTCGATGCCCGCGGCTGCGCTCTTCAAGAAGCTCAGGTCTTCTCGTCGTGGATACGCTTTGCTGGATGGACTCCCGGCATCGAGGGGCGCTGCTTTTGCCGGGGTGGGGGCGTGTCTGGGGTTCCGAAACGGTGGCTAGTCACCCCAGACACGCCCCCACCCGGCACGCACCGCCGAGCATCGCTGTATCTGCTGCCCGACTGCTCCGCTTGAATAATAGCGATATTTTTGGCGGCCAGGCTAGCGGCACAGGCATAACCAATACGCCGTTGCCGCCCGTCTCTTGGCTGCTTTGCGACCCAACAGATCTTCAGGTACGGGCATCAACGCACGCCTTTCTCAGGCGGCGCAAGAGGCTCCGATGCGCTTGATCTCGGGGGAGATGGTGCCCAGGGGGAGACTCGAACTCCCACATCCTTTCGAATACTAGCACCTGAAGCTAGCGCGTCTACCAATTCCGCCACCTGGGCAGGTGTGCCGATGTTCGGCGCAGGGCGTGGGTGGTCCAATCGCCCCAGCAGGCCGCGCATTATAAGCGCGGTTTCATCATTTGTCAGCCGTCTGCAAAAAAAATCGGCCGGATCAGGCGATCCGGCCGATGGGTGATAGGTGTGGCCGAGGCAAGGGGGGGAACCTCGGCCACGATCCGGTGTGGGGAAGGGGGGAACCCCGTACCGGAGACTTAATTCTAGGCCCCGGCGCGCCCTAGTCAAGCGGCAATTTGTGGTTTTGTGATGCCAATCGCACAAAAAAGCTCAGATTGGCCAATTTATTGGCCGGCCTTGGCTGGGTGGCGCGGTGGCTGAGCGTGCTGCCAGCGCTTGCGCCACTGGGGGAGTCGGTTCTGTCAGCTTGATGCCCGGTTGCTGCAGAGGGCGGCCTGCAGGAGGCGGATGTCGGGGTGGCGAGGCGGCATGCCGGGGCCGCGCGATCACGTCCTGCCGCTATAATTTGAGGCTATCAGGGGCCGCGTCAGGTGGGTTGACGTCTGCCCATTTCGACAAGGTTTATTTTTGGGATTGACGAGGCATCATGGACTTCAAGCTGACCGACGAGCAACAGATGATTCAGGCCGCGGCGCGCGATTTCGCCCGCAACGAGATCGCCCCGGTGGCGGCGGCTTTCGATGAGTCCGGCGAGTTTCCGCTGGACAATATCCGCAAGATGGGCGAACTGGGCCTGATGGGGATCGAGGTTCCGGACAGTTACGGCGGCGCCGGTCTGGATACGATCGGATACGTGCTCGCCATGATCGAGGTCTGCGCGGCGGATGCGGCCCATGGCACCATCATGTCGGTCAATAACTCGCTGTTCTGTAACGGTATTCTCAAGTATGGCAGCGAGGAGCAGAAGCAAAAGTACGTGCGCGCCATCGCCACGGGCGCAGAAATTGGCGCCTATGCGCTGACTGAGCCGCAGTCCGGCTCGGACGCCTCGACAATGCGCTCCCGGGCGGTATTGAGCGAGGACGGTGGCCATTACGTCATCAATGCGCGCAAGTCCTGGATTACCTCGGGCCCGGTCGCCCGCTATCTGGTGCTGTTCGCCACTACCCACCCGGAGGCTGGCGCGCGGGGCATCACGGCCTTCATGATCGACACCCAGCGCGAAGGCTTCCACCGCGGCAAGACCGAGCCGAAGCTGGGCATTCGCGCCTCGGCAACCTGCGAGATCGAGCTGACCGACTATCGTTGCCCGGTCGAGGATCGTCTGGGCGGTGAAGGGGAGGGCTTCAAGATCGCCATGAGCGTACTGGATGCCGGCCGGATCGGCATCGCAGCGCAGGCCGTGGGCATTGCGCAGGCGGCCTATGAGGCCAGCTTGGCCTACGCCCGGGATCGCAAGGCTTTTGGGCGGGAGATTGGCACGTTTCAGATGATCCAGGCCAAGATTGCCGACATGAAGTGCAAGCTGGAAGCCGCGCGCCTGCTGACCTTGCAGGCGGCCTGGGCCAAAATGCAGGCTGCGGAAACAGGTGCCCGCTTCACTGTCGATGGTTCTATGGCCAAGCTGTTCGCTTCGGAAGCGGCGATGTGGATTGCCCACCAGGCCGTGCAGCTGCACGGCGGCATGGGCTACAGCAAGGAGATGCCGGTGGAGCGCTATTTCCGCGACGCCAAGATCACAGAAATCTACGAAGGCACCAGCGAGATTCAGCGCATGGTGATCGCGCGCGCCGAGACCGGCCTGCGCTGAGTTGGCAGCAGCCCCGGCCTGATCGGTCGGGGATCGCCCGGTGGCTCGGCTGCCGGGTCAAAAGTCAGCCGGTCATTGCTTCAATGGCCGGCCCATAACGACAACGATCGGGGAATCAGGGCCTTGATATGAGCAGTTCCGAAGAGCAGCGCAAGCTTGAGCATTTGCGTGCCGTCGAGCAGTTGATTCGCGGCAGCAAGGGGTCGGACACAGCGGTCAGTTTCGCCCAGCAGCTGTTGCGCCGGGTGCCGGCAGCCGAGCTGGGCCAGGTCGAACCGGCCGCGCATGCCGCACTGGCACGCGATTTCTATGAGTTCGCCAGGCAGCGCCGCAGTGGCGAGGTCAAGCTGCGGATCTTCAATCCTGAGCCAGAGCGTCACGGCTGGCACAGCCCGCATACGGTCATCGAGATCATCAATGACGACATGCCGTTCCTGGTCGACTCGGTGGTGCTGGCGCTGTCCGAGCTTGGTCTGTCGGCCCAGTTGATCATCCATCCGGTGATGAGGCTGCGGCGCGATGCCGGCGGCCATCTGCTGGGGCTCTGCGAGGCCGACCGTGAAGACTGCCTGGCTGAGTCGCTGATGCATGTCCAGATCGATCGCCAGACCTATCCGCAGCAGCTGGGCCGTATCGAGCAGCGCATACGCGCCGGCCTTGGTGATGTTCGCCGGGCGGTCAAGGATTGGCGCGCGATGCTGGATCGGGCGCGGCATATCGCCCGGGATCTACCGGAAACGCACTCGGCGATGGACCCCGAGGCGCTGGCCGAGTCGCGAGATTTCCTGGAGTGGCTGGTCAATGACCACTTCACCTTCCTCGGATACCGCGAGTATGTGATCGAGGACAGCCCTGAAGGTCGCGTGCTCACGCCCTTGGCCGAGAGTGGGCTGGGCATCATGCATGCCGACCACCGCGACGCACCCGTCCGCCGCCTGAAGGATCTGGCCGGCAGCGGCGCCCAGGCCAGCATTGATGACCCCATCATCGTCACCAAGACCAACGCCCTGTCCAGCGTCCACCGCGGCGGCTACATGGACTACATCTCGGTGCTCAAATTCAACGAGCAGGGCAGGGTCTGCGGGGAGAAGCGGATCATCGGCCTGTTTACCTCGAATGCCTATATTCGCCGGTGCCAGGACACCCCGCTGGTGCGGCGCAAGGTCCGGGCCGTGTTGGAAGCCTCGGGCTTGAGCCCTGGCAGCCATGCCGGCAAGGCGCTCATGCACTCACTCGAAACGCTGCCGCGCGATGAGCTGTTCCAGGCGTCCGCCGAGGAGCTGCTGGATATCACCATGGGTATTCTTGATCTGCAGGAACGCAGTCAGGCCCGTGTATTCCTGCGCCGTGAACGTTTCGGCCGGTTCTTTTCCTGTCTCGTATTCATCCCGCGCGACCGCTTCAATACCGAAAATCGGGAGAAGATCCAGAACATACTCAAGCGTGCCTTGAAGGGCGAACGACTGGATTTCAGCGTCCAGGTCGGCGAATCGAAGCTGGCCCGCCTGCACCTGGTGGTGCGCCCACGCGGCGCCGAGCGGATCGAATTCAATGTGGCTGACATCGAGCAGAAGATCCGTCAGGCGATCCGCTCCTGGAGCGACGAACTGACCGAGACGCTGCTGCGGGAACATGGCGACGAGCGCGGGATGGAATTGAGCCGTCGTTTCGCCAAGGCCTTTCCGGCCGCCTACATGGAAGAAGTTTCGCCCAGCCTGGCCAGCCATGATGTGGCCAGCGTCGACCGGTTGCGCGATCTTGACGATCTCGGCATGAGTCTGTACAAGCCACGTCAGCGTGGCCAGGGCTCGGCGCGCTTCAAACTCTACAAACACGGCTCGCCGATTCTGCTCAGCGATGTCCTGCCCATGCTGGAGAATCTCGGCATGCGCATCGTCTCTGAGCGTCCCTATGAGCTGCGCATGGCCGAGGGTGATCGGGTCTGGATTCAGGATTTCGAGATGCTGCTCCCCGACGGGGACGATCTGCGTCTCGACCTGGTTCGGGATCAGTTTCAAAAGGCCTTTGAGCAGACCTGGCGCAAGCGCTGTGAGAACGATGGCTTCAATCGCCTGGTGCTGCGCGCCCATCTGGACTGGCGTCAGGTCAGCATGCTCCGGGCCTGCTGCAAATATCTGCTGCAAACCGGCACGCCGTTTTCGCAGAGCTACATGGAACAGACCCTGTCGGCCTGGCCGCTGGTGGCCCGATTGCTGGTCGAGTACTTTGAAGCCCGGTTCGACCCGGATCGCCGTGAGCAGAGCAAGGCGCAGCGCCAATCTGCGCGCAAGGCAATGGAAGCGCAGTGTGCTCAGTTTGCCGCCGGCTATGCGGACGATGTCCTGACCGAACTGCTCGATGCCCTGGGCCAGCAGCGTGAGCTGCCCGCGGATCAGGTCGATATCATGGTGGTGCGCAAGGCCATCCTGCGCGCCATCGACAGCGTAAGCTCAGCCGACCAGGACCGAATTCTGCGTGGCTTCTACGATCTGGTTCGCGCCATGCTGCGGACCAACTTCTACTGCCGCGACGACCGTGGCGAGTGGCGCGACTACATCAGCTTCAAGTTCGATTCCTCGATCGTGCCGGATTTGCCGCGTCCGCGTCCTTTTCGCGAGATCTGGGTCTACTCGCCCCGCGTCGAGGGTATCCACCTTCGCGGCGGCAAGGTGGCCCGGGGCGGTTTGCGCTGGTCGGATCGGCGCGAGGATTTCCGCACCGAGGTGTTGGGCTTGTTGCGCGCCCAGAGCGTCAAGAACACGATGATCGTGCCGGTTGGTGCCAAGGGCGGGTTCGTGGTCAAGCAAGCCCCGGACGGGGACGACCGCGACGCCTTGATGGCCGAAGTGGTGTATTGCTACCGGGCGTTCATCAACGGTCTGCTCGACATCACTGACAACCTGGACGGGGAGGCGGTGCTGCCACCGGCACGGGTGCTTCGCGATGACGATGAAGACGACCCGTATCTGGTGGTCGCCGCCGACAAGGGCACGGCGACTTTCTCCGATATCGCCAACGCGATCTCGGCCGAGCACGGATTCTGGCTGGACGATGCCTTCGCCTCGGGTGGTTCCAACGGCTATGACCACAAGGGCATGGGGATCACGGCCAAGGGCGGCTGGGAGTCGGTCAAGCGCCACTTCCGTGAGCTGGGCCTGGATACCCAGGCTGAAGACTTCAGTGTGGTCGGCATTGGTGACATGGCTGGCGACGTGTTCGGCAATGGCATGCTGTTGTCGCGCCATATCCTGCTGAAGGGCGCGTTCAACCACATGCATATCTTTCTCGATCCGAATCCGGATGCGGAGCAGAGCTTCGTCGAGCGCGAGCGCTTGTTTGGCCTGCCCCGCTCGACCTGGGCCGACTATGACGCCAGCCTGATTTCAGAGGGCGGCGGCGTGTTCTCGCGCCAGGCCAAGAGCATTCCCTTGTCGCCGCAGGTGCGCGAATGGCTGGGCGTCGAGGACGAGTCGCTGGCGCCGCACCTGCTGATCCGGGCGCTGCTCAAGGCGCCGGTGGACCTGCTGTGGAACGGCGGCATCGGCACCTACGTCAAGAGTGCGCGGGAGAATCATGCCGATGTCGGTGATCTGGCCAACAACCTGGTTCGGGTCAACGGTTCGGAGCTGCGCTGCCGGGTGGTGGGCGAGGGCGGCAATCTGGGTCTGACCCAGCTCGGTCGGATCGAGTATGCCCTGGCCGGCGGCAAGCTCAATACCGATTTCATCGACAATTCGGCCGGTGTGGACTGCTCCGACCACGAGGTCAACATCAAGATCCTCCTGAACCTCGCGGTTGAACGCGGCCAGCTGACGCTGGAGCAGCGTAATCAGCTGCTCAAGGACATGACCGATGAGGTGGCCGGGCTGGTGTTGCGCAGCAACTATCTGCAGACCCAGGCGCTGAGCATGATGGAGCGCCTGACCAGCGATCGGCTGGGCTCGGAAGCGCATTTCATCGCCATGCTGGAGCGCCAGGGCGTGATTGATCGTCAGCTCGAGCAGCTGCCGGACGAAGATGCCCTGCGCGAGCGCGTGGCTCGCGGCCAGGGCCTGACCCGGCCGGAGCTGTCGCTGCTGCTGTCGTATGGCAAGATCACTCTGTATCAGGACCTGCTGGCATCGGAAGTGCCGGAGGACCCGTACTTGTCGCGCGAACTGGAAGATTACTTCCCGCAGCCGCTGCGCAAGCAGTTCAAGGCGTTGATGCCCGAGCATCGCCTGTGGCGCGAGATCATCGCCACCAAGGTCACCAACTCCATCGTCAACCGCATGGGTGCCCACTTCCCGATGCGGATCAAGGAGGACACCGGCGCCAATCCGGCGACCGTGGCCAAGGCCTACACGGTGGCTCGCGAGATTCTGGAGGCGCGCGAATTCTGGCGCCAGATCGAGGGGCTGGACAATCTGGTCCCGGCTGATCGCCAGACCGAAGCGATGCTGGAGATGTGGAACCTGCTCCGGCAGCTGACCCGCCGCCTGATCGCGCTACCGGGCGGCTACGGCATCGATATCTCCAGCAAGGTCAAACGCTTCGCGCCCGGGATCAAGGAGTACGCCGCCTGCCTGGGCGATGTGGTTGGCGAGGAGTTGCGCGCCAGCATGGTCGAGCGGGTCGAGGATCTGGTTGCGGCCGGTTTCCCCGAGGCGCTGGCCCGGCTGGTCGCCAGCCTGCGCTACATGTATTCAGGCCTGGACATCGTCGACGAGGCGCGAACCCAGGAAACCGCCGTCGCCGACGTGGCGCGGGTCTATTTCGCCCTGCTTGATCGCCTGTGCCTGAAATGGCTGCGCGGCCAGGTTGAAAGCCTGCCGGTAGAGCGCCAGTGGCACGCGCACGCGCGCGGCAATCTGCGCGATGAATTGTTCGGCTACCACCGCCAGCTGACTCGCCGGGTGATGACCGAAACCGGCAGCGCCGAGGATCCCGTCGAGTCGTGGTTCCAACGGCATCACTCCGAAGTCGATCGGGTGGCGATGATGCTCGAGGAAATGCGGCACTCCGGCACCGCCGACTATCCATCGCTGCAGGTAGCGATCAAGGGCCTGGGCCAGCTGTTGAGCGCCACCGCGTAATGGCGGCCGCGCCGGCCATGGCCTTTCTGGCCAGCGAGCACCCGGGTGCCGAGGCGGCTGTCGCGGTGCTGCGAGCCCATTACGGCCAGGTCGAACCGCGCGATGCCGATGTGCTGGTGGTGCTGGGCGGCGACGGTTTCATGCTGCATACCCTGCACGAGCATGTCGATCTCGGCGTGCCCGTGTTCGGCATGCGCCTGGGCGAGGTCGGCTTTCTGATGAACCGCTACGCGCCGGATGGCCTGGCCGAGCGGATTGACCAGGCCCGCCAGGTCGAACTCACCCCGCTGGCGATGCGCTGCGGCAACGTGGCCGGCGTCGAGCATGCTGCGGTGGCGATCAACGAGGTCTCGCTGCTGCGCCAGACCAACCAGGCAGCACATCTGCGCATCCTGATCAACGAGCTGCCGCGCATCGATCGCCTGGTCGCCGACGGCGCCCTGGTGTCCACGGCCGCCGGCTCCACGGCCTACAATCTGTCGGCGCGCGGGCCGATCCTGCCGCTGGGCACTCAAGCCATCGCGTTGACGCCGATCAGCCCGTTTCGGCCGCGGCGCTGGCAGGGTGCGATCCTGCCGGCCAGTGCGGTGGTGCGCTTCGAGGTGCTGCAGGCCGAGCGTCGACCGGTCAGCGTCACCGCCGATTACGACGAGTTTCGCGATGTGGTCTGGGTGGAGGTGCGACAGGCCGAGCACGTCCGGCACCGGCTGTTGTTCGACCCCGAGCATTCGCTGGAAGAGCGGATCCTGGCCGAACAGTTCGTTGTCTAGTGTGCGCGTTCCCTATACTGCAGGCATGATCGCGAAAGAACGAGAACGGCATGACTGATCCGTCCACCCCAGCCACGGGCCAGCAGGCGCCCGGGCCGCTGACCATCGGCATCTCCTCGCGAGCGCTGTTCGACCTCGATGCCAGTCACCAGGTCTACGAGGACGGTGGCCTGGAGGCCTACATGGACTACCAGCGCGAGCGCGAGAACGAGGTGCTGCAGCCGGGCGTGGCCTTCAACCTGGTTCAGAAGCTGCTGGCGCTGAACGAGGATGGCATGGACCATCCCGGCGTCGAAGTCGTGCTGATGTCGCGCAACAGCGCCGACACCGGCCTGCGCATCTTCAATTCCATCGAGCACTACGAGCTGAACATCCAGCGCGCGGTGTTCACCAACGGCGCCAGCCCCTCGCTGTACATCGAGCCCTCCGGGGCGCAACTGTTCCTGTCGGCCAATGAGGACGATGTGCGCCGGGTGCTGATGGCGGGCTATGCCGCGGCCACCATTCTGCCCTCGGCCACGCGCGAGAACCGCTCCGGACAGCTGCGGCTGGCTTTCGACGGCGACGCGGTGATTTTTTCCGACGAGGCTGAGCGGGTCTACAAAGAGCAGGGCCTGGCCGCTTTCTCCGACAGTGAGCGGCGGGCCGCCGACAAGCCGCTGGCCGCCGGTCCGTTCAAGCGCGTGCTCGAGGGCATCCAGCGGATCCAGTCGGCCTACCCGCTGGAAGAGAATCCGATTCGCACGGCGCTGATTACCGCGCGCTCGGCTCCGGCCCACAAGCGCGTGATCCTGACGCTGCGCGCCTGGGGCATCCGCGTCGACGAGGCGCTGTTCCTGGGCGGGCGCGAAAAGGCACCCTTCCTGCGCGCCTTCGGCGCCGACATCTTCTTCGACGACCAGCAAATGCACTGCACGACGGCGAGCAAGGAAGTCGCCACCGGCCACGTGCCGCACGGCGTCGCCAACGAGCTCAAATAGGCCATCGCTGTCTTGGTAGCCTTGGACTAACCGCGATGACGCAAGGGCCGCGAAGAAAAATAATGTCTTGGCATGCTTTGCGTCTTCGCGGCCAGTCAAGTCTTCCAGTGCTCGCACATGTGACTGCGCGAAAGAGCAGGATCGCACGCGGGCAACAGTATCTTTAGATCGGGATTTTGATGATGCGAATGATGATGATGGTTGGGCTGGCGGTATTGCTGGCGGTGATTGGCGTTCAGGCTGAGGACAACGGCGCGGCCAACAAGGGCTGGTCGGTGCTGGAGCCGCCGGGTGAGTGGCAGACGATCGCCATCGACACCGACAGCTTCAGCTGGTCGGATGTGGATGTCAGCCCGGATGGGCGGACGCTGATCTTCCATATGCTCGGTGACATTTATCGGGTTGGCATCGACGGCGGTGATGCCGAGGCCTTGACCGACGACATTGCCTGGAACTTCCAGCCCCGCTTCAGTCCGGACGGCCGCCATATCGCCTTCATCTCCGATCGCGGCGGCGCCGAGAACATCTGGATCATGAGCGCCAACGGTGAGGAGCTGACCCAGGTTACCGATGAGCGCGAACATCTGCTGCACAACCCGGCCTGGTCGCCGGACGGCGATTACATCGCTGCGCGCAAGGGCTTTGTTTCGCGGCGCTCGATTCCGGCTGGCTCGATCTGGCTGTATCACCGTGGCGGCGGTGGCGGGGTGGAGCTGATCGAGCGTCTCCACGGCCAGCAATCGCAGAAAAACATCGCCGAGCCTTACTTCTCGCCCGATGGCCGCCATGTCTATTTCAGCCAGGATGTGACGCCGGGTTCGGTCTGGGAGTACAACCGGGACGCGAACAACGGCATCTTCGCGATCCGTCGCCTCGATCTGCAGACCGGCGAAAGCGAGACCGTGGCCGGGGGGCCGGGCGGTGCCATCCGTCCGGTGCTTTCGCCCGACGGTCGCCAGCTGGCCTTTGTAAGGCGCAATCCCACCGAGCTGTCGTCGCGCCTGATGGTCCGCGATCTGGCCTCCGGGATCGAGCGCACGCTGTACGACGGGCTGGAGCGCGACAAGCAGGAAACCTCTGGCGACATGGGCAACTACCCCGGCTTTTCCTGGCACCCGGACGGTCAATCCATCGTGATCTGGTCCGGCGGCGGTTTCCTCCGCGTTGGTCTGGACGGGACGGCGCGCAACATTCCGGTGCGGGTCCAGGTCGACAAGCAGGTCCATGCAGCGCTGCGGCGCAGCGTCGAAGTCTCGCCCGATCGCTTCCCGATCCGGATGGCACGCTGGACCCAGCAGAGCCCGGACGGCCGCTGGGCGATCTTCCAGGCGATGGGCTATCTGTGGCTGCACGATCTGGAGCGCGGCGGCCACCGGCGCCTGACCAACCAGACCGAACACTGGGAGTTCTACCCGGCCTTTTCGCCGGACTCGCAGTTGGTGGTCTTTGTCACTTTCGACGACGAAGGCCTGGGCAGCGTGCGCATCCAGCCGATCGGTCGCGGTCGCGCCCGGGTGTTGACCAGCGAGCCCGGCCACTATGTCGAGCCCGCGTTTTCGCCGGACGGGCGCCAGGTCGTGTTTCGGCGGACCAGCGGCGGCTTCCTGACCTCGCCGGCCTGGTCGGAGCGGACCGGCCTCTACAGGGTGGCGGTGGACGGCGGCGATCCGGTTCGTATTCTCGAGCGCGGCGCCAATCCGCAGTTCTCGGCCGACGGCCAGCGTATCCTGTTCAGCGAGCGGGTCGATGTCTCCAAGCTGGCCCTGAACAGCGTCAATCTCGACGGCCACGATGCGCGCGAGCACCTGATCGGCGACTGGATCACCGAATACAAGGTCTCGCCCGACGGCCGCTGGGTGGCCTTCGCCGAGCACTACAACGCTTATCTGGCGCCATTTTTTGCCGCCGGCAAGCCGGTCAATCTGGCCGCCGGCTCGCGCGCTTTCC
Source organism: Gammaproteobacteria bacterium (assembly GCA_050485825.1). Classification (GTDB taxonomy): domain Bacteria; phylum Pseudomonadota; class Gammaproteobacteria; order Xanthomonadales; family Wenzhouxiangellaceae; genus Wenzhouxiangella. The sequence goes on from JBJHCC010000058.1 coordinate 14,218, forward strand.
CGGTCCGCCAGGTGTCGGCCCGGGCCGGTGACAATCTGCATTTTTTCGGCGACAGCCGCCGTCTGGCCTGGTCGCACGGGGCCACGCTCTACGGCCGGTCGCTGAGCGATGTCTTCGCCTTCCTCGACGGCGCGCCAGAGGAACTGCCCGCGCCCGAGACCGAGGGCCGCGATCTGTCCTTCGAAGTCGACAGTGACCGCCATAACGGCCGCATCGCCCTGGTCGGCGGTCGGGTCGTGACCATGCGAAATGCCTGGGAGGATCAGGAGATCATCGAGGACGGGGTGGTGCTGGTCGAAGGCCATCGCATCCGCGCCGTCGGTCCGCGCGACGAGATCGAGATCCCGTCGGGCTTCCGGGTTTTCGATGTGGCCGGCAAGACGGTCCTGCCCGGGCTGATCGATTCGCATGCCCACGGTGCGATGAGCAATCAGCAGCTGCAGCCGCGCCAGAACTGGATGCAGGTCGCCAACCTGGCCTTCGGCGTGACCACGATCCACGATCCGTCCAATGACAACGCCGGCATCTTCTCGATGGCCGAGCTGCAGCGCGCCGGCCAGGTGCTGGCGCCGCGCATCTATTCGACCGGCCGCATCCTCTACGGCGCGATCTTCCCCGGCGTGACCGCGCGCATCGATTCCTACGAGGACGCCGAGTTTCACGTCCGCCGGCAGAAGGAGCTGGGCGCGATTTCGGTCAAGAGCTACAACTACCTGCGCCGCGACCAGCGCCAGCAGGTCCTCGAAGCCGGACGCAAGCTCGACATCCTGGTGCTGCCCGAAGGCGGCATGCGGCTGGAGCAGAACCTGAACCAGATCGTCGACGGCCACACAGGCATCGAGCACAGCCTGTCGATTCACCGCGCCTACGGTGATATCGAGCAGCTCTGGGGCCAGACCGAGGTGGTCTGGTCGCCGACCTTCGGCGTGGCCTACGGCGGCATGATGGGCGAGGAATATTGGTACGACCGCACCGAGGTCTGGCGCAACGAACGTTTGCTTGAGTTCGTGCCGCGCTCGGTGGTCTACCCGCGCTCGATCCGCCGGCCGACGGCGCCGGATGAGCTCTACAACCATATCGCTGTCGCTGAAATGACCAAGCAGATGAATGCGCGCGGCGTGCCGGTGGTGATCGGCGCCCACGGGCAGCTGGCCGGTCTGGCGGCGCACTGGGAGATGTGGATGATGGTGCAGGGCGGCTTCACGCCCTGGGAGGCGCTGCGCGGCGCGACCTGGGACGGCGCCCATTATTTCGGCATGACCGAGGACTTGGGTTCGATTGAACCGGGCAAGCTGGCCGACATCGTCGTCATCGACGGTGATGTGCTCGACAACATCCGGGTCAGCGAGCAGGTTGTCTACACCATGCAGAACGGCCGCCTGTACGAGGCCTCGACCATGAACCAGCTGGCACCGGATGCCGTACAGCGCCCGGAATTCTTCTTCCAGCGCGAAGGCGGCGACGCCTGGCAGCCGGCCACCATGCGCTATTTCCACGAAATGGGCCACGTCCTCGGCTGGCACTGCCGCCACTAGCACGCCTCCACCCCGCGGGCGCTTGCCGCCCGCGGGCTTTGGCGTGTTGCGCAAGCTCGGACCTGCTGCCAGCAAGATGTTGGGCGTACGGGGGTGCGGCGAGCGGCGCTGGCTGCTTTCCTGCTACCTCTGCCCATTTGACTCATCACCCAGCCCAAAGTAAGGTCCGGATGACGGACGGCGTTTCGCGCCAGCCCGTTGTTGGCAAGGGGCGCGGGATCGCTTCAACGCGATTAGGAGTCAGGAGATCACATGACCAGAATCATCTGCTTGGCAGCGCAGATTGCCTGTCTGTCGTTCAGCAGCCTGGGCCAGGCCCAGGTTTATCGCTCCGATTTCGGCCTGGGCGGTGCGCTGATCCTGCCGTACTGGACTACGGCCAACAACAACGACACTTTGCTGGTGGTGCGCAACGAGGCCGATCATGCCGCGGCGGTGAAGTTTCGAGTCCTGGACGAAGCAGGCGCTGTGCTCGAGGTATTCAGCCTGTACCTCGACGCCCGCAGCTTCTGGGGCGCGGCGATCACGCGCATCGAGAGCCAGTCAGTGCTGCTGGCGTCGAACGTGGGCTGCGTGCTGCCGGCGCTGACGGTGGTCGGCGGTCGTCCTGAGCTGGCGCTGGATGCGCCGCGCGGCTCGGTCGAGATCATCGAGATGGGTAGTGCCGGTGAAGCGGCCGAGTTCGCCGAAGGCGGTCGCTGGGCCGACTGTGACGTTTTGGCGGATGCGGCCGAGTCCGGTGACTTGTTCGAGGGTCCGGGCGGCGGCCTGGACTTACCGACCCAGCAGATCAGCTCGTCGGCCACCTTGATCAGCGTATCGGCCGGCGGCATGAACACGATACCGTCGACCGCGATCGGCGGTTTCAGCGATATTGCCCAGCATACCGAACCGGAGTCGCCGCTGCCCGATCTGGCCCATGCCTTCGACTCCGGTTCAGACAACGGTGGCGTGCGCAGTCTGGTCTGCGCGGCCGGTGGCTGCCGGATCGATGAATGGGAACAGCCGATCGAGGCCGTGGCTGCCGTGCTGATGGTGACCGAGGCCTCCGTCGAATACTTGGTCGATCCGGCTTTGGCGGCCGACTTCGAGTGGCTATTGCACCGGCCCTTGAAGCGCTATGAATCCGAGCTGGACGAGTTCGCGATTGGCTCCGCGGCCATGCTCTATGTGCGCTCATCAGATGGACAAATTCTTGGCGAGGGGCCACCTGGACTGGTTTGCGATCCGCCGCCTCCCGTTGTTTCTCCCTGCAGTGGTGGTCAGTTTCCGCTACCGGGCAATGACATCCAGCGGAGCCTGCCGTTCAATGCTGATCAAGCTGACTTCATGCAGATCGTCGAGTCCGATATCCTCGGGCATCCGGCGGAGGTCAGGCCGGGCTTTGCGCTCGGGGGCGACACATGGACAGACTCGCCGTTCCTGGGTGGCAATGCAAGAATCCGCTTCGGTACGGCGCACCCTCAGTTGACCGCCGGGGACGGGACGCGCTATCTGGGCGAGCCGGTCATCTCTTTCGCCATCCAGAAATTCAGCAATGGCACCCTGGTCGATGATCAGGGCCAGAATGTGCTTTCCAATTATCGGCGCACCGAGCTGCCGCGTCAGTTCCTTCGACTCGCAGCGCCGGACTGAATTTTCCGGCTTGCCTGATTTCAGTTCAGTATGCTTCATCGCTGGCGAAGGTTCGGGGGCGGCGAGTGGGGGCGGCCGCTGGCGAGGAAGGGCCCGTCACGATTGGGTCGATAAGCGAATGCCCGTGGCGCTCCGGTACGGGTCAGAATTGCCTCTGTGGCGCCTGAACCCCCTTATTCTGTCGATAAGCGTCCCGGGCCGATCAGGCAGCTGATGCAACGCGCCGCAGCCCGCGAGCCCTTCTTCGCCACCAGCCAACGCCATTCCCCGCTGAAGGTTTGGGGGTGGTCAAGAAATCCCTTCGTTTGTCTTCTTCGCTCACTCCGCAACTTTGCTGCTTGGCTGCTTTGCGACCCAATAGATCTTCCTTGTTTTCGGTGCACTCCGTGATTCCAGGGTTTTCGTGCGAGCTGGTCGCTGTTGCGCCTTCAGGCGCCCGTGCGCGTCGTGATCGTCTCCAGGCCGTGGCCGCCGGGGCCTTTCTCGGAGCGATACAGCAGCCAGGAGAACAGCAGGCCCAGCGAGGCCAGCGCGGTGTAGAACCACATGCCGGCGGCATAGCCGGCGGGGTTTTCGGGCGAGGCCTGGAAGGTATCATTGAGCACGCCGATCACCGGCGGCACCACCACCCAGCCGAGCTGCTGGCACAGCGTCATCATCGCGTAGGCCGAGCCGAGGCGGCGCTCGTCGACGATGTAGGCTACCGAAGGCCACATCACCGCCGGAATCAGCGAGAACACGGCGCCGAGCAGGGTCATCACCACGATCAGGGTCAGCGGCACCTGGGCTGAGCCGATGAAGGGGATGACCAGCGGCATCTCGGGCCCGGGTGGCAGGTAGGTCACGGCCAGGAACAGCGGCAGCATCACCAGCGAGCCCACCGCCATGAACCAGGAGCGGCGCCCGATCCGGTCGACCAGCAGGCCGAACAGCGGGGTCAGGATGATCGCGGCCACAGGCATCAGGCTGGACAGCAGGCCGGCGGCTTCGCGGTCCAGGCCGTGGGCCTGCTGGAAGTAGTTGATCGCGAAGGTACGGAACGGAAAGATGGTCGAGTAGAACACCACGCACAGGGCAACCACGAACCAGTACGAGGGGGTGAAGGCGTACAGGTCCCTGAACTTGAGTTTTTCGTGCTCTCCGGTGGGTCCGAGCTGGTAGCTGCGCTGGACCCGGGTCTCCAGGATCCAGTACAGAAACGCCGCAGTGACGGTGATGCCTGCGATCGCCGTGGCCAGCCACAGCGGATCCTGCCAGTTTGCGTAAAGCGGCGAGGCGAACGAGGTTGACCAGTCGGCCGAGGCCGAGCCCAGCCGCGAAATCGACAGGTTGAGGCCGAAGGCAAAGCTCAGCTCGCGGCCGCGGAACCACTTGGCCAGCGCGGTGGTGGCGGCGACGATCAGCGGCTCGGAGCCCAGACCGAGCATGAAGCGGCCGGCCAGGATGGTCTCGTAGCGCGGTGTCAGTGCGGTCAGCGCTGCTGCGCCTAAGCAGATCAGGCCGAACAGGACGATGGCGTTCCTGGTGCCGAAGCGGTCGATGATGATGCCGCCGGCGAGCAATACCAGCAGGGCGGCGATGTTGTAGGCCGAGGACAGCCAGCCAATCTGCTGGTAGCTGAAGTCCAGCTGATCGCGCATCAGGTCGATGACCGGGCCGAGCGAGTCGTAGACATAGTAGTTGCCGAACATCGCCAGGCTGACGAACAGCAGCACGGCCCAGCGGTAGGCGGGCGGCGGAGGCGGCAACAGCGGGCTGCGACGGTCTTCGGGGCTGGACATGGGCGATACGGGCCGGGCAGGGGGCAAGTCCGGCACTCTACTTGAGCGCGGCGGCGGTGGTCAATCAGATGAAGAGCTGCCCCGCAACCTGCAAGCGACGGGCTGATTCTTGATGTCAGCCAGCTGGCTGCAAACCCGCAGAGTAGCCGGGCTTGAACAGCGGTCATCGAAACGCGATGCTGAGCGAGGCGTGTCGCGGCGGGAGCGCGTCCGGGGTGACTCGCCACCGCGTCGGAACTCCGGACGCGCTCCCGCCACGGCAACAGCCTCGCCCCTCGATGCTGTAAATCTGGCCGTGGGGCCGACTGGAATGCGGGCCGCCACTTCTCTCACCGAGGCCGAAAAGCCGAAGCCCCGCCAGGGGCGGGGCTTCGCGGTGGTGTTGCCGGGGATGGAATCAGAACCGGGCGGCGAGGCGCAGTCCGTAGATGTTGTCGCTGTTGGCGCGGGTGTACTCGACGCCGCCGCTGATCCGCGGGGTAAAGAACAGGCGGGCGCCCAGGCCCCACTCGTCGTCGGATTCCACGCCGCTGTAGCGGGCGCCGAGGCTTAAGCTGCGGCTCAGGTAGTAGTCGGCCTGGACGCTGTAGTACAGGTCGCTGCCGCCGTTGCGAGCCACGCCGATTTCGCCTTCCAGGTTCAGCGCGGTGTCGCCGGCCAGGTTCATCAGGTGCTTGGCGCCGACGCTCCAGATGTCCAGGTCGCTGCCGAACGGTGCCTCGACCCGGTCATACCCGGCGGTGACGCGGGTGTTGCGGGCCACCATCAGGCCGCCGCGGACGCCGTACTCATTCAGCTTGAAGCCGTTCGAGAGGCGGCCGTAGCGCGCTGCGAAGTAGGCGTTGCCGACATAGAACTCACCGGTCACGGCGGCCAGGTCGAAGTCGCCGCTGCGCTCGCGCAGGTAAGCCACGCCAATATTGCTGGCCCGATCGGTGAAGGCCGCTTCGGCGAGCGGGCCCTGGCGGGTGTCGACCTGCTTCAGGAACAGGGTCGCATCACCGCCCCACAGGCGGGTGCCGTCGAGGTCCAGGAACTGGCCACCGATCTCGGTCTGGTAGTTCTCGGCCCAGGCGGTGGAAGCGGCGGCCAGGGCGCAGGCGGCGCCGATCGCTGAGATCGTCTTGTTCATTATTGGCTCCTTTAAACAGGGGTCACAGGGTTTGTCTGGGTGCCGGTGGTGGGCCCGGAACGGGCGACACGACATCCGGTGCGCATATGATCCTGAATGTGCGCTCAATCAATGCTGAATGAGCCGTTCATGTGCCGTTCAAGCTTCCCGGTAGGCCTGTTCAACAGAAATCACGCGAATCGGCGCGCAGCGCGGCCAGGCGGTGATCCTCGGAGAGGATGCGTTCGGCGACCAGGTGCTGGCTGCCGTTGGCGTTCTGCAGGCGGCCGGCCACGCGCAGGATCTGGCCTTGCAGCACAGCCTGGCGGTAGCGCTCGGCCAGCTTCGGCCAGACGATGACGTTGATGATTCCGGTCTCGTCTTCCAGCGACAGGAAGATCACGCCCGAGGCGGTGCCGGGGCGCTGGCGGTGGGTGACCAGGCCGGCGGCCTCGATCGGCGTGCCGTCGGCGATGTGCACAAGCTCGGCGGCGCGGCGCAGGCGCGGCCCGAGCTGGCGCCGCAGCAGGCCGATGGGGTGGTGGTCCAGGCTCAGGCCCGTGCTGGCATAGTCGTCGAACAGCTCGTCGCGAGCGCTGGCCGGCCGAACGCTCACCCGCCGTTCGGTCAGGGCGGCATCGGCCAGCAGATCGCCCTGGGCGCGCGCGGCCAGCGCCTCCCAGCGCGCGCGGTTGCGGTGGCCGGCCAGACCCTTGAGCGCATTGCCCTCGGCCAGGACGCGCATCTGGCGGCGGTCGAGCTCGGCGCGTTCGGCCAGATCGTGCACATCGCGAAACGGCCGTTCGGCGCGGGCGTCGGCGATGCGCTCTGCGGCCGCCGGGTCGAAGCCCTTGAGCAGCCTGAGGCCGAGGCGGATCGGGGGCTGCGGCAGGCTCGGTCCGTCGGCCGCGTGGGGCCGACCTACCCCGCTCCCCGACCAAGCCCCAAGCGCGTTGACCACGCGTGTAGCTGTCTCTCTGGCCCGGCCGCTACCCGAATTCCGTAGGTCGGCCCCACGCGGCCGAGGTTCGAGGCCTGGGGGCGGCAGAGTGGCTTGCCCAGTCCTGGCCACTTGCGCCCCGTGCTTTGCGCCTTCATCCACCAACTCGCAATCCCAGGTGCTGAACCGCACATCCACCGGCAGGAAGCGCACGCCGTGGCGGCGGGCGTCGTTGACGATCTGGGCCGGGGCGTAGAAGCCCATCGGCTGGCTGTTGATCAGGGCGCAGGCGAAGGCGGCCGGGTGATGGCATTTCAGCCAGGCCGAAAAGTAGGTCAGCAGGGCGAAGCTGGCAGCGTGCGATTCGGGAAAACCGTAGTCGCCGAAGCCCTGGATCTGGCTGTAGATGCGCTCGGCAAAGTCCACGGTGTAGCCGCGCGCCAGCATGCCCTCGACCAGCTTGTCGCGGAACGGCTCCAGGCCGCCGCGGCGCTTCCAGGCCGCCATCGCCCGCCGGAGCTGGTCGGCCTCGCCGGGGCTGAAGCCGGCGGCGACGATCGCGATCTGCATCACCTGCTCCTGGAAGATCGGCACGCCCAGGGTGCGCTCCAGCACCTGCTTCAGGTCCGGCGAGGGATAGCTGACCCGGTCCGGATGCGCGCGCCGCTCCAGGTAGGGATGGACCATGTCGCCCTGGATCGGCCCGGGCCGAACGATCGCCACCTCGATCACCAGATCGTAGAAACAGCGCGGCTTGAGCCGCGGCAACATCGCCATCTGCGCCCGCGACTCGACCTGAAACACCCCGACCGCATCGCCCCGGCTCAGCATGGCGTAGGTGGCGGGATCTTCGCTGGCGGGAAGAGGGGGAGAGGGGAGAGGGGAGAGGGCGCCTGTGCTGTCTTCAACCCTCTCCCTTCTCCCTTTTCCCCCTCTCCCCCGATTGACCAGGTCAATGGCCTTCCGGATCACTGTC
>JBJHCC010000059.1:0-20254 GCA_050485825.1 Gammaproteobacteria bacterium
ATCACATCCTGGGGCTGTAGCCGGTCCCAAGGGTATGGCTGTTCGCCATTTAAAGTGGTACGCGAGCTGGGTTTAGAACGTCGTGAGACAGTTCGGTCCCTATCTGCCGTGGGCGTTTGAGACTTGAGGGAAGCTGCTCCTAGTACGAGAGGACCGGAGTGGACGAACCTCTGGTGTTCCGGTTGTATCGCCAGATGCACTGCCGGGTAGCTATGTTCGGAAGGGATAACCGCTGAAAGCATCTAAGCGGGAAGCCCCTCCCAAGATGAGGTCTCACTGAGGACTTGATCCTCCTAAAGGGCCCTGGAAGACTACCAGGTTGATAGGCTGGGTGTGGAAGTACAGCAATGTATGAAGCTAACCAGTACTAATTGCCCGTGAGGCTTGGTCATATAACACCAAAACCAATTGAAACACTGAGTCATGCACGCTCATTTACAATGACGCGACACAAGACGCGATTGAACAGAATTTCCGATTCGCTTTGCCTGGTGGCAATAGCGGCGTGGAACCACCCGAACCCATCTCGAACTCGGAAGTGAAACGCGCCAGCGCCGATGGTAGTGCGGCATTCGCCGTGTGAGAGTAGGTCACTGCCAGGCATTTATTCCAAAAACCCCGTTGTTCTTTGAACTTCGGGGTTTTTTTTTGCGCCAATCTCCAGCGCCCTGGCCTCCCTCGTTGCTCTGCTGCGCAACTTCCGGGATGCGTCGCGATCGAAGTTGCCGTACCATCACCATTCGCCCGAGTCCGATCACCGACCTACTGCATGTATCGCGCCTTAGCCCCAATCCTCGCGCTGTTGCTCGCCGCGCCGGCCGCGCTGGCCCTGGAGATCTCAGATCCATGGACGCCGGAAGCACCGCCGGGACGCATGATGGCCGGCTTCATGTCCATCCATAACCCCGGCCCGGAAGCAGTTCGTCTTGTCGATGCAGCCAGTCCCCAATTCGGACACGTGGAAATCCACACCATGAGCCTGGAAGCGGGGGTCATGAGAATGCGGCGCCTTGATCAGCTGCTTGTCCCTGCTGGTGAGACCGTTGTGCTGGAGCCGGGGGGCTTGCATTTGATGCTGATCGAACCGCTCGCCAGCTTTGGTGCCGGAGATAAGCTGGACATCCGGCTGATCGACGCCGAGGGCCGGCAGTTCCAGCTATGGTCCGAAGTTCGCCCTCGCCAACGACCCGCGTTCCCATAATGAGCGCGTACTGCTGCGCGCCGACGATGCGCCCTGCAACACGCGCGCCCGTTTCACCACCGATAGGAGACCCGTCATGCTGACGCCTTTTCGAACGCTTCTGGCCGTGCCGCTGCTCCTGGCCCTTGCCTTGGCTCCCCGTCCGGCCCTGGCGGCCGATTCCCTGGAGATTTTCGGCTGGGTGGAGCGCGTACAGCTGCTGGATGGGGAATTGACCCTCAAGGCCAAACTGGATACCGGCGCGGCCAACTCCTCTTTGGATGCCACCGATATCACCCGTTTCCGCCGCGGTGATCAACGCTTCGTCCGCTTCACCGTCACCGACCCGGACAGCGGCGATGACTTGCAGCTCGAGAAGCCCCTGGTCCGGATGGTACGGATCATTCGCCACGATGGTAACCACCAGCGTCGGCCCGTGGTCAAGATGCCGGTTTGCCTGGGTAATGAGCGCCGCATGGTGGAGGTCAACCTGATCGACCGCAGCAATTTCATTTATCCGATGCTGCTGGGCCGGAGCGCTCTGGAAGGTTTCGCGCTGATTGACTCCGGGCAGACCTTCCAGCACCGACCACGCTGCGAATCGGAATAAGGACCGTGTTTCGCTTTCTGCACTGGCTTCTGCTGGCCCTGAGCCTGATCGCGGCGGGACTGGGGATTGCCGCCTATAAGCACACCTCCCTTGGCTTCCCGATTCACCCCGATCAGATTGAGGCGACCTGGACCGTTCAGGCCCACATGCAGATCGCGCCAGAGACCGGGCCGGTGAAGGTGACCCTGCTGCTGCCGGCCCTGACCCCGGGGATGGGCCGACTCCGGGAGAATTTCATTTCCCGGGGATATGGACTGACCGTCCAGGATGGCGACATGCAGCGGGAAGCGGTCTGGGCGGTTCGTCGCGCCACGCAGAGGCAATCGCTTTACTACCAGGGCGTTTTCTACCGCGACCCGGTCAACACCGCGTTCGCACCGGCGCCCGGCTTTCCGGATGTGCCTGAACTGCGAGAGCCCTACCAGACCGCGATGTTGGCCATTGTTGAAGATGTCCGTCGTCAGTCGGCCGACATCGCTTCCTTCACCACCGAGTTGCTGGCCCGGATCAATAGTCCCTCGCCGAGCGAGGAAATGTCGCTCTTTCTGAACAGCCCGGAATACCGCGGTCAGCGTGTGCGAATTGCACGCACCCTGTTGGCCGGCGCGCGCATTCCCTCGGAACAGATCAACGGATTTCCGCTGGCCGACGCGAGCCGCACCCGGCCGCTGGCCTGGCTGGCGGTCCACAACCAGCGCCAGTGGTTTTATTTTGATCCGGTCAGCGGCCAGGTTGGCCTGCCCGAACAGTTCCTCGTCTGGTGGCGCGGCGAAGGCCCCGCTATCGATGTGGAAGGCGCGACACTGATCAATCTGCACTGGAGCATCCGTCGCAACGAACTCGGTGCGCTGGATCTGGCTGAACAACGCGCCAACGCCCATGCCGGCTGGCTCGCCAATTTCAGTCTGCTCAAGCTGCCGCTGCAGGCCCAGGGCGTGTATGCCGTCTTGCTGCTGGTGCCGGTCGGTGCGTTCATCATGGTCTTGATGCGCAACGTGGTCGGCTTTCCCTCCTTTGGCACCTTCATGCCAGTGCTGATCGCCCTGGCCTTCAGAGAAACGGGTCTATTGGCGGGCTTGATGCTGTTCGCCGTCGTGGTCGCCGCCGGCCTGTCGCTCCGCTTCTATCTGGCGAAGCTGCATCTGCTGCTGGTACCAAGATTGACCGCTGTTCTGATCATTACCGTCCTGCTGATGGTCCTGCTCAGTCTGTTCAGTCACAGACTCGCCTGGGATGTCGGCCTGTCGGTCGGGCTTTTCCCGATGGTCATCCTTGCCATGGTGATCGAGAGAATGTCGATCGTCTGGGAGGAGCGCGGCCCGGCCGATGCGCTGAAGGAGAGCATGGGTTCGGCAGTCATTGCCGCCATCGCCTTTTGGGCGATGACCCAGCCTCTGATTCAACATCTGGCCTTTGTCTTTCCCGAGCTGATGCTGGTCATGCTGGGTCTGACCATACTGATGGGTCGTTACTCCGGCTACCGCATCAGCGAATTGATCCGGTTCCGCGTGCTCGCCCGGAAGTCCGCATGATCGGGCTTTGGAAGCGGCTGAAGGCCAACGGCGTGCTGAGCCTCAATGCACGCAACAGCCGCTACATCATGCGCCACAATCCGCGTCGCTTCTACCCGCTGGTCGACAACAAGATCCTGTGCAAGACCCGGCTTCTCGAAGCCGGCGTGGCCGTGCCGGCCATGCTCGGTGAGATCAGCAGCCAGTACGAGGCCGGTCATCTCAAGCACAAGCTGGCCGAGCTTGACCAGTTCGTGATCAAGCCAGCCAGCGGCAGCGGCGGTGATGGCATCATGGTCATCACCGGCCGGCGCGACCGAGCCTGGCTCGGCAGCGGTGGGCGGCTGCTTGACCTGTCCGATATCGAATATCACGTGGCCGGCATTCTTGCCGGGATGTATTCCCTTGGCGGGCAACCCGACAGCGCCCTGATCGAGGCGCTGGTCCACACCGATCCAGTACTGCGCCAGATCGCCCCTGAGGGCGTGCCGGACATTCGGATCATTCTCTATCGCGGCGTTCCCGCCATGGCCATGACGCGACTTCCAACCCGGCGTTCCGGGGGCAAGGCCAATCTTCATCAGGGCGCGATCGGCGCCGGCTTGAATCTGCTCACTGGCGAAACGCTGACCGCCGTCATGAATGCCAGTATTGTCACGGTCCATCCCGACACGGGTCAGAGCGTGGTGGGTTTTCAGCTGCCGCATTGGCAGGAACTGCTCAACATTGCAGCGCGCTGTTATTCGGCAATTCCGCTCGGCTATCAGGGCGTTGATCTGGTGTTGGACCGGGATCACGGCCCGCTGGTGCTGGAGATGAACGCTCGGCCAGGCCTGGCCATTCAGATTGCCAACGCGGAAGGTCTGGCCCACCGCCTGGCGGCCATTGACGGCCTGGAGTCGCCGGAATCCGCCTCGGTCGAGACGCGCGTTGCGATGGCCCTGGACCTGGCAGCGCGAAGCTGGGGTCGACAATCCGCAACGACCGCCTGAGTCGGAGCGACGATGGGTGGCTCCGGAGGCGCCTCGAAATGCCGCCGAACAGCGGTGTTCAGCGATGCCTCAGCTTGTCTTGCCGTCGTTGAAAACGTCCAGGTCCAGTTCGCCTTCGCTGTGAGCGACAATCACCGTGACCATCGCATCACCGGTCACATTGACCGCCGTGCGAGTCATGTCGAGCAGTCGGTCCACGCCCAGAATCAGGGCAATCCCCTCGGCCGGCAGGCCAACCGCCGCGAGCACCCCGGCCAGCAGGATCAATCCGACTCCAGGTACGCCGGCAGCGCCCACTGAGGCCATGATCACCATCAGAATGATCATCAGGTACTGAGTGACGCTCAGATCGGCGCCGAAGTATTGGGCGATGAACACCGCGGCCACGCCCTGCATGATCGCGGTGCCGTCCATATTGATGGTCGCGCCCAGCGGTACGGTAAAGGAAGCGACCTTGTTGTCCGCCCCCAGGCGTTGCTCGACGGTTTTCAAGGTCACCGGAATGGTGGCGCCGCTGGAGGCTGTGGAGAATGCAAAGGCCAGGACGCCGCGCATCTTCGAGAAAAAAGTCAGCGGACTGAGGCCGGTCAGGGTCTTCAGCAGAATCGAGTAGCTGAGCGTGGCGTGCAGGATCAACAGGCCGAGCACCAGCAGCACATACTTGAGTACTCCGACAAAGGTCTCCCATCCGGTTGTCGCCCCCAAGCCCGCAATCAGTGCGAACACGCCATAGGGGGCGAGCAGCATGACGAAGCCGACCAGGCGCATGATCACGACGTTGAAGTCGCTGAAGAAGCCACCGATCCGGTCCCCGGCCTGGCCGGACATCGCGATCGAAAAGCCCAGCAGGATGGCGAAGACAATGATCGGCAGCATGTCCCCGGCCGCCATGGCAGCCACGGGATTACGCGGCACCATGTTGATCAGCACCTGCGAGAACGAAGGCTGGGCCGAGATCTCGCGCTCAACCACTTCCTCGGGGTTGGCGCCCACGCCGGGTTCGACCAGCAGGGCGGCGAGCAAGGCCAGGGTCACGGCGATGCCGGTGGTCAGCAGGTAAAGGCCCAAGGCCTTGCCTCCTACCCGTCCCAGCTTTTTCGGATCGCTGAGTGCGCTGACGCCCGCGATCAAGGACACGAATACCAGCGGTACCACCAGCATGCTCAAGAAACGGATGAACACCTCGCCCACGACCGCGAGCACGCCGTCGATGATGAACGCCCTCACCCAGTCCTGGTCGGCAATGGTCCAGTTCAAGGCCAGCCCGAACGCCAGGCCCAGGCCCATGGCAAGCAGAATGCGATTCGACAGGCGCTGGTGATCGAAGCTCTCGCGGCTCATGCGACAGACCATCTGTAGAGGAACCGGCCAAGGTTAGCAGCATGTGCCGGCGGGCGAAAGGGAAGCCCGACCGAAGCGCATCGTGTCGATAGCGGATCAGCGCCCGGCTACAATAGCGGGCTGACCACCTTACATTTCCCGGACGCACGCCATGAGCAGTGCCGAACATCAGGATCAGCCCGCCCATTTCATTCGCACCCGGATTCGTCGGGACATCGAGGCCGGGCTGCACGACCAGGTCATCACCCGTTTCCCGCCGGAACCGAACGGCTACCTGCACATTGGCCATGCCAAGTCGATCGTGCTGAACTTCGCCATGGCGGCGGAATTTGGCGGCTATACCAACCTGCGCTTCGACGATACCAATCCGGCCAAGGAAGAGCAGCGTTTCATCGATGCGATCCGCAAGGACGTGGCCTGGCTGGGGTATCGCTGGCAGAATGAGTGCTACGCCTCCGACTATTTCGAAACACTCTATGGCTACGCCCTGCATCTGATCGATCGGGGGCTGGCCTATGTCGACGGCCAGGACGCCGACACCATTCGTTTGCAGCGCGGCACTCTGACCGAGCCCGGCGTCGACAGCCCGGATCGTGATCGCCCGGCCGCCGAAAGTCGCGATCTGTTCGAGCGCATGCGCGCCGGCGAGTTTGCTGATGGCGCCTATGTGCTGCGGGCCAAGATCGACATGGCCGCGCCCAACATCAACCTGCGCGATCCTGTGATCTACCGGATTCGCCATCAGCATCACCCGCGCACCGGCGACAGCTGGTGCATCTATCCCAGCTACGACTTTGCCCACGGCCAGTCCGATGCGCTGGAGCACATCACCCACTCGCTCTGCACTCTGGAATTCGAGGACCACCGACCGTTGTACGACTGGCTGATCGAACACCTGCCCGTCCCCTCCAGGCCCAGGCAGATCGAGTTCGCCCGGCTGAACATCGACTACACGGTCCTTTCCAAGCGTCGCCTGACCCGACTCGTCGACGAAGCCCACGTCGATGGCTGGGACGATCCGCGCATGCCGACCCTGGCGGGCTTGCGCCGACGCGGCTATACACCGGCCTCGATCCGCAACTTCTGCACCGAGATCGGCATCACCAAGGCCGAGAGCGTGATTCCGTTCGAGGTGTTGGAGCGGAATCTGCGCGACGATCTGAATGTGAGCGCGCCACGGCGCCTCGCTGTGCTGAAGCCATTGAAGCTTGTGCTGACCAATTTCCCCCCAGACCAGACCGAATGGGTCGAGGCGGCCAATCACCCGCAGGATCCCTCGATGGGCAGCCGCAAGCTGCCGCTGACCCGCGAGATCTACATCGAGCAGGACGACTTCATGGAAGACGCGCCAAAGAAGTTCTTCCGCCTCAAGCCGGGCGGCGAAGTGCGCTTGCGCAACGCCTTCATCATTCGCTGCGATGAACTGATCCGGAACGACGCCGGCGAGCTGCTGGAACTGCACTGCAGCTTCGATCCCGACACCCGCTCGGGCCAGCCGGGCGCCGACCGCAAGGTCAAGGGCACGATCCACTGGGTCTCGGCCCGACATGCCGTGCGAGCCGAAGTGAGGCTATATGACCGGCTGTTTTCGGTCGCCGGTCCGGGCGCCGACAAGGCCGTGGATTTTGTCGAACATATCAATCCGGCCTCGCTGGAAGTGCTTGAAGATGCCCGCCTCGAGCCCGGCCTGGAGCAGGCCGCGCCCGGCGAATGCTTCCAGTTTGAGCGCCTCGGCTACTTCGTGGTCGATGCCGACAGCAGCGTCGATCGGCCGCGCTTCAATCGCGCGGTCACGCTCCGGGACACCTGGATGCGCTCGCAAGGCTGAACATTGCCAGTACGGTCCGGTCTGGCTTAAGCTCGCACTTGCCGGTTCACCCTGGACCGCCTGTTTCCGTCTATCACCCGAGGGCTTCAGCATGAGCATCGCCAAGGAATTCCGTGAGTTTGCGGTCAAGGGCAACATGGTCGACATGGCCGTGGGGATCATCATCGGTGCGGCCTTCGGTGGCATCGTCACGTCATTGGTCAACGATGTGATCATGCCGCCGCTGGGGCTGCTGATCGGTGGGGTGGACTTTTCCGACCTCGCGGTGACTCTGCGAGCGGCAGAGGACGGCGCGGCCCCGGTGCTGTTGAGCTACGGTGTCTTCATCAATACCTTGATCAACTTCCTGATCGTCGCCTTCGCCATTTTCATGGTGATCAAGGTGATCAACCGCCTCAAGCGCCAGGCCGAGGAAGTGCCGGCCGCGCCGCCGGCGCCGCCGCGCGAGCAGCTGCTGCTGGAGGAGATCCGCGATCTGCTGAAGAACAACAGGGGCTGATTCGTCGCGGGTGCCGGCCTGGCTGGCCGGCGCCGAGCCTCATCGGCCGCTCACCAGCTGTCGATAAAGGCCCAGGTAGGCCCGGGCGGTATCGTCCCAGCTGAAATCCTGGCGCATGGCCGTGTCGCGGAGCTTCGCCCAGCGCGCAGGCTGACGATACAGGGCCACGGCGCGATCAACCGTGCCGAGCAAGGCCTCGACGCTGCATTCCGGAATGAAGAATCCGGTGGCGCTGCCGTCGGCCAGGTTCGCTTCGGTAGCGTCGACCACGGTCTCGGCCAGCCCGCCCACCGGCCGCACGATCGGAACCGTGCCGAACTGCAGGGCGTAGAGCTGGGTCAGGCCACAGGGCTCGAAGCGCGACGGGTGGACCAGCATGTCGCCGGCGGCATGGAGCCGCTGAGCGCGACTTTCCGAGTAGCCGGTCTCCACGACCAGGCGCCCTGGATAGCGGCCGGCCAACTGACGATAACCCGACTCCAGCTCTGGGTCGCCGTGGCCGAGCAGCACGAACTGTCGATCCGCTTCGACGTCGAGCAGGCCGGGCAGGGCCGCGAGCAGGATGTCGGCCCCTTTCTGCCAGGTCAGCCGCCCGATAAAAATGATCAGCGGCGCGGTCGGGCTGATCGCCAGGCCCAGGGCCTCCTGCAGCCAGCGCTTGCAGGCGACCTTGCCGGCCAAGTCGTCGACGCTGTAGCGCTCTGCCAGCCAGGGGCTGGTCGCCGGGCTCCAGATCCGCGCATCGCAGCCGTTCAGGATGCCGGTGAGGCTATCGGCACGCGCCCGCATGACCCCGTCCAGACCAAAGCCGAACGCGGGCGTCTTGATTTCTTCGGCGTAGCGGCGACTGACGGTCGTCAACGCGTCGGCGTACTTCAGACCGGCCTTGAGGAAGCTGGCGCCGCCGTAGTACTCGATCTTGTCCAGCGCTTGCGGTGACAGTCCGATGCCCAGGCTTGGCAGCAGCTCGAGCCCGTACACACCCTGGAACGCCATATTGTGGATGGTGAACACCGTCGGCGGCGCCGCCGCCCCGCCGCGCTGCTTGAGCAGCAGTGGCAGCAACCCGGTATGCCAGTCGCTGCAGTGAACGACATCGGCCCGCGCCAGACCCAGCTCGCCCAGCGCCAGGCTGCAGGCGGCGTGTGACAGGGCGGCGAAGCGCTGCGGGTTGTTCGACCGGTCCTGGCCATGCGCGTCGACGTACAGATCGCCGCCGCCACGAAACAGGGCTGGAATGTCCACCAGGCTGATCGGCAGGCCGCTGTCCGGCGTCAGGCCGTGCACGAGTCGCCCGGCACCGAGATGGTAGGGGTCGGGCAGCTGGGCGCCCGCCTCGGTGTTCAGGATTCGGTCCAGCGCTTCGTCGTAACCGGGCATCACCAGACGAACCGCCACGCCCTGTCGATCCAGGGCTGCGGCAAGGGCCGCGACCGCATCCGCCAGCCCGCCGCTCTTGGCCAGCGGAAACACCTCCGAGGCAACCATGAGCAAGCGCATGGCCGGTCGAGCCGACGCGGGCGAGTCTGCCGATATGCGGGCTGGGAGGGGCTTGTTCCGACGCTCATCCATGACGCGCTCCCGACGATGGCGAACAAAGAAGCCCGCGGGGTGATGTCGGCAACTGTCCCGGAGTGATAGACTCCGTCGAGGCTGCGGGTGGCAGCGGCGCCTTGACCCGCGCCAGTCACCGCAGCCCTGAACCGACCCCGGATTCACCAGGAACCGAGGTCGGCTCCCCGTATCAATGCCCGCTTATGAATAGACTCCTAATATATCGTAAGCGATCAGGATGACGAATTAAACCCGGGTCGGCACCGTTTCGCAGCGACGACAACGACAGTCGCCGCTTTCGGCGCCGACGAATCAACGCCCAGGGCTGTATGTTTCAAGATACCTACCTCGCACCAGAACCTCGTCAGCACACCATCGGCCCATTCCTGGGCGCTACCCGCATCGCCTATTTCTCGATGGAGATCGCGCTGCACCCGGCCATGCACACCTACTCCGGCGGTCTTGGCGTGCTGGCCGGGGACACGGCCCGCTCCGCCGCCGACCTGGAGCTGCCGATGGTTTTCGTCACCCTGCTCAGTCGTCGAGGCTACATGCGGCAGGCCTTTGACGATAACGGTTGGCAGCATGCCCAGCCGGATCCCTGGCCGGTTGACGCCTTCGCGGCACCGTTGCGGGCCAAGATTTCAATCCCGGTCAACGGTCGGGAAGTCTGGATTCGGCCCTGGCTGCATGTGCTGCGTAGCCCGATTGGGCACGATGTACCGGTGCTGCTGCTGGATACCGACCTGCCGGAGAACGACCCGCTGGACCGCGGCATTACCGATCATCTCTACGGCGGTGACGCCGAGTACCGCCTGCGCCAGGAAATCGTGCTGGGCATTGGCGGCTTGCGGCTGCTCTCGGCGCTGGGTTTTGCCGGGATTACGACCTATCACCTCAACGAAGGGCACGCGGCTCTGCTCGCACTGGATCTGCTCCGTCGCTACCCGCGCCCGGCCGACGAGGTGGGCGCCGATGAGCTGCGCTTTGATGTGGGCCGGGTCCGCGAGATGTGCATCTTTACCACCCACACGCCGGTCGAAGCCGGTCATGACAGCTTCGACTATGCGCTGGTCCGGTCGCTGCTACCGGATTACATCGAGCTCGATCAGCTGCGGCTGCTGGCTGGCGATCAGCAGATGAACATGACCCGTCTGGCGCTGCGGCTGTCCGGTTTCGTCAATGGCGTGGCGCAACGTCATGCGCGGACAACCCGGGCCATGTTCCCAGGCTACCGGATCCGTGCCATCACCAATGGCGTGCATTTGCCGACCTGGGCACACCCGGCTTTTGCTGCCGTCTACAACCAGCATTTTCCATCCTGGGGGCTGGAACCGGAGGTGCTCATTCAGGCAGATCAGCTGCCGGCCAATCTGATCTGGGACGCTCACGATGCGGCCCGTCGGGATCTGATCGGGCTGGTCGCCGACCAGACCGGCGTCACACTGAATCCTGCTCTGCCGATCATCGGCTACGCCAGGCGGATGACCTCCTACAAGCGGCCCGAGCTGCTGTTCAGCGATCTGGAACAGCTGCGGGCGCTCAATCGGCGCATGCCCTTTCAGATCGTGCTGGCCGGCAAGGCGCACCCGCGAGACGAGCCCGGCAAGCGCCACATCCAGAATATCCTCGCCCATGCCCGCGAGCTGTCCGGTGAGCTGCCGATCGCCTTTCTCCCCAACTACGATGCCCTGGTGGCCTCCGCGCTGGTGCCTGGCGTCGACGTCTGGCTGAATACCCCGGTGCCGCCGATGGAGGCCTCCGGCACCAGCGGCATGAAGGCAGCGCTGAACGGCGTGCTCAATCTGAGCGTGCTTGACGGCTGGTGGATCGAGGCCTGCATTGACGGTGTAACCGGCTGGGCCATCGGCGAAGATGCCGGCGAGGGCGCGGCCCGAGCCAGCCAGGCTGATCTCTACGCCAAGCTCGAGTCGGCGGTATTGCCGCTGTTCCACCAGGACAGAGCCGGCTGGATTCAGATGATGAAGTACTCGATCAGCAAAATCGCACCGATCTTCAACTCACAGCGGATGATGCGGCGCTATGCTGCCGAGGCCTATGTGCGGTGAGTTGACGATGCGCTGCCTGTCCTCCAGCTTTACCCGATCGGATCGATGACCGGCTTCGGGCAGCCCGCTCCGACGTCCAGGTCGCCGGGCGCCCTGCGAGAATGGCTGCTGCCGACCGGTGCGATGGCGCTGCTCGAAGGCCGCCACGGCGATCCTTTTGCGGTGCTCGGCTGTCACGATGGACCGGCGCCGCAGCAGGTCGTGATTCGTGCTTTCCTGCCCGGGGCGCAGTCGGCCCGGGCGCTGGCCGCGGACGGCAGCGGCCTGGTCGTGACGCTGGCCCGACTCGATGCCCGCGGCTACTTTGCCGGGCTGGCGCCGATCGGTTTTCGCTATGGCGGTTATCGTCTGGCAGTGCAGTGGTGGTCTGGAGAATCCATGGAACTGGAGGATCCCTACCGGCTGCCGCCGCTGTTGGGTGAGCTGGATGTCCACTTGCTGGCCGAGGGCACCCACCTGGACACCTATCGGGTGCTGGGTGCGCACCCCCGGCAGCATGCTGGTCTGGCCGGCACCGGTTTCGCCGTCTGGGCGCCGAACGCCCAGCGCGTCAGCGTGATTGGCGATTTCAATGACTGGGACGGGCGTCGCCACGTCATGCGCTGCCGGCGCGAGTGCGGAATCTGGGAGATTTTCCTGCCCGGCGTTGGCGCCGGCGCCTGCTACAAATACGAAATTCTGACCGCTGACGGCAGCCTGCAGCTGAAGGCCGACCCCTACGCTCGTCTCGCCGAGCAGCCGCCGGCGACGGCGTCGCGGATCTGGCTCGAACAGGACTTTCCCTGGGCAGATCAGGGCTGGATGGCTGGTCGAGCCGCAAGCCAGCGGCGCGATCGGCCGCTGTCGATCTACGAAGTCCATGCCGGTTCCTGGCAGCGCCATCCCGATGGCGGCTGGCTCAGCTATCGCGAACTGGCGGACCGCCTGGTGCCCTATGTGACCGAGCTGGGCTTCACCCACATCGAGCTGATGCCAATCAGCGAGCATCCCTTTTTCGGCTCCTGGGGCTACCAGCCCAGCGGCCTGTTCGCCCCCAGCGCGCGCTACGGCGACCCGGACGATCTGCGCTATCTGATTGACCGCTGCCACCGCGCCGGCATCGGCGTGCTGCTGGATTGGGTGCCTGGCCATTTTCCCGATGATCCGCACGGTCTGGCCAACTTCGACGGCAGCTGTCTGTACGAGCACGCGGATGAGCGCCGCGGGCGACATCGCGACTGGCAGACGCTGATCTATAACTTCGGCCGCATCGAGGTCGCCAACTTCCTGATCAGCAATGCCCTGTACTGGCTGCGAGAATTCCACATCGACGGTTTGCGGATCGACGCCGTGGCTTCCATGCTCTATCTCGATTACAGCCGCGCCCCCGGCGACTGGGTGCCGAACGAGCACGGCGACAACCGCAACCTGGAAGCGGTGGCCTTTCTGCAGCGCCTGAACCGGGTGCTGCACCGCGAGTGTCCAGGCACCCTGATCATCGCCGAAGAGTCGACCGCCTGGCCGCTGGTGACGGGCCCGACCGAGGCCGACGGCCTGGGCTTCGACTACAAGTGGAACATGGGCTGGATGAACGACAGCCTGCACTACCTCGGCCTCGATCCGATCCATCGCCGCGATCACCATCGGGACCTGACCTTCGGGCCGCTTTATGCCTACAGCGAGCACTATGTGCTGCCGTATTCGCACGACGAGGTGGTGCACGGTAAAGGCTCGATGCTGAGCCGGATGCCGGGCGATCGCTGGCGCCAACTCGCCCAGCTGCGTCTGGCGCTGGCCTGGCAGTTCTGCTACCCGGGCAAGAAGCTGCTGTTCATGGGGGCCGAGCTGGCCCAGGCCGCCGAGTGGAACCACGACGCGCAGCTTGACTGGCCGCGGCCAGACGACGCGGATCGGCTGGGTGTGGGCCGCCTGGTCGCCGATCTCAATCGCTGCTATCGGGTCTTGCCGGCGCTGCACGAAGGGGATTGCGAGGCCTTCGGTTTCGCCTGGATTGCCTGCGACGATGCCGATCAGAACGTCGTCGTGTTCTTGCGCCGCAGCCGCGCCGACGACTTCGTACTGGTCGCCTGCAACTTCTCGCCCGTCGTGCGTCATGACTACCGGGTCGGCGCGCCGCTGCCCGGGACCTATCGTGAACTGCTCAATACCGATGCCGTCGACTACGGTGGCAGCGGGGTCGGCAACGCTGGTTCGGTCGACGCCGAGGCCGTCCCCATGCACGGCCGCGCGCATTCGCTGGTGCTGACGCTACCGCCGCTGGCCATCCTGGTGCTGGCATCGCCCACGCTGGCGGAACCACCGGCATGAGCTTGCCACCGCCCGCGCCCGGTGTCGAACGGGTCGCAGGCGGCTGGCGCTTTGCCTTGTATTCGGAAGTGGCCGAACGGGTGGAGCTGTGCCTGTTCGACAGCGACGGCCAGCGCGAGCTGGGCCGGCACGCCCTGCGGCAGCGCAGCGGCGATCTCTGGCACGACCTGCTCCCGGACCTCGAGCCGGGCCAGCGCTACGGCTACCGCGTGCACGGACCCTATGCGCCCGAGCAGGGCCTGCGCTGCAACCCCAACAAGCTGCTGATCGACCCCTGTGCGCGCGCCCTGAGCGGGCGCTTCGAATGGCACGACGCCGTGTTCGGCTATCAGCGCGGCCATCGCCATGGCCACCTGTCCTTCGATCGGCGCGACAGCGCCCCCTGGGTGCCCAAGTGCGTGCTCATCGACAGCCCGGCCCTGACCGCGCCCGCCCGCCCGCGCCATGCCTGGGCCGATACCCTGATCTACGAACTGCATCTGCGCGGCTACACCCGTCAGTGCCCCGATCTGGCCGAAGCGCTGCGCGGCACGGCCGAGGCGCTGCTGGCACCGGACATCCTGCGCCACCTCAAGCGCCTGGGAGTGACCACGGTCGAGCTGCTGCCGGTGCAGTATTCGATCAGCGAGCAGCCGCTGGTCGAGCGCGGCCTGTCGAACTACTGGGGCTACAATCCGCTGGCGCTGATGGCACCGGACGCGGCGCGGCTGGGGCTGGCCACCAGCGCAGAGCTGGCGCGCCTGGTTTCCGGCTTGCACGAGGCTGGAATCGAGGTCATTCTCGATCTGGTCTTCAACCATACCGCCGAAGGCAATGAGATCGGCCCGACGCTGTCGTTCCGCGGCATCGACAACCGAGCCTATTATCTGCTGGACCCCGAGAATCCCGCCCGTTACCAGAACCACTCCGGCTGCGGCAACAGCCTGCGCGCCGGTCATCCGGCGGTGGCCCGCCTGATCGTCGATGCCCTGCGCCACTGGGCCGAAGCCACCGGCGTCGACGGTTTTCGCTTCGACCTGGCCGCCAGCCTGCTGCGCGACCGCAGCGGCCGCCCGGACGGCGACTACCTGATCGGCGCGATCATGAACGATCCGCTGCTATCCGGCCTGAAGCTGATCGCCGAGCCCTGGGATCTGGGCCCGGGCGGCTATCGTCTGGGTGATTTTCCGCCCGGCTGGTCGGAATGGAACGACCGCTATCGGGGTGATGTCCGGCGGTTCTGGACTGCCGAGCCGGGCCTGCGCGGCGCGCTGGCGACGCGCCTGGCCGGCTCTTCGGATGTGTTCGCCGGCCGCCGGCGCAGCCCCGGCGCCAGCATTCAGTTCATCACCAGTCACGACGGCTTCACCCTCTGGGACCTGGTGTCATATATCGAGCGCCGCAACGCCAGCAACGGCCACGCCGACCCCGACGGCGAGGCCTGGAATCACAGCGTCAACTGCGGCATCGAAGGGCCCAGTGACGATGCCGAGGTTCTTGCCCGACGCCGGCGCGCAGTGCGCAATCGCCTGACTACCCTGCTGCTGTCGCGCGGCGTGCCGATGCTGCTGGCCGGCGACGAGTTCGGCAACAGCCAGGCCGGCAACAACAACGCCTACTGCCAGGACAACCCGATCGGCTGGCTGGACTGGCGCGGCCGCGGCGATCGCTGGCGCGATCAGAGTGCTTTCATCGCGCGCTTGAGCCGCCTGCGCCGACTGCTGCCGGCGCTACGCGCCGATCACTATGTCGACGAGCGAGGCGAACGGCTCGACGGGCGCGGCCTGCCCTCGGCCTACACGCTCAGCTGGCTCAGGCCCGATGGCGCGCCGATGGGCCCGGAGGACTGGCGCCTGGCCTCGGCCCGGCAGCTGATCTGCCTGATCGGCGACCGCCAGACCGGCGGGCAAATTCTGTGGCTGCTCAATGCCGGCCTTGAGGTTCTGCACTGCCGCCTGCCGCCGCCGGTGGGCAGCGGCTGGTCGAGGCTGCTGGATACCGCCTGCGAGGACGGCTTCGGCGA
Organism: Gammaproteobacteria bacterium; assembly: GCA_050485825.1. GTDB lineage: Bacteria > Pseudomonadota > Gammaproteobacteria > Xanthomonadales > Wenzhouxiangellaceae > Wenzhouxiangella. The sequence continues at coordinate 15,894 of JBJHCC010000059.1, forward strand.
CGGCGGTGGCGCAGGTATCGGCAATGAGCTGATCCTTGGCGCTGAATCGGTGGTCCTGTTGGGTAGCCGACCATGACCGAGGCCGAGCTCGCACAGGCGGCCCAGCGGGCCGGCCTGGAACTGGGCTTCGTTGACGGGCTGGGCCAGGCGCACCGCGTCGGGATCGCCAGTATCGAACGCCTGCTGGCGACGCTGGGTCCGCCAGCCGAAAGCCCGCCGGATCTGCCGCAGCCCTTGCCGGCCCATCTGCCGCCCAGCCTGGTCGACAGCCGCCGCTGGGGCCTGAGCGTGCAGCTGTATGGCCTGCGCTCCCGAGCCAACTGGGGCATTGGTGATTTCAGCGATCTGGCCGAACTCGCCGAGAAGGCGGCACGGGCCGGCGCGGTCGCGATCCAGCTCAGCCCGCTGCATGCCCTGTTCGGGGCGCGTCCCGCGCACTGCGCGCCGTACTCCCCGTCCAGCCGGCTGTTCCTGAACCCGCTCTTTATCGATGTCAGCGCCGCACCCGGTTTCCAGCGCTCCGAGCGGCTGGCGCGCCTGCTCGCCAGTCCGGCCTGGCAGCGTCGGCTGGCGCGGCTGCGCGCCGCCGAGCGGATCGACTACCCCGCGGTCGCGGCGCTGAAGCGGACCGCGCTGCGGATCCTTTACGCAGAGTTTCTGGCCCGCGCGGATGCGGCGGATCGGGCGAGTTTCCTGGCCTTTCGCCGTCAGGGCGGATCCCCGCTGCACGACTTCGGCCTGTTTGAAGCCCTGGACGAACACTTTGCCGCCTCTCATCCCGGCGGCTGGCCGGCCTGGCCGGCCGCGTATCGCGACCGCGATCCCGAGACTTTGCGCGCCTTCGTCGCCCGGCATCCGGCGGCCTGCCAGTTTCCGATCTTTCTGCAGTGGCTGGCCCGGACGCAGCTGGAGCAGGCTCAGGACCGTGCGCGCGCGGCCGGCATGGCGATCGGTCTGATCGCCGATCTGGCGGTCGGCGCCGAGCCCGGGGGCGCCGAGGTCTGGGCCGACCGCGAACTGTATGCGCTGGACGCCGAACTGGGCGCACCGCCCGATGCCTTTGCCGTGGATGGCCAGGCCTGGGGCCTGCCGCCCTGGCGCCCGCAGGTCCTGGTCGAGCGGCATTGCCGGCCGCTGCTGGACTTGTTGAAGGCCAACCTTCACGGCATGGGCGGCTTGCGCGTTGATCACATCATCGGCTTCGAACGCCAGTTCTGGGTGCCGCGCGGTGCCAACGGCCGTGATGGCGCCTATCTGCGCTTTCCGCGCGAGGCGATGCTGGCGGCCCTGACCGAATGCAGCCGAAACCAGGCCGGCCTGATCATCGGCGAGGATCTGGGCACGGTGCCGGAGGGCTTCCAGGCCCGCATGCGCGAGCTGGCCCTGCTCTCGACCCGGGTGCTGCGCTTCGAGCGCTATCCGAACGGTCTGTTCCGGCGCCCGACCACCTGGCCCGAGCTGGCCTGCGCCTGTGCCGGCACCCACGATCTGCCGACCCTGGCCGGCTGGCTCCGTGATCCGTCCCTAAGCGCCGAGCACGAGCTGCTGAAGGCGGCCCTGGTCGATGCCGGCACGGCGCAGGCGGATACGCCGACGGCCGATCTGATTCCGCCCATTCACGCTTTCCTGGCCGCCACCCCCAGTCGGCTGCTGATGCTGCAGCTGGAGGACCTGCTCGTTGAAACCGAGCCGGCCAATCGGCCGGGAACCGAAAGCGGCAACTGGCAGCGACGCTACGCTGTCGCTGTGGACGCGCTGGACTCGCTCCCGGCCTGGCGCGAGACGGCCGAGCGGATGGCCGCTGCCGGCCGCGCCTGAGTGGCTGACATGCCCCGCTCATCGCTCAGTCGGCCAGTCGAACCCGCTTGAGCCTGAGCGCATTACCGACCACGAACAGGCTGGAGGCGGCCATGGCGGCCGCGGCCAGCATCGGCGACAGCAGCAGACCGAACGCCGGGTAGAGGGCGCCGGCGGCGACCGGAATCAGGGCGCTGTTGTAAGCGAAGGCCCAGAACAGGTTCTGACGGATATTGCGCAGGGTCGCGCGCGACAGCGCCAGGGCCTCGGGCACCTTGTTCAGATCGCTTCCCATCAGCACGACCTCGGCCGACTCGATCGCGATATCGGTGCCCGAGCCGATCGCCACGCCGACATCGGCCGCTGCCAGCGCCGGCGCATCGTTGATGCCGTCGCCGACGAAGGCCACCGCGCCGTGGTGCTCGCGCAGCCTCGCCAAGGCTTCGACCTTGCCGTCCGGCAGCACCTCCGCGACCACCTCGTCGATCCCGAGCTCCGCGGCCACGGCCTCGGCGGTGTGGCGGTGGTCACCGCTGATCATGGCGACCTTCAGCCCCAGACCGTGCAGCGCACCGACGGCCTGGCGGCTGTGCGCCCGTGGCCGGTCGGCGATCGCGATCAGACCGGCCGGGCGCCCGTCGACCGCCACCAGCACTGGCGTCCAGGCGCGCCGCGACAGCGCCGTGATGGTTTCGTCGATCTGCTGCACCACGATGCCTTGCTCGGCCAGCCAGCGCCGGGTGCCCACCCGGACCTCGTGCTCGCCGACGCGGGCAAGCACGCCGTGGCCGCTGAAGGCCTCGAACCCGGACGATTCCGCGAGCGCCAGGCCGCGCTCGGCGGCGGCTTCGACGATGGCCCGGGCCAGCGGATGTTCGGCATCGTGTTCGGCCGCGGCGGCTAGCGCCAGCCAGTCGATCTCGGGCAGGTTGCCGAGCGTGTGCAGTTGGCTGACCACGGGCCGGCCCTCGGTCAGCGTGCCGGTCTTGTCCAGCGCCACCACCCTGGCGCGCGACAGGGACTGCAGGGCGCCACCGCCCCTGAACAGGATGCCGGCGCCGGCGGCGCGCCCGGTGCCGACCATGATCGAGGTCGGCGTGGCCAGGCCCATGGCGCAGGGGCAGGCAATGATGAGCACGGCCACGGCGTTGACCAGCGCGAAGCTCAAGGCGGGCGCCGGACCCAGCCAAAGCCACAGCCCGACGGTGAGCGCCGCCACCGCCAGCACCACCGGCACGAACACCGCCGTGACGCGGTCGACCAGGGCCTGGATCGGCAGCCGTGCCGACTGGGCGTCGCGGACCATGCGGACGATGCGGGCCAGCACCGCGTCCGCGCCCAAGTCGGTGGCTTCGATCACCAGCCGGCCATTCTGGTTCAGGGTACCGCCGACGACCCGGTCGCCGGCCGCCCGCGCCACCGGTACCGGCTCGCCAGTGAGCATGGATTCATCGACCCAGGACTCACCGTCGATCACTCGGCCGTCGACCGGGATGGTCTCGCCGGGGCGCACGCGGACGCGGTCACCGCGCACGATGGACTCGATGGCTCGCTCCTCCACGCCGCCGACGGTCTCGACGCGGGCGGTCCGGGCCTGCAGGCCGAGCAGGCGCTGGATGGCCTCGCCGGTCCGTCCCCGCACCCTGGCCTCCAGCCAGCGGCCGAGCAGGATCAGGGTGACGATCACCGCCGCCGGCTCGAAGTAGACATGGGCCGTGCCGGCCGGCATCCACTGCGGCGTGAGGGTGGCGAAGACCGAATACACCCAGGCCGAGCCGGTACCCAGCGCAACCAGCGAGTTCATGTCGGGATGGCCGCGAACCAGGTTGGGCAGGCCGACGCGGAAGAACTCGCGTCCCGGGCCGAACAGCACCAGTGTGGTCAGGATCATCAGGACGAGATTCACGACGCCGCGCTCGAAATGGGCGGCCAGCCAGTGGTGGAAAGCCGGCAGCACGTGGCTGCCCATCTCCAGCACGAACACCGGGACGGTCAGGGCGAGTGCGAGCAGAAAGCGCTGACGGCTTCGATCCATTTCCGCTTCGCGCCAGTCCGAGCCCGGGCCGACCCCGGATTCTGCGGCCAGGGGCTCGTAGCCGGCCGCGCGAATGGCGCGATCGAGCGCGCCCTGGTCGGTGAGGCCCTCGACAAAGTCGACCCGCGCCTCGCCGCTGGCCAGGTTGACCCGGGCATCCAGGACGCCGGGCACCTGCTTGAGCGCGGACTCCACTCGCCCGGTGCAGGAGGCGCAGTGCATGCCCTGGACGGCGAGCGTACGACTGCCGCAGCGGGCCGGAAAGCCGGCCTGCTCAAGCGCTGCGGTCAGCTCAGTCAGCGGCCGGGCGGGATCCCAGCCGATGCTCAGCGACTGATCGGCCAGATTGACGCGTGCATCCTCCGCGCCCGCCACCCCGCCCAGGACCTGCTCCAGCCGCCGGACACAGCCGGCGCAGCGCAGGTTCTCGATCGGCAGGTTCAGGCGTTCGGGCATGGCGGGAAGGGAAAGGGTGACTGGCGATCCTCATTGTCGCAAACGGGAGAGGGGAGAGGGGAGAGGGGAGAGG
>JBJHCC010000060.1:0-20157 GCA_050485825.1 Gammaproteobacteria bacterium
CGGGAAACCCGCCCGGCGACCTGGTCGTCAGCGCTGACGACGGCCTCAGTGCCTCGGCCCCGCTGCAAGGCGAGGCGGTCGCACCCGGTGACCTGCTGTTCGACCCGGCCGTGCTGGCTTTCCCCGACGTGACCATCGGCCAGTCCGAAACGCGGACCACCGATCTTCGGAACAGCGGCGGCAGCCCGATCAGCGGCATCACGCTCAGCATCAGCGGCCCCGGCTTCGCCATCGCCGGCAGCAGCTGCGATCCCGAGCCCTTCACCCTGGGACCGGGCGAGGACTGCGAGCTCAGCGTCAGCTTCACGCCGACCAGCACCGTCGCCGCCAACGGCACGCTCGGCGCCGGCGGCAGCGGCGCGACGACGACGGCGTCCCTGTCCGGCAACGGGCAGATGGCCGGCAGCCTGGCGTTCGATGACCCAGCCCTGGACTTCAACGGCGTCATCGTCGGCCAGAGCACGACCCTTACGACCACCCTGAGGAACCCCGGCGAGAGCAGCGTCAACAATATCGAGGTCAACGTCACCGGCGCCGCCTTCACCCGCGATGGCGGCAGCTGCCTCGCCGGGCAGTCGCTGGCTGGCGGCGCCACCTGTACCGTCATCATGCGCTTCACCCCGACCACGCCCGATCCGGCCACCGGCACCCTCGCCGCCACCGGCGACGAGGACTCGACCAGCATCGGCCTGGAAGGCGTCGGCCTGGCCCCGGCCGCGATCAGCCTCGATCAGATGAGCTACGACTTCGGCACCGTCACCGTCGGCAATTTCAGCGAGCGCACCGCGATCCTGGGCAACAGCGGCGATGTGCCCGCCACCGGGCTCGATGTCGACGTCTCCGGCACCGGCTTCAGCCGGGTCGGGGGCAGCTGTGCCCTGGTCCTGAACGGTGGCGACGACTGCAGCATCGTCATGCGCTTTCAACCTGCCCTACCGGGAAACCCGCCCGGCGACCTGGTCGTCAGCGCTGACGACGGCCTCAGTGCCTCGGCCCCGCTGCAAGGCGAGGCGGTCGCACCCGGTGACCTGCTGTTCGACCCGGCCGTGCTGGCTTTCCCCGATGTGATCATCGGCCAGTCCGAAACGCGGACCACCGATCTTCGGAACAGCGGCGGCAGCCCGATCAGCGGCATCACGCTCAGCATCAGCGGCGCCGGTTTCGCCATCGCCGGCAGCAGCTGCGATCCCGAGCCCTTCACCCTGGGGCCGGGCGAGGACTGCGAGCTCAGCATCAGCTTCACGCCGACCAGCACCGTACCCGCCAACGGCACGCTCAGTGCCACACCCGCCAGCGCTAGCGCGGCGTTGGCGAGCCTGTCCGGCAACGGCGTCACCCCCGGCGCACTGGCCTTCGATCCCGCCACGCTGCCCTTTGGCGACATCGTCATCGGCCAGACTGCCGATCTGAGCACCACGCTGAGCAACAGCGGCGGGATCGCTGTCGACGACATCGTCCTGGCCGTCAGCGGCGCCAGCTTCAGCCGCAACGGTGGTGATTGCCCGCTGGGCAGCTTCAGCCTGGCCGCCGGGACCAGCTGCTCGGTCGTGATCCGATTTACTCCAACCGGGGCCGGACCCGCCACCGGCACGCTGAGCGCGACCCCGGGCAGCGGCGCGGCCGCCAGCGCTGGTCTGTCAGGCTCGGGCACGGTCGAAACCCCGGTGCAGTTCGATCCCCCGGGCGGGCTGCAGTTCGGCCAGCTCGAGGTCGGAGCATCGTCCACCCTGTCGCTGCTGATCAGCAACAGCGGCAGCCAGGCGCTGGACGCCCTGCTGATCGCGGTGGAAGGCCCCTTCAATCTGGTCGGCAATGACTGTCCGGCCAGCCTGCCAGCCGGCGCCAGCTGCAGCCTGCAGATCGAATTTGCGCCCGGCAGCGCCGGCAGCTTCAGCGGACTGGTGCGGGTTCGAGCCGACGGCGGCATCGACGTAACGGCTGGCCTCAGCGGCAGCGCGATTCAGCCGGGCGGCCCGGGCGTTCCCGGTTCGGCCATTCCCGTGCCCGCGACCAGTCCGGTCGGATTGTTGGCCTTGCTGCTGGCGCTGCTGTTGCTGGCCGCGAGGCAGCATCGACGGCTTGGCCAAAGCGGCTGAGCCGCCGGACCAGGTGGCCAAGCGCCCAGCAAGCGGGCGGACGTCGGCAGACGCCCGCCCGCCTCGGCTCGCATCCGGGGCCCATCAGTGGCTTCGATCCGGGAAGACCCAGCGGCTGAGCAGCCAAAAGGTTGCCGCTGGGACGAGGACCAACATCGGCAGCAGTGCCCACAGCGGGTTCACCGCCAGCACATCGTCGACCAGCCAGACGGCCAGACTGTTCAGCGCCAGACTGCCGAGCGCGGCCACGACGAAGCGCGGCCACTGTCCAGGCTGTGCCGGTCGGCCGCCGAAGGTCCAGTAGCGGTGGCCAAAGAATGACACGGTGACGGCAACGGCGAAGCCGGCGAAGTTGGCCGCCATCGGCGCCGAGCGCGCGAATTCCAGCAGCGCGGCATAGACCAGCCCATGCGTGGCCGTGGCCAGCAGGCCGACGCTGCCGAAGCGAAACAGACATGTAAGCTGGGCGAACATCGCCGCATGATAACGACGCAGCGGCTAAACTGATCGGCCCGATCGCTGCCGAGCGCCATGATTCAGGATGTCCCCGCCCACCGTCTAGCCCGTCTGAGAGCCGTCACGGCCTTGCTGGATCTCACTCGGCTGGAGGACGGCGACCACGCCTCGGCGGTGCATCGCTTTTGCCAGCGCTCGGATTCTCCGCTGGGCAGTCCGGCGGCGGTCTGCGTGCATCCACAGTTCATTGCCACAGCGCAGGCCGCGCTGGCCGAACGTGGCCTGAATGGGCGAGTGATGGTGGCGACGGTGGCCAATTTTCCGACCGGCCAGGCTGACCCGGACAGCGTTGCCTTCGAGGTGGCCGCAGCCGTGCGCGCCGGTGCCGACGAGATCGACGTGGTCTTCCCCTGGCAGGCGCTGCGTGCTGGCGATACCGCATCGGGCCAAAGGCTGGTGGCCGTCGCCCGCGAGACGGCCGGCAGCCGCTGTCTGAAGGTCATCCTCGAAAGCGGCATGCTGGCCGACCCCGACCTGATCCGCACCGCTGGCGAAATCGCCATTGCCGGCGGCGCCGACTTCCTCAAGACTTCCACCGGCAAGGTCCCGATCAACGCGACCCTGGAAGCGGCCCGGGTGCTGCTGGCGCTGATCCGCGAGCACGATGGCAAGCTCGGCTTCAAGGCCTCCGGCGGCATCCGCAGCCTTGAGGACGCCGAGGCCTATCTGGCTCTGGCCGGCGAGATCATGGGATCGGACTGGGTGCGTCCCGACACCGTACGACTGGGCGCGTCCAGCCTGCTCGACGATCTGCTGGCACGCCTGCCGGATGCTTCGACAGGGATCCAGAAGACATGCTGACCCGCGAGATCCTGCGTGCCAAGCGCGACGGCGAGGCCCTGTCCGCGGCGGCGATTCAGGCCCTGGTCGCCGGCATCGCCGACGGCCAGGTCGGCGACGAGCAGCTCGGCGCCTTCACCATGGCCGTGTTTCTCCAGGGCATGAACCCGGACGAGCGTCTGGCGCTGACCCTGGCCATGCGCGACAGCGGCCGAGTGCTGAGCTGGCAGGACCTGGCTCTGCCGGGCCCGGTGCTGGACAAGCACTCCACCGGGGGCCTGGGCGACGGCACCTCCTTCCTGATCGGCCCCTGGGTCGCCGCTTGCGGCGGCTATGTGCCGATGATTTCCGGCCGCGGTCTCGGCCACACCGGCGGCACCCTGGACAAGCTGGCCAGCATCCCCGGCTACGATCCCTTCCCTGGCATCGAGACCCTGCGCCGCCGGGTCCGCGACATCGGTGTCGCGATCATCGGCCAGACCGCCGACCTGGCCCCGGCCGACCGCCGCTGCTATGCCGTGCGCGACACCACCGCCACGGTCGAATCGCTGCCGCTGATCGTCGCCTCGATCCTGTCGAAGAAGCTGGCCGAGGGCCTGAATGGTCTGGTCCTGGACGTCAAGACCGGCGTCGGCGCGGTGATGAGCGATCCGGCCGAAGCCGCTCGCCTGGCCCGCGCCCTGGTCGAAACCGCCGCAGGCGCCGGTGTGGCCACCCGCGCGCTCCTGACCGACATGAGCCAGGCCCTGGGGCGCACCGCCGGAAACGCCCTGGAAGTGGCCGAAATCATCGCCATCCTGCGCGGCGAGCAGGCGGGCGGGCGTCTGTTCGAACTCAGCCGCGAGCTGGCCGCGGAGATGCTGCTGAGCGGCGATCTCGCCCGTGATCGCGACGATGCCCTGACCCGCCTCGACGCGGCCTGGGGCCAGGGCCAGGTCGCCGAGCGCTTCCAGCGCATGGTCAGCGCCATGGGCGGACCATCGGACCTGGTCGACCGACCCGGCCAGCTGGCACAAGCGCCGGTCGAGATCCCGGTGTTCGCGACCGAGGCCGGCATCGTCCAGGCCATCGACGTGCGCGCCCTGGGCCTGGCCATCGTCGAACTCGGCGGCGGGCGCCGCAAGGCCGAGGACGCGATCGACCCGGCGGTGGGCTTCAGCGCGCTGGCCGCGATCGGCGAGGCGGTCGATGGGCAGCGCCCGCTGCTGCACATTCATGCTCGCAGCCGTGAGCAAGTCGAAGCGCTGAGCCCGGTGATCCGGCAGGCATTCAGAGTGGGGTACGATTCGGCAGCACCGCCCGCCCTGATCGGCCAGCGCCTGGCCGGCACCCCAACCACCGCAGGCGTCAGCGCATGAGCGGTCGCGCCATCGTCCTGGTGCTGGACTCGCTGGGCATCGGCGGCGCGCCGGATGCCGGCCGTTTTGGCGACTTCGGTGCCGACACCCTGGGCCACATCGCCGCGGCCTGCGCCTTGGGTCAAGCCGACCACGGCCGCAGCGGGGCGATCAAGCTGCCAAACCTCGCCGATCTCGGTCTGTTCCACGCCCACGCCGAGGCGACCGGCACCGTCGCCGACGGCGTCACGCTACCGTCCGCGCCGCAAGGCGCCTGGGCCCCGGCGATCGAGCGCTCGGCGGGCAAGGACACGCCCTCCGGCCACTGGGAAATGGCCGGCGTGCCGGTGCTGGAGGATTTCGGCTACTTCCGCGAGCGCGAACACAGCTTCCCCGATGACTTGCTCACCGAGCTGATCGCGCGGGCCGGACTGCCCGGCGTGCTCGGCAACTGCCACGCCTCCGGCACCGAGATCATCGATCGGCTGGGCCCCGAACATATCGCCACGGGCCGGCCCATCGTCTACACCTCGGCCGACTCGGTGTTCCAGATCGCCGCCCATGAGACCCATTTCGGGCTGGAGCGACTGTATGAAATCTGCGCCATCGCCAGAGAGCTGGTCACCCCCTGGCGCATCGGCCGGGTCATCGCCCGCCCCTTCGTCGGCAGCCCCGAGACCGGCTTCCAGCGCAGCGGCAACCGCCGCGACCTGAGCCTGGAGCCGCCCGCCCCGACATTGCTCGACCGCCTGGTCGAGGCCGGCGGCGAGGTGATCGCGGTTGGCAAGATCGCCGACATCTACGCCCATCGCGGCATCAGCCGGGTAATCAAGGCGCACGGCAACGACGCCTTGTTCGACGCCACCCTGGCCGCCGTCGAGGCCGCCGGCGCCGGAAGCCTGGTAATGACCAACTTCGTCGACTTCGACACCCTGCACGGCCACCGCCGCGACATCGCCGGCTACGCCCGCGCCCTGGAAGCCTTCGACGCCCGCCTGCCCGAGCTGCTGGCCGTGCTCGATGACGACGACCTGCTGATCCTGAGCGCCGACCACGGCTGCGACCCCAGCTTCCCCGGCAGCGACCACACCCGCGAGCAAGTGCCGATCCTCGCCCGCGGCGCCGGCCTGGCACCCGGCTCGCTGGGCCAGCGCACGAGCTTCGCCGACATCGGCCAGAGCCTTGCCGAGTTCTTCCGCCTCGATCCCATGCCCGCCGGCCTGTCCTTCCTGCCGCCCCAGGCCGCGCTGCTCGATCGCTTGCGGGCCCTGATCCAACGGGCCTACGCGCCCTACTCCAAGCATCCCGTCGCCGCCATTGCCATTGACGAACACGGCCAGGCGCACGCGGGAGTCAATGTCGAATGCGCGCACTTCAAGAGCCAGTGCGCCGAAGCCAGCGCCCTGGCCGCCCTGCGCGCCGGCGGCGGTGCGCGCCTGCAGCGCCTCTACATCCTCGGCCCCGACACCGAACCCTGCCCACCCTGCGGCGACTGCCGCCAGCGCCTGCTCGAATTCGCCGACCCCGACTGCCCGATCCACCTGCTCGCCGACGACGGCCGGCGCCGGGCGGATTACCGCCTCGGCGACCTGCTACCGGCCGCCTTTGACGGCGAGCGCCTGGGGGATTGAGGGGAGCGGGGGAGCGGGGAAGCGGGGAGAAGGGAGAGGGCAAACCCAGACCCCGCGCGCGGCGGGTTCGAGCAGGCCGGCCCCACGTGGCCGGCGGACGATGGTGGGCTGCGGCAAGCATGGTCCGTCGGCCGCGGGGGGCCGACCTACGTGGGGGCGGAACCCGATGAAGAGTGAGAGGTGAGAGGTGGCGGGCCGGGGCGGGTTCGAGTAGGCCGGCCCCACGTGGCCGGCGGACGATGGTGGGTCTCGGCAGGCATGGCCCGTCGGCCGCGTGGGGCCGACCTACGCGGAGGTGGGTGGCGGGTTCAGTTTCAGCAGGACTTCGTGGGTGCCTTCGATGGCGGGTTTGATGGTGAAGCCCAGTTCGCGGGCCAGGGTGAGCATGCGCTGGTTGTTGTCCAGGACCTGGCCGACCAGCTCGTGGGCACCGGCCTCACGCGCGTAGCCGATCAGCTTGGTCAACAGCAGGCGGCCGAGACCCTGGCCCTTCAGGCTGGAGCGCACCACCACGGCGAATTCAGCGCGCTCGCGGGCGCGATCAAAGGCGGCGCGGACCACGCCCAGGGTGCGGCAATCCCCTTCCGTCTCAATGGCGATGAAGGCCATCTCGCGGTCGTAGTCGATCTGGGTGTAGCGAGCCAGCTGGTCGTGCGGCAGCTCGCGGATCACGCCGAAGAAGCGGAAACGCACATCCTCGTCGGTCAGGCTGTGGAAGAACTCGCGGTGCGCCTGCTCGTCTTCCGGACGAATCGGCCTGAGCAGGATCTCGCGGTCGGCGAAGATCACGCGCTCCTCCAGTTCCGCCGGATAGGGGGCGATGGCCGGCGGCGGGCGCGGTCCGGCGGCCGGGTCGCGCAGCTCGATACGGGCGTCCAGGGCGACCACCCCGTGCTGGTCGGCCAGCAGCGGGTTGATATCCACCGATTCGATCAGCGGAAAGTCGGTCACCAGCTCGGCCAGGCGCACCAGGGTGGCGGCGAGCTGGTCCAGGGCCACCGGCGGCTGCTGGCGATAACCCTGCATCAGCCGCGCCACGCGGGTTCGCATGATCTGCTGTCGGGCCAGGCTGCTGTTCAGCGGCGGCAGGCCCAGGGCGTGATCGCCGATCACCTCGACCGCCGTACCGCCGTGGCCGAACAGCATCACCGGCCCGAACACCGGATCGGTGCTGGCGCCGAGAATCAGCTCCAACGCCCCCGATCGACGCAGCATGGCCTGAACGGAGAAGCCCTCCAGGCGCACATCACCGAGCGCTTCCATGCGCCGACAGATGCCCAGGCCAGCGGCGCGCACCGCTTCGGCAGACTCGAGATCCAGGGCCACGCCGCCGACATCGGACTTGTGGGTGATGTCCGGCGACAGCAGCTTGAGCGCAACTGGAAAACCGATCGATTCGGCGACGGCCACCGCTTCGTCAAGGCTGCGAGCGCGGCGGGTGGCGACCACCTCGATGCCGTAGGCGGCGAGCGCGTCCTTGGCTTCGACCTCGCTCAGCCAGCGTCGCGACTCGCCGGCCGCGGCCGCGAGCACGGCCGCTGCAGCGTCCCGGTCCGGGCGCTGCGAACCCGTCAGCCGCGGCGGAATCTCGGTCAGCGCCTGCTGGTTGGCCCGATAGTCCAGCATCCTGAGGAAGGCCGTGATCGCCTCGCGCGGACTGGAGAAGCTGGCCAGCCCGGCCTCGGCAAAGATCCGCGCGGCCTGGCGCGCCTCGGCGCCGCCCAGCCAGCAGGCCAGCACTGGCTGCTTCAGCCCGCTGGCCGGCCCGGCCAATGCCGCCGCCAGTGCCGGCGTCGGGGTCAGCGCCGTGGGCGCGTGCAGGATCAGGATCGCATCGACGCCGGGATCGGCGCCCAGCGCTGCCAGGGCCGCCTGGTAGCGATCCGGCCCGGCGTCTCCGATGATGTCGACCGGATTGGCCCGCGACCAGTTGGCCGGCAGGCAGGCATCGAGCCGCGCCAGCGTGTCCGGCGCCAGCTCGGCGAGGCGGCCGCCAGCCAGGATCAGCGCGTCGGTGGCCAGAATGCCCGGCCCGCCGCCGTTGGTCAGGATGGCCAGGCGCGAGCCGCGGATCGGTCGCGGCCGGGACAGCAGCTCGGCGGCGCTGAACAGATCCTCGATGCCGTCAACCCGCAGGGCGCCGGCGCGCCGGATCGCGGCGTCGAAGACCGCGTCGCTGCCGGCCATCGCCCCGGTATGCGAGGCGGCGGCCGCCGCGCCTTCAGGCACGCGTCCGGACTTGACCACGATCATCGGCTTGTTGCGCGCCGCCGCACGCGCGGCCGACATGAATTTCCGGCCCTCGCCGACCGCTTCCATGTACAGCAGGATCGAGCGGGTGTGCGGATCGCCGCCGAAATAATCGATGACGTCGGCCAGATCCACGTCCAGGCAGTTGCCCATCGACACGAAGCTGGAAAAGCCGATCTGCCGCTCGCTGGCCCAGTCCAGCACCGTTGTCGCCAGCGCGCCGGACTGGGTGATGAAGGCAATCTGGCCGTCGCCGGCCATCGCCGGCGCGAAGCTGGCGTTCAGCCCCAGGCGCGGCACGATCAGGCCGACGCAGTTGGGGCCGAGCAGGCGAATCCCGTGCCGACCGGCCGCGCGCAAGCTTTGCTGCTGCAGGGTTTCGCCGCCGGACTCGGCGGCTGCCTCGAGACCGGCGGTGATGACCACCGCCGCGCGCGTGCCGCGCCGACCGAGCGCGTCGATCGTCTCGGGCACGGTCTGCGGCGGGCTGCAGATCACGGCCAGGTCCGGCGCGTTTGGAAGATCCTCGATCCGCGCCAGCGCCCGGCGTCCGGCGACTTCGGAACGGGCCGGATTGACCGCGTGAATCGGGCCCGGAAAGCGACCCGCCAGCAGATTGCGGTAAACGGCCTCGCCGACGCTACCGGGCCGATCGGACGCGCCGATCACGACCACCGAGCGCGGCTGGAACAGCTTGTCCAATCCACGGGTCGACATGAGCGCCATGATAGCGGCGCCTGTTACCGAACCGATGACAAGAGCGCAATCCCGCTGCCAGCCTCACACCTGCCCCTCGTCGATTCGGGTCGGCTACACTGCCCGCCATGACAACCGCCATGAAAATCGCAAGCTGGAACGTCAATTCACTGAAAGTCAGGCTGGAGCAGGTGCTCGCCTGGCTGGATCATCAGCGCCCGGATGTGCTGGGCCTGCAGGAAACCAAGCTGGTCGACGCCCAGTTTCCGGCCGACGCCTTCGCCGAGCTGGGATACCAGACCCTGTTCACGGGTCAGCCGACCTACAACGGCGTGGCCCTGATCGCCAACGCCCCCCTGCTCGATCCCGTCACCGCGATCCCGGGTTTCGAAGACCAGCAGAAGCGGGTCATCGCCGCCACCTGCAACGGCGTACGGGTGATCAATCTGTACGTGGTCAATGGCCAGGAAGTCGGCTCTGACAAGTTCGCCTACAAGCTCAGCTGGCTGGAGGCGGTGACCGCCTGGATCGCCGATGAACGCTCACGCCACGACAAGCTGGTGGTGATGGGTGATTTCAACATCGCCCCCGACGATCGCGACGTCTACGACCCGGCAGCCTGGCACGAGAAGATTCTCTGCTCCACGCCCGAGCGCGAGGCGCTGAAGCGCCTGCTCGACCTGGGCCTGCACGACAGCTTTCGGCTGTTCGACCAGCCGGAAGGCGTGTTTTCCTGGTGGGACTACCGCGCCGCCATGTTCCGGCGCGGCCTGGGGCTACGGATCGACCTGGTGCTGTGCTCGGACGCCCTCAAGGACGCCTGCACCACCAGCTATGTCGACAAGGAACCGCGCAAGCAGGAGCGTCCCTCGGACCACGCGCCGGCGGTGGCCGAGTTCTCGCTCTAGACCTTTATCCCCGGCTCACTGAAAGCGATCGCGGAAGATGCGATCGGGCTGGGCTTCAAAGGCGCCGATATCCCAGAGCCCGTTCGGTACCGGATTGGGCGCGGGGGTAAGCGGACCGCCCAGCCAGGGCACACCGCGCTCGTTACCGTCGAAATCAGGATGCTGCGGGAAGGCAATACCGTCGCAGTAGTCGATCGCGGGCGAGTCATCCCGCAGCCGGTAGTCGCGCTGGGCGACGTTGGCGAAACGAGGATCCGTCTGGCTGTAGAAGGCCATCGCGTCAAAGTCCTGATTGACTTCGACCGGGCTGCGGTTGCCAATCACGCAGTCGATGCGCGCGTTCTGCGTATCCGGTGGCGAGCTGAAGCGAGTCAGGATGCGCTGTTGCTCCTGGATCACGGAGGCATTGACTCGCACGATGGTCTCCTGGCCCGCCGCACCGACCATGGCAATGGCACCTGAGCTGAGCTGATTGTTCGCCATGGTGCTGTGGATCATTCGAAACTGCGCGCCATCGATGGCATGAAACAGGCGGCCGGCCGGGGCGCCGCTGGCCGCATTGCCGAGATTGTCATGAATGAGGCTGCCTTCGATGCGGACACGGGCCGGCGTCATCGCCGGGACGCCAGCGGCATTGCTGACAATGATCAGGCTGGTCAACTCGGCCGAATTGTCGCGGATGAGCGTCCGCCAGATGTTGAGCTCGCTGTTGGTCAAGACCCGGGCAACACCGGCTAGCTGAACAGCGTTATTGCCGGCGATCACGCTGCAGGGCGGATAACGTTCAGCCAGCAACACACGCTCCACCGGCAGACAGGCGCCCCCTGTCGGAAAGCGCCCGACATCCACCCGCGCGCCATCGCGAAGATCGAACAGGCCGGCGGCGGTAGCCTGGTTGTCCAGCAGATAGCTGTCTTCCAGATACAAGATGGTGCCAACGCCGTTGAGCGCGGCAACCCCACCCCAGTTGGCCGCGCTGTTGCCGCGGATCAGCACCGCCTGGCTGGCGTCACCGAAACCGGTCACGGCGCGGCCCAGTACGTTGATCTCGGCGCCCTCGCGGGCGTGAAACACGCCCCCCTCGACGCTGGCCACGTTGTCGAACAGACCCGACACCTTGTTGCCCAGCAGATCCAACTCGCCGCCGCCATAGATGAAAATGCCCCGGCAGGCCCGGGACGACAGCGCGCCGCCGAACTGAGCGCTGTTTTCATGAATCAAGCTGGTGCCGACTCGCAGCATGCTGGCGCTGAAACTGCCGCCCTGGGATTCGCAGGACAGGTAGATGCCGCCGCCGTTGGCCGCGGCGGTATTACCGCGAATTTCCGAGTCATTGTCGATGCTGACGAAAGGTGCCAGCAGATTGGTGGTGGCCACCGCGCTGCTCTCGATGCGAACGCCGGCGCCGTTCACGCCCTGGTTGTTCCGAACCAGCACATTGCGCAGATTGACCTGCAGACGGCCGGCAGTTCCGGTCGCGCGCAAGCCGGCGCCGTTAATGCCGGCCGCGCCGAGCAGGGCCAGATTCTCCAGGTGCACCGTGCGGCTCGGCTGGGCGTTGCTGACCGCGTTGCTGACTGTGATCACCGGCGCGTTGGTGCCGCCGACATCGATCGTGGTTCGGCCGCTGGGTGTTGCTGACGAGCAGGTGGCAAAGCCGCCGCGAATCGTCAGCGAGCGCTGGTTGATGGTATAGCTGCGGCCGCTGTGGTTGATGTTCCTCGCCAATCGGATCAAGGTTCCCGGATCAACGTTGTCGATCGCCGCCTGCAGATCGGTGTAATCGCAGGCCAGGGCATCGGGCCCCACGGTGACCCAGTCGACGCGCCCGCTATCCGGCCACTGCACCTCGCCGTGATCCTCCGGCTGCCAAGGCGCGGAGCCGGGCTCAGGCAGGGCGCGCTCCGCAGCCTGCAGGGCTGCCGAAGCGGACAGCAACATTACGATCCATACGGGCTGAAACTTGCTCATTGCTGATCCTGGGTCTAATGCCTAGTCAAGGATGAATCCGGCCGCGAGCGCGGCACCTGTCATCACGAATCCGGAAAACAGCCGGCAGAACGGACATCGGCAGGGACTCACTTGCACCCGACCAGGCCGGCAGCTGCCTATAATCGCGCCCATGAGCCCCGCTCCAGAGCAGCCCGATGCCGCCACCCACCATCGTCCGGGCTGGGCCGCGTCGCTGGGTCTGGGCGATCAGGAGGCGGCGCTGTTGCTGCCGGCGGTCTACGATCGCCTTCGGGCCATTTCGGCGGCGCAGCGACGGCGCCTGCCGATCCACACGCTGCAGACGACCGCCCTGGTCAACGAGGCCTGGCTGAAGCTCACCGCCGGGCCGATGCAGCAGCTGGAACGTGAGCATTTTTTCGGCCTGTTCGCCCGGGTTGCGCGCAATGTGCTGATCGACCACGTCCGCGCATCAGCCGCCGGCAAGCGCGCCGCGCCCCTGACCGGGCTGACCGGGGTCGAGGACCTGACGCTGGATCAGGCCAAGGCCGAGCAGATGCTGGCCATTGACCAGGCCCTTTCACGCCTGGAGTCGGAGCATCCGCGCCTGGTTCGCGTCGTCGAGATGCGGTTTTTCGCCGGCTTCGAGAACGCCGAGATAGCCGAACTGCTGGGGGTCAACGAAAAGACGGTTCGGCGCGACTGGCTGCTGGCCCGAGCCCGGCTTGCCCAGTGGCTGGATGCCGATGACTGAACCAGTCCCGACCCACTTTGCCGAGGTTGAGGCCTTGTTCGAGGCCCTGGTCGATTTGCCGCCCAATACCCGGGACCTGGAACTGGATGCGCTGGCCCTGCGCCATTCGCCCGCCGCTGTGGCGGAAGTCCGTGCGCTGCTGGCCCGCCTGGCGGCGGCACCCGACTGGCTGGATCGACCGGCAGCCGAAGGCCTGCGCCTGGAGCGGGCGGTCAGCGCCGGAGACGTGATCGGTCGCTGGCGAATCGATGGCGTGCTGGCCCGCGGCGGTCAGGGTCTGCTGCTGGCCGTGCAGCGCCACGAGGAGGGATTTGTCCAGCAAGGCGTCATGAAAACCCTGCTGGCGGCACAAGCCGACGCCGGTGCCGTACGCCGTCTGCTGCGTGAGCGCCAGCTGCTGGCCAGGCTTTCCCACAGCAGCCTGCCAACCCTGCTCGACGGCGGCAACCTGGACGACGGCAGCCCCTACTTCGTGCTCGAACATATCGAGGGCGAACGCCTCGATCAGTGGCTGGAACGCGAACGGCCGTCGCTGCAAGCGCGCGTGACGGTATGGCGGGCGATCGCCGCGGCGCTGGTCCATGCCCATGCCCGTCTGGTCCTGCATCGCGACCTGAAGCCGGCCAACGTGATCGTGCGGGCTGACGGACGCGTCGTGCTGCTCGACTTCGGCATCGCGCAGAGTCTGGCCACGGACGCCACCCTCACTCGCTCGGGCTACACGCCCGGCTATGCCGCCCCCGAGCAGCTGCTCGGTCAGGCTTCGACCGTGGCCACCGATGTCCATGGCCTCGGCGCCATCGGCTGGCAACTGCTGACGGGTCGGCCGCCGTTTGCCGGCATCCAGGATGTCGAGGCGGCCAGCAGCGCCCGGCGCTTGCCCGCCGAGCCGGGCCTGGACCCGGACCTGGCCGCGATTGCCGCCAGGGCGCTGCGGCCGGAGCCGGAAGCGCGCTACGCCAGCGCCGACGCCCTGGACGCTGATCTGGCACGCTGGCAAATGCTGCTGCCGGTCTCGGCCCGGGCCGGCCATCGTCGCTACCGCGCGGCCAAGTTCCTGCGTCGTCATCGGCTGGGCGTCGGCCTGTCGATCGCGGCCTTCGCGGCGATCAGCGCCGCCGCCCTGGTCGCCTTCGAGCAAAGCCGCCAGGCCCACCAGCAGCGCCTCGCTGCCGAACAGGCACTGGTCGAGGCCCACTGGAACCTGGAGACGGGCCAACGCTGGCAGGGGTATCAGCAGGCCTACGAAGGCATCCTGCAGGGGCTGCTGACCAGCGGCCCGCCGCAGCGACGAGCCGAACTGGATCAGCACATGATCGATCGCGCCGAAGCGGCCCTGCAGATGGCCAGCCAGCAGCCCGATGACTCGGCGCTGGTGTTGTATGTTGCCGGCCGGCACTTCGCCTTTCGCAATGAAAATGAACGCGCCCTGTCGATTCTGGAGCCCTGGCTGAATAGCGGCTTGGGCCCACCGCGGGTTCTCGCCGATGGACGCGCAATGCTGGCGCTGGTGTACGTCAACCAGGGGAGAATGAGCGAAGCCGAGCCACTGCTGCGCGAACAGCTGGCCGGCATTGTCGCCAGCCCGGAGCGCGGCCATCCGCAGCACGCCGCCACGGCTTCGCAGCTGGCCCTGGCCAGCGATCTGGACAGCGATCTGATCTACGCCCGCGACCTGCTGGGTGACATGATTCTGGACCCGGCCATGGCCGGGGACGATCTCAAGGCCTATCTGCACAACCAGCTCGCCCTGATGCACAGCCGGCTGGGCCAGTTCGAAGCCGCGCTGGGGCACTTCTCCGTCGCCTTCGAACTGGTCCAGCGCGGCGGGCTGAACCCGGCTGGCGCACTGACCGGGCAACTCAACCTGGCCGAACTGAGCCTGCAGCTGCGAGACGATCCGGAGCCGGCGCGGGCACTGCTGGCCGCCCAGGCCGAGCTTGCCGGGCAAAACGGCAATCTGATCCGTCTGCGGGGCTGGCTTGCGCTGCACGAGGCCGATATCGAATCCGCGATCGAGCTGTTCAGGGCGGCCCGCGAACCGATCGAACGTGACTACGGGCGGGCCAGCGCCCGCTGGCTTCAGCTCGGCGGCGATCTGGTCAGCGTGCTGGCCCTGAGCGACCAGATCGATGCGGCCCGTGCAGTGCTGGATGAAACCCTGGCCGCATTGCCCGCCACTGCCGCGGTCGCCGAACGGCTGCGTCTGGCCATGGCCGCCGCGCTCGCCCAGTCACCGGACATCGCGGCCAGGCTGCTGGCAGGGATCGAGCCGCAGGCCCTAGAGCGCAGTCTGTCGCGAAACCCCAAACTCAGCTACCTCGCGCGCCGCCCCGAGCACGCCGCCGACCCGCGCTGGACCGCAGCCGGTGGCCGCGAGCAGCTCGCATCGCCAGCGACCCCTTGAACCTGGCCCTTCATTGTTGATCGCAAGTTCAACGGTCCGCTACCAGCCCAGTCTCTGCTCGATCTCGGCCAGGCCACCGCTGGCCAGGGCTTCGGCCAGATCAGCCGAGCTCGACGCTGCCGCTCGCAGGCTCTCGACCAAAGCCCGGGCCTCCTCCATGGCCGCAGGAATCTCGGCAAGGGCCTGGGCGCGCTGCAGGCGATACAGCAGCGCATTGTGGTTGTCCGGGCCGGAATGGGCGATCACCAGACGCTCCGCTTCGACCAGTTCGGCTGCCGCTTCGGCCGGGCGGCCTGCCAGCATCAGCAGGGTACCCAGCCGGGCGGCGATCAACGAGTTCTGATAGGCCTCCGGACCCAGCAGGCTGGACAGCTCAGTGCGCGCTTCGCGCAGCAGCGGCTCGGCCTCCTCCAGCCGGCCGAGCTGGGCCAGGGTCGCTGCCCACTCGGCCTGGGAATACCAGGCCAGCCCGTTGCTGCGACCGCCGCCGGCATGGCGCAGCGCCATCGCGCGCTGAAGATCGGGTTCAGCGGCCGCCCAATCAGCGCGCGCGGCGTGGATCGCGCCACGGCTCGCCAGCAGCTGGGCCAGCACGTTGAGCTCGCCTTCGGGCAGCGCCGCCTCGGCCGCTTCCAGCGCGGCGATGGCGGCGGTCAGATCGCCCGCATCCCGTTCCAGCGTGCCGAGGCGAATCAGAATCGCAGCGCGCTGGCTATGGCGTGAACCCAGATGCTCGGCGGCAATGGCGGCGCCGCGGGCGAGAGAGCGGCGCGCCGCATCAAACTGGCGCAGGCGCCGCTGAACGTCGCCCAGCGACATCAGCGGCCGGACCAGCAGCGCATGATCCGGGCCGCGCTCGGTCTCTATCGCCGCGACTACCGCCTCGAAGTCGGCCAGCGCCGCCCGGTCTTCGCGTTTTTGCTCTCGTATCAGGCCGAGCTGGTAGCGGGCGATCGCGGTCTCGAGATGGGCCTCGCCCAGCCGTCCGGAAAACCAGGCGTGGGCCTCACTGGCGGCGCTCAGGGCCGCCGGGAAATCGCTGGCGGTCACCAGGGCGCGCGCCTGCTCGCGACGAATCGTCGCCCAGGCCGCGCTGTCCTGCGCCGAGTCGGCCAGGCGCTCAGCCAGGGCGTACCGGGCCAGGGCATCGGGCAGACGAAACGCCAGCTCGTCCAGCCGGGCCTGCAGGAAATGGAAGCGCCAGCCGGCATCGTCGGGCCAGTCGAGCCGGTCCAGCAAGGCCTGCGCACGCGCCAGGGTAGCAGCCGCAGCGGCGCCCAGCCCCTGGCCGTACTGCGCCTCGGCCAGGCTGAGCAACAGCTTGAGTTGGCCCTCATCGTCACCTGCCAGCTCGCTGGGCAGACGCTCGACGCCTTCGGCCAGCAGGGCCTCCAGACTGCGGGCGCTGCTGCCGGCGCGGGCGAACGGGTCCTGCTCGCGAAACAGGGACTCAAGGAATCGAGCGGTTTGATCGGCTCGAGCCAGAGCCAGCCGTGCAGCCCCGGCCTCACGCGCGGCCAGCTCGGCGGCCAGGGTGGCGCGCCGGGCCTGCTCCAGCGCCAGCACGCTGCCCAGCAGCAGCGACACCACCGCCAGCGAAGCAAAGGCGCTGGCCGCCCGATTGCGCTTCAGGAAGCGTCCGAGCCGGTAGCGCCGGGTCGGCGGGCGCGCCTTGACCGGGCGCGCAGCCAGGTGGCGCTGGATGTCGTCCGCCAGACCCTGAGCGCTGCGATAGCGGTGGGCCGGATCAGCCCGCAAGGCCTGAGCGACGATCGCGTCCAGATCGCCGCGCAGAGCGGCCGCCGGATACGGCGCCGGCAGGGCCTCATCGCTGAGCCGAATGCCGTCTTCCAGTTCGACCCGCGCCAACATGGCGGCAACACCGCTACCCCGGCGCGCCGGCGGCAGCTGACCGGCCAACAGCCGAAACAACAGCAGACCCAGGGCGTAGATGTCGGCCGCAAGGCCGACCGGGCGTCCCTGGAGCTGCTCGGGTGCCGCGTAGGAGGGCGTGAGCGTGCTGGAGGTCGCATCGAGCTGGCCTTCATCGAGCAGCTGGGCGATACCGAAATCGAGCAGACGCGGCTCGCCTCGCGCATCCACCAGCACATTGGCCGGCTTCAGGTCGCGATGGACGACGAGCTGACGATGGGCGTGGTCGACCGCCGCACACACCTTGCAGAACAGCTGCAGGCGCTCTGCCAGAGCCAGCGCCTCACGCTCGCACCAGTCGGTGATCGGAACGCCATCGACATACTCCATCGCCAGCCAGGGCGAGCCGCTGCCGTCGACGCCCGCGTCGATAAAGCGCGCAATATTGGGGTGCTCCAGGCGGGCCAGGATGCGACGCTCGCTGAGCAAGCGCGCCGAAAAGCCGGTCAGCCCGGCCCGCACCCGCTTGATCGCCACCTGCTGCTCGGCCTGGCCGTCATCACGTAGCCCCAGCCACACTTCGCTCATGCCGCCGGCGCCGAGCAGCCTGAGCAGCCGGAACGGTCCCAGTCGAGCCGGCATGTCGGCTTCGAACAGCGTGCCGGACGACGGCAGCTCGGCGGCGTTGACATCGAGCCGATGCAATACCCGCGACAAGGCCAGCAGTCGTTGCACCTCGGCGCTGGCCAGCAGCGCCGGCGGAATCCCGGCCGGATCGATCGCCTCGCCGGCCGTCAGTCGTTCGATCAGGGTGTCGAGGTTCAAGCGCCGGCCACGCTCAGGGCAGGGAGGCCTGGGTCATTCTGGCCACAGCGCGATTGAGCTTCATCCGCACGCCGTCGGGGCTCTCACCCAGCTCCTCGGCAATCTCGCCGAAGCTCATGCCGAACTCGAATCGCATCAGCACCAGCGCCCGATGCGCGGGCTCAAGGCCTGCCAGCGCCTGTTCGTAGGCCAGCCAGTCGGCCAGATCAACCGCTTCGGCCGGCAGCACGGCGGCATCCGCAGCGTCGGCTGCGCCGCCTGGCCCGACCACCGGCGCTCTTCCCTGCCGCCTGAGCGATTCGCGCAGGGCGTTGATCAGGACGGCGCGCAGATAGGCGAAGAAGTCACCGGCGGTACTCGGCCGAATCTCGTTGATCCGGTCCAGCACCTTGAGCCAGGTGATCTGGACCAGGTCGCCGGTATCCTGCTGATGGCGCAGCAGCTGCGGCACGCGACCGCGTGCGAAGCGCCACAACAGCGGTTCGATCCGGGCAGCCAGCAAGGCGGAGGCCGCAGAATCGCCATGCCGCATACGCTGCAGCAGCAGCGCCGTGGTGTGGTTGGAAGCGGTCGATTCGTGGCTGGTCGGCATGACCAGGTTGGCGGTCCGGCAATGGTGGTGCTCACCTGAGGGCCTGATTATGGGGCAGCCGCTCGGCAAGCGGCAAGCCGCACCTGTTCAGCGCGCGCCGGCGCGACCGTCAAGCCGCGCCGGGAGCCGCCTGACTCAACCCAGAATGGCTTGCGCCCCGCCTTCAAGGTTATAGACCTGGGTGTAGCCCTGCTTGCGGTAGTGCTCGGCCACCTGCTGGCTGGTCACCCCGGTATAGCAGACGAACACCAGCGGCAGCTGGCGGTCGGCATCCTTGAGCTCGGCCATCAGATCGGCATCCAGCGGCCGGGCAAAGTCCAGCGGCCGGGCGGACCGATCTGCCTCTGAACGCGTATCGATGACCAGCAGACGCTCACCCGCATTGAGGCGATCCTGCAACTGGGCGGCAGTCATCGCCTTGACCGGCGGCGGTGCGCCCGGCAGATCCAGCGACAGACCTTCGCCCTGCATCGATTCGGTCCAGTCGATCCGGGCGCCTTTGGCGCGATCCGCCGTGGCCAGGTCCATCAGCACAGTGATGCCAGCACTCTCGGCCTGGATTTCATGACCCTGGCGCGGGCCGACCTGGAACTGGGCGTTCCAGTCCGCACCGACCGCGAAATGCAGATGCTGGCCCGGATAAGCGTCCAGAAACTCGCGGATCTTGCTCGCAGCGCGATCGGTGATCTCGATCTCGGGCGGGCTGCGGTCCGGCTTGGCCAGGCCGAACAAGTCGTGCAGCTCGCCGGCATTGAACATCTCGGTAACGATATCGCAGCCGCCGATCAGCTCGCCGCGAACATAAAGTTGGGGAATCGTCGGCCAATTACCGAAAGCCTTGATGCCTTCACGGATGTCCTCGTCCTCGAGCACATTGAAGCTCGCGTAGTCGCCGCTCAGCAATTGGTCGAGAATGCCGGCCGTCCGGGCCGAAAAACCGCACTGCGGCATGCGCGGCGAGCCCTTCATGTAGAGCACCACGTCGTGGGAAGCAAGCTGCTGTTCTATACGGGCGCGAACGCCCTGGTCGAGGCTCATGGTTGGCAAATCCGGAGTTATTTGGTCCTGTTTCCTATTGTCGGGCTTCCCCGGCCCTGCTTCAAGTCCATGCCCGAGGTCAATGTCCGTGGCCGGCCCCGCATCGCCGTCTCCCGTCTCCCGTCTCCGGTCTCCCCCGCTACCCGACCGATAGCGGGCTTCGGCCAACATGGCCCGTCGGCCGCGTGGGGCCGACCTACGGCTACCGCGCCCGAGCATGTCTCCAAGCCATCAACCGGCACCGGCGCCTGGTTGCTTCCATGAGGGCTGATACCCGCACCGGCGTCCGGTTCCTTTCCCTGGGGTCGGATACCGGCAACGGGTAGGTCGGGGCCACGTCCCCGACGAACGATGTTGGGGCTTCGGCCAACATGGTCCGTCGGCCGCGTGGGGCCGACCTACGCTAACCGCGCCCGAGCATGTCTCCAAGCCATCAACCGGCACCGGCGCCTGGTTGCTTCCATGAGGGCTGATACCCGCACCGGCGTCCGGTTCCTTTCCCTGG
>JBJHCC010000061.1:0-18847 GCA_050485825.1 Gammaproteobacteria bacterium
TCGGAGACCTCGATCTGCCCGGCCAAATCCCACACAGGTTCCGCACATTGTGAAAACGCTTGCATGGGCCGTCAGGTCAGGCATTGCAGGTCATCAGGGTTTTGCGAGATCCGGACATAACCATAAGTAAGACGGGAGAAGGGAGAGGGAAAACCTTCTGCTCGTCGGCAGTAAGGTTCAGACTATCTTTCGGGTCGCAAAGCAGCGAAGCAGCAAAGAAGTTGGGGTGAGAAAGGATGATCGGCGACGGGGGTTTTGATCAACCCCGGACCTTCAGCGGGGAGTGGGGGTGGCTGCTGGTGAGGATGGGCTCGTGGGCCGCGGCCCGATATGTCCGCTGCCCGATTGGCCTGAGGCGCTGATCGACCGCGGGATGGTTTCCGGCGCCATCAAGGCGATTCTGACCAGCACCCGGGCGCCATGGAGCTCAGCCAAGTGGCAATGTCGTTACGGGCCCTTCCTCGTCAGCAGCCGCCCCCACTCGCCGCACCCCCCAATCTCGCATTGCCCGCAGCGGCTCTCGGGCGTACCATGGCCGGCGCGTCAGAGGGATTCGCAAGTCCGCGCCGGCCTTCCCCGCCCGGCGCGGGAGCACGCCTCGGGGTCAACGAAACGGGAGATGTGTTGCCATGAACTGGTACTTGGCTGTACTCAAGAAATATTTCGAATTCAACGGCCGCGCGCGGCGCAAGGAATACTGGTTTTTCGTCCTGTTCAACCTGCTGATCTTGATCGGCCTGAGCGTCGTCGAGGGCATTGTCGGCCTGGCCGGCAGCCTGGGACCCTACGGCCCGCTGACCGCCATCTATATGCTGGCTGTCCTGCTCCCTGGCCTCGGCGTCTCAGTGCGCCGCCTGCATGATTCGGACAAGAGCGGCTGGTTCATTCTGATCGCCCTGATTCCCTTCGTCGGCGGCCTGATCCTGCTGGTCCTGATGGTGCTGCCCGGCACGCCCGGCGAGAACCGTTTCGGCCCGGACCCGCTGAATCAGCCGGATCCCTGAGCTCCGATCGGATTCAATCCAGTGCCGCCGGCCCCGCGCCGGCGGCTATGCGCGCCTCCGCCCGATAGGGCGGCACGTCCAGCGCTTCCCCGGCCGCCAGACGCGCCTGAACATCCTGCCACCAGCGCGGCTCGAAGATCTCGCCGTGCCGGCGTTCCAGCAGTGCGAGGTGCTCGGGATCCAGCCCCATGAAACGAGGAAACTGCTCCGGGAAGACGTCGTTGTCGTCGACGTTGAACCAGGGCTCCTCGTTGAACTCCAGAATGTCGTCGCGTGACGGCGGCAGGCGCCGGAAGCGGCATTCGCTCATCAGGCGCAGTTCATCGTAGTCGTAGAAGATCACCCTGCCCGATCCAGTCACGCCGAAGTTCTTCGGCAGCAGGTCACCGGCGAAGATGTTCGATCGGGCAAGATCCTTGAGCGCCTGGCCATAGTCGAGCACCGCCAGCCGCGCGGCCGCTTCATCGACCTCGCGCAGATACAGGTCCAGCGGCCGCAGGCGACGCTCGACGAAGCAGTGGCGCAGCACCACGCTGTCGTCCTCGATCTGGATACTGCGCAGGCACTCGGCCTGCAGCACGGCCAGGGTGGCGGGCGCGAACTGTTCGACAGGAAAGCGCAGATCGCGAAACTCCTGCGCGTCGATCAGGCGGCCGACGCGATCGTGTCGGAATACCAGGCGGTAGCGTTCGAGCACCTGGCGACGGCCGAACTTCTTCACTGGCGCAAAGCGATCGCGAATCAGCTTGAACACCAGCGGCCAGGTCGGCAGGGTCAGCACCAGCATGACCAGCCCAGGCTGGCCGTCAGCCTCGACCAGGCGCTGCTCCGGATGCCGCGCCAAATGGCGGAAAAAAGCCCGGTAGCGTTCGGTTTTGCCCTGCTTTGCGCGGCCGAGCACGGTATACAGCTCTTCGACCGGCTTGTCCGGCAGCAGCGTGCGCAGGAACACCACCGCGTCGCCGACGGTGGCCAGGTCGGCCAGAAAATAGCTGAAGGTGAAGCCGAACAGGATGCTGATCTGCTGGCGCTCGGTCAGCAGCGCATCGACCCGGATGCCGTCGTCAGTGCGGACCAGCGCCAGCACGCAGGGCAGGTAGGCCGAACCGCCCAGCGCCCGACCGACCAGGTAAGCTCGACCCTCGCGATAGAACACGGTCTCGAGCAGCTCTATCGTGACCGGGCGATCATCGCGCGCAGCGAAGCCGTTCTGCAAACGCTGAGCAAGTGCCTTCGCATCGGCATCCAGCCCGATCATCGGCAGGCCGAAGGACTGAGCGGCCAGAATCCGCCGGAAAGTCTCGCTCAGGTCACCGCTGACAGAATAGACGTGTCGCGCCACCGGATGAGTGATGCGATCGGTCGGCTCGATGTCCAGCGCGACAAATTCAATCGCCGGCTCCACACCTCTGGTCTTGAACAGGCGACGGACGATGGTGTTATAGAAAGTCTTGTAGAGCTCGGCGTCGATCTGGCGCGCCACCCGATCACCGAACTCAAGGCGGATCTCGCGCCACAGGCCGCGCGAGAACAAGCGCTCAGCCAGCCGCTGCTCGAGCCGGGCTATGGTTTGCTCGGCCGCGCTGTCATAGAGTTCCAGTCGGGCGGTGACATCCTGGCGCATGCCCTGGCGGTCGCCCTGCTCAAAACGGCGTCGGCCGCGCCGGGTGATGTCTGAAAAGCTGGCGTTGTAGTCCTCAAAGGCGGCCACCAGCAAGCTGGCGGTCTCGGTCACCAGGCCAGCCATGCGCGCGCCGCCGCTCACCGAATCATCCGCCGCTCGGGATCGGCCGGTAAACGCTGAGCCCGAGCGTTCCCGGATCAGGCACCAAAGACACCGCTATCGCGCCAGCCGGAGGTAATCGGGTAGCGCCGGTCGCGGCCAAAGGCCTTGCGCGTGATGCGCGGGCCCGGCGCAGCCTGGCGACGCTTGTATTCGGCGGCCAGGACCATGCCGGCAACGCGGCGCACCGTCTTCTCGTCGATGCCGGCGGCGACGATCTCGGAAATCGGCTGGTCCAGCTCGACATAGCGGGTGATGATCTCGTCGAGCACATCGTAGGGCGGCAGGCTGTCCTGGTCGGTCTGATCCGGCCGCAGCTCGGCCGACGGCGGCCGCTCGATCACCCCGTCCGGGATCACCGGCGACTGGCCGTTGCGCCAGCGGGCGAGCTCGTAGACCAGTCCCTTGAGGCAGTCCTTGAGCGGACTGAAGCCGCCGCACATGTCGCCGTAGATCGTCGAATAGCCGGTGGCCAACTCGCTCTTGTTGCTGGTGGCCAGCGGCAAATGACCGAACTTGTTCGACAGCGCCATCACCAGATTGCCGCGCGCACGGGCCTGCAGATTCTCCTCGGTGAAATTCTCCCGCGTGCCGGCGAAGGCCTCGGCCAGCTGCTTGAGCATGGCCTGATAGATCGGCTCGATCGAAATGTTTCGATACTGCATGCCGAGCAGCTCGATCTGCTCGGTGGCCAGGATCAGCGACAGCTCCGAGGTGTGCCGCGACGGCATCATCACCCCGAGCACCTGGTCCGGGCCCAGCGCATCGACGGCCAGCGCTGCAGTCAGGGACGAATCAATGCCGCCGGAGAGGCCGAATATGACCGATTCGAACTTGTTCTTGAGCACGTAATCGCGCAAGCCCCGGGTCAGCACCCGATAGATCACCGGCAGATCGTCGGTCTGGCCCGCAGGCCAGTGCGCGTAGTCGAAGCGTGCGCCGGCGGGATCGAAATCGACCCGCAACAGCGCCTCTTCGCACAGCAGCGCAGGCGGCGACAAACGGCCCTCACCGTCGATGGCCAGCGAATGGCCGTCGAAGACCAGCTCATCCTGACCGCCGACGCAGTTCAGATAAATCAGTGGCAGGCCGGTTTCGGCATGGCGGGCCTTCAGCACTTCGGCCCGATCAAGATGCTTGCGTCGATAGAAGGGCGAGGCATTGGCTGAAATCAGTAGCTGAGCACCGGCCGCACGGGCCGCCGCCGCCGCTTCCGGCGTCCAGGCATCCTCGCAGATCAGCACGCCGACACGCACTCCGGCGACCTCGACGACCAGCGGGCGATCGCCTGGGACGAAGTATCGACGCTCGTCGAACACCGCGTAGTTGGGCAGATCCCACTTGTCGTAGCGTCCGATCACCGCACCGTCGCGCAGCCAGGAGACCGCGTTATAGCGCTTGTCACCCTCGGCCCGAGGATGGCCGACGATGACATCGATGCCGCGCACGGCAGCAGCGATATCGGCCAGGGCCTCGTCCGTACGCCGCATGAAGCCCGGCCTCAGGACCAGGTCCTCTGGCGGGTAGCCGGTCAAGGCCAGCTCGGGCAGGACGAGCAGGTCGGCGCCCTGCTCGTCCCGGGCGCGCGCGATCAGGGCGATGATGCGATCCCGGTTGCCGCTGATGTGACCGACCAGGAAATCATCCTGGGCCAGCGCGATTTTCAGCATGACAAAAAGTTTTGCCTGATTACGTACATGACTCAGCCATCGGTCAGAGGACCGTGTGCGTCAGGCCTTTGAGGTGCAACCGAAGCGCGCAGGGCCAGGCGGAAAAAGGGCCGCCGGTGTTTGAGCGGAGCGCCCGTGAAGGGCGCGGAGCGAGTTCGGCGGCCCCCGCCTGGACCGAGCACTGCAGGGCATCGGCCGCCCGACAGGGCGGTCGACAATCCAACGGCCTGATGCGCAAGGCCCTCTGCTCCGAAAGCATGGCTGAGTCATGTACGTAATCAGGAAGTTTCAAGGTTTCAGGGTTCAGGTTTCAGGTTGGCGTGAGACCTGATGTCCTGAAACCTTTGACCTGAAAGCTTGCTACTTCAACCGCCCGGCAATCGCCGCGCCGAGATCGGCCGGAGAGCGAACGGTGGTAACACCGGCTTCTTCCAGCGCCGCGTACTTGGCCGCGGCCGTGCCCTTGCCGCCGGAAATGATCGCGCCGGCATGGCCCATGCGCTTGCCCGGCGGCGCGGTCACACCCGCGATGTAGCCGACCACCGGCTTGGTGACGTGATCGGCAATGAACTCGGCCGCGTCTTCTTCCGCGGTACCGCCGATTTCGCCGACCATGATGATGCCCTGAGTGTCATCATCGTCCTGGAACAGGGCCAGACAGTCGACAAAATTCATGCCGTTGATCGGGTCGCCACCGATTCCGATGCAGGTCGACTGCCCCAGCCCGGCGTTGGTGGTCTGAAAAACCGCCTCGTAGGTGAGCGTGCCGGAGCGCGACACGATGCCAACCTTGCCTGGCTTGTGGATCCGACCCGGCATGATGCCGATCTTGCACTCGCCCGGGGTGATGATGCCCGGGCAGTTCGGGCCGATCAGGGTGACGTCGTCGTAGCCGGCGAGGGCCGCCTTGACCTTCATCATGTCCAGCACCGGAATGCCCTCGGTAATGCAGACGATCACCCGAATGCCGGCATCAGCCGCTTCCAGAATCGCGTCGGCCGCGAACGGCGGCGGCACGAAGATCATCGAGGCATCGGCGCCGGTCTCCTCCACCGCCTGCTCGACCGTGTTGAACACGGGCAGGCCGAGATGCTCGGCACCGCCCTTGCCCGGCGTCACCCCGCCAACCAGCCGGGTGCCGTAGGCAATCGCCTGTTCGGAATGGAAAGTGCCCTGGGCGCCGGTAAAGCCCTGGGTGATGACCTTGGTCTGCTTGTTGACTAGTACGCTCATGTCTGTGTCCTTCAGGCCGCGCGGGCCGCTTCGACCGCCTTGCGCGCGCCGTCGTTGAGATCGTCTGCGGGGATGATGGCAAAGCCGCTCTCGGCCAGCATCTTTTTGCCCTCGTCCACGTTGGTGCCTTCCAGGCGCACCACCACCGGCACCTTGACCTCGATGTCCTTGACCGCGTTGATGATGCCTTCGGCGATCAGGTCGCAGCGCACGATGCCGCCAAAAATGTTGACCAGAATGGCCTTGACGTTGTCGCCGGACAGGATCAGCTTGAAGGCCTCCTTGACCCGCTCGGCGTTGGTGCCGCCGCCGACGTCGAGGAAGTTGGCCGGCTCGCCGCCAGCCAGCTTGACCACGTCCATCGTCGCCATGGCCAGGCCGGCGCCGTTGACCATGCAGGCGATATCGCCGTCCAGGGTCACATAGTTCAGTTCATGCTTGCTGGCCTCGACTTCGGTCGGGTCCTCCTGGGACTCATCGCGCATCGCCGCCAGATCCGGATGCCGGAACAGCGCGTTATCGTCGGCGTTGAGCTTGGCATCGAGAGCGATCAGATCGCCGTTGCCGTCGATGATCAGCGGATTGACCTCCATCAAGCCGATGTCCTTGTCCATGAACAGCCGATACAAAGCGTCCATGATCTTGGTCAGCTGGCGAATCTGCTTGAGGTTCAGGCCCATCTGGAAGCCGAGCTGGCGAGCCTGGAAGGGCATGAAGCCGGCGGCGTTATCGACCACCGCGGTGATGATCTTGTCGGGGGTCTCTTCAGCCACCTTCTCGATATCGACACCGCCGGCCGCCGAGCCCATGAACACCATGGCCTTGTGGGCGCGATCGACCAGGGCGCCCAGATAGAGCTCTTGAGCGATGTCGGTCGCCTCGGCGACCAGCACACCGTTCACCGGCAAGGCGCGACCGCCGGTCTGATAGGTCTCGATCTGCATGCCCAGCATGCGCTCTGCTTCCGAGCGCACCGCGTCGAGGCTGCGAACCAGCTTGACTCCGCCGGCCTTGCCGCGACCGCCAGCATGGACCTGGGCCTTGATCACCCACTGCTCGCCGCCGAGCTGCTGAGCGACGGCTACCGCGTCGTCCGGCGTCATCGCCAGCTCGCCGCGCGGCACGGGGATGCCGTAGGCTTCGAACAGGGCCTTGGCCTGGTACTCATGAAAATTCATTGCTTAACCCTTGATATTCAGGCAGTTTGAAGGAAATAAATGGACCGGGTCGGCCGATGACAGACCGCCGTAAACCGCGTATTCTGGAACAGAAGGCGGGAATTATCAAACTTCGAGCAGCCGCTATACTGTGCGCTGGGACTTTAGCCGTGGGGCGCCAGCGAGATTGTTTATCGGTGGCGCTGATTTGAATCCGGCAAGCCTGTCTGCGGGAACCAGGGAGTGGAGGCTGGCGTGAAAGCACGATCGACGATGATGGCCGACGCTGACATCACCCGGCGCGCCCTGCATTACCTGAACAGTTTCCGAGTGATCCTGGCGCCGGTGCTGGTGGTGCTGGCATTCAGCCCGTTCAGCGAAAGTCTTGCGCCGGCCTACAAGACGCTGCTCGCCCAGGCCGCCGCGCTGACCTACGCCGGCGCGACCGTCGTTTTCGTGTATTTCCACCTTCGACGCCGGGTTGAGCCGCAGGAGCTGGCCGGATTCTCGCTGGCCACCGACCTGATCATCCTCAGCATCATTCTGCATTGCTTTGGCGGCATCGAAAGCGGCCTGGTGGTGCTGCTGCTGTTCACCGTTGGTATTGCCGGCCTGCTGCTGCCGCTCCGTACCGCCCTGTTGTTCGCCAGCCTGGTCACCCTCGGGCTGCTGATCGACGCGGTTCTGGCGGCACGCAGTGCGCCGGCGGCCAGCCTGGCGATCCAGTCCGCGCTCTACGGCATCGCCGCCTTCGGCACCGCGCTGGGCTGCTCCCTGCTCGGACGCTGGGGCCGGGAGTATCAGCTGCTGGCGGAGCGGCGCGGCGTCGATCTCGCCAGCCTGGAACAGATCAACGAGCTGATCATTCACCGCATGCGCTCCGGCG
Organism: Gammaproteobacteria bacterium; assembly: GCA_050485825.1. Taxonomy (GTDB): domain Bacteria; phylum Pseudomonadota; class Gammaproteobacteria; order Xanthomonadales; family Wenzhouxiangellaceae; genus Wenzhouxiangella. Next base: position 7,734 of record JBJHCC010000061.1, read on the forward strand.
TGCTGGTTGTCGACGGCAGCAATCGGATCCGCCAGATGAATGAGGCGGCGATGTATCTGCTGGGTAATCCACCGGCCAGCGAGCGCAACCTGAAGGTCATCTCTCCGGCCTTGACCGAGCGACTGGAGCGCTGGCGCAAGACGGGCAAGGCCGAGGACGAGGGCCTGCTGCTCCAGTCTACCCAGGTGGCCGTCGTGCCGCGCATGCTCAGCATGCCGGGCCTGAACAGCGACGCAACCCTGATGTTTCTCGAAGACACCTCGGTAGTCAGCCGGCGCGCACGCGATCTCGCCCAGGCGTCGCTGGCCCGTCTGTCGGCCTCGATCGCGCATGAGATCCGCAACCCGCTCGGCGCCCTCAGCCATGCCGCGCAGCTGCTCGGGGAGTCCGAGGAACTGAGCAAGGCCGACCACAAGCTGGTGAAAATGATTCTCAATCACTCCGCCCGAATGAACGACATCGTCGAGAACGTGCTGAAGCTGTCGAGGCGCGAGCGGGCCCGTGTCGAGGCGGTCAATCTCACGACCTGGATCCGCCGCCTGGTCAATGAGTTCCGGCGATATCACAAACTGCCGGACGAAAACGTGCGCGTCGAAGCGCCAGCGGCAGCCATCATGACCCTGATGGACCCCGGTCAGATGACCCAGGCCGTCTGGAACCTGATGGAGAATGCGCTCAAACACGGCCGCCACGAGGAAACACGGGTGCCGGTCATTACCCTGCGCGTCAGCCCCATTCGCGGTCATCGCGAGATGGCGCTGGATATTCTTGACGACGGCCCCGGCATCCCGCTGGAAAAGCGCGCCCAGGTGTTCGAACCATTTTTTACTACCCACAAGCAGGGTTCCGGCCTTGGCCTTTACCTGGCACGCCAGCTCTGCGACGCCAACCAGGCGCCGCTCGAATACGTTCAGGTCGCCAATCAGGGGGCCTGTTTCCGTATCCTGTTACGGCGCCCGGACGCCGCCGAGGCCAACCAGGCGACAGAACCTGGCACGGCCAAACGCCTGACTGCCTGAGCGCGATGAACCGCGGCCCGGGCATTGAGTGACCTGACCTTAGAGGAGCCTGCATGAGTTCGATGAAAGCACTGGTCGTTGACGATGAACCCGACCTGCGCGAACTACTGGACATCACCCTGAGCCGCATGGGGCTGGATGTCGATACCGCGGAGAGCCTGGCGGCGGCCAGACGTCACCTGGCCAGCCACACCGACTATGCGCTATGCCTGACCGACATGCGCCTGCCGGACGGCAATGGCCTGACCCTGATCAAGGAGATCAACCGCGATCACGAGCACATCCCGGTGGCCATGATCACCGCCTTCGGCCGGGTCGAGGACGCGGTGACGGCCCTGAAGTATGGCGCCTTCGATTTCGTCTCCAAGCCCGTCGACCTGGAGGTGCTGCGCAACCTGGTCCGGACGGCGCTGCGCATGCGCGAAGACGATGCGGAAAAGGCCGCTGACAAGGCGTCCGCCGCTCCGGTGGCGCCCCCCACCGCAGCGCCCGTGGCCGAGCCGGAGCCTGACGAAAACCGATCGCTGTTGCTGCAACGGCTGATCGGCCGCTCGGAAGCGATTGCCCGCGTCCGGCAGACCATTACGAAACTGGCCCGCAGCCAGGCACCAGTGCTGATCAGCGGCGAGTCGGGGACCGGCAAGGAACTGGCCGCGCGGCTGATCCACGACCTCGGTCCGCGCGCCGAAGAGCCCTTTATCGCCGTCAACTGCGGCGCGATTCCTTCCGAGCTGATGGAAAGCGAGTTCTTTGGCCACATCAAGGGCAGCTTCACCGGCGCCGACAGCGACAAGGAGGGGCTGTTCCAGGCTGCTCAGGGCGGCACCCTGTTTCTGGATGAAGTCGCCGACCTGCCACTCGCCATGCAGGTCAAGCTGCTGCGGGTGATCCAGGAAAAGACGGTGCGGCCGATCGGTGGACGCCAGGAAATCAAGATCGACGTCCGGATCCTGTCGGCCAGCCACAAACCGCTCAAGCCCCTGGTCGACAAGGGCAGCTTCCGCAACGACCTGTACTATCGTCTCAACGTGATCGAGCTGCACATGCCCGCACTGAGCGAGCGACGGGGCGACATCATTCTGCTGGCCGAGCACTTTCTCAACTCGATCGGTGAACAATGGGGCGAGCCGCCGCGCGCGCTCAGCGACGGGGCGCGTGAAGCTCTGCGTGAGCACCCGTTTTCCGGCAACGTGCGCGAACTGGTCAACATCCTGCAGCGCGCGGTTACCCTGTGCGAGGGCGAGACGATCAGCCGGGAAGACCTGAGCCTGGGCGCCGAAACCCTGCCGCCAGATGGCCAGCTCAGTGATCGGCCAGACGATCGCAATCTGGACGATTACATCGAGGAAGTAGAGCGCAGAATCCTTGAAAACGCGCTGCGCGAGGCCCGGTACAACAAAACCGAGGCCGCGCGCCAGCTCGGTATCACTTTCCGCTCGCTGCGCTACAAGCTCAAGAAGTACGGCATCGACTGAGGGTCAACCGGCGGACGGAGCCGTCAACCCGTGCCGGTCCTGAGCCAGGCCGGCACCGAGACAACAAGCCGGTCCCGGAAAATCCGGTCCAGCGCGCAAACCACCTGGCCGTCCACGGTTTGCATCACCAGCCGCACCGGGTCCATGCTCAGATCGATGACGATGGGACCCAGCAAGGCATAGCTGGCACCGTCGATATCCAGCCGCAAACCGTTCCCGGGCAGTGGATCGGGCGGTGCGCTGCACAGGTAGCGACCATCGGAGTCGATCCGGAAGACGAGGTCGCGCGCATCGTAGACCAGGCTTTGCAGGCCATCATACTCCCCCCCATCCAGTTCCAAGGCGACCGAGCCCAGGCTGAGCGCGGGCAACAAGCCGGCCACGGTGGCCAGCGACAAGCGAAGATTCATGGGGTAAGCTCTTGAAAGTTGTAAAAGAAACAATCTGGCAGCCGCCAGGTTAGGTGGACGTCAAGCGCCCGTTGGCCCCTTGTGAACCCCCGACAACCCAGGTTCACGGTGGCGTGCGATACTGCACAGCGGCAGGTCTGTCGACCGCCGGTACAGCGCCGCCCATTCAGATTCCAGCACTATGCCGTCATTCGCTTACGCAAGTTCCGACGAGGCGTTTCAGCAGCACTTCAATCATGTGCCCATTGACGGCCTCAGCCCGGCCGCACTGCGCGCCGCGTACTGTCAGGTGCGAAGCGCCACCGAACAGCTGACCGCCGACCTCTCTGTGGAGGATCAGAATCTGCAATCGATGGCTTCCGCGAGCCCGGTAAAATGGCATCGCGCTCACACCAGTTGGTTCTTCGAGACCTTCGTCTTGACGGGCCAGTCGAAGCATTACCGCGCGTATGACCCGCATTTCGGCTATTTGTTCAATTCCTATTACAACGGCATCGGCCGCCAGTATCCGCGTGCTCAGCGGGGACTGATCTCGCGGCCCGGCTCAGCCCAGGTCAGCGCTTATCGGGAGTCCGTCGACGCCGAAATGCTGCGCCTGATCGATGGCGCCGATGAGGCCACGCTGACCCGGTTGGGAGAACTGATCCTGCTCGGGCTCAATCACGAGCAGCAGCATCAGGAGCTGATCGTGACCGACCTCAAACACGCTTTCAGCGCCAATCCGCTAGCCCCCGCCTGGCGCCCGAACAGCCCTGACAGCGGTGCCGAGGCTGATCAGCGCAGCGATACATGGCTTGCACAGTCCGGCGGGCTGGTCGAGATCGGCGCCGAGGGCTCCGGCTTCGCCTTTGATAACGAGAGGCCTCGACATCGCGTGTGGCTCGACGACTATCAGTTGGCGGCGCGCCCGGTCAGCTGCGGCGACTACTGTGCCTTCATCGAAGACCACGGTTACGACCGGCCGGAGCTTTGGTTGTCCGACGGCTGGAGCTGGCGGCAAGCGCAGGGCATCGACGCCCCCTTGTACTGGCAGCGCATCGACGGTTGCTGGCAGCACTACACGCTGTCGGGCCTGCGTGCTGTGGACGTACACGCACCCATCTGCCACATCAGTTTCTACGAAGCCGCCGCTTTCGCCGCCTGGGCCAAGGCTCGCTTGCCCACCGAGGCGGAGTGGGAGCACGCCGCACGACAGCTTCCAGCCCGCGGCCATTTCGCTGATAGCGGCCTGCTGCATCCACGCGCTGCAGCGCCAGGCACAGGTTTGGTGCAGCTGTATGGTGATGTCTGGGAGTGGACCTCGTCCAGCTACGCACCCTATCCGGGTTTCCGAGCGGCAACAGGCGCAGTCGGCGAATACAACGGCAAGTTCATGGCCAATCAGATGGTGCTGCGCGGCGGCAGCTGCGCGACACCGGACGGTCATGTCCGCGCCAGCTATCGCAATTTCTTTTATCCATCCGATCGCTGGCAGTTCAGCGGGCTGCGCCTGGCACGAGACGGCGACGCATGAGCAAAGCCCGCCAGCAGTTTCTGGCCGATGTGATCGCCGGCCTGTCCGCCAGGCCGCGTGCCCTGCCCTGCAAGTATTTCTACGACGCCCGCGGTTCCGAGCTGTTCGAAGCGATCTGCGGGACCGAGGACTACTATTTGACCCGAGCCGACCTGGCTCTGCATGAAACCCACGCGGGCGACTTCAGCGCCCTGATCGGCCCGGAGGCTCACATCGTCGAGCTCGGCGCCGGTTCAGGGATAAAGACCCGCAAACTGCTGGCCGCTCTGGAGCGGCCGCGCGCCTACACGCCCATCGAAATCTCGGCGTCGGCGCTGGCGGCTTCCGCACGCGAACTGTCCCAGGCCTTTCCCGACATCGACATCCGAGCCCTGACTGCTGATTACAGCCAGCCGATTCCGCTCGATGCCTTGCGCCTGGATCCTCCGGCGAAGCGCAGAGTGGTCTACTTTCCCGGCTCCACGATCGGCAATTTCGAAACCGGTGCGGCGATCGCTTTTCTTGAGCGCCTGGCCCGCATCGCCGGCACCGAGGGTGGCATCCTGATCGGCGTTGACCTGCTCAAGGAGGAGGCTCTGCTGTTGCAGGCCTACGACGACGGCGAGGGGGTGACGGCCGCTTTCAATCTGAACTTGTTGCATCGCATCCAGCGAGAGCTGGAGGCGACACTGGAAACCGACGCCTGGCGCCACCAGGCAGTGTTCGACGCCGAGCGGAAGCGCATCGAGATGTACCTGGTCGCAGCCCGTGCTACCGCCATCGGCCTGGCCGGCCACTCATTCGAATTCCAGGCCGGCGACCGCATTCACACCGAGAACAGCCACAAATACTCGGTGGCCGACTTCCGGGCGCTGGCCGCCCGGGCCGGGCTGCGCTCGGACCGGGTCTGGAAAGACCCGGACGGGCTGTTCAGCATGCACTGGCTGGTGGTCGATCAGTCTTCCCAGCCCCAGGGCGGCGGCGGTGGCTCGATCGGGGCGCTGAGGTCGAAATCGATCTGAAACACGCGCGGCGTGCCCAGGCGCCATAGCCCGTAGGTGAAACGCTCTCCGGGATGCACACGCATCACCCAGACGTTGGAAAATGCGGCCTCGATCACCTCGCGGGTCTGCTCGTCAGCAGGGAAATACTGTTCATGGGCCCGACCCTGGTTGGTCGTGGTCCCGCCGTACATCGTCGACTCCTCCGGCGTGCCGTCCTCGTGGCGATGGTCGTGCTTCAGCTCCAGCCGGTCGCCCGAGCGGGTCAGCACCCAGGTGCGCGAGCGATCCTCGCCGACCATGAACGGAATCCGAATCCGGTTCTCGCCGCAGTCGCGCACATGCATGACAAGGCGCTGATCGACGAAACCGGTCTCGCCCTCGGGATGGGTGATCAGCGTCCCCTCGAAAGCCTGCCCGCACAGCGCCTCGAGATTGGACCAATACTCATCCAGCGGCCCGGCCTGGACGCCACCTGCCAGCACCACCAGCACCCCGCCTGCCGTCAATTTCTTCAACATCGTCATTTCCTCAAGCATACGTTCACAACAACATACCCCAATCCACTTACCAATACTTCCCCGATCTCCCCTCTCCCCCTTGAGTCTCTTCCGTGTCTTCAGTGGTTCCATTCCTTCGGTTTCTGCGATGCAGGGTGTGGGGGCGGCGAGCGGGGATGCCTGCTGGCGAGCGTTTGGAGGGGGCGGCGAGCGGGGGTGGCTGCTGGCGCGGAAGGGCTCGGAACGACAGCGTCGACTGGCTGATCTCCCTGGAGCCCGGGTGCGGGTCTGAATTGCCTCTGCGGCGCCTGAAATCCCTCTGCGGTCGATAAGCGCCCCCGGTCGATCGGGCAGCTGCAATACCGCGCTGCGGCCCGCGAGCCCTTCCGCGCCAGCAGCCACCCCCACTCCCCGGTGAAGGTTTGGGGGTTGATCAAAAAGCCCCTTCGCCCATCACATTCATTCACTCCGCGTCTTTGCTGCTTGGCTGCTCCGCGACCTCAAAGACTTTTCGGTGGTTCTAAGGTTTTCTCGCTCCCAAGCTAGCCAGTCAATCGCTCGGCCAAGCGGCCTGCGGGCTTGACTCAGCCACTGCTTGAGGGTACTGTCCAATTCAGGGGATAGACAAATGGCAGGAAACAAGGCAATGCGCTACTTCAATCTTATGCTTTCTGCTTTGCTCATATGGGTGTCAGGCACCGCTGCGCTGGCGCTCGATCAGCCCCGGTGATCACCCCCCCCCATCCTAGAGTCGTGCTCGAACGTCTGGAGGACGGCAGTCTCCGTCCGGTGGCCGGCAGCGCCGGTATTGATGCCCTGTACGAAGAACTGGCCTCCGGGTCGCCCAGACGGCTGTTGATCGGCCTGCGGACACCGATCCGGGCCGACGAGATCAATCGCTACGGTCCCGATGGCCCGATGCTGTTTCACCAGCACGCCCGGCAGGCGCGCCAGGCGTTTCTCGACGACTTCCATCGCGATCATCCGGAGCAGCGCGACCTGCCGATCGACGAACTCGATGAGCTGCCCTACGTGGCCTTTTTTCCCAGCGCCGAATCGCTGGCCTTCATTCTCGACCATCCCGATGTCGTGTCGATCAACACCGAAAGCGGCGGCCCGCCGCTGTTGAACGAGAGCATCCCCTTCATCGGTGCGGATATCGCGCATGGCCTGGGCCATACCGGCCAGTGGCGAACGATCGCCGTGCTGGATACCGGCGTAGACAGAGATCACCCCATGTTTGCCGGGAAAGTGGTGTCCGAGGCCTGTTACTCCAGCGCGGCCTATTCCAGTCTGGCCAGTATCTGCCGGTCTGGCGGCTACGGTTCGGTCGGGATCAATAGCGGTGGGCGTTGCACGCTCGAAAAAACGCCATGCACGGTGGACCCGACGGCTTGCCTAGAGCTCGATTGCCAACCTGGACACGGTTCGCACGTGGCTGGCATCGCGGTCGGGGCGGCGGTATTCCCAGGCGGCGGGGTGCCACCGCTGAAAGGAGTGGCTCATGGCGCCAATCTGATCAGCATCATGCCCTTGAGTCATGTTGAGAATGAATCAATCTGCGGCGAGGATAACTCGCCCTGCGTGTATTACCTTGAATTCTCAGTCGCAGCGGCACTCAATCAAGTTTATGCGCTTAGGCATAGTCATGCCATCAGTTCGATAAACCTAAGTTTGCATTTGTCCGGCTTCGGTTCGGATTACTCTGCCACGACTTGCGACGCTGCTTGGCCTGCGGTCCGAGATGCGGCGAATCTGCTTGCTAGCGCCGGTATTCGGCTTTATGGGGCTTCTGGGAACTATGGCAACTCGATTGGCTTTCAGAACAAAATCGGGCTTCCCTCATGCCTTAGCAATGTCGTAAGCGTAGGCGCAACCAGCAAGAACTCCAACGTTTTCGCTAGCTATTCCAATGCTGCCGAAATTCTGGATCTTCTTGCGCCAGGCGGATTGACCAACTACCCGACAGGCTTAAGCTGCCGCGATAACTTCGCGATCCCAGATGGGGTGTGGTCGGCTTACTCGCATGCTGGGTGCAGCGACGATTACTTCCAGGATCCAGGTACTTCAATGGCATCCCCTCACGCCGCCGGTGCGCATGTCGTTGTCCAGAGCCGCTATCCGTCCGCCAGCGCCAGGGCGATCAGCGACTGGATGATTGCCTCGGGAGCGCCAGTCAGCTTCAGCCAGGTTACTTGGGGTCAGGGTGCCACCCACTACACCAAAGCGCGAATCGACCTGGCCGCGGCGATGACCCCACCGCCCGCGCCCGGCAGCGCGCCCGCAAGCGGAACTGTCGATTGGATGGCTTGCTTAGGTCAAAACGTCGCGAGCTGGGCCAGCGTGTCGGGCAACGTCACCGAGTATCAACTGCAGGGTGAGAGCTCGCTGTGGCCCTACTACACGGGCAGCGGAACCGCTGCGGTGGTCTGGGTCACTCAATCGGAGAACCTGCGAGTGCGGGCCTGCAATATGGTGGCCTGCGGACCCTGGGCCACGATCGGATACGCCACCTACCAGCCCCACTGCCACTGAACGACGCCTGGCCATGATAGTCCCAATTATCCAGAACGTCGCCAACCGAACTGATGATTCAATAGACCTGGAATTTGTCATGAAAACACTCACCCTTCCTTCGATTCTGCTCACCGGCCTCCTGCTCAGCACGACCGGCTTTGCCCAGGTCTATCGCTCCGATACCGGTCTGGGTAGTGCGTTGATCGTGCCCTACTGGACGGTAGCGGCGGGCAACGACACGCTGGTTGGGGTGAGCAATGATTCCGGCTGGGCGACGGCCCTCAAACTTAGGGTCCTGGACGAGGAAGGCGCGTTGCTTGACCATTTCAACCTTTATCTGGATGCCCGCAGCCAGTGGGGTGCGGCACTGACCCAGGTCGATGACCAGACCCTGCTGCTGCCCTCGGAGATCGGCTGCCTGCTGCCGGCACCCTCGGCCAGCCACAATGGTCGCCCGGCTATCGCCCTGGATGCGCCGCGCGGAACGATCGAGATCGTCGAGATGGGCCGGGTCGGCGAAGACTCGGAGCTCTTGAACAATGACTGGCGCTGGTTGGGCTGCGATGCCCTGGCTGATGCCTTCGACGATGGCGCCTGGGCGGACGACCCGAATGCCGGGCTGGACCCACCATCTCAGCGCATCAGCGCACAAGCCACCCTGATCAACGTGGCGGCAGGTGGAATGAACACGGTGCCGGCCACCGCGATCGGCAACTTCAGCGATATCGCCCAGCACACCGCGCCAGCATCGGAACTGCCTGATCTGGCCCATGCCTTCGACTCAGGCGCAGACGACGGCGGCGTGCGCAGCCTGGTCTGCGTTGACGGAGACTGCCGCATTGATGAATGGGAACAGCCGATCGACGCCGTTGCGGCGGTGCTGACAGTGTCTGACAAAATCGTCGGGTACTCAGTTGATCCCGGTTTGGCGGCTGAATTTGAATGGATGATCCACGGCCCATTGAGGCGCTACCAGGCTGGATCATGGGGGCCTGAAATGACCATAAACCTTTTATCCAGCGATGGTCAGCCACGGCCTCTGGCCGTTAGCGTTATCCCAGTTTGTCCTTGCGGTGATCCGCTCCTTCCGTTCTCCTCAGTCCTGCAGAGTTTGACCTTTAATGCGTTCCTTGACGGCGCCTTGATCGGGCAGACAATCGAGTCGTCAATCCTCGGGCACAGCGCGCGCGTGAAAAGGGCCCTAGCATTAGGTAGTCGCGGAGACGCGGATTTGACGTTTATGGGCGGAAAAGCGGTCATCATCCTACCGTCGAGGGGGCTAACCGCCACCGACGGCACCGAATTCATCGGAGTGCCCATCATCAGCTTTGCCATCCAGCAGTTCAGCAATGGCACTCTGACCGACGATCAGGGCCTGAACGTGCTTTCCAACTATCGTCGCACCGAACTGCCGCGCCGGACCTTGCTTCTGCAGCAGCCGAATTGATGGGCCAGCCGGGCTGCGCCTCGCCCAGACCCAAGCAGGGCCCGGCTGACTCTGGCGGCAGTTGAGTAGAGCTGGGGAGTGCGACGAATGGCGGTGGCTGCTGATGGTTTGCGGGTTGATCAGGAACCCCTTCGCCCTCCATCCCTGCCCACCCCGTTTCTTTGCTGCTTGGCTGCTTTGCGACCAAAAGATCTTCCGAACCATAAGAAAGTATACTTTGGCTTTCCAATAGGTCCCGATTGCTGGGCTCGGTAAGGGGTTTGCCTGATCGCTCCAGCGCGATGTTCCCTCAGGACACGATATGAAAACACTCACCCTTCCTTCGATTCTGCTCACCGGCCTCCTGCTCAGCACGACCGGCTTTGCCCAGGTCTATCGCTCCGATACCGGTCTGGGTAGTGCGTTGATCGTGCCCTACTGGACGGTAGCGGCGGGCAACGACACGCTGGTTGGGGTGAGCAATGATTCCGGCTGGGCGACGGCCCTCAAACTTAGGGTCCTGGACGAGGAAGGCGCGTTGCTTGACCATTTCAACCTTTATCTGGATGCCCGCAGCCAGTGGGGTGCGGCACTGACCCAGGTCGATGACCAGACCCTGCTGCTGCCCTCGGAGATCGGCTGCCTGCTGCCGGCACCCTCGGCCAGCCACAATGGTCGCCCGGCTATCGCCCTGGATGCGCCGCGCGGAACGATCGAGATCGTCGAGATGGGCCGGGTCGGCGAAGACTCGGAGCTCTTGAACAATGACTGGCGCTGGTTGGGCTGCGATGCCCTGGCTGATGCCTTCGACGATGGCGCCTGGGCGGACGACCCGAATGCCGGGCTGGACCCACCATCTCAGCGCATCAGCGCACAAGCCACCCTGATCAACGTGGCGGCAGGTGGAATGAACACGGTGCCGGCCACCGCGATCGGCAACTTCAGCGATATCGCCCAGCACACCGCGCCAGCATCGGAACTGCCTGATCTGGCCCATGCCTTCGACTCAGGCGCAGACGACGGCGGCGTGCGCAGCCGGGTCTGCGTTGACGGAAGCTGCCGGATCGATGAATGGGAACAGCCGATCAAGGCGCTGGCCGCGGTTTTGATGGTGTCGGAACTGACCGTTGGCTACTCCGTGGATCCCGGGCTGGCCGCAGAATTTGAATGGGTGACACATCGGCCACTCAAGGCCTACGAGAATAGAGTCGAGTCCTTCTCCATCGGATCTGCTCCGACGCTGCGAGTGCGCTCCAACGTAGGCGAGATTCGCC
>JBJHCC010000062.1:0-18191 GCA_050485825.1 Gammaproteobacteria bacterium
CTCCCAAGGTGCCTGGATACCCAGAATCTGGCGGTAAAGCTCGCGGTCGTGCATCGGCTGAACTCTCAGAGGGGCCAGCCTGTAGGCTATCCGAACCGGTCAACCCACACAAAACCGGGAAGAGCCCTAAAGTGATATACCGTGTTGCTGTCACCAAGATTGGCGAGCAATAAGCCTGCAAGTGCCGGGCCTGAATTCAAGGGCAGTGGTCATGCGCAGTCGGTGTAAGTCAACGGCGGTATGGCGGCACCTGATCCGAGTGCAGCCATAAAGGGGATGCGCGGGCTCGCGGCGGACCTGTCTCGGAATGGCCATGATTTGACAGCAGCGCTTTCCATTGAGTAGGGTTGAGCTGCTGCCCAGGGGAGCAGTGCGGTTCGCGGTGCAAACTCAAGTATGGAGCCGCATTCGCAGCTTCGGTTGCGAAGTTCATCCGATCAAAGGGAGTACATCGATCTAGAGAGGAAGCAACATGTCAAGTTCAGTCTTAGGCCGCTTGTCAGTCGCAGCGGCGCTTTTGATCTGTCTGCCTGCGCTGGCAGATGATGGGAAGATCCAGGCCGAGTTACTGCAAAGCATGGCCCAGGAAAGCAGCAGGGTCGCTACCAGAACCCATCGGGTCATCATCAGCCTCGACCCCGGTGACCATGTCGAACCCTGGCGCCATTTTGGACGAGAGGGCGGACCACCCGAAGCGGTCCGTACGCACATCCGACAGGTCCAGGACCGTGCGCTGTCACGCATGCCGCCCCGGGCCAGGGAGCAAGTCAGCTATCGATTCCAGACCCAGCATGCGCTGTCGGCAGAGCTGACCGTGGAAGAGATCCGCGAGCTGGCGCGGCTGCGTGACGTGGTGCTGATCGAAGAGCAGCCTGTGCACTACCGGATGCATCCGGAATCCCATCCGCTGACGGGGACCAACGATGCACACGCGCTGGGACATACTGGTGCGGGAACGGTGATCGCCGTTATTGACGATGGCATCATGTCCAGCCATGCGGCCTTTGGCGGCCACTCCGGATTTCCGACGCCCAAGATCATCGGCGGGCGTGACTTCGCCGACAACGATAACGACCCGCGCAATGATTGCCAGGCCCAGTCGCATGGAACGGCCGTGGCCGGTGTGGCTGCGGGCAACGGTGGCGGCATTGTGGGAACAGCACCGGACGCCAACATCGTGTTCCTGAAAATTCAGAGTTCGGGCATTTGCGGCAGCCCTTCACTCGACGGCGACGTGATTGGCGCGATCGACTGGATCACAGCCAACAAGGCGACCTACGGCATCGACATCATCAATATGAGCCTGGGCGGCGGCAGCTTTTCCGGCGTTTGCGATAGTTCGCACACGGCGTATCGCAACGCCATCAATGCCGCTCACTCGGCCGGCATCACCATCTTTGCGGCCTCGGGCAATGAAGCGACCAAGAGTGCCTTGGCCCGACCTGCCTGTTTCAGCAACGTGATCTCGGTTGGTGCCGTTTACGACGCCAACATCGGATCGGCCAACTTCGGCAACTGCAGTGATCCTTCCACTGCGCCCGACATGGTGAACTGCTATTCGAACTCGGCGAGTTTCCTCGACATCCTGGCGCCGTCGTTCTGCGCGCGCACCGCGAATACCAATGGCGGCACGAACACCTGTTTTGGCGGTACGTCCTCGGCCTCTCCGTTCGCGGCCGGCGTCGGCGCCCTGGTTCTGGGTGCTGCCGGTGGTAGCGGTTCGCTCACACCGAACGAGCTGCGCGACAGTCTGGTGACTCACGGTGTGCCGGTCACGGACCCGGCCAATAACATCACCAAGCCGCGCGTCGATACCCTGGCATCCGTCGCTGCCGTGGATGGCGGTGGGTCGGGACCTGGAGCTGGCGAGCTGAGCAACGGCGTGCCGGTCACCGGTCTGTCCGGCGGCCAGGGTAGCGAGACCTATTTCACGATTGAGGTGCCCGCAGGGGCTTCGAATCTGGTGATCAGTATCTCGGGTGGCAGCGGCGATGCCGATCTATATGTCCGTCATGGCAGTGAGCCGACCACCGGTAGCTGGGACTGCCGTCCTTACCTGAACGGAAACAACGAGACCTGCACGTTTGCCAGCCCGGCTGCCGGCACCTGGTACGTCATGATCCGTGGATTCACGTCGTACTCGGGCGTCAGCCTGGTCGCTAGCTTCGACGAGCCCGCGGGTGCCCCGGATTGCGATTGGAGCGGAAGCGTGAGCAACATCTCCGGCGCGCAGGGCTCCGAACGGCGATACAGCTTCGATGTGCCGGCCTGCGCCTCCTCGGTTGAGGTCGCGATTTCGGGTGGCAGCGGCGATGCCGATCTTTACGTTCGTCATGGAACCCAGCCGACCGTATCGGTCTGGGACTGCCGGCCTTACCTGGCTGGCAACAACGAAACCTGCACGTTCAGCAATCCCGCTGCCGGGACCTGGCACATCATGATACGCGGCTACAGTGCGTACTCCGGCGTGAACCTGAACGCTTCCTACGAGTAGTGACAAGTCACTCAAGCGGACACCGCTTGGTGTCGAGAGAGGCCCGCCCCCCGCGGGCCTTTCTTTTTCCCAGTACGGGCCGGAATCGATGCCATCCTTTTCCCGACCGCGGAGAACGGTCAACAGAACCGGGGCTTGCAGGATGCTGTTCCGCGGGCCCAGAGTGGCCGTTCCGAACTCCTGAGCCCGCCTTACCGAGCCGGCCGATCAATTCTGGGAATGGGTGTAGCCGGCACACCGCGTGCGTTCTCCCCCACACCCAGGCGGTTGTATTCGCCAAATACCTGGCGGGCCTGCAGCGACTCCGGTCCGGTGCGCCGCACGCCACTGAAGCTCTCATCCTCAGCGCTCTCCAACAACACCCTGACCTGAGCAATCAAGGCTTGAATTTCTCCATGGAAGGCTGCTTCTTCAACGCAGAATCGGTGGTCATCCTGGTCACAGTTGCCGATCAATGCGCCTTCAATCGAAACCCCGTTGGGGGTGTCCAGCAAACTCAGCGCCAGATCGGGCCGATGGATTTTGCCGCTGGCCTGAAGTTCATCCTTCATGAGCAGCAAAGTCATTCGGTTGATGTTTCCCCAAAGCAAGCGGTGCTCGGCCAGACGCTCCTCACTCATGGCGGTTGTCTGAAGTTGGCTACCGGCGGCAAAACGCAGGCCACCATTCGGGCGGAACCGCTCGTTAAGGTGGAGGACATTTCGGTAGTGGCTGTGTGGCCCCGCGCCTCGCCAGAACGTGTCATGACGGTAGGAGCGGTGGATATTGCTGGCGAAACTCGCGAACATGGTATGCAAGCGGATGTCTTGAACCTGGTTGGCGGTCTGATGAAAGTATTCATGGGAGCCGCCGCGAATCAGTGCTTGCGGGTCCTGAACGAAGCCCATCCAGAACCACGACGCTCTGAGACCTTGAATGGTCAGAATCCAGTAGCAGGTTTCAGCGCTACCGGTACCGTCTCTGCATCCGCCGCGCCGTTGCCACAGGGCTGAATCGGTCAGATGACTGTCCAGCGCGGCGGCATAATCAATCCGATCTCGAAACACTTGCGGTGGGAACGGATTACTTGAACTACCGCCCGGTATCCAGGGGCGTGCAAACTGCGCAAGATTCCACAAGGTGAAGCGGCTGTCCAGATAGCCGATATGGTCATGAACGTCCCTGTCACTCATGTCCAGAAAATCGGCACGATGGATGGACGGCAGATACAGCAGCCCGGCGGTGGGATCATCCGGGTTGGCGTTCAAACGCTCATTCTCCTCGCGCATCATGTGCTGCAGCAGCAGAATGTTGCGATAGCGAATGTTGTTCCAGGTGCGAGTGCGGACCGGGTTTTCCTGCTCACTAACCTGGCGCAGACCCGGCTCGGCCTCGCCATAGCCCCCCGGCGGGCCGGACCCATCATCCGGGTTGCAGTCCTCGGGCTCGATCTGGTTGACCAGGAAGCGGCAAGTCGTGGTATACACGCCCACCTTTTCCATCAGCGGGAACAGCGTCTCCGGCGACGGATTGGCAATATAGGCATCCTGCAGCGCGTACCAGTCGTCGTTGTGAGTCTGTATCACTTCGTGCGGAGCGAAGGGAATCCAGTCGAGGAACAGATTGTGCTGGCGACCGTGATGCGGATCTTCGCTGAAGCGTTCAAAGGGGAAGCCAACTCGCACAGTATTCATGTCCAGATTGGCGATTTCTTCGGCAGCGGCTCGCGCCTCGGCAACGGTGCCGATGCGCTGCGAGACAATCATCAGTTGATGGTCCTCGCGGAGGTGGCGGATAAAGGCCAGTTCACCGTCGTCTTCGCCATCGGCATCCAGCGGCATGCCACCCGGCTGCAGGGGACGAAAAGCCATAGGCTCGAAGGGCGCGTTGGCACCGGTCATGTCATAGCGATCACGCTGCAGCTCCACCAGCCCCAGAATGGCATTGGCCTCGGCTTCCCCCAAGCCATCGCCTATCGCCCGACGCCGAATGGTGTCGGCGCTGAAACCGACCCTGGCAATATCGTAAGCATCCGGCGAATGACAGTTGACGCAGGCTCCGATCATTGGCCGCGGCATGCGCCAGGCATTCAGACCCCGATTCCAGGTTTCATGATCGGCGGGATCGATATCAGCTGGCGGCGGCGCGGTAATCTGGCTGACCACGATCAGCTGCCAGATGCCCTGCCCGGCCAGGTGCCCGGTGGTTTCCCCAGGCTGTTCGTCGCCGCCGTACAAGTACAGCGGCCAGCCGTCAACGGTCACCTGCCAGCCATCGGGGTCCTGCCGCTCAATGACGCCCACCTCACGCAAGAATCCGCCAGGCATGGACAAGTCATTCGGACTGGCAACCATCAACGGCGGCCAGGCCTGGGCACAGCCACCGCTGCACTGGCTCTGGCCACCCGCATCGGCACCGAATCGGTAAAGACTCATGTCCGAGCCATATCCCGGCACCTGCCCCGTCACCAGGAAATTCCCGTAGAACGCGTCATCCGCTCCCAGATGGACGCTTTCTATGCGCCCGGAATAAAACTGCAGCGTGCGTGCGCTGGGGTCTGTCTCAAAACGATCGTGAAAAAAGACATCCGGATCAGCACCCATCGGCCGCCAATCGGCGTGGCCTATCGCCATCAGGAGCGGGCCAAGCAGCACGGCAACGGCTGTTGCCCAGGTCAATGGTGAAGAAGAAAAAGCCGAAGAAAACCGGACGATCTGTTTCTGCCGAGAAGATTTCACGCAAACCTCGAGTCAACCACCGAGTTGCCCCTTGGTCTACCAACAACAGCTCAACACGCTTTTGCCAACCTCATCACAGGTTGCGCAACCATCAGGGCAATCCAGCCAGCGCCATCCCCAACACCCTGATTGCAAGGGAAAAAAGCGTATTCCGCGCCAGCATCGTAACCGAGCCGCGACCCGCAAGGCAAGCGCAGGATGCCGTTCGACTCATTGCTGGCAGTTGGTGCAGGGTGACCAGCAAGCGCGAACGTTTTGCGGCGCCCTGGGCCAGCGGTTTCAACATCTTGACGCGGGTCCGCTTCCCAGGTTCTGATGGGGTTCAAGTGGCAGCAGAACCAGTAGATGATCCAAAAAAGCTTGAACCGATCGCCGCGGCCATAGCGCGTTGGTTCTCAAGGCCACCAAAGAACGGAAAAGCCAGCCATGAGAGCCGCGATTGCGCTGTTTCTGACCCTGATGATCCCCACAGCAATTGCCGAGCCGGACATCAGGTCCTTTGGCCCTGGCCCCCACGATTGGCTGACGGGCGCCTGGCAATCCGATTCCCGGATCAATGATGTCGTTCTGTCCATCGTCTACGCGTTCCGAGGGGACGGGCAGTACCGCGAGGATCGCTACCTGAACGGCCAGCCCATCGAGTATCGGGAGGGCGTTTACAGTTTCGGCGCCGACTTTCAGCTATGGCTGATCGAGAGGAGCAGTTCGGAAGCGCTATGCATTTTCGGCGTCTGCCAGCCTGCCGAACCGCTGCAGGCCTACTTCGGCCAGGTAGAGCGCTTCGACGAGCGTCGCGTCGTTGCGCGATTCATCGAAGACGGTCGAGAGATCGAAATGATCTGGCATCGACTGGACCTCAATCTGTCGGACTAGCGGCTCCTGGACCACGTCCGGCTTCCCGTTATCCGGGGATTTATCTCCAATTGCAGCGATGCTTGCCCGATCCTTAGTTGATCAGCTGCCCAACGTATGACGGCCATGACACCGCCCCATTGATCATTGACCTGGCCCCGGCCATCCAGCACACTGGACGGCAGGAGCATTTAGGTTTTCCCACAGCTCACTACCCCAACCCGCCAACGGGTACCGAGGTTCGCATGCGCCAGGTCCTGCTTCTCTTCTCGTTCCTGCTGTTCGCCAGTGTCGCTTGCGCGCAGGTGACAGTGAATGTCAGCTTCACCCCCTCCGCCAGCGTGTTGACCGCGAACGAGCGAGCGCAGATCGAAACCCACGTCAGCGAGGGCGGCCACCGTTGGGCACAGGCCATGGCAGTCACTGCGCCGCGCAGCCTGGAAATCGCCATCGCCGTTGCCAGCATCCCCACGGCCAATGCCGCGAGCACCACCTCGGCCTTCGTCGGCGTGATCAACGGTCGCAACACCTTTCAGCAGGGCGTGGGTCACGAGTTGTTGACCGGCATTGACCCGAACGGTGCGGAGGTCGACGGCACCATCACCTTCGGTCTCGATTACCTGCGCAACATCTTGTGGTTCGACCCCGACCCTGTCGCGCGCACAGCGCCAGTACCCACCGATCGCGTCGACGCCTTCAGCGTGGTGCTGCACGAGTTCGGCCACATGATTGTCTACAACGGCTGGGCTGATCTGGCAACCGGCCAGCCGCCGCCAAGCTTCTGGTCCACCTTCGATCGCTGGATGCAGGCCGCGAGCCCGGTGCTTTTCGTGAGCCCCGGCGCGATTGAAGTTTGGGGCATGGCGCCAGACCTTACCCAGAACAACCTCATGCACTGGGGAAATGCCTCCCCCATTGACTTTCGTTACAGGGCGAGCAGAGCGCCGATACGCTGGCAGAACGGTGTCCCGCTACCGCAGCCTGCCTGCGGCCTACTCCATCCAATGCCCGCGCCCCTGCACGACTGGGACAGGCGACCCGAAGGTGAAGCCACCCTGATCGACCAGCTGATGAATGGCGTGGTCTATTTCTTCGGTCGCCCCTACGACATCGGCGCACTGGATCGCGCGGTGTTGATTGACACCGGCTTGCTGGCACCAGTGATCTTTTCTGATGACTTCCGGTGAACGGCAATCACCAGGGGCGACTCAAGCGCGTAGTCGAATGAAGAGCCATCGATACGGCAAGCGGAAAGTCGGGTTATCTGAACGAGCAAAGGCGAAACCGTCGGCACCCCTGTTCTCGCCGGCGTGGTTTTCTTACGAATCCTGGCAGCGGCTGTTCTGATCGAATATTCCGCTTCCTGATTACGCACATGACTCAGCCATCAATTCGGGGCAGAGGGCCTTGTGCATCAGGCCATCGGTTTGTCGACCGCCTTGGCAGGCGGTCGATGCCCTGCAGTGCTCGGTCCAGGCGGGGGCCGCCGAACTCGCTCCACGCCCTTTCAGGGCGTTCCGCTCAGACACCGGCGGCCCTTTTTCCGCCTGGCCCTGCGCGCTTCGGCTGCACCTCAAAGGCCTGAAGCACAAGGCCCTCTGGCCGATGGCTGAGTCATGTGCGTAATCAGGTTCCGTTTTGCAGGAATCCATCCAAGTCGTCGACCCCCATTGGGCTGACGGGCTTGAAAATTCCAGTCTTTGTCATGTTTCGCCGCAGTTTGAATAGGGTCAGGCTATCGCCAGGGTCAACCGACTTGAGCGCGTCGAAATTGATTTGGCTGAACTGTTCGCGCGTGGCCATCACGCTAAACAGTGCGACACTAGATTCGCGGCCGGTTGCGCCGTCCACTTTTGGAACCCATCCGTTGACCAAGGCCACCTGAACTGTCGGTAGCCGGGCGAAGACTTCGCCAAGCACCCGAAAGGCTATGCCGTGCACATAGTTGCTGTAGATTTCCCGAGCCCGTGTAACCGACAGCTTCCGCTTGATAATCCTTAGCTGGCTGCCGTGGACTGAGCATTCCTCGCAGGAGAAATCATCCGCTTCCGGAAGCGACAACTCAATCGCAATGGTTTTTGAATCGTCACCGAGGTCGAAGCAGACTTCGGTTTCCTTCGGCCAGGGAATACGACTGAGATGGTCGGCCAGAACCTCAGTCATGGCTTCCAGATCGGTGCGGACCTCACTAAGCTCCCTTTGCTTTCGCGTCAGTTCGGTAGTTTCAAAAGCGGTTCGAGCAGCAATCCATTCATTCAGCTGTTGCGCATATTGCTCTTGACGGGAACTGTTCTCTGCCGCCAATCTGCGCTTTGCCGGTGGCCAGATCGCCGTCCATAGATTGCCTCTCAGCTGCTGTGTCTCAATCGGCTTGTCCATCGAGAATTCTCTGGGCTCGAATACCGGCTCGCTTGTGGGCGCCGGCGTACCAAGATGGACCTCGGACAAGGCCTGGATCGTCCGATTCTGCTTGGCACAGTAGTCATCCAGCACCGCCCTCAACTGATCCTTGGCCTTCTTCTTCAAGTAGTCCTGCGTCTCTTTCGGAATAGGCTCGCCGTTCTGATGACGTAGCGAAACAGCGCCGTTGTCTTCGATACTGATCGTTACTTCCAGGCCGATGCCTTCGGCGCTATCTCCGGCGGTGCCAGGCCGCGACGACCGTCCCGACCGTGATCGGCCTTTCTTGTTCAATTTCTCCCGATAGGCCAGTCCAGTTCCCGGCAGCCCCCCATGGGCGAAGATTCCGCTCGGCGTCGCGCTGACGCGCGCACCCGTGACCCCGGCAGAAACTCCAACTCCGCGCTTGCTGACAACCAGGGTCAGCCCAGGAGCGATTTTGACACGACGTTGAAACCTGAAGCCCATAACAGCCCCCTTTCCTATTGTTCTTTCGCAGACTTTTTTGCCTGCCGCTGAATGACATCACTGAAGGCTGCCGCAAGTATGCCCGCAGGCATCGCGATCAATCCGATCCCTGCGATGGCCGTTGCGCCGGCGAACAGTTTGCCAAGGGGTGTAACCGGCGTGATATCACCGTAACCAACCGTTGTAAGCGTTGCGATGCTCCACCACAAGGCGCGAGGGATACTACCAAAGGCATCGGGTTGCGCCTCGCCTTCAACAACATAAAGCACAGCACTGGAAAACAACAGAACCAGCGCCGCAATTCCTACTGTGATTCCAAGCTCGAACTTCCTTGACGCTATCGATCGAACCAGGAGGTCCCAGGCTTGGGAGAACCGGCCAAGCCGTGCAATCCTGAGCAGTCGCGCGAACTTGAAAACCCGAAGAAGGGAGGAGTTGAATGTTCCCGCCGTGATCCAGAAAGGCAAGATGGCGAGGAGGTCGATGACTGACCAGGCCTGGCCTGCGTATCGAAGTCTACCTCGCCAGCCTCTATACACGGGGTCCTCGCCCGCGGCATACACCCTGGCCATGTACTCAATTGAAAACAGGGCGAGGAGTGCGAGCTCCAGGGCCGAAAAAAATCTCGGGGCCAACCCTCGAACCAGCGGCTCCGACTCGAGGACGACCGCAATAACCGCAACGATAATGAGCGCCGCGACCAGACAATTGAGGGGAGATAGCCCGCCGCGCGTTCTCGCCGCCGGCTCAAGTTGCTCGTAAAGAAATCTCCGTACTGTCATATTCGAAAGCGGCAGCAGGCCCATTGGCGCCCACTATTTACCCGGCAACGAATACCGTGGGTACTTCGTTGCCGGGTCAACAAGAGCCTCAGATGCGAAAGGACCTAGTGTGCTCAAGAGTGCCTCCCCCAATCACCCAAGGACAGTGGTTCTGAGAATATCGCAAATAGCCGGGACACGCAAAATCAGTGGCGGGGCGCTCAGCGAATGGTGACGACCGCCGCCCAACCGAAACACCTATCATCTGGAAACACCAGGCAGCGGCGAACTGGGACACCATCACCTCTACGAGGAATGCGCACCAACCTGGATCTACCCGCGACTGGCCGACCGCCGAACGGCTCGCGAGTCTCCGAAAAGCTCGCTGTCGCATGAGGCATGAACGGTCCGAAATGCCCCATGGGTAAGCTTACTAAGACATTCATACTCAAAGCCTCATTCAGCTTGTCTATCGGCGTTCTTGGCAAGGCGCTGGCACGCCGGTGCAGCCTCCCTACATCAAATGCCGCGCTTATCGTGATAATCGCAGTCCACGGACGCCCACAGGCAAGCCCGAAGGGAATTCCTGACACGTCCGCCTGCGGCGTTACGCTTGCTTGACGTAGCGCAACGATGCCTGCGCAAGCCTGCCTTGCAGGCGATCGTGTCAGGGGTTCTGAATGTGGCTTTGAATATGAATGTCTTAGTAATGTGAGGCGTACGCGACCGGCTTACAGCTCATGGCCTGGGAATGGCGGAACAAGGACTGGCTCGATCTTCGCAGGGAACACGCTTCGCTCGCGGAAGCGGGCGCCGACACCACCGACAATAGCGGAAGCCGGTCGCCATCAGCGCTGACGTTTCGCCTTGGCAAAGGCGTCTGCCAGGGCGCCTGAGGGGGATCGTTGGTCCTGCTTTGGCTTGTGCGGCTGCTTGGTCGCGCGCTCCGGCCGCTTCCCGCTGGGGCGATCGGCCGGGTTTGCCGCCGCATCCGGCAGCGGATCGTCCAGGCGCAGGCTCAGCGCGATGCGCTGGCGCTTGAGGTCGACCTCCATCACCTTGACCTTGACCACGTCGCCGGCCTTGACCACCGTTCTGGGATCCTTGACGAACTGGCGACTCATGGCGCTGATATGGACCAGACCATCCTGGTGCACGCCGATGTCGACGAAAGCGCCGAAGGCAGCGACGTTGCTGACCGTGCCTTCGAGGATCATGCCGGGGACCAGGTCGGAAACTTTCTCCACGCCCTCGCTGAATTTCGCGGTGCGGAATTCCGGGCGCGGGTCGCGGCCGGGGCGCTCCAGCTCTTTGAGGATGTCGCGTACGGTTGGCAAGCCGAAGCGCTGGTCGGTGAATTCAGCGGCGTTCAGCGCACGCAGGGTCTCGCCGTCGCCGATGATGGTCTGCAGCGGCCGGCCCAGTCGGGCGCTGATGCGTTCGACCACCGGATAGGCTTCCGGGTGCACGGCTGACGCATCCAGCGGGTTGTCGCCGGCGGCGATGCGCAGGAAGCCGGCGGCTTGCTCGAAGGTCTTGTCGCCCAGGCGCGGGACTTTCAGCAAGTCCTTGCGACGCCGGAACGCGCCGTGCTGGTCGCGGTAGGCGACGATGTTGTCGGCCACGCTGGCCGACAGACCGGACACGCGCGCGAGCAGGGCGGACGAGGCAGTATTGACCTCGACGCCGACGGCGTTGACGCAGTCCTCGACCCGCGCATCCAGGGCGCGGGCCAGGCGGCTCTGGTCGACGTCGTGCTGGTACTGGCCGACGCCAATGGCCTTGGGTTCGATCTTGACCAGCTCGGCCAGGGGATCCTGCAGTCGGCGGGCGATCGACACGGCGCCGCGCAGACTGACGTCCAGCGCAGGGAATTCGCGCGCGGCCAGCTCGGAGGCTGAGTAGACCGAAGCGCCGGCCTCGCTGACCACGACTTTCTGCAGGGCCGGGTTTTTGAGCCGCTTCAACAGCTCGCCCGCGAACTGATCGATCTCGCGCGAGGCGGTGCCATTGCCGATGGCGATCAGCTCGACCTGATGCGTGCGGCACAGGCGCTCCAGTACGGCCAGCCCCTCATCGAAGCGCTTCTGTGGCGGTAGCGGGTAAATGGTGGCGGTGTCCAGCAACCTGCCGGTGGGGTCGACCACGGCGACCTTGGTGCCGGTGCGCAAGCCCGGGTCCAGGCCCATCACCGCGCGCTGGCCGGCCGGAGCGGCCAGCAGCAGATCACCCAGATTGTCGCCGAAGATGCGAATGGCCTCGGCCTCGGCGCGCTCGCGCGCGGCGACGAACAGCTCCACCTGCAGATTCATCAGCAGGCGGGCTTTCCAGGCCAGCCGCGCGCCGTCGAGCAGCCAGCGGTCGGCCGGGCGCCCGCGATCGGCGATACCCAGGGCGCCGGCCACCCGGCCAATGCCCTGCAAATGGCCAGCCTCAGCGTCCGTGCCCGGCTCCAGATTCAGCGTCAGCACGCCCTCGTTGCGCGCGCGCAGCAGGGCCAGCATGCGGTGCGAGGGGATTCTGGCCAGGGTCTCGCCGTGGTCGAAGTAGTCGCGGTACTTCTGGCCTTCGGTCTCCTTGCCCTCGATCACCTGGGCGCGGATCTGGCCGACCTCATGCAGCCAGTCACGCAAACCGCCGACCAGATCGGCGTGTTCGCCGGCGCGTTCGATCAGGATCTGGCGGGCGCCGTCGAGCGCGGCCCTGGCGTCTGCCACGCCGCGCTCGGCGTCGACGAAGGCTTCCGCCTCGCGCTCCGGGTCCAGCGCCGGGTTCTGCAGCAGCGCGTCCAGCAGCGGTTCCAGGCCAGCCTCGCGGGCGATCTGCGCGCGCGTACGGCGTTTGGGCTTGTAGGGCAGGTACAGGTCTTCCAGTCGGGCCTTGGTGTCGGCCGCCTCGATCTCGGCTTTCAGGGCGTCGCTGAGCTGGCCCTGCTCGGCAATGCTGGCCAGCACCGTCGCGCGCCGGTCTTCCAGTTCGCGCAGATAGATCAGCCGGGTTTGCAGATCGCGCAGCTGGGTATCGTCCAGGCCGCCGGTGGCCTCCTTGCGGTAGCGGGCGATGAAGGGCACGGTGGATCCTTCATCCAGCAGCGCCACGGCCGAGGCCACTTGCGCGGCGTGGGCCTTGATTTCGCTGGCGATTTGACGATGGATGCGTTCGCTGATGGCTGCCGACATGGCTCGGGGCTGAATGACTGGGAGCCGCGGATTATCCCGCAAAGCGGTGGCGCCCGGGCCGCGGCCTACGGCCGGGTCTGGCCGGTTCCGAACACGCGGTACTGGAAGGTGGTGAGCTGGTCGACGCCGACCGGGCCGCGGGCGTGCAGGCGGCCGGTGGCGATGCCGATCTCGGCGCCGAAGCCGAATTCGCCGCCGTCGGCGAACTGGGTCGAGGCGTTGTGGACGGCGATCGCGCTGTCGAGGCGGGCGAGGAAATCCTCGGCGGCGGCCAGGTCTTCGGCGATCAGGCCGTCGGTGTGGCCCGATCCGTAGCGGGCGATATGGGCCAGGGCCTGGTCCGGGCCGCTGACGAGCTTCATCGCCAGGATCGGTGCCAGGTATTCGGTTGCCCAGTCGGATTCACTGGCGGGTCCGATTCGTGGATCCAGCGCGCACAGGCTGTCATCGCCTCTCAGTTCGCAGCCCAGCGCGCTCAGGCGTTCGACCAGGGCGGGGACCAAGTCCAGGCAGGCTTCATCGATCAGCAGGGTTTCCAGCGCGCCGCAGATGCCGGGGCGGCGCATCTTGGCGTTGGCGACCACATCGACGGCCATGGCGGCGTCAGCCGATGGGTGAACGTAGAGGTGGTTGTTGCCGTCCAGATGGGCCAGCACGGGCACGCGCGCATCCTGCTGCACCCGCGCCACCAGGCTCTTGCCGCCGCGAGGGACGATCATGTCCAGCCAGCGATGAGCCTGAAGCAAGGCGCCGACGGCGGCGCGGTCCTGGTCCGGCACGAGCTGCACGCAGGCCGGGTCAAGCCCGGCGGCTTCCAGCCCGGCGACCAGCGCGGCGTGGATGGCGCGATTGCTGTGCACCGCCTCGCTGCCGCCGCGCAGGATCACCGGGTTACCGGCCTTGAGACAGAGCCCTGCGGCGTCGGCGGTGACGTTGGGGCGGCTCTCGTAGATCACCCCGATCACGCCGATCGGCACGGCGACCCGGCGGATGCGCAGGCCGTTGGGTCGGGTCCATTCACTGAGCACCCGACCCAGCGGATCGGGCAGCTCGGCGATGGCTTCCAGGCCGGCCGCCATGGCCTCGATCCGTGATTCATCCAGCCGCAGGCGATCCAGCATCGCTGCCGACAGCCCGGCCGCCTCGCCGCTTGCGAGATCCCGGGCGTTGCCGTCAATCAACAAGTGGACGCGCGCGCGCAAGGCCCCGGCCATCGCGGCCAGGGCCGCATTGCGCCGCGCCGTCGACGCCGTCGCAAGCCCGGCCGCCACGGCACGGGCGTTCTGCCCCAGGCGGTCGATCAGTTTCGCTGTTGCATTGGCATCCATGGTGTCCGACTGGCCGCTTTGTCCCGGCGCGCCAAGACTAGCACGAGACCGTATCGCAGAAATTGGTGCCGGAGCTGGCGCTGCAGGCCAGCACCGCGTTGTTGCCGCCATTGGCGGTCTGTATGGTGCCGCTTGACAGGCAGCCGTCGACACCGGTCAAGGCGAGCTGCCCGTTACTGACGAAGGTGTTGTTCAAAAGCCGGCTGCCGGTACCCACCTGGGCGCCGATCTGCTGATTGCCGTAGAACAAATTGCCCTCGAGCAGGACTGCGCCGCGCGTCGCGCCGCTGCTGGTCGAGAATCCATGGGTACCGTTGCGGTGGATGATGGAATCGCGCAGCACGTAACCATGATTCTGGCTGTCGCCGTCCATGCGCAGACCACCGCCGGCATTTTCGGTGACGATCAAACCGGCCAGCAGGCCTTCACCCGCCAGCACTGCGTTGACACCAGCGCCACCGAAACCGCGCACGGTGCCATTGACCAGGCTGCCGCGACGAACCTGCATCACGATGCCGGCTTGGGTGTTGGAAGCATGGTTGCAGCTGGCCACTGGCGTCCCTGCGCAGCTGAACGGGCCTCGAACGGTGAAGCCGTTGAGATCGATATCGACTGCCCTTCGGTCCTCGAAAGGAAACTGAATCACCTGAATCGCCGTGCTGGGGGCACTGGCCGGCACGATCAGATCAGAACTCAGGCGATAGCGGCCGGGGCGGGTAATCAGCACCGGGAAGCCTGGCGGGTCGCCCTCGAAGCAGCCGACGGGCACGCAGTCCTGATTGATCTCGAAGATTCGATCCGAAGCGGTGGCGTCAAGAGCAGGCGCAACCATCAGCAGCGCAAGCAGGCATTGAAGCGGGTTGGGCTTGAATGTCATGGTCAGCAGCTGCCTCCAACGCAGCGATTGAACCGGCCTTCGCAGCCCAGTACCTGGGCAGCGCCATTGTTATTGGCAAAATAGCTGGTAGAGTAGCAGCGCTTGTTGCCGCCGCCGACCATGCCATGCTGGCCGCTACGACCGATTTGAACTTCGCGTACGACAGCGGCACCCAGGGCATTGATGCTGAGGCCGCGAAATCCGTTGCCGAAAACCTGGCTGTTTTCGATGACGATCAGGCCGGCGTCATCACCGATCGCCTGAAGCCCGTAGGACAGGTTGCGATTGAGGCTGACTCGCCGGACCCGGAGCAGCGAATCGGCCGACGCAGCGCCTCGGCTGACGGTAATGCCGGAGGCATTCTCGGTGATCAACATATCTTCGATCAAAACCAGCTTGCCCGCATTCAGGCTGATGCCCTGAGAGCTCACTCCTCGAATCGTACCGTTCCGGATAACCAGCTCCGACACCGCTTGCACGCGGATCGCGCCGCCATTGAGGCCTTCAAAAGTGCAACTGGTGACCGGCGCTCCACCGCCCATCGCGGGCGTGCCACCAGCGCAGGTCTGCGGCCCCCGAATCGTATAGCCTCCCAGATCAATGGTGACTGCTCCGCCGGGCGCCTGAACCAGGAATGCGAACGGCTCGTTGGCTTCCAGCACGAGATCGCTGACCAGGCGGTAGTGGCCGGATTCGGTAATCTGGATGGGGAAGCCAGGCAGGTCGCCCGCGATGCAGCCTATCGCTGCACAATCCTGATTGATTCGGAAAGTCCCGGCCTGGGCATTGCCCGCCGCGAACGCCAGCAGGACAAGGACCCACGCGGCCGCGCAGCCTTGTCTAGCCCGGCTGAACCCGGTAAAGGTGCAAAGCGGTTTCATCAGCAGGCTCCGGTATCGCATTGGTTGGTCTGGTTGCTGGCATTGCAGAGCATCTCGGCATTGGCGCCGTTGTTGCCGAACAGCACGTTGCCGGAGACCAGGCAGTTCTGACCGATCGGCGAAGTCACGTCCCGCGGCATGATGCCGAATGTGCCGTTACTGATCACCGTGTTGTCGGCAGCCCTGGCACCATCGCCGATTCGAAGGCCCACCAGTCGATTGCCGGTGGCCAGGTTGGCGCTCACCAGGGACCGACCGAGGTCGCCGCTGGCGGCACGCAGGCCATCACCACCGTTTCGGTGCAGAATGTTGTCGCGAATGATGTAGCCCTCGTTGCCCGCGGCGTTGATGAGCTCGATGCCGTGATGACTGTTGTCGGTCACGATCAGGCCTTCGATCAGGCCGCTTTCCCGCAACCAGGCCTGGACACCAGACCCCGCAAAGCCTCGAATGGTGCCGTTGCGCAAGCTCCCGTTACGGACATCGAAGACGATTCCAGGTACGCTGGTCACCGCGGTGTTGCAGCCGGTGACCGGCGTGCCCGTGCAGCTGAACGGTCCGCGCAGGACATGGCCACCCAGATCCAGTTCAACGCCGCGACTCCGAAAGAATGGGCTAGAGATTTCAACCTCAATGATGCTGTCGTTGCCATCGGATACGAGGTCGCTGGTCACTCGATAGCGGCCAGGCTGGGTGATCAAGACCGGCAGGCCCGGCGGATCGAATTCGAAACAGCCGACCGGGACGCAGGCCGCGTTGATTTCGAAGTAGGGTCCGGCGTCCTCGGCCAAACCAGTCGAAACAACCAGGCCGGCCAGCAGGCCGCAAAAGGCGATGCAATTCCGCTTCATCTCCGAGTCTCCTTTCATTCAGCAGGTGCCGCTACGGCAGATGGTGTTGAGCCCGGGGCAGTTCGATATCTGCGCGCCGTTGTTGAAGTTGGCCCAGAAGCTGCTGTCGTAGACCCGGCAGCGTGTTGAACGGCCGATCACACCTGAGGAAGCATGACGGCTGACATGGCTGTTTCGAACGATGATCGTAGCGTCGTTGCCGGTACTACTTGCCTCCACGCCAAAGGAGCCATTGCCATGTATCAACGAGCTCTCGACAATAAACAAGCCGGTGCCGCTGAGTCGGCGCGCACCGTCGGTTTGATTGCGTATCAGCTGGCTGTCGCGCAAGCGGACTGCTGCCGTGGAGAAAGCACCGAGAAGCTCGACATAGACGCCACCGAGGTTTTCGGTCAGATGCAGACGCTCAAGATCAACCGGCCCGGTCACCCGCAGCAGGATGCCGTAACCCTCCCCGCCCTGGATGCGGCCGTTGAAAATGCGGCCGCTATGGAGGCCCTGAACATTGATCACCCCGGTATTGATCGTGGTTCCGGTGCAGGACCCGGCCGGGGTGCCGGTACAGGTCTTGCCGCCGCGGATCATGTGACCGTTGAGGTCCAGGGTGACGTGCTCACCCGGTGCATTGATGAGAATCGCCGTGAAGCTCGGCCCACCCAGCGGAATCTCGAGATCGCTGTGCAGCCGATAGTGCCCGGACTGGGTAATCACGATCGGAAGGCCGGGCGGATCGCCGTCCAGGCAGCCCAGAGGGGCGCATGCAGCCGACAGTACGGTGACGCCCTGCCCGGCCAGGGCATGCGACGAGATCAAAGCGGTCAAGGCTGCCAGCAGCAGCGCGCGCAGGCTCAGCATGGGCCGACTCCTTCGGCCGTATGGGCCAACCCGGCGGCGGGCTGGAAGCGGTCTCCGAAGATCTGATCGATCAGTTCGCGCAGGCTGATATCGACCGGGGCCAGCGTCTCCCAGCGCGGGTCAACCGTGCTGAGTCTGAGGGCGCGCTCAAAGCCGCGGCTTTGAACCCGATACAGCACCACATCCGATCGGGCGTAGTACTCGCCCTGGATGCTGACGCCGCGGTCGAACATCAGCAGCCAATGATCGGGGTCAATCACAGCCAGCCCGTCGATGCGGACACTGCGCGGCAGGTCGCCCGGCTGGCCGACATCATGCACCTCAATGAAACCGATCGGATTGCCGTTGCCGTCGACCGCGTTGAACAGAACGCTCCGCGGCCCGACCTGGAAACCGGCATCGACCTCAAGGTAGTCCTCCAACACAAAAAAATGGTTATGTCCGGATCTCGCAAAACCCTGATGACCTGCAATGCCTGACCTGACGGCCCATGCAAGCGTTTTCACAATGTGCGGAACCTGTGTGGGA
>JBJHCC010000063.1:0-18184 GCA_050485825.1 Gammaproteobacteria bacterium
GCCACCGCCCGGAACCGACTGACCCGACTCATGCTCGCCGCCAGCCGCGCTAACATCGCCGCTGCCGAACAGTGCTCCTACGTCAAGCCACACCGATCCACCGCTCGGGTGACCCCAATTGGTAGCTATTCTTTGACCATCCGCTCGAATCGAACCATCAAGCATCAGCGTGTTCGCTGTCAGTTTGACCGCCCCGCCACCTCGGAGGGTCGTCATCGATCCACCCACACCCAGATCAACCGGCTCGCGCAAGTTACCAAACGGCGCATTAGGCATCGGATTGCTCCAACCGGTGGATCCCCAGCCGCCATGGCTGCCGCCAGCGATGCCCGTCAAGGCCGATGGTCGACCACGGCCCTTTCCCGTCACATCAATCGATGAGCTCGCGTCTACCACAAGCTCGTCGAGGGTCAGGTCCAGGCGATACTCATCGTCGCTACTCGGCGGATCATGAGTCACCGTACCACCGTTGATCACCTCCAGACGCTGCCAGACCTGCGGGTGGTTTGCCACGAGGGTCGCACCGTCAACCGTCACCTCGGTCCAGTTGTCGGCCGCCGCATACAAATGCAGCGAGGCCTGATTCTCCAGTAGCAGCTCACTCGATCCGGCCACATCAATCTGACCATAGGCGTGCCAGTTGCCACCGGACAAGGCCAGGTCAGTCAATGTCAGCGCTTCATGGCTCAGCACTCTGCTGGTCGTGGCCGATACCAGGCCCAGTGTTCTCTCACCAATCAAGTGCACATGGGCCGAGACCAGCTCTAGCGGCTCCTCCAAGTCCTCGTCAACTTCGGTTACCGCTGCCGCCACACTCAACGGACTGTTGTCAATCCTCACCAAGCCAAAAGGGTCAGAATTGTCCTTCAGGTAGATCGTGCCAGCGGCGCCGTGCTGATAGTTCGTTGTCCTGGCATTGCCACCGCGAGCCGTAATCTGAACGAGCGGGTCAAAGCCGTTCAGCTCGTCGTAATACACCGCAATCCGGCCACCAGCACCAGGGACCGTCTGTCCTGACTCGCGCTCACCACCAATTGCACTGATCGCTCCCGAACCGGTTACGCTGCCAAGCTCCAACCATATCGAGCCGCCGCTCGGATGACCCCAGTTAGCACTAGCCCGCTGACCATCCGCAGCAATAGCTCCATCGAGAACAAGTGTGTTTGCTACCAACTTGATCGCACCCCCGCCGCGCAGGCTCGGATTCGACCCACCGACGCCCAGTTCTACAGGCTCGCGCAGACTGCCAAAAGGCACATTCGGAACGCCTGACCCTGTGACTGACCCCCATCCACCATGACTGCCACCGAACGTTCCGCTAGTTCCACCCGGCAATCCTCGACCCTTGCCCATTACGTCTATCGATGAAGTCGCATCAACCACCACCTCGTCAACCGTCAGATCCAA
This sequence comes from Gammaproteobacteria bacterium, assembly GCA_050485825.1. Classification (GTDB taxonomy): domain Bacteria; phylum Pseudomonadota; class Gammaproteobacteria; order Xanthomonadales; family Wenzhouxiangellaceae; genus Wenzhouxiangella. Next base: position 1,408 of record JBJHCC010000063.1, read on the forward strand.
CATATGCACTGGCTCAATGGAATGTGTCAGTACTGCCCCATTGATCAATTCGAGACGAGAAAACTGGTGTGCACCATCTATGGTCAGCTCCGCGCCGTCGACGACTAGGTGTGCTCCGCTGTAGGTGGTATTGCCTGGGGCGATGTAGGTTGGCTCGCCGATTACGATGGGTTGGGCCAGAGCCGAACCGATTGGCAATAGACAGAAACAGAACAGCAGGATGCTTTGTTGAATCAATTTCATGAAAGGCTCAGCGCATGTCGATGGCGACGCTGGACAGCGGCGAATCAAATCGGGTCCAGGCCAGGCTTCGGGACTGGCTGGTGCCGTGGTGAGTGGCCAGGTAGTGTTGAGGAGGGGGGTCGTAGCGCTGCTGATGGGCATCGAGGATCAGCCAACGATCGCCTTCCCAGATCTCGGCCCAGGCGTGAAAAGCGTGAGGGCCAAGGCGACCATTTTCAGTGACCACAAAGCCATTGACCATGCGCGCGGGCAAGCCGCTGGCACGTGCCAGTGCGACGGCAAGGGCCGCGAACTCACTGCAGTCGCCGCCGCGCGCCCGAAGTGCGTGGAGGGCACCTCGATCCTGCGGGTGGTAGCCCAGATCCTCGAGCTCGGCCACCAACCAATCGAATATCAAGCGACTGCTTGAAGCCCTGCCGCGATGGAGCTGCTCGGCCAGGATCTGGATCAGCTCATGATCGGACTCGATCAGCGGCTCCGCGGCAAGCGACGCTTCCGATGGACTGAAATCATGGCCATTGGCGCTGTCATACAAAGCAACAACGGCCTCGATGCGGACATGCCGCTGGCCGTAAGGAGGAATCGATTCCAGGCTTAGGCTGGCGATGCCCTGTTCCGGCGAATCGACCTTCACCAGGGGGTAATTGGCGCTGACTTCAAGCAGCGTTTGCTGCCAGCGCGTTGACACGGGAAGGAAACTCAGAACCTCCACATCGCGCAAAGCCTCGTTGCCCAGATTCCGCACTGCCAATTCCCAGTGGATGTGTCGCACTACCGGGGTATGCAAGCCACTCGCGGGTCCGTGCCCAGCGGAACCCGTACCTTTGGAAATCCACCATTGCAGCCCTAGTACGCAGACCGCCAACAAACCGAGCGCAGCGATCAGTGAAAACTTGTTCACCGGCAGGGGCTCACATTGGGCCGAGCCTGTCGGTTGATGTTGGCGAAGCGTCGTGCCTGAGCCTCCAACGCCTCAATGCCGCCTTGAACATGGAACACGGGCTGACCCAGGGATTTACTCAAGGCCACAGAAAGGCCCGCAGCATTCGAATCAGGATCGCCGGCCAGCACCAGGCTCGCAGAGGATCCTGAAAGCTCAGCTTCCAGCCAATGGATAAGCGCGGTCGAACCGGCCATACTGGCAGCGGCACTTGAGGGCAGCACCACGGTTTCGACAGGGATCAACCGGCGCTCCGGCTCGCGCATGGCCAGGAGCCTCAGGCTGCCGCCGCTGACGCCCGCCAGCGCTCGATCCGAGGGCAGGCTCAGCAGGGCCTGGAGCTGCGGAAGCAGCTCCGGCGCCTTTCCGGCCAGGACCCAGGCGGCGACGCCGCCCGACAGCAGTCGGACACGATCAACATCCGCCACCGTCGCCAGCCGTTGGGCCAGACTTGCATCGTCGTCACCAACTCCCATCGCCACTATCGGGCGCTGACTATTGCGAAGCAATGCGCGAAATCCCAGCCAGTCCAACGACAACGCACCAGGGACCAAATGCTGCCCAGCTAGATCATGCGGGCGAAGGTCGACCAGCCAGTAGTCGGGTGTAGCCTCAGGCGCCCCTTCTCCCATAATCCCCACTTCGACCATCAAGGGGTGTTCCGATACCGGATCAAGCGACCAAGAGAGCGCTTGCTCTGACTGCAAGTTCGACAACGACTCTGCCTCACAGCTCATCGCGTCAACGATGATCGCGCTGGGCCCGTCTGATTCGTCGGCAAGGGCGCAGGTAGCAACCAGCAGGAGAACAGTAACCAGCCACTGTGTAACTCGAAGCGACCCTAGGCGCGAAATCACCGTCATGGATGCCTCAGCGGCTGCGCTGGATCACCGAAAAGCACCACGCTGCGGGCAGCGCCTCGATGCGCGGGCTCCTGCTTGATCAGGTCGCGTTGGGCATGCATCAGCGCCTCGCCCAGAGTAACTACAGGCCCTGGCTGCCCGTACAGGCCACCATGGGCACGAAGGCTGTAGAAGCGTGTCGCGAGGGCAAAGTGACTGGCGTCTTCGGCTAACGTTACCGCACCTATAACCGCCGAGGCCTTGACCTGATCAGCCAGCATCAACCCGTGAACCATCGCATCCTGGGTCGGCGAAACAAACCAGTTATTCCAGCAACCCCACTGGCTGACGATTGCTGGAGCCTCGGTTCGGAGGATACCGGGCAGCTGCGATCGCCTGAGTAACGGCTCAAAGCCCCAGCGATCGGGCGCGGAGTGACCCAGATAGCTGAGCCAGTCCGCCTCGCCAGCCAAGCCGTCACGAAGGCGCTGGCGGGCGGTACTGGTGCCTAACTCGTCGACGGCTGCATAGGCAGTCGGGAGGCTGTGGTGGTTGATTGAGCCGAGCACCCTGGCGTCGTGTCCGAAGCGCTCATGGGGACTGCCGCTGCCGCCGCTGGCGATCAGTTGGCGCTCTGCCGGACCGGCCTGGTCGCGCTCAACGATCGCCGCTATGAGGCGATGCAGTTCATCAACACTTCTGACAGGGAGGCGGCCCAGTGCTGCATCTGGCTGGCCATCGCCATTGCGATCGACGAAACGCAGCTCGTCCGGGGAATGGCGCACTATCGCGTCGGCCTGCCGATAGTAGGTCGGTATGAAGCTCTGGGCGCCGTTGTCCAGGTAGCCACGGTAGTCGACATGGTCGCCGCCCACCAGCAGTACGAATCGCGCTGTGGCTTGAGCGGCGATGAAGGCACCAATGGCGTCTGGAACCGGTTCGTCGTGGCCGAATCCCGAATAAATCTCGTCTGTCCGCACCACGGCCACAGTCAAGCCGCGTGCCTGCTGGAGATTGATCAGTGGGCCCAGATGATCCACAAACTGCGGATGGCTGATGATCAGGTAGTCGGCCACGTCCAGCCCAGCCGGGGCCACCGCTGCCTCAACCATGGGGACAATGAATTGATCTGGCGCTACCCCGGCCCAGGCACGCGTATCCTCCGGCAGCCAAAGCGCTCCGGACTCGTGAACCAACCGGGCGAGTCCGCTTGCCGGCGTCTCATACCACAGCACCGAGCCAGCTGGCGCCTGCTCGACCAGGAAGCCGGTTTGCTTCGATTCAAAGCGGCTGTGGAATACCAGATCGCCATGTCCGCTAAGAGGATCCGCGCCCGCGCCCCTGCCGTCATGGAAGGCGGAGAAGCGGGGGAGAGTCAGAGTAAAGCCGTCAAACTCGACGACATCTGCCGGAAATCCAGTATCACCCGGCAAACGAATGACCAGGGTGTTGTCCGCAGCCAGCCAGCTCTCTTGCAGCTCGACCTGTATGCGCTCGGCCACGATGCCGTCGAAGCGATGATTGGCGATGAGGGTTCCGTTCAGCCAAAGCTCGACATGATGATCAGGATCCTCACCCGGATAGCTGATACCGCCCCAGACGTCAACAGCCATGCTGACAGAACCCGGTGCATGTGGACCCAGCTCGAAATGTCGCTCTATCTGGACAGGATTGCCCGTGGCCGTCAGACGCGCATCGAACCAGGGATCATCAGCCGGCGAGCTGGGGCTGTAACGTAGATTCCTTTCAAATCGTATCGCGTGGCGCTCGATTCGCGGTCCTGTTCCCGGCGAGGCTGGCGCGCCATCCGGCACAGCAATCGCGCTGGCGGGGTCGATGCCGATGCGGTAGGCCCGATCTGAGTGGTAGCGCGATTCAGAGGGTTCTCCCAGCCACTCGACATAGCTGCCTTCGCCCCAGATCGTCGGGCCACCGACATGGCGAGCCTGGGCGATACCGCCGGTCCAGACCGCGACCGAGACGGCAGGCTGACCGGAAAGATCGACTCCTGCTGCCAGCAGCTCGGCATGGCTCAAGCGCTGAATCCCGACTTCATTGACTCTCGCCACCGCGGTGACGCCGTCAGGAGCCTCGCGGGCCCTGATTGGATACTGGGCATTTCGCGCGTGAATACTGGCCCAGTCGGTGAGCTGTATCTCAGGGCGAGCGCCGCGCTCACCTCCAATGGCCACCGGCGGATGAAGTCGTCTATGACCGTATTGGTCGATGTCGACCAGACGCAGCGCCAGGCTTTCGGCAGGAATGCTCAGCACGATGCTGTATTCATCACCACCCAGCTCGCCAAAAGCGCGGCCAGGGATCAGATCACCCGTCGTCTGCCAACCGTCTGGGCCACGCGCCTGAATTTCGAAGCCGACATGGCCAACTTCGGTTTCGGTCGCCCATTCGACCCGGACTTGGTCAGATGCAAGCCGCTCAACCTTCATCCAGGCAAGCGAGACCGGTGTGGTGATGAAGTCGCCCCCGAAGATGGCAATCGAGACCGGCTCACTGCGAATCTGGGCGAGCGAAGCCGGGACTGGGGTCTGACGACGTTCGGCATCGAAGTGGTTGTCTTCGTCGATGCGTAGACCAAGGCGCTGGATAGCGGCCGACGGCGCGCTGACCGAGCAACGACGGAGCCAGCCCCCGTCGGCCTCGGCACGAGAGCGCAGGGCCGCAAAGCCTCGCAGATTGGCTTCGACAAAGTCCCCGCTGACCGTGAGATCGTTGGCCCGGCAGTGATCAGGGCTCCAGACCGGTGGATCGTTGGCCTCGCCGCGATGAGCCACGCCCAGCCCGGTAACCAAGGTAATTGGCGCACCACCACCGGAAGGCCGCAACAGCACATCGACATTGTTCTCGATGGCCACAAAGCCGATCGTTTCGGTGTTGGCCAGACCGTCACAGGGAACATTGCGGCGCACTTCAGAAAGCTCGATGGCGCCGTCGAAGCCAGCCGCACTGATCGCTTGCAAAGCCACGTTCATGAACGGGGCTGATGAGCCTTCAAGCTGCGCCGCCAGGTTGGCGCCCTCGTTGTTCCAGGTTTGCAGGCTGGCCAACAGAATCGGCGGTTCATCAAAGGCAGCACCCGGGAAACTCTGGGCATCCCAGCCCGGTACGGGCGTCTGGACACAGGCAGCTCCCGGATTACCGATGTTGTCCTCCGGAAGAACGTTGGGAGGGAAGGCTTCCGGGTTGTACTGTATCGACGTGGTTTCCCAGCGGCCCACCTGCACGCGCGGGCCATCTTCCTCGCCTACGATCGGCAAGCGATAATCGCCCGGCATCGCGGCCAGGTAGTGCACCGTCATTGGCGGTCCGGAACCGTCACCCGGGGGCGCCGACACTGGCAGTAGCTCGAAGCCGGTCTCAGTCACATTGCGAATCCGAACCGAGCGCGGATCCGCTCCTTCATTGCCGGGCATCACGATCACCACTGGCGGTTCGCTGAACGATTCAGCAAACTCCACGACGATTGGATCTGCACCACCGCGAGCAGCATCGGCAGCCATCGCTGGCAAATTCGTCAGACCAATCAGAAGCCCAACATCATTCTGCGGCGGCGATCCCTGGTTGATAGCCTGCAGCGGGGGATGCTGCAGTCCTGAAAAGGGAAGGTCAGCACTTTCGCTCGGGCCCAACAAAATCTGATAGCCCAGATTGCCCGCGTCAGGACCGGTGTCGACTCCTATGACACGCACCAGCTGCGGCAGGCTCCAGTCTGCCGGCGTAAATACAAGCAGCGCTGGATCGACCAGGCCCAGCGTTGCATCACTGCTGGCAACCGGGATGCTGACTTCCGCGGTCGGTGCTCGCGACAAGGCTACGGTAAACTCTGCTTCCCCGCCTTGGGCAGTTGTTACCAGTGGCTCCTCGGCGAGAACGATCATGGTGGGATCAGGCAGCGGAACACCCGGATCGTCCAACAAGAAAATCAGCTGGTAGTCGCCGGTCGAGTTGGTGTCGAACAGATGCAGCTGATCGATCCACTGCTGATCGGGCTTGGTCGGCATACGCCAATAGTTGATTGGGTCGATCAGTTTTCCATCGGAGCGCCAAACCGCACTGATCTGCCCTTGACCGGCACCCGGATCAAGCACCCAGCCATAAACGGCGCCGGTGGTAGCAGGAAAAGTCCAACGATAAATGTGCTGTTCAGCCGTCGCTTCGATGAGGGTCAAGCTTGACTGACTGGTCAGATCGGCGACGGGAGTATTGATGCCCTCGGACTCATACAGGGTCAAGGAGATGCCATCGCGGGTCAAAAAGTCACGACGCTGATCGCGGCCCTGCATGTCGTTTCGGACTAAACCAATCAAGCTATGCGTGTTGACGCTTTCGATCAGCGACGTCAGCGACCCACCCAGGGTGTCGCTGTGATAGTAGTCCGCCTCGAAGCTGACAAAACTTCCATACAAGGAAACCAGCATCGACCAGATGGCGGTAGCGCTCTCGCCGGGCTCCAGATCGCCAAACGTAGCCAACAAGCTATTGCTTACCGGCCCATCATTGACGCGGGTATCCAGCAACTCGAAATTAACCAGAAGACCTTGGTTGTTCTCGATGATCTCGGGCTGTGCGGACTCGATCGCCAGGCTTCGCGCCGCACCCAAGCCGGAGTTTGAAATCCGTAGCCCCAATGGAAACGGGATCGGCTGCTGCTGCCCCGGTGCCGAAGGATCCTCACCGACGACTTCTTCAGGCAAGAAGTAGTCCAAAGTCAGCAAGGGCATGGGCTGCACCCGAATGAAGTCGGGCGCTACATCTACTGTTTCGTGCTGATTGCCGAACCGATAGGACAGCGTGGCACCAACCTGATACAGCTCCCCGAATCCGGTTTCGCCACCCGCCCCAGGCGCGGGAATGATCAACCAGTTGATATCCGCCTGCGCGCCAGCTGCGATCGTTGCGTTGCCATCAGGCTCGCCGCTGATGCCTGTGGCCTGATCCAGGGTGATGAAGAAGAGCGCTGAAGGATGGTCAGGATTCGAGCTTGCCTGGACTGGGTTCCCGAGACCGTCCTGAAACCAGACATTGATTTCAACATCGTTGAGTGGGGTAAGCTCAAGGCCGTTGGTGATGCGCATGTGCGCATCGAAGGCCTGACGCTCCATCGTCAGCTCTTGTTGAATCTGTATCCTGACAACCGAGCAGACGCTGCTTTGCGCCATCAGACGTTCCGACATCAACAGGGCAAGCCCAGCGACAAGTATGCCGAAAAGAACGATTGAACGTTTCTGGTAACTGACTCCCAACTCTCTCTCCCAATTCCGGCATCATTGAAGACACCTTCCTTCGGTCTAGCCCTCCCCAAATCACCTGGTCGAGAAAGTCGAGCAGTAACGGCTAAACAACTGTAATTCTAATTATTGTTTTTGGCAAAGCCTGTAAATTTACAATCCCTTCCTGTCTATACTGTCAGAGGGTGGTCGATTGTGCAAGAAATAATTTAACTTTCCGCACAAAGCCAGCATCTCTGCCGAATCAGCGACAATGGCAGGCTGGCTGGTGAAAGAACCCATTGATTGATGCCCACTGCCAAGACTGATCCATCCCTGACCCGGCCTGCGGTGTCGATCGTGGTGCCTACGCTGAATGAGGGTGGGAACATAGATCCCTTGCTGGGACGGGTGTTTGCGGCGCTGCCGGCGGCCTGGGCCGCTGAGGTGATCGTGGTCGATGATGCGTCGACGGACGACACGGTGGTGCGGGCGCGGGCCTGGGGGCAGCAGCATGCGGTGCGGGTGATCGAGCGCCAGGGCAAGCCGGATCTGTCGGGTGCGGTTCTGGACGGGGCGCGGGCGGCGCGCGCGGATGTGGTGGTGGTGATGGACGCCGACGGTTCGCATCCGCCGGAGGCCCTGCCCGAGCTGATCGCGCCGCTGCTGGACGGCAGCCATGATGTCAGCATCGGTTCGCGTCATGCGCCGGGCGGGAGCACGGTCGGCTGGCCGTGGCAGCGCCATCTGACTTCGCGGGTCGCTACGCTGCTGGCCTGGCCCTTTACCGAGGTGCGCGATCCGATGGCGGGCTTTTTTGCCACCCGGCGCGAGCGCCTGCTGGCGCTGCCGGGGGAGACGGCCGGCTACAAGATTCTGCTGGAGCTGCTGGTCCAGGGCGGCGACGACATTCGCTGCCTGGAGGTGCCGATTCGCTTCGAGGATCGTGCCCGCGGCGAGTCGAAGCTGGGGCTGAGCCAGCAGCTGACCTATATCAAGCGGCTGAGCTACCTGGCCGGGGGCCGGGTGTCCGCCGGCAGCGCCGGGCGCTTCCTGCTGGTCGGCTTGAGCGGGATGGTGGTGGACCTGTTGATCTTCCACCTGCTGCTCAGTGGCGGTGCCCGCCTGGGCTCGGCGCACATCGGCAGCTTTTTCGTCGCCACGGTGACGAATTTCATCCTCAATTACCGCTGGACCTTCAGCGGCGATGCGCATCTGGACATGCGGATGAGCACCCGCTATTTGCGCTTCCTGATCGTGGCGGTGATGGCCTTGATGATCCGGGGCGGGGTGCTGGTGCTGCTGACCGGGGTGTTGGGCTGGTCGGCCTCGGTGGCGATCATTCCGGCGATCGTGGCGACCGCCGCGGTCAACTATCTGGGCTCGGCTTTCTATGTCTTCGCCTCGACGGCTTCGGGCGTGATCCCGCGGGTGCGCTGGCACCTGGCCGCGATCGGCCTGTTGGCCTACGTGCTGGTGCTGCGGGTGCTGTACATGGGCCAGCTGGAGCTGATTCCCGATGAAATGTACTACTGGATGTACAGCCAGCACCTGGCGCTGTCTTATCTCGACCATCCGCCGCTGGTGGCCTGGCTGATCGCGCTGGGCACGAGTCTGTTCGGCGACACGGTGTTCGGCGTCCGTGCCAGTCTGATCCCCTTGAGCCTGCTGGCGGCCTGGTTCTTTTATCGCTACGGGGCCAGCATCGGCGGTCGCACGACCGGGGTGATGTGTGTGCTGGCCCTGGTCGCCCTGCCCTTCTTCACCGTCGGCGGGGTGCTGATGACCCCCGATGCGCCGATGATTGTGTGCTGGGCGGCGGCGCTGTATTACTTCAAGCGCGGGCTGGTGGACAACGAGCCTGGCGCCTTTCTCTGGCTGGGTGTGGCCATGGGCATAGGCCTGCTGGCGAAGTACACGATCGCTCTGCTCGCCCTGGGCGGCCTGGTCTTCATGCTGGTCGACCGGGACGCGCGGGCCTGGCTCTGGCGTCCCCAGCCCTGGCTGGGCCTGCTGATCGCGGTGTTGCTGTTCCTGCCGGTGTTGATCTGGAATGCCCAGAACGACTGGGCTTCGTTTGCCTTCCAGGGCACCCGGCGGCTGGCTGAGAACCGCGAATTCTCCAGTTATCTGGTGGTGGTCTGGGCCATTCTGCTGCTTTCACCGGTTGCTGCCCTGGCGGGTTTCTACGTGCTGGGGCCGGCCGGACGAGCGCTGGAGCCGGACGATCGCAAGCGCCGATTCATGTGGATCATGACGGTGATTCCGCTGGCGGTGTTTGCTTTGTACGGGGCCTTTACCGTAATCAAGTTCCACTGGACCCTGCCGGCCTGGATCGCGCTGCTGCCGATGCTGATGGGCGCGCTGGTGCGGCCGATCTGGGGCGATCGAGCGCCGCTGGGACGTTTCCAGCAGCGTCTGACACGACTGTGGACACCGTCGCTGCTGGCCCTGGTGATCGGCTATGGCCTGCTTCTGCATTACTTCACGCTGGGCCTGCCCGGCGTTCGCACCACGGATTTCGGCGCCGGCTATCTGGGCTGGCCGGAAACCGCCCGGGCGGTGCACGAGATGGAGCAGACGATCAGCGAACAGCGCGGACGACCGGCGATCGTGGCGGCGACCAGCAAGTGGAGCGGCGCGGCGGCGCTGGCCTTTCACTGGCCGGAGCCGCGCCATGACCACATTACCGCCCAGAACATCATCGGTATGCGCGGATCGATGTGGGAGTTCTGGTTCGACGCCGACACCGACCCGGGCCGGCCGGTGCTGCTGGTCAACCACGCCTCGAAACTGATCGACGAGGACTGGCTGGCGCTGGCGCTGGTTGAGCTGGGACCGCTGCAGCTGCGGGTGATCGAGCGCGATGGCCAGCCGATTCAGCAGCTGTACTACCGGGTCGCGGAAGGTTTTCGGCCGGAGCAGCTGCGGACCCCGACGCAGATCCCGCCCTGAGGGCTCATTCCAGCCCGAAATGCGATCCGGGAGCGGGCACCGGGTCAGGAAACATCCGCATCAGGCTTGCGTTTGCCGGGAAAGCTGGCACAATAACGCGGTTTTAACAAGCCCGAAGAGATACATGCCCAAGGACGATCATATCGAGATGGAAGGCAAGGTGCTGGACACCCTGCCGAACACCATGTTCCGTGTCCAGCTCGACAACGGCCATGTGGTCACCGCCCACATTTCCGGCCGCATGCGCAAGAACTACATTCGCATCCTCACCGGCGACCGCGTCAAGGTCGAACTCACGCCTTACGACCTCAGCAAGGGTCGCATCACCTACCGAATGAAATAGTCCCGACGCCAGCCTCAGGTGGCCGGCGCTGCCGGCGCTTCGGCCTGCGGCTCGCGAGCGCGGATATCCAGGCTCAGGCCCTTGCCGTCCGCGGCCAGATCGACGCTGATGGAACCGCCCTGCTCCGACAGGTCGCCGAACAGCAGTTCGTCGGCCAGCGGGCGCTTGATGTTGTCCTGAATCACCCGCTTCATCGGGCGCGCGCCCATCTGCTCGTCGAAGCCATGCTCGGCCAGCCAGCGACGGGCCTCGGCTGAGACCTCCAGCACCACGCCCTTGTCGGCCAGCTGGTTTTCCAGATCGAGCAGGAATTTGTCGACCACCTTGAGGATGACCTCGAACGGCAGCGGGTGGAACTGGATGATGGCGTCGATACGGTTCCGGAATTCCGGGCTGAAATGGCGCCGGATGGCTTCCATGCCGTCGGGGCGGGCGTCGGCCTGGGTGAAGCCGATGGCACGACGGTTGATCTGGGCGGCGCCGGCATTGGTGGTCATCACCAGGATGACGTTGCGGAAATCGGCCGAGCGCCCGTTGGCGTCGGTCAGCTTGCCGTGATCCATGATCTGCAACAGCAGGTTGTAGACGTCCGGATGGGCCTTCTCGATCTCATCAAGCAGCAGCACGGCATGCGGGGTCTGGGTCACCGCCTCGGTCAGCAGGCCGCCACGGTCGAAGCCGACATAGCCCGGCGGCGCCCCAACCAGGCGCGAGACGGTGTGCGCTTCCATGTACTCGGACATATCGAAGCGAATCAGTTCGATCCCCAGGGTCAGCGCCAGCTGCCGGGTCACTTCGGTCTTGCCGACGCCGGTCGGGCCGGCAAACAGGAAGCTGCCGATCGGTCGATCCGCATCGGACAGCCCGGAGCGTGACATCTTGATCGCCGAGGCCAGGGTGGTGATCGCTTCGTCCTGGCCGAACACCACCATCTTCAGGTCGCGTTCCAGGGTTTTCAGCGCATCGCGATCCGAGCGTGAAACCTGGCGCGGCGGAATCCGGGCCATTCTGGCCACCACTTCCTCGATCTCGTGCACGCCGAGAATATCGACCCGGTCGGCCTCGGGCTTCAGACGTTCGCGGGCGCCGGCCTCGTCGATGACGTCGATGGCCTTGTCGGGCAGGTGGCGGTCATTGATGTGCCGGGCCGACAGGTGGGCCGCCGCTTCCAGCGCTTCGGATGAATAGGACACGCCATGGTGTTCCTCGAAGCGATGCTTGAGACCGTTGAGAATTTCAATCGTCTCGCCAACCGTGGGCTCGACGATGTCGATCTTCTGGAAGCGTCGAGCCAGCGCGCGATCTTTCTCGAACACGCCGCGATATTCTTCGAAAGTCGTCGAACCGATGCAGCGGAGCTCGCCATTGGCCAGCACCGGCTTGATCAGGTTGGAGGCATCCATGACCCCGCCCGAGGCGGCGCCGGCGCCAATGATGGTGTGAATTTCATCGATGAAAAGCACCGCCTTGTCGCGCTGGCGCAGCTCGGCGAGCACGGCCTTCAAGCGCTTTTCGAAGTCGCCGCGGTACTTGGTACCGGCCAGCAGGGCGCCCAGGTCCAGCGACCAGATTTCGGCGTCGAGCAGGATTTCAGGCACCTGACCCTCGACGATGCGCCGGGCCAGGCCCTCGGCCAGGGCGGTCTTGCCAACGCCGGATTCGCCGACGTAGAGCGGGTTGTTCTTGCGCCGGCGGCAGAGGATCTGGATGGTGCGCTCAATCTCCAGTTCGCGGCCGATCAGCGGATCGATCTTGTCGGCTCGGGCGCGGTCATTGAGGTTGGTGGCATAGGCGGCCAGAGCCGACTTGTCGTCGTCGTCGGCTTGCCCTTCCGGCTTGTCCGGATTGGGATTGCCGCCGGCGGCCTGGCCTTTCTTGGCAATGCCGTGGGAGATGAAGTTGACCACGTCGAGCCGGGTCAGATCCTGCTTGTTGAGCAGATAGACCGCGTGCGAGTCCTTCTCTCCGAACATCGCCACCAGCACATTGGCGCCCAGCACTTCCTTGCGCTCGGCCGACTGGACGTGATAGAGCGCGCGCTGCAGCACGCGCTGGAAACCCACGGTGGGCTGGGTATCGCGCTGGTCGCCGGCCGACAACACCGGGATGGTCTCGTCGAGAATCTGACCCAGCTCGTGCCCGAGCCGCTTGATGTCGACCCCGCAGGCGTCGAGCACATCGCGCGCCGAGGCGTTGTCGAGCAGCGCCAGCAGCAGGTGCTCGACGGTCAGAAACTCATGCCGCTTGCTGCGGGCCGTGTGATAGGCCTGTGAGATGGAGAGTTCCAGATCCTTGCTGAACATGCCTGCTTAACCTCGCGCTGTCGGTCCTGTGACCGGCCCTGCCGCCAATGATTCCGTACTGCCGCGACGAGAGCGTGAGCCTGGCTTCATTCGCCGGCCTCCTCCAGTATGCACTGGAGCGGGTGCTCGTGCTCGCGCGCGTAGTCGTTGACCAAAATCACCTTGGTTTCGGCGATCTCATAGGTGTAGACGCCGGCCACGCCGCGGCCGCGCGTGTGGACATGCAGCATGACGCTGGTGGCCTTGTCGTGGGACAGGCCGAAGAACCGCTTCAGGACACGCACGACGAAATCCATCGGCGTGTAGTCGTCGTTGAGCAGCACGACCTTGTACAGCGGCGGTTTCTTGACCTCGGGCCGGGCCTCTTCCAGGGCCAGACCGTCGCCAATCAGTTCGCCAGGTTGGTGTTCGTTTTCACTCATGGTGCCGCAGCATGACTCCGCATTTGCGGAATCATACTGCGGCAGTCGTGAGCGCTTTTCAAGCGGATTTCACCCGTGGGCGGCTTCGTCGAACTGCTCTTCCTCGGTCGAGCCCTTGAGCGCGCTGAGGGAAGAAGCGCCGGCGCTGATCGCCTGGGTGAGCTGGTCGAAGTAGCCGGTGCCGACCTCGCGCTGGTGGCGGGTCGCCGTGTAGCCCTGCGGCTCGGCGGCGAACTCGGCCTCCTGCAGCTCGACGTAGGCCGACATCTGGCGCGCCTTGTAGCCCCGGGCGAGCTGGAACATGGAATGGTTCAGCGCATGGAAGCCGGCCAGGGTGATGAACTGGAATTTGTAGCCCATCGCGCCCAGCTCGCGCTGGAAGCGAGCGATGTCGGTGTCCGAGAGGTTCTTTTTCCAGTTGAAGCTGGGCGAGCAGTTGTAGGCCAGCAGCTTGCCGGGGAACTGCGCCCGGATCGCCTCCGAGAAGGCCTTGGCTTCGGCCAGATCCGGGGTGGAAGTCTCGCACCAGATCAGGTCCGCGTAGGGTGCGTAGGCCAAACCGCGGGCGATGGGCTGGTCGAGGCTGGCGCGAACCTGGTAGAAGCCTTCCACCGTGCGCTCGCCGGTACAGAACGGCTGATCGCGTTCGTCGACATCGGAGGTCAGCAGGTTGGCGCCCATGGCGTCGGTACGGGCGACGATGATCGTCGGCACGTTGCAGATATCGGCCGCGAGACGCGCGGCGACCAGCTTCTGGACGGCTTCCTGGGTCGGCACCAGAACCTTGCCGCCCATGTGGCCGCATTTCTTCGCCGAGGCCAGCTGGTCCTCGAAGTGGACGCCGGCCGCGCCAGCCGAGATCATGTCCTTCATCAGCTCATGCGCGTTCAGCACGCCGCCGAAGCCGGCCTCGGCGTCGGCCACGATCGGCGCGAACCAGTCGATGTCGCCCTTGCCTTCCGAGCTCTGGATCTGGTCGGCGCGAATGAACGTGTTGTTGATCCGGCGCACCACGGCCGGGACGGAATCGACCGGGTACAGCGACTGATCCGGGTACATCTGGCCGGCCAGGTTGGCGTCGGCCGCGACCTGCCAGCCCGACAGGTAGATGGCCTTGAGGCCGGCCCGCACCTGCTGCATGGCCTGGTTGCCGGTCAGCGCGCCCAGCGCATTGACGAAATCCTCCTCATGCATCAGCCGCCAGAGCTTTTCTGATCCCAGCCGCGCCAGGGTGTGCTCGATGGTAATGCTGCCGCGAAGACGCATCACTTCAGCGGCGTCGTAGGGCCGTTCCACGCCCTGCCAGCGCGGGTTTTCCAGCCAGTCCTTCTGCATCTGGATGATGCTGCTTGCGTTTGTCATTGCATGGCTCCGTGAGTTAAGCGACCGGTATTGACATAAACAGAAACGCGCTGGCCTCAGTCAGACATGAATTCGCGTGATGTTCGCCCAGGGCCCTGTCCGCATGAGGCGTTTTCCGATCCGGCGGCGCAGCGGATGATGCCGCCGACGACGGAAACTGCCCCGAGCAGACAAGACACTGGCGAGGGCGTACTTGCGATCATGACGGGTTCCGGCCAGGAGTGAATTGATTCAGCGCAAGCGGCGGTAGGCCGGCAATGTCAGAAACTCGACAAACTGCTCGCTGGCGGTCACTTCGGCCAGCAGCTCGGCGGCTTCGGCATGGCGGCTGGCGGCAAAGGCTTGCGGCCCGACGTCGGCCTTGATCTTGTCCAACTCCTCGGCCTGCCAGGCCTGAATCAGATCAAGGGTGATATCGCGGCCATCTTCGAGCCGACCAGCCGGATGCCGGATCCACTGCCAGATCTGGGAGCGGGCGATCTCGGCCGTGGCCGCGTCTTCCATCAGATGATGAATCGGCACGCAGCCTTGCCCGTCCAGCCAGGCCGCCATGTAGCGAATCGCCACCTCGATGTTGTTGCGCACGCCAGCCTCGGTGATGGTGCCCGCGCAGGGCGCGACCAGATCGGCGGCGCTGACCTGGACGTCCTCGCGCAGGCGGTGGAGCTGGTTGGGGTGCTCGCCGAGCTGGCGGTCGAAGATCGCCATGGCCACCGGGATCAAGCCGGGATGGGCGACCCAGGTGCCGTCGTGGCCGTCGCCGGCCTCACGCTCCTTGTCGTCGCGAACCCGGGCCAGGGCGCTTTCGTTGGCGGCCTCGTCGCCCTTGATGGGGATCTGCGCGGCCATGCCGCCCATGGCGAAAGCGCCGCGGGCATGGCAGGTCTGGATCAGCAACTGCGAGTAGGCACGCAGGAACGGCACCTTCATTGTGACCTGGGCACGATCCGGAAGCACCTTGTCAGCATGGGCCTGGAAACACTTGATATAGCTGAATATATAGTCCCAGCGCCCGCAGTTCAGCCCGACAATCCGGCTTTGCAGCGCATGCAGGATTTCGTGCATCTGGAAAACCGCCGGCAAGGTTTCGATCAACACCGTGACCTTGACCGTGCCCGGCTTGAGCTCCAGCGCTTTTTCGATATCGGTCAGCGCCTCTTCCCACAGCGCGGCCTCGCGCCAATGTTCCAGCTTGGGCAGGTACAAGTACGGCCCGGATCCCTGCGCCAGCAGGGTTTCGGCATTGTTGTAGAGGAAGGTCGCGGCATCAAACAGGCCGCCCGGCAGCGGCTGGCCGTCGACCAGTACATGCTTCTCGTCCAGATGCCAGCCGCGCGGACGCACGATCAGCACGGCCGGCTTGCCGGACAGACGATAATGCTTGCCATTCGGGGCACTGAATTCGATCGTGCGGCGGACGGCGTCGTACAGATTGAGCTGGCCGTCGACCATGTTGTCCCAGGTCGGCGTCGAGGAGTCCTCGCAGTCGGCCATGAACACCCGGGCCCCGGAGTTCAGGGCGTTGATGATCATCTTGCGATCGACCGGCCCGGTGATTTCGACCCGGCGATCGCGCAGATCGTCCGGAATCCGCGCCACTTTCCACTGGCCTTCCCGAATATCGCGGGTGGCCGGATCGAAATCCGGCAGCGCGCCGGCATTGAAGCGCGCCTGGCGCTCGACCCGGGCAGCCAGCAGCGCGTCGACCCGCGGCCGGTAGCGCTGGCCAAGATGACCCAGCAGGTTCAAAAGCCCGGTGCTGAACAGGTGGCGGGCCGAATCAGGCACGGCGGACACCAGCTCCGGCTGAACCGGCGTGGCGTGCAGCGTCTCCCCGGGGTAGTGTTGCGAAGGCTGGTTCATAAGGCTCCGTGCGCAGGCGTATGGCGACAGCTGCAGGCTAAGCGCGCGGGGATTATTTGGCAAATTAAATGTTTTGATCTAGAGTATTGGCTCCGCCAATACTCTAGAGGGGAGAAGGGAGAAGGGAGAGGGAAAAGCCTGGAACCACGGCGAAAACTCTTCTGTGCTGGACCCCCCTCTCTCCCCTCTCCCCTCTCTCCCTGCCTCACCCCCACCCCACCTCCCTCTCGCCCTCCTCTCTCTCTCTCTCTTCCCTCCCTCTTGGCTCCTCCGCTGTCG
>JBJHCC010000064.1:0-17649 GCA_050485825.1 Gammaproteobacteria bacterium
CATCAAGTCCATCAACTCGCGCTGTTTCAATCCACGCGCCCACGCGGGGCGCGACATGCCCATGATGCCGGCGTCGCCCTCGCTGGGCCGGTTTCAATCCACGCGCCCACGCGGGGCGCGACGCGGCTGTTGAGTTCGTTCATGTTGACGCTTGAGTTTCAATCCACGCGCCCACGCGGGGCGCGACGCGCTCCAGCATCTTGACCTGCTTGATGCCGGACAGTTTCAATCCACGCGCCCACGCGGGGCGCGACTAGCGACACGGCCGGACAGCGTCAGGCAGCTCAGGGTTTCAATCCACGCGCCCACGCGGGGCGCGACGTAAGCGTGTCGACTATGGGACCCCGATTCGTGTAGTTTCAATCCACGCGCCCACGCGGGGCGCGACCTGGTCATGGCATACGCTCCAACAGCTCGTCGGAGTTTCAATCCACGCGCCCACGCGGGGCGCGACCTGTTCATATAGGCGGCCCTGGGCCAGTTCGCACGGTTTCAATCCACGCGCCCACGCGGGGCGCGACCTCCGGGAGTCGACGGCTATCCCGGTCCATGACGTGTTTCAATCCACGCGCCCACGCGGGGCGCGACCCACCATGAGGTGGCCGGGGTCAACATGAGTAGGTTTCAATCCACGCGCCCACGCGGGGCGCGACGTTGTACCGCAACCAGCCAAAAGCGCTAGCGCCAGTTTCAATCCACGCGCCCACGCGGGGCGCGACGTTCATGCTGCCTTCCGTTCAAACTCGTCGAGCGCGTTTCAATCCACGCGCCCACGCGGGGCGCGACCCCTCGGGTGGTCCATCTCCTGCTGCCATGCCGCGTTTCAATCCACGCGCCCACGCGGGGCGCGACGGTGTCTGCTTAACTCTATGACTAGCCGTCCAAAATCTCCAGACTTTCGCGAACCTCCAAGGGGCTTGATCGAAATCAGGCTTCGTTACCCATTTCGAGACAAGGAACGGCAGCAAAGAAAGGGATTGTGGTTGGTTGCGAACCTGCCCGGCAATGGCCGGTAGCTATAGGTTCGCGCCTGCACTCAAAATATGAGCGGGCCGTTCAGGTCGATAACGGGCTTTGCTCCGACATGTTCGACCCTCGCACGCCAATTCTTGCCAAGATAGTAAAAGCGCAAGCTGTCTTCATCAGGATCGATCAGGCCGCACAACTTGTCTTTCAGGAACGTCCACTGCGCGAAATCCAGTTCAATCTCGAAAACGGAGTACTGAACCCGCTGGCCATAGTTCAGACAGGCTTTTGCCAGCTTGCGCAGGCGCTTCTGTCCATCGGGACTGACCGTGCTGACATCATAGCTGACCAGAATCATCATGGCTGGCGTCACTTCCAAAGGAAAGGCGGATAGGCGTCCAGGTCGCCCCGAAGATGCCGAGCGAGTAACTGCGCCTGGATGGCGGGGAAGAGTCCGATGTCGACCTTCTCGTCGAGAAAGGCGTGGCGCAATTGCTCGCGTTTTCGGTCCTGGAAGGCGGTGAGCACAGTCTTGCGTGCGTCCTCTTTCAGCAACACCGCGCCATTGTCCAGACGGGTGAAGTCGCGTGCCGATACCTGTTTGCGATTGATGAGCGACAGGGCCAGGCGGTCGGCGAGTACGGGGCGGAACTCCTCGACTAAGTCCAGCGCCAGGCTGGGGCGGCCGGGGCGGTCCTTGTGGAGAAAACCCACGGCGGGGTCAAGGCCTACTGTTTCGAGCGCCGAGCGGCAGTCGTGGGTCAGCAAGGTGTAAAGAAACGACAGCAGCGCATTTGCTGCATCGGTGGGTGGACGCCGACTGCGGCCGCCGAAACGCATGGCCGCATGCGGCGCGCGGATGAGGTGATCAAAAACGCCGAAATAGGCTTGTGCAGCTTCGCCTTCGAGTCCGCGCAGAACGTCGATCGCAGTCTCGTCCAGCAATCGAGAGCCGATACGCTTCAAACGCTTGTCGGCGTGCGACAAGGCCGCGCGAGCCGCCTGCGGCAGGTCGTTACCGTAGTCGCGCAGTCCCCGTGACACCACAGCGCGTTGGTTGTGCAGCTTGCCAATCAGGAGGTTGCGTACGATGGCAGCGCAGCCTGGTGCGTTGTCGCTTCGCCGGTACTGCTCTCGCCGCAGCAACACGTTTCCAGAAACGGGACCTTCCACGCGAGCAAGGAACTTGCCGTTCGGGCTCAGATAGCTGACGCAAATCCCCCGTTCGGTGCAATAGCCTAGCAACGGCGGTGAGACCAGCACGCGTCCAAAGCAAACCAGGCTCTCGATCATATGCGCCGGGAGGCGTGCGCGGAGCTCGCCCTCCACCTCCATGACGATGTTCTCGCCATCCTTGCGCAACCATGCGCCTTCTGTAGTGACATAAATGGTATTGAGCTGGCGGCGCATGGTTCAAGGCTCCTCGGCGAGCTGCTCACGCAACCAGGACTCGACATCTCGCCCTTTGCCAAGCAGCTTCGGCTGACAAAGCTCGATAAGCGAACAGGAATCACAGCGCTTCGCCAGGTAGCTCGCCGTCGGTGTTGTTCCTGCACGGATCATCTCGCGAGTTGCCCGTATGGTTTCAATGGTCAGCTGGCGAAGTGGATCGTCGAATACCACTGACTGCCGGCGACGTGTCTGACCATAGAACAGTGCGCCTTGCTCTACCTTGCAGTCGAACATGGCCTCCAGGCACAGCGCTTGGGCGCATAGCTGCACCTCGTCCGCACGGTGGGCTTTGGGGCGACCGCGCTTGTATTCGACTGGGAAAGGATGCTCGCCCCCTGCCTCTACTCGGAACTCGACGACGTCTGCCACTCCGGTGATGCCCAATTCCGCGCTGGACAGCGGCATCGCCGTAATCGTTCGAACACCGTGACGGCGCTCGATTTGCGGGGTATCTGCCCGATCATGCAGCAGGCGCCCTTCCGCAGTATGGCGGTTCTCGGCCCACAGCCGCTCGACGTGGATCAGCGCGCACTGGCGCGGGCAGAACAGAAAGTGCTGCAGGGCGGACAGGGGGACGAAGTCGTCGGATTCCGACATGCTGAGTCCCCCGCCGCGCCTGCCGCCTTACAACAGTTCGCGTACGCTAACGCCATTCGGGATGGATCCTGCATCGACGCTGACGCGATAATCCGAGAAGCTGCGCGCTGGCCGGTCCTCCGTGCCATCGTCTCGTTGCACCTTGACCGTGTCGAACAGAAGGTGTGCTGGCGCGTTGCCCATGGCATTTTCGTGTTCGAACACGATTAGTTTGCGCGCCGCCATTTCGCCCCGAGCCGCCGAGCGGTCGTGCTCGAACATGTTGATGAGTGCGTTCCACAACAGCTGAAGGTCGTCGTCGGAAAAACCGGTCCGTTCGGCCAATTTGGCGGAGACGAAACCGTGGGCCCGATACAGCCCGTAGGGCACGATATGCTTGCGGCCCATGGTGCGGTTGTCACCGCTCTGGGCTTCGGCTTCTTTCTCCGTCGTCACGGCCATACGCGTGATGGAGACCTCGAGGGGCAGGACGGGCTCGACCGATGTGGCGAACGCGATCTGCACAGGCCCGCGGACCTGGCCAGCGTTGATCCCGGTGGTCATCACAGCACCGAAGGTTCTCACGTCGTAAAAATTGGCACACATCCACGCCGTAAGGCCCCGCGCTTTGGCTTCGTCCTTCGGCAGCTTTTTCTCTTCAGGCTCGATCCCGAGAGCCTCGTAGGCGCGCTTGTGTTGATTGTTCAAGACTGCTTTTTCCTGCATGTAGATCGCGAAGCCAGGAGAGCCCTCGCGGTCCAGCGTCACAAAGTTCCGGATCTTGCGTTTCAGTGCGACATCCGTCACCAGTCCACAGTTGGTTTCAGGGTCGAGTCGAGGCAGGTTGCCGGCATCCGGATCACCGTTCGGGTTGCCGTTGGTGACGTCGAACAGATAGACGAATTCGTATCGGTGGGTAAGCGCAGTCATTATTGGGCTCCTTCTGGTTCGTTGCTTAAAGTCTCAATGGCTTCATCAGGATGGGTGTCCTCAGCCGTGTTCCGACGTGTGAAGTAAGATTGGGATTGATGGTAGTAACCGATTGCAAATCGGCCCTGTTCTTCAATCTTGAGGCTCCGTGGGAATTGCTCGGGCAGTCCGCTCACGATCGTGGCGATGTCTTTTTCAAGATTGATGGCCTGGCCCCTCCGCTCCTTCCGCAGTTTGCCGAGGTGATTCTGGGTGTTGCGCAAGAGGACTGGAAAGATTGACGCTGGTGTGGCCGACGCGGCACCGTAGTATCGGTCCCGAATCGTGGCATTGACCTGGCTGCCGAGTGCCGCGCGCTGGGTATGCTCCAAAGCTGCAAAAAGGCGCCCAAGCAGGTAGGCGGGCTGAGTGGATTGGGGGTCAAGACTCACAGGGATTTCCTCCTCGGATGTACGAATGCCCCGGCGCCGTTCTCGCGCCAGAACGCCCTTGCACAAGGCAACGCGCAGGCCGGAAATGTCGCCGTCTGCGCGGAACCGCATAATCGTGTTGGCCAACAGGCTTCGGGGATAGGGTCCGCCGCTGAGAATGGCGCGCATCGTTTCGCCAATGACAATATTGATTGCGTCGTCGAGCTTGGGTTTGGCACCCTCGCGGTGCGGTACTGTCGCAAGCACCAGCCGATAAACCGATGGCTCGGTACGCCAGGGTTGCGGTTCCAGGCGAAGGTCCTGAGCATGCTGGGCAATATGACCAGCGAGCGCCCCGAGTGTGTCGACTTGCCAGAAGCGAATCGACAGGCGCGATGCGTTGGGCGCGAGTCCGAGCACATACATGCGAGTGCCAGGTTCGAGATTCGGGGCGAGATCGGTTACTGGTCGACCCTTGGCAATGCGCTCCAGGACGGCACGCACTCGCGCGGACTCCGTTGCGTCGTCGACAGGGGGACTGAGCAGGGCGGCAAAAAGCCCCTCCGCAGCGCTCGCCTGGTTTGGATCGGCTGCTTCGGCCCAGAACACCACCGAGGCATCGCCGACCTGCAGCCGCTGACGATTGTGCTCGCCCCGTCGCAGCAGATAGTTCAGCGCCGTGGTGTAGGCGAAGGCGGCTTGTTCGGAAACTGGCGCGTTGTCACCCTGGGCCTTGGAATAGGATGTGAACGCTTCAAGGTTGAAAGAAACGATAGACGCACCGGCAGTCTGTGCTCCGTTAACCCCCTTGATTGCGGGATGAAGCCGGGCCACTGGCGCCATTTCCCCGGTAACCAGACAGATCCCACCGCTTGCCGAGGCTGCCTGCCCCTCGTCGCCAGCGCGCAGTCGGGCGCGCAAGGCCCGCGCGGCTGGCCGTTCATGCAGGTAGCAGTGCTCGCCATCGAGACGAAATACAAGATTGGCATCGACCATGTCGGCCGGGAACCCGCGCGCCTCGAACTGCTCCGGCGACCAGCCGCGCAGGAAGCCGAGCAAAGCCCTTAGTCCGGGGTCGCCATCTCCAGCAAGCGCAGACTCGTGCAGCTCGACAAAGGCCTCGTGCTCTTTGTCGGCACGTTTGCTGGTATTGCTCACGCCGAGTACATAGCTCGTTTTGTCCCACAAAAAATTCGCCTTGATGCCAGCTGTGCGCTTCTCCCCCTGAGGAACGTTGAGCGTTCGCGGCAGGGGCTTTTTGCCGGAGGTGTCGCGAATGTCATTGACCTGCACAATTTCGCCGGCCGGCGTAAGCAGAACCTCGAAGCTGATTTTCTCAGGGCTGAAGCCAGGGGGGGCAATGCCCTTGGCATCCTGGGCAATCAAGCGCTCGTAATAGCGGTTCAACGCCTGCAGGATCATGACTTGACCTCCACGCCCTGCCAGGGCGGCACCTCAACGACACCTGCTTTCAACTGCGCCCGAAAGAATCGAGGCGTCATGTCGCAGGCAAAATCGATGTCATGCAGCATCCAGCCTAGATCTTTATCCGAATCGCGCTCGGGGTGCGCGTCCGGCAGCGGCTGATCGGGCTCAATCAGCCTGAAATGCGCCGGAAATTCGCGCACGCCAAGGCAGGGCGCATGAAAGTGCTGCCCCTTGCGCGCCCGGCGATTGAAGATGTCCAGGTGCTTGCCAACCGAGTCGTCCGGACCAGCCTTCTCTGTCAGTTCGAAGTGGGCCTCGATAACGTAGGCCACGTCCCGCAACACAGTGGCGGCGCGCTGCTGGCGGTCCTCATCGACATAGGTCGCCAATCCGGCGGTGGTGCCAGCCTTGATCGCTTTGCTCACGTTGCCCGTCGAAAGTTTGCTGCCGACCTCGTTGCGCCGAATGGATTCGAAGCGAATCGGCTTGAGTACATGGATCCGATCCACATTCCAGCGGATTGCCGGCTTCCAGTGAATGGCCTCCAAGATGCCGCGAGCGGCCGACGGTGTGATGACGTCGTAGCTCACCCGCTCCACCTTCATTTCCGGCCGCGTAAAGCAGGCCCGATCGCCCCAGACGTGCAGGCGGATTCCGTAGCTCATCGGTCTCACCCTCTAAAGGTGGCGCCCCCGGCGAAGCCGGAGGCGCCGTTGCCCAATCGATTCACTAGATAGACACTTTGGTTTCAATCCACGTGCCGCGCTATTTCCCGATCAAAATCAGAAAGAAAGACCCAAGCGTGGCAACGACCCACCACACAAGGCTTCTCAGACGCCATTTACTGCTCACCTTTAGTCTCAAATCGATTTCAAGGTGGTTGCTTGATTCCGGTTCTCTCTCCATGGCGCCCAAATCACCGAAGTGGAGCCATAGGTTACGACAAAAGTTCCAAAGGGTCTACTAGTGGCGAGCCGTGCGCCGAAGGGCGGCCTCCGAAGACATAGCGGCCAGCAGCGCAGATCACAGAACAGTGCTTGCAGTACTCAAAAATGACGGGTTCTCCCACCAGACGCCAAAATCGCAGCTGTAAATGTCCATATTGATCAGGCACATAAACTGCTCGCCCCATTTTTCCGGGGCAATCGGCTGAATCGCACCTGAGTTTCGCAGCGCATCGAAGGCATTTCTCGGTAGCTGCACCAGGTAAGGCTGCAGTTTGCGGGCCAGGCCGCCGATCTTGTCGGCGTGGCGCAGGCTGTTGATCAGGGCCTCAGCCTCGTCGTCAAAAGGGACGATCACCGGCATTTGGATGCTATCAATCAGCCGGTATTTAGCCGCCAGGGTTTCGAGCGGGAGCGAGTCGACCCGGCTGTCAGCACAAATCTTCAGCAGGCCAGCCGCGTCCAACTGCTCGTCACCCTTCTGCCAATAGAGCAATCGGAAATAGGCCCGGATCGCGTCAGGCGATAACGGGTCATCCCGGAACCGCGGTTGACGAAGAATCTCCCTTGCTGCCTGAGCGAACTGCCGAAGCTCCGGGGGCGGTGCCCAGTCATCGTTAGCTGCGGCAAAGACGCGAACCTCACTGCGCTCAGCTGGACGCTCGCCGTTGCGGTTGCAGCGGCCTGCGGCCTGGGCTACTGAGTCCAGGCCGGCCTCGGCGCGGTAGACCGTAGGCAGCGAGATATCGACGCCGGCTTCGATCAGCGAAGTCGACACCAGCCGACAGGGCTCGCCAGCCTTGAGGCGCATCCGCACCTCGGCAAGCACCTGACTCCGGTGTTTGGCGCACATCAGCGTAGTCAAGTGGCACGCGCCGGGTTGGTCGGCGAGCGCCTGAAACAGGGCCCGGGCGTGGCGGCGGTTGTTGACGATGCACAGAACCTGCTCAAGATCCCTCAGCTGAGTGGCCAACTCGGCATCGTCGAGTGTTCCGACGTGGCGCACGCGGACTCTATCCAGTTCTCTGAAAAGATTGCTGGGATTTGGTGCGAGCTCTCGCACGCATTCAAGCCCCCCTGGGAAATCCTGCACCCGCAAGGCCGGCTGGGTAGCGGTGCACAGGACGACGCTGCTGCGATAGTTGCGCGCCAGCTCATCAATGGCCGCAACGGTCGGTCTCAGCAATTTGAGCGGCAGGGTTTGCGCTTCATCTAGGATGACGACGCTGTCGGCGATATTGTGCAGCTTGCGGCACTGCGAAGGGCGTGCCGCGAACAAGCTCTCGAAAAACTGCACGGCGGTGGTGACGATGATGGGTGCGTCCCAGTTCTCCATCGCCAGCCGGAGTTTTTCTTTCGACTGATAGCGCTCTGCATCTGATTTCGCGGGCTGAGCCGCAACAAAAGCGCTG
Source organism: Gammaproteobacteria bacterium (assembly GCA_050485825.1). Lineage (GTDB taxonomy): Bacteria > Pseudomonadota > Gammaproteobacteria > Xanthomonadales > Wenzhouxiangellaceae > Wenzhouxiangella. The sequence goes on from JBJHCC010000064.1 coordinate 8,119, forward strand.
TGGTGCTCCAGCACCGAGCGCTCGCCCAAACCTCCGAGCGCTCGGCGAAATACCGCCGCGTTCTGTTCCACGATGCTGGTGAATGGGATGACGAAAATGACCCGTCGCAGCCGATGACGGATGGCATGATCAAGCGCGAAAGCGAGGGAAGCCAACGTCTTGCCGCCTCCGGTTGGCACCGTCAGGGAGAACAGGCCCGGTGCCAGTTCGGACGCTGCACGGGTGTGAGCCAGGATGTCGGCGCGTACGCGATTGACATGCGAGTCGGCAATGAAGCCTGAGAGGTACTCGTCGAGCTTCTCCCGCAGCGACTCCAGGGAAGGTGATTCGAGTTTGCGGGTCGCGCTCCGCTGCAAGGGTTGGTCGGATTCGGAAACCTGATCGTAAAAGGCTTCGGTATCCAGAAAATCGGCATCGACCAGGCAGGAGAACAGCATTCGCGCAAAGAACGCGAATTGAAAACCGATGCGTTCTTTGTGGCTTCTGAGTTTGGGCAGCGGCACGTGTTGGGGAAGCTGGATTTCATGCTGCCATTCGCTTCGCAAGGGTGGTAGACCAAGCCCCCGCAGCCGATCCGACAGTGCGGTCCGCTCGAAGCCGACGTCACCGTTGGCGAGCCCGGCGTGGTGCCCGGCGATGCCGTAGGCGAGCAACCAGCCCAGCTGCTGGTAGCGTTCGACCGCCAGCATCGCTCCGCGGCTGGCGTGGTCTACTCGGATAGCGTCGCCGGCGATTCGCTTCTGGAAGTCGTCGGTGTATTTGCCCAGATCGTGCAGGAGCCCTGCGACCCGTGCCGCGTCCTGGGCGCCAAACAGTCGGGCGCGAGCGGCGGCTAGATCGCCCACGCTGATCAGGTGCTCAGCCAGGCCTTGCCAATCGGTCTGGTCTGGGTTGGATGTCGAATGAGCGAAAAACTTCATTTACGCCGCCCCCTTGATTTTCTTTCTCAGTATAAACCTATATGGCTTCATTGCCCTGCCGCTATTCTTCCGCGGAAGCCTAAGCTCGTTCTCTTCCGAGGCTCACCGGTCGGCAGGCCCCGACGCCCGGGCTGCGTGTTAGCGCGTGCCTTCGTCTGAGGCCACCATTTGACGGACCTGACGGGTGTCGCTCTGAGGTCAAGCTAGCACCGCAGATTCTCAAAAGCTGAGAAAGCCAGACGTGATCTGCTCTTTTTTCCAAACGGCCGAGGGTTTTGTCGGACTCGGCTGCGCCGTCAGCCACTGGAGCACATCCCGCTCTGACCGAAGGCTGAGTGTTTCGGGGCATCGGTCTTTTTTTTTCGGCGCGTCTTTGCGGTTCATCCAATCCACGCCAGGCGCGAGCCCGCGCGGATCAGGAGGGCTTGAAGCGTTCTGGTAGTTGCATGAGCAGGCGGCCGCTGCTGCGCAGTTGGCGCCACAGCTGGTCCCAGTTTTCGTCGCGCTGCCGGGCTTGCAGTCGGCGCAGCAGACGGACACGGTCGGCGTCGGCCTGGTGGGCGAAGATGGCGGCCCAGACGGCGTCGTCGACGTTGTATTCGCGGCCCTGGGCCAGGCAGACCGGGACGATGGTGTCGGCCGGCACGGCCAGATCCTCGGCTACGGCCTGCAGGGCGGCGACGATCTGCTCGGCCTTGCTGCCGGACGGCGGGGCCAGCATGTAGGGTGGCTGCCACTCCCGGAACGGGCGCAGCTGGTCGATATGGCTCATGACCACGATGATGGGCGGGGCTCGCCGGGTGCGGTCCTCGATCCTGGCCCGGATCCGATCGAGCTGGCTGCGCTCCAGGGCCCTGTCGGCACGATTGGCGGCGGTCACCCAGAGGATGAGGTCGGCGCGGTCGATGGTCTGATCGAGGTCGCGCTCATCGCCAGCGGCCTCGCTGCCGGGGTCAAACAGTTCGGCCTTCAGCCCGCCCTCGGCGTCCAGATCTACCAGGCTGACGCTGGCGGGCTGCTCGCCGGCGGAGCGGGCCGCGGCTTCGCTTTGCCCGAGCAGCGCTTCGGCAAGACGAGATTTGCCCGCCTGGCGGCGGCCGAGGACGACGATATGCAGGGCCTCGTCGCCGTTGTCGTCGCCGCTATCCGCGTCGAGCCGGGCATAGCCGCCGTACAGCTCGATGGCGTGGAAGCCGAGTTTGCGCACGTACTCCTGCAGCAGCCAGCGCTGGACGCGCTGCGAGCCGTGCTGAAAGGCCTGGTTGCCGACCAGGCGGCGCAGCTCGGCGACCACGGCTGACTGCGGCGCAACCACGGCTCTGGTGGCGCGGAACCAGCGCTCGTGACGCTTGTACCAGTCGTGCCAGCCGCGCGCCCGGGCCATCGTCCCCAGGCTGACCTGATGGCTGAACGGGATATGCTCACCGATCGTGATTCTGAGTTCTCTGGCGGCGCGCTCGATGACGGCGAGGGTGTGCGGCAGGGTGGTTTCCAGCAGCGGTCGCTCCACCTCGGGATGAAAGTGGCGCGCCGCCTGCTCCAGCACATCGCGGGCCAGGCTCATCAGCGCCGAGCCGTCGCTGAGCGGATACCGCTCAGGCGTCACATCGGCGGCGATCGCCTCGACGGCTTTCCAGCAATCCTCGGCTTCCGGCGACCAGTGCCCGGCCGCCTCGGTAGCGGCTTCCGGCAGCCGGCGCTGTTCGCGGCCGACGGCGAGCTGATTCAGGCCCAGGCCGAGCAGTCCGGCGAGGGCGGCGATTCCCAGCCAGACCCAGAACTGCCCTTCCTGCCACAGCCACAGCGCGCCGAGCACCGGCAGCACGGTCAGCGGCAGCAGGGCCAGGGCGACGGCGAGCAGGCGCAGGCGCCCGAATTGCTGGATCAGGGTCTTCATCGGCCGCGGCGAATCAGGTCGCGGCCTTCGGCCAGAGCCGCTTTCCAGGTGGCACGCAGATCCTCGGCCTCGATGCGGCGGCCGGCGCTCTCGGCGCGCAGATAGTGCACGGCGCTGGCGCCGAGGGCGTAGGTCACGGCTGCGCAGGCTGCCGCGCCCCAGACCGCGCCGGCCGTCTGGCCAAAGCCGGGAATCAGTTTCAGCAGGCTGCGGCCGCCCATGCTCAGCCCCACGCCCAGGGCCAGGCCAATGCCGAGCAGGCCGAAGAACTGGCTGATGCGACGCCGCGTCCAGTCGACGCCGTACAAGGCGCCGAGTCGGCGCAGCAGGTGGGCCTGGATGCTGGTGACCAGCGCCAGGTCGACCAGCGGCAGTGCGCCGGCACCGGCGGCCGCGAGACTGTGGCTGACCACCAGCGGTTGGGCCCGACGCGAGTAGGCGTCTTTCAGGCCCTGGTCACGGCGCAGACGGGCGGCCAGACCCAGTGCGGCGACGTCTTCGAGGCACTCCCACAGCGCTTCCAGGCCGTAGTCGGGCGGCTCGAAGCCGTCCTCGGGCAGGGTCAGGTCGACCGCGACGAAGCGGACTTCCGCCCGGCCGGGCAGGTCGGACAGGATCGCGCGCTGGGCTTCGATGCGCCGGGCCAGCGGCTCTGGCACACGCTCGGCCCAGTCCGGCTCGGAAAAGGGGTAGGGCTCAATATGCGGGGTTTCCGGGCTGGCATAGGCTTCGTGCAGGCAGGTCTGCACCACCAGCAGCGGCCACTCGGGCTGGCGCCGACGGATCTCCTTCAGCGCCTTCAGCAGGCCCTCGGGCCGGTCGTCAAGCAGCTTGACCACGGCGATGAGCTGATGCGCCCGAGCCTCGCACTGGGCGATGTCCTCGGCCGGGTCGTAGCCCACCTCGCCGAGGCCACGGGTGTCGAGGAAGCGCACGGTGGGCTGCTCGGGCGGGAAATCGTACAGGCTGGCCGTGCGCGTGCAGGGCCGGAAGCCGTTGCCGATCTCGGCCCGCTCGGCGCCGGTCAGCGCTCGAATCAGCGACGTCTTGCCGGCCTGGGCCGCGCCAAGCAGCCACAGCACGGGCGCCGGCTGGCGGGCCATCGCCTCGGCCAGGGCGCGGTCGACGGCCGCCGTATCCTGCTCCGACGCCAGCAGCAGCCGACGCAAGCGCCCCCACAGTCGGCCGGGGCCAGGGTCGATCTCGGTATTGCTCATCGGGACCTTGCAGCTGGGCTCATGCTGATCAAGGATGGCCCAGGCAGGCGGTCCGGCACAAGGCCTGCCGCCGATTGCTGGTTCGGGAGCGCCGAAGCTGCCTTGGCTTGATCGCCTGCGCTATGCTGTGGCGGCCGGCTTGGCGCTGCACCGCTCGCAACCGCAGGGAGACCCGACATGACCGCCCATCATCCGCTGGAACAGCTGCAGCGACTGGGTACCCAAGTGTTGCGTGCGCTGGTGGATGCCCCGGTGCAGGCCTTGCTGGGTCGCCATCGTCATCCCGAGCGTCAGCTTGGCGCGCCGCCCGGCTCCCTGTTCATTTCCGCCGACGCCAGCCCGACCGAGATCAGGCTGTGGATCATCGACGGCGCCGAGGTCCGCGTCATCGACGAGCCTGATGAAGCCGCCATCCGTGCCGCCCGCGGCGGCGCCGGCCGCCTTTGGCTGGATGTGGCCGGGCTGGCTGATGACCGTCGTCTGCGCGCGCTGGGTGAGTTGTTCGAGCTCCATCCGCTGACCCTGGCTGATCTGGTCAATGTGGAACGCCAGAGCAAGCTGGAGCGGTTGGAGGCGCATGATCTGATCGTCATGCAGGGCCTGCAGGTGGCCGACGGCGGCGACCAGGCCGTCATCCAGCAGTTGGGGCTGGTCCTGCTTGACGACATCCTGCTCAGCTTCCGTGAGCGGCCCGGGCCGCTGTTCGATCCGGTGCTGGCGCGGCTGGAACGTCCGGGCAGCCGGCTGCGGACTCAAGGGCTGGACTACCTGGCCTGCGCGCTGCTCGATGTCACCGTTGATGCCGGCTTCCCGGTGGTCGAGACCCTTACCGACCAGATCGATCGGATCGAGGAGCAGGTGATGGCGGGCCGGGGCGCCCTGGCCATGGCCGAGATTCATCGCCAGCGCCGCGCCCTGATCACCCTGGGCCGGCTGCTGTGGCGCCAGCGCGACCTGCTCAGCCGCTTGAGCCGCGACGAGAGCGTGTTCGGCCGCGGTACCCAGATCTACCTGCGCGACGTGCAGGACCGTACTGTCCAGCTGCTGGACATGGTTGAAACCAGCCGCGAGCTCGCGGCCAGCCTGGTCGAGATTCACCTGTCGATGAGCGCCAACCGGTCGAACCAGATCATGCAGACGCTGACCATCATGGCCAGCATCTTCATCCCGCTGACCTTCGTGGCTGGGGTCTACGGGATGAACTTTGTGGTAATGCCCGAGCTTGAGCACCCGTGGGGCTATCCGGCGGTACTGGGCCTGATGCTGGCGATCGCGCTGGGCCTGCTGTGGTGGTTCCGCCGGCGCGGCTGGCTGGGGCAGGGCGCGGACGATCCGCCCGACTGACCGCCTTTACGCCTGCGGCCCGTAGTCGTAATCGCCGCCGGCCGCCAACGCGCGCCGATAGGCCGGCCGGGCCTGGAAGCGCTCGATGTAGGCGCGGATATGGCGGTAGTCCTCGCCCAGCGTGCCGCGCGCCAGGGCGGCCTCCAGCGGAAAGCTCATCTGCACATCGGCAATGGTGGGTTGATCGCCGACCAACCATTCGCGCCCTTTCAGCGCCTTGTCGACCCAGCTGAAATGGGTGCGCAGCTGATCGCTGATAAAGGCCTTGTCGACCTCGTCGGCGATGCGCTTCAGGATCGGGCGGACGAAAAAGGGCGCCGGCCCGGTCCGCAGCCGATCAAAGACCAGTCTCAACAGCAGCGGCGGCATCAGCGAGCCCTCGGCGTAATGCAGCCAGTAGCTGAACTCCCAGTACCGCGGATGATCCGGCGCCGGCGCCCAGTCGGGGCTGCCGTGCGTGCGGGCCAGATATTCCAGAATCACCGCCGACTCGGCAATGCTGCGCTCGCCATCGGTCAGCACCGGCGACTTGCCCAGCCGATGGACCTTGCGCAGGCTGGCCGGGGCCAGGCTGGTTTTCGGGTCGCGCTGGTAGCGACGTATCCGATACTCGAGCCCGAGCTCCTCCAGCAACCACAGCACCCGCTGCGAACGGGAGTTTTCCAGATGGTGAAGCGTCAGCATGGCAATGGTTCCGATGGCACAAGCCGCCATCCTAACCCGCGGACGGCGTCATCTGATCGGAAAATCTTGAGGTCGCCAAGCAGCCAAGCAGCAAAGGAATCTGGAGAAGTAACTTACTGTCTGGTGTTTTTCTTTGCGGCTTTGTTGCTTGGCGACCGAAAGGTCTTGTAGAACAACTGCTGACTAACCGCAAAGACGCGAAGCTCGCAAAGAAAAACCGGTGGATTCCAGAATCCTTTTCTTTTCTTCGCGTTCTTTTCGTCTTCGCGGTTGGTCCGCTTGTGATGTCCGCGCGATTCGCCAAAGCCCGCGCTGCGCGCTCTCCTTCAGTCCGGTTGCGGGGCTTCGGCCAGCCATTCCTCGATCCAGCCGATGATCGGTTCAATGGCGGGCGGTGGGTCGCTGTCCGCTAGCAAGGTGACCAAAAGGCCGCGGTGGGAGGCGGGGACGAGCAGCGGTTCGGGCGCCGGCTCGAAGGCCAGCGAGTCGACCGGCACCACGCCATCGCCGATCTGCTCGCCGGCTTCCTGCCACCAGCGGTCCAGCGACTCGGCGGCCTCCTCGTCAGCCAGGTCCTCGGCCAGCGCGGTCAGGTTCTCGCGCATGGCCGCCGTGGCTTCCTCGATCAGGCCGCCAATGATGCGAATCGGCACGGTTTCCGGCCAGGCGCGGGCGTTGAGTTCGTTCAGGAAAGCGCTGTCGGGACGAAGATCAATCTTCGCCGCGCCGGTGCCGTCCCGCAGGCCCGCAAACAGGGAAAAGCGCCCGGCCGCGATCTCGGTGGCCAGGTCGCGCAGCTCCAGCCAGACGCGCAGCCGGACCCAGTCCGAGCCCTGGTTCGGCGTGCCGACCAGGATGACGCCGCGCACGGTCGGGCCGAGAACCTGTGGCGCCTGGTCCGCCGGATGCCGCCAGCGGCTGACAAAGTCTCGGATCACCAGCCCGCCCATGCTGTGCCCGAGCAGAATGATCGAGTGATCCGTCGGCAGCCCGGCCCAATGCTCGGCCAGCAGATCGGCACTGGCGTCGATGGCCTGGTCGTTCGGATAGCGAAACTCCCAGCCGTTGATGCCGCGTGCGTCCAGCGCCGCGGCCAGCTCATCGAAAATCCCGCCCGGCTCATCCAGCCCGTGCAGCATCAGCACCTGCGGCGGCTGCTCGGCGCTGAACTGCTGGGAGCGGGGCTGAAAGCCCTGCAATTCCTCTGGCAGGCTCATCGCCTCCGGGAACCAGGTCTCCAGCCGCTCCTGAGTCTGCACCCGCAGCTCGCGCTCGGCCTCGGGCGCATTCTCGGTAAACAGCAGCCAGGACCCGCCCAGCAACAGCAGCGCCGCCAACGCAAGCAACAGCAAGCGCCGCCAGCGCCGCCGCCGCGTGCTCGGGACTGCTGGCTGTGTCGTTCGATCAGACAAGCGATTGGCCTTTTGGCGGTTGCTGGGGCAGGGCGGAAAAGACGCGGTCTTCGAGGCGGGTTGACCCAGCCTGAGCCTGGTCGCCGTCTGGTCGCGTTGCCGACTCGATTCTGCTATGGTGCGGTGCATAAACCAAGGGGCGGAAACCCGATCATGCTCTATCAGCTCTACGAATACCAGCGCTCCCTCCTCAGCCCGATGAGCATCTGGGCCCAGGCCGGCGCACAGTCCTTTTCCAACCGCGGCAGCGCCTGGTCTCGGCTGCCGGCCGCCGAGCAGTTTGCCGCCGGCTACGAGCTGCTGCACCGGCTGGGCAAGGCCTATGAAAAGCCCCAGTTCGGCATCCGCAACGTCATCGCCCACGGACATGAAGTGCCGGTGGTGGAGCTGACCGCAGTCGACAAGCCGTTCTGCAAGCTGCTGCGGATGAAGCGCTACAGCGATGACGATGCCACCATCCGCGATCTGAGGAACGATCCGCCGGTGCTGGTGGTCGCGCCGCTATCCGGTCATCATGCCACCCTGCTGCGCGATACCGTGCGCACCCTGCTGCCCGAGCACAAGGTCTACATCACCGACTGGGTCGACGCCCGGATGGTGCCGCTGGAGCAGGGGCCGTTCCATCTCGATGACTATGTCCGCTACATCGAGGAATTCATCCGTCACATCGGCGCAGAGCGCTTGCATGTGATCGCGGTGTGCCAGCCGGTGGTGCCGGTTCTGGCCGCGGTCTCGCTGATGGCCGCGCGCGGTGAAGCAACACCGGCCTCAATGACCCTGATGGGTGGCCCGGTCGACGCGCGCGCCTGCCCGACCGGGGTCAACGACCTGGCCACCGAGCGCTCGCTGCGCTGGTTCAGCAGCTTTCTGGTCCATCCCGTGCCGCCGCACTATCCGGGCGCGGGCCGCCGCGTCTACCCCGGCTTCATGCAGCACGCCGGCTTCATGGCAATGAACCCACGCCGCCATCTGCGCTCGCACTGGGACTTCTACCAGCAGCTGGTCGCCGGCGACCTCGACGACGCCCAGGCGCATCGGCGCTTCTACGACGAATACAACGCCGTCCTCGACATGGCCGGCGAGTACTACCTCGACACCGTCCGCATCGTCTTCCAGCAATTCCTGCTGCCGCGCGGCGAGTGGGACGTCAACGGCGAACGGGTCCGGCCAGAGGCGATCCGCGACACGCGCCTGCTGACCATCGAGGGCGAGCTGGACGACATCTCCGGCATCGGCCAGACGCGGGCTGCGCACGGGCTGTGTAGCGGCTTGGATGATCAGCACAAGGACCACTATGAAGTGCCGGGGGCCGGGCACTACGGAATCTTCAGCGGGCGGCGGTGGCGGGAGCAGGTTTATCCGCGGGTGCGGGGGTTTATTCGGGCCTGAAGCGGCCTCGGCCGCTGGGGAGAGGGTTAGACGGGAGAAGGGAGAGGGGATTTGGGGGCGCGGCGTTGGGCTCGTGCCCGTCCCTCGCATCTCGGGTGTCCTTTCGCGGCCTTGCCGGCATGATCCCCCATCACCAAACCCGCTTGAATCCGGAGCCGCTTATGAGGCACTATCGCCTAATGGCTTTATCGGGGGATTCTCGGGATAGCTGGCAAACCGGCAAGCAGTCCTCATACGGTCCGTCCGGACCTCAGCTTATCGAATAGCGATCCGGGTTCCCGCGCACCGCTCCGAAGGCGGCCAGAGCTGTCCCCGTCCGCAGGTCGGTTCCGAGCGCGATCCCGCTTGATCAAGACGCTCGACTCCCCGGGGTTCGAGTCTTCCCGCGGCATGCTATTCAGCAAAAACGCGCGGTATCCCCGACCTGCGATATCTATAAAGTCGCCTGCATTCAGCGCGCTACAGCATGAAAAGATCGATTCGCTGCGCGCCATCAAGCGAATTGCTGGGGTATTCACTACCTTATCTAAGCGCTGATGATTTTTTGGGGGTCTATCCGAGTCTCGCAACGGATCTCAGGCTTGATCCTGCCTGATTTGAGTGGCCATGGGGCCTCCTGTAAAGTTTTGTTTTCGCGAACAAACAACACAGGAGTGAGCCCCCATGAC
>JBJHCC010000065.1:0-17144 GCA_050485825.1 Gammaproteobacteria bacterium
CGTCAACACGGCATTGCGCAGCTTGCAGAAACTGCCGAATACAGTGGCAGCATTCTTTCGCACGCCAACCTGTGCCTATGCCGCTTCATGAGGCTTTAGTTTCGTAGCTTTTAATATGGTCGTTAATTGTGTCCAATAGCGGAGGCTGAGTTAAGGAGATTCGTTGGTTATGAATTTTAAGTTATCGAACATTGGTGCAGGACAAGTTGACTTAGATTCTGGTCTGGTGAGCTTTCAAGGACAAATTGATGGAGAACCGGCTACGTTAGCAGTCCATGTGACCGAGGTCTTTAGGCTAGAAGAAATCGCAATAGCCGTCAGGCGGCAATTGGGGCCAAAGCTTTCTGAGGTGTTCACTATAGTACAAGAAGCTCAGCAATGTCATGAATTGGACCGATTGAAAGAGGTAGATCGGGCAAATGCGAAACGGCCATCGGAGGAATAAGAGCCATTCGATATTCCCCCTGATACAGAAAGCGAGCATTCTTCGCAAAATAAGGATTGGCTTTGCAGTGAACGGGATTATGAACGCAACAAAAAAAGTCCACGTAACGTACGGGTGAAAACTGGACCTGCCATTCGAAGAACCTCCGGGAAACTGCACGCATCAGTCTAGAAACGAAAGATTCAATTGAATGGATGACGACTGCGGCCTCGGCGCGGGGTTTGGTGCCGCAGAAGTCAACAAAGTAACTCGGCTTCAGGCTAGTGGAAAGGCAATAAATATAGTGATCGCTTGGTTTTCGTTCTGAGGTTTTATACCATCCTCGTGGCTTCTTAAGGTACGGGACTCGCCCTAGGTCAAAATCATAGGGTGTGATTAGCGTCTCAATTCGCATCTCGTCATCTTGACGAGCTATATCATCATAGTGCCCCTTGTAGTAGGTAGCTGGACGCAGGAGAATATTCCCGTGGTCGAATAATTCTCTCATCCAGCGCTCGTCACCCACTCGGCTAAAGCAGTTACCCATGCGCCATAAGTGGGCAAGGTCGGTTCTGCTCCTGAAGTAATCTAAGTGGTCTTCTGAGTAAGGAAAGGAGAGCCCCTTCAGTGCTTCATCTATTGAAAATCCTCGTCGTAAAAATTCCTTTCGAATATGCCATAACTTTTGCATTGTGAATGTGCCCGCAGGGTCACTTCTATTTGCGGAAACTCTTCCGTTTTTGTCCATTTCGAAGCTTAGGCGTAGTGAATCGTCCTGTAACGCCCGAAGTTCACTTTCGGTACAAATTTCCAAGTACGGCCGGACCTGATAGGTCCAATCCCATACTTCCTCCATGCTTAGCCGTTTGCCCCAAGCTTCGAACTGCGCGCTATTTCTCATAAGAGGTTTTCCAGCATTGCTTCGATGCGCGATACCAGGGCTGCTAGGTCGCTCTAAAGTGCCCGTCGCCTGTGCGTCTTAGAACTCCAACCTCGCAGAGGCCTTCAAGGACGTTCTTTATCGACTGTTTGGGATTGCCTTTAAATCGGATGGCGAGATCTGCGGGGCTTGTAGGTATGGTTGTGAGTTCGGCGCGGATGGCTCGGATTTGGGCTTGCAGGGTTTTGGGCCAGGGGTGTTTGGTGGTGGTGGCCGTTGCTGTGCCGGCTGTTGCTTCTTCGGCGTCGTCGCTGGTGGTGGTGAGTTGGGTTTGCTCAGGGGTAGCATCCGGGGCCTGGTAGTCGGGTCTTAGCCAGCGGATTTGGCCTTGGGCTTCTTCGGCGGCGCGTTGGTGGTTTAGGTCGACGAGACGTTGGAGGAGTTCTTCTTCGGCGTCCTGTTGTTCCTCGGGTTTTTCGGGCCAGGGGGTGGTGGCGCCGGGGCGGCCGACCAGGCGGTCGGCCAGGTCTTGCCAGCCGTAAGCCTGGAAGACGGCGCGGTCGAGGTCGTCGTGGAGTTCGCGCAGGACGGAGACCAGGCCTTGTTCGTGGATTTCTTTTTCTTTGGCGCTCAGGGGTGGTTCGTCGCTGCCGGGGACGGACTGGCGGCGCAGGCGTTCGAGAACGTTGTATAGGCCGGTCATGGTGAGGCCGGGGTGCTGTTCTTGCTGGCGCTTGCGGTGGGCGTCGAGTTGTTTGGCCAGGTTGGCGATTCGCGTGGCGGTCGCTTCGTCTGCTCCGGGGAAGGGGAAGGTTTCGAAGCACTTCGACTTAACGTATGTCGGATCATTGCCTACACCTAAAAACCCTCCCGTTGCCAACGCCCATCGGTTGTGAAGTCGGCTGCTGAGGATCCCGAAAGCAGTTGCGTCGTCTAGCGCGAAGCAGATCAGCTTGCTGTCGGCGAGCGTTGCGCCAGACAATCGAACGAAGATGCGGTGTTTTGCCGTTTTGACTGTCGCAACGTATGTGGAAAGGCCCAGCGCAGCAGTTCTCCACTCGCGGCGAGGTTCGCCAAATATCCACCAATTTCGACGGTACGTTTCTCGGTTGTTTTGGTCGCGCTCCGGTTTAACGTCTTGGACTACCTTTTGATAAGTGCTTGGAAAGGCGCTGCGAACCTGTTCTGGCTGAAGACCGAAAAGATCGATGATGTAGAAGTTACGCGGGCTTTGGACTACATCGCGACCATTGACGTAGGGATGGATGACGTTGGCTGCCGCCTCGCCATCGGCAACCAGAATCTTTTGCCGCTGTTCTTCGGATACTACGAAGCCCATTCCATGAGGTTTGATACCTTCATGAGAGAGGAGTGCGTTTGCCTGAAGCGGCCGCGCGGCTGAGGTATCCGCGCCGATTGCGAGATTGCTGTGGAGCTTGCCTCCGCGCCAGCGAACGTCGAAGGTTCGCGTCTCATCAGCGGTCTTGCGTTCGTTGACCAAAACACCAAGCGTCCCGTTCTGCTCGCCTGCCGCACCCACCGTCATCGCAATCCGCACAGCCGCGCCGTCGGTCCCATCCACCCAGGGATGATCCGGAATCGCAAACACCAGCGACAGCGGCTGTTTTTCGTCCATGTGCCGCTCGATGATGCGGCGGTTGAAGGTCTGGCGCAGGCTGTTGGTGGTGATCAAGCCGAACTGTTTGATGTCGCCGTTTCTGGCCAGGTCGGCGGCTTTGTTCCACCAGTACATGACGAAGTCCGATGACTCGGGCACTTCGTTCCAGGTCTTGCGCAGGGCGTCGACGTAGCCGTCGCCCAGGGCGCGGCGCATGCTGGCGGCGCCGATGAACGGCGGATTTCCCACCACATAATCCGCCTCCGGCCACTCCGCCTTCCTCGGATTGATATACACCTCCACCGGCACCTGCGCGCTTTCGTCCGGGATGTCTTCGCCGGTGGTGGGGCTTTTCTTGTAGGTTTTGCCGTCCCAGCGCATGACGGGGCGGCCGTCTTCGTGCAGGGCGTAGTCGATGCGGTCCCAGGCCAGTACGGCGTCGCGGCATTCGATGTTCTTGAAGGCCTTGAGCACGGGCTGGGGCGGGTTGATGTGGCCGTGGGTGCGGAAGTGCCACTGCAGGTAGCCGATCCACAGCACCATTTCGGCGATGGCGGCGGCGCGGGGGTTGAGTTCTATTCCCAGGAACTGATGCGGGTCGACGGTGATGCCGGACATTTCCAGCAGGTGCTGGCCTGGCCCCAGGTCGCTCAGGGTGTTGAGCACTTCGCCTTCGAGGCGCTTCATGTGCTCGAGGGTGACGTAGAGGAAGTTGGCGCTGCCGCAGGCCGGGTCGAGGATGCGGATGTTGCAGAGCTTGCGGTGGAAGTCGCTGACTTCGCGCGCGGCCTGGGCGTGCTTGCCCTGGTTTTCCAGGGTGGCGGCGGCGGCCTGGACGTCTTTCCATTCCTCCCGCAGCGGTTCGATGACGGTGGGCATGACCAGGCGCTCGACGTAGGCCCGGGGGGTGTAGTGGGCGCCGAGCTTGTGGCGCTCGCCGGGGTCCAGGGCGCGTTCGAGCAGGGTGCCGAAGATGGCCGGTTCGACCTGGCTCCAATCGTGGCGGGCGGCGCGGATTAGCAGCTCGATTTGCTCGCGCTTGAGCGGGATGGGGTTCAGGTCCTTGAACAGGTTGCCGTTGAACTGCAGCACCTGGGTGTTGAGCACGCCGCTGTAGCCGCCGGTGTCCATGGTCTGCCACAGCGAGCGGATGGCATCAGAAAAGTGCTCAGGCGTGGTTTTCAGGCGCTCCAGCAGTTCGGTGAACTGACCCTCGGGAAGCAGGTTCACGTCTTCGGCGAACATGGTGAACAGGCAGCGCTTGAGGAAATGGGCGACGCGCTGGACCTCATAGCCGTCGCGTTCCAGGGCGCGGGCCAGTTCGGCCAGGGTCTTGCTCAATTCCCGGGTGACCTTGGCCGCCTGGCGGGCCGGGTCGAGGGCGTCCGGATGGGTCCAAATGCCGATCAGGCGCTGCTGGACGGCCGGGTCGGCCAGGTCTTCTAAGTGAATGCGATGGGTTCTGGGGTCCGGGAAGGGCACGTAGGTGCCGCCGGAGCGGGTGAATTCGGCATAGACCTCGATGGTCTTGCCGACATCGCAGGTAAGCAGGAAGGGCGGCCGGCCGTCGGCGGCGGGCAGGGCGCGGATGTAGGTGTCGGCTTGCGCTGCGGCGCGCAGCATGGCCTTGTCCCAGCGGCTGGAGGCGTGTTCCTCGCTGACCCGCTTGGCCTCCAGCACGAAGTGGCCGCGCTTGTAGAGATCGATGTAGCCGCGGGTTTCGCTGCCGTCGGCGTGGCGGATGTCGACGCGGCGTTCGAAGACGTAGGCGTCCTGGTCGAGGTCGCCGGTGGCGGGTTCCGGGCCGGGCAGGGCGAGCAGCTGGCAGAGTTCGGTCAGGAACAGCTGGTAGTTGGCGCGCTCCTTGCCGTGGGCGGCTTGCCAGCGGTTGATGAAGGCCTGGACGGCGTCGTCACTGGGTGCTTTAGTCATCGGAGTCGGCTACCTGCCTGGTTTCGGGCCCACGCCCGATCCGAAAATTGACGGTGGGCAGCATCATAGGACCCCAGGGGCCGCGAGCGGTCAGGGTCAGCAGGAAATCGCGCGCAGCCGAGTACAGCACCGAGGCGCCGTTGATCTGGATCAGGTGTTCGCGATTGGGATGTTCGAAATCCGGGTCGATCTGGAAATAGCCGATGAACTGGAGCCTGACTTGGTAGGGCAGCGGGCTTTCCGGTTCTGGCACGGTTTCGATGGCAAGCTGAATCCGGTAGATGTTGGGGTCCTGCTCGCCGCGAAACATCTGAATGTCGGTATGGAAGCATTCCGTCGTCGGCGGCGGCCAGGCTGCGTTTGGGTCGACAGCTGCGGCGCTGGCGGCCTGGCACCAGGATTCGGCCAGAAAATAGTGCTCAAGCTGCAGTGGCGAGGCTTGCATCGTCGCTGACCGGGTGCTGGTGGCCGTCGTTGACGGCAAGATCGACCGCGCTGAAACGCTGGGTCGGAAGGCTGGGCCGGAACGGCTGATGCCCAAAGCTGTCGTGCAGCCACTGCGTTCGGTCTTCTGCGGCGCTGACGCGCAGGTGCAGGCGGCCGTCGAGCGCGCGGACCAGCCGCACCATGGAGGCCAGGGTGAAGTTGGTCGAGCCGCGCAGGATCTTGGTGATGTAGGCCGGGCTGACATCGATGCTTCGTGCCAGTTCGCTCTTGCTGGTCTTGCGGCGCTGCATCAGGGCATAAAGGCCCTCTGTGAACTCGGTCTGGGCGTCGGCAATCCAGTAGTCATCGCCCCTTCGAGCCTCGTTCAACAGTTCTTCAATGCGGCGGCTGGGCATCGTGATTGTCCTCCATGATTTGTAGCTGGCCGCGATCGCGGGCGGCCCGGTAGCGATCGCGGGCCGCAGTCGCCTGGATGATGTCGCGCTTTGGGACCTTGCCGGTTTTCTTGATGATCCCGTGTGAGCAAATGATGATGCGTCCTTGGTCGGTGAAGAACAGCACCCGCAGCGGGCCCCTGATCAGTTCGTAGATCCCATCGCCCAGGTGATGCTTTTGCTCGGCGTTGGCGGGCGGCCCGTGGCTGGCGCAACGGTCGAGCAGGTACAGCATCCCGTCGCGATGGGCACGCAGCTTGGCGCCCAGACCTTCGAGAAACGCTACAAGCTCGCACCGGCCCCGGTTGTCGCAAACGGCATGGACCGCAAATTGGCCGGCGCAAATCCGCTGAAGCCGCATTTTTAACCTTTGAGTTAAGCCCTGTCAATGGTTCTCTTGGCCTGGGCCACGTGTGGCGACGCTTGGCCCGCATTCGCAGCAAAGTTATGCTTGGCACTTTCTGGCTTTATTCGAGTGTAGCAGCCTTTCTCAGGCCCAGGAGAGGGCTGCGGCGGGTGGATCGAGGTGTCGAGAGGAAGTTGCGGGCTGCACGGGTGATCGCCGGCCGCTCCTGGCGTAACATCGGCTGCAGGACGGGGTGACGGGGCTTTACCGAGGAGGACAGGGTCATGACGGTGTTTGCGCTTTGGCTGCCGATTCTGGTGGCGACGGTGGTGCTGTTTGTTGCCAGCTTTCTGGCCTGGGTGGTGCTGCCGCATCACAAGCCGGATGTGCGGCGCTGGCCGGAGGAGGATGCGCTGATGGAGCTGGTTCGGCGCAGTGGAGCCGAGCCGGGGGAGTACATGTTTCCCTTCATCGACGAGAAGGACATGAAGGAAGAATGGGCGAAGCAGCGCTACTCGGCCGGCCCCTGGGGCGTGCTGAATGTCTGGGGCGCGCAGCCGAATATGGGCCTGAACATGGTCAAGACGGTGCTGTTTTTCCTGGTGGTGAGCTTTTTCGTGGCCTATGTCGGCGCCAGCGCCTTGCCGGCCGGGGCGGGCTTTGGCGAGGTGTTTCGCATAGTTGGCGTCACCGCGCTGCTGGCCCACACCGCCGGCGGAGTCTGCCGCGAGATCTGGTTCACCCGGCCGCTGCGGGCGAAGCTGATGGACTTTGCCGACGGCGTGGCCTTCGGCCTGCTGACGGCGCTGGTATTTGCGCTGCTTTGGCCCTGACGGAGAGGCCATTTGTCGGCTGGGCAATCAATCGCTGTTCTTTGATTAAGACTGGAAGGGCTTGATTCCGCGCGGGGGCTTGGCTAAGCTGCGGCCATCCCCCTGTGAGAAGGAATTGGCGATGCGCTTGAGAATTCTGGCTGCAGTCGTGCTTCTGGGCGTCAGCCTCGGCTTGAAGGCCGGGGTGGCCGAGATGGCTTTTCCGTGTCCGGAAGGCTATGAGGATCGCGAGCACGAGCCGATTGAGCGTGGCCAGCCGGCCTGGCCGCATGCGGCTCGGATGATGTGCCTGGAAGGCAGCGTGGTGGTCGAGTTTACTGTCGGCGCCAACGGCTGGGTTCGCGATGCCGAAGTGATTCATTCGGAGCCGCCGGGTCTGTTCGATCGGGCCGTGCTTGCCGCCGTCGGCAAATGGGCCTACATGCCGCGCTGTGAGGGCGGCTACACGGTCGATGCCGAACAGCGCACCGCCATCGATTTCGTGTTCGAAGCAGAATACCGCGAGGAATGTCTGCTGGGCGCCGAGCAACTGACGGGCGAAGCGCTGGAACTGGCCAGCGCCCTGGGCTTGCTGTATTCGATGCTGGCGGAGTGGTACCTGGCGCCCTGGCAATCTGATTGGCCGGCGCGGATTCAGGCCGCGCTGGTTCGGGAGTTCGAGGGCGACCTGGGGCGGGTCGAGCGCTTCCACCACCAGGTGATCGCAGAGCGGGTGGCCTGGTACCAGGATTGGCTGCGTGATCCGCCGCTTCATCTTTATCAGGCGATGTTCGGGGGCGGGCTTGCCCACCTCGGAACCGATCGTTCGTTTGGAGAAGCCCTGGACGCCGTTCGGGCAGGCGCCGTGAGCCATTTCGAGAGCACCCAGGCCCTTCGCGCCGAGCAGGCGCAAGCCTTGCTGGAACTCAAGCTGGAAACGGAACTGGACCCGGATCTGCTGGACGTGGTGGTGCAGCCGTTCCTGGGCGATCTGCTGGCGCAAGACTATAACGATTTCCAGCGACAGTACCTGGACGCGACCCTGGCCGTCGTCGATATGCTGCAGGATCCGATGTTTGAATGGGTCCTGGAGCCGCATGGCCCCGTGCTCGAGAACCCGGCGGACCAGGCTCGCTACTTCGAGGTGTTCGGCCAGTGGTGGCGCCTTCACCACAACGCGCGGGAAGACGCCAGGATGGCGTGGCTTGGCTTGATGGACTATCGGCAATAGTCATGTGTCGCCGGCCCTTGGGTGCCGGAGCCCGGCATGGTCCGTCGGGGACGTGGCCCCGACCTACTCGGTGCCGGTCGATGTTTCGGAGACATGATTGGCCTCGGATGCCGTAGGTCGGCCCCACGTGGCCGACGGACCGTGTGTGTCGGAGCCCGGCATGGTCCGTCGGGGGCGTGGCCCCGACCTACTCGGTGCCGGTCGATGCCTTGGAGATGTGATTGGTCTCGGGTGTCGTAGGTCGGCCCCACGCGGCCGACGTTCCATGTGTGCCGGAGCCCGGCATGGTCCGTCGGGGGCGTGGCCCCGACCTACTCGGTGCCGGTCGATGCCTTGGAGACATGATTGGTTTCGGGTGCCGTAGGTCGGCCCCACGTGGCCGACGGACCGTGTGTGTCGGAGCCCGGCCTGGTCCGTCGGGGGCGTGGCCCCGACCTGCTCGGTGCCGGTCGATGTCTCGGAGACGTGATTGGTTTCAGGTGCCGTAGGTCGGCCCCACGTGGCCGACGGTCCATGATTGCCGGAGCCCGGCATGGTCCGGCCGATGTCGAAAAATCGGTGATCGGGTGGTTACAGATTGCCGATCACCCGAGCAAGGGCGCGATTGAAATCCTCGGGCTGGGCCATGTGCAGGAAGTGGTCGGTGCCAGACAGGATGATGGCCTGGAAGCCCGGCAGTTTTTCCGCATTGCCGTCGGTATTGGTCGGCCAGAGATCGGCGTTGATCGTGACCACGGGGATGTCGTGTTCGCGCAGGACAGCCAGAGTGGCCGGATCGCCGGAGGTCTCGAACAGCTGCTGCATGGCACTCACCGCCACCTGCGGCGGTGCGGTGCTCATGTCGGCGATGACCCAGTCGCGCAGGGCGGCCTCGGTGGCATCGATAAACATGCCGGCGACGAAGGGTCCCACGTTACCGGCAAAATCGGCGCGCAGCGGCCCTACCCAGGCCTCGACTTCTTCCGGGCTCAGGGTCTGGCTCAGGTCCTGAAAGGTGTCGACGCCGACGATGGCTGCGACGCGCTCAGGCATGGCTGCCGCTGCGGCCAGGCTGACCGCGCCGCCCATGGAGTGGCCGATCAGGATGACCCGCTCGGCGCCCACTGCCTCGACCACGGCGCGCACATCCTCACCGAAGGCCGACATGTTGTACTGCTCGCGCTGCAGGCCGGAATGGCCGTGGCCGGCCAGGTCGAGGGTGATGACCTGATGGCTGGCGGCGAAGTGGCCCAGCTGGGCCCGCCAGTAGCGGCTGTCGCAGCTCCAGCCGTGGATGAATACCAGGGTCAGGTCACCGCCGCCGTGGACTTCGTAGCTGATCGGCACGCCGTCGGCCGAAATCGCTACCCGCGGCCAGCTGACCTCCGCCTGGGCCAAGTTGGCCCAAAGCAGCGTGGTGAGGGCCAGGGTCGTCCAATGTCTGAGCGTGGCTGGCATGATGCGATTCCTCCGGTTGGAGCCGACTGGATCGACGACGATTGCCCTGATGTTCAGGGCCGCGATCATTCGCCGCCGCTGAAGCAGAAGACGTTGAGCTTGTTGCCGTCCAGGTCACGGAAGTAGCCGGCGTAGAAGCCGGGCATTTCGGGTCGAGGTCCGGCCGCGCCTTCATCCTTGCCACCCAGGCTTAAGGCCTTGGCGTGGACTCGGTTGACGGCGTCGGGCGAGTCGACCTGCAGGGCGACCATGACGCCGTTGCCGACCGTGGCGGGCTGGCCGTCGAAGGGACGGGTGACCGACAGTCCCGGCGCGTCGGGGCCGGTGGCCCAGGCGATGAAGTAGCCCTCATGCTCCATGAAGCGCCCGGCGCCCAGTTCGGCCATCAAGGCGTCGTAGAAAGCGGCTGCGCGCGGCAGGTCGTTGGTGCCGAGGGTGACGTATCCGATCATGAGTGGGCTCCGCGAAAAGGGGCGATCAGGTTAGCGCGTTTCCGCGAGGTTTGGCCAGTGACGATTTCTTTGCCTCACCGTTTCTTCGAGGCATCGACCGGCACCGGGTCGGGGGCACGTCCCCGATGGGGGATGTTGGGCTTTGGCACGCATGGTCCGTCGGCCGCGTGGGGCCGACCTACTCGGTGCCCGATCCGATGTTCGAGGTCTCGACCGGCATCGGGTCGGGGGCACGTCCCCGATGGGGGATGTTGGGGCTTTGGCACGCATGGTCCGTCGGCCGCGTGGGGCCGACCTACTCGGTGCCCGATCCGATGTTCGAGGTCTCGACCGGCACCGGGTAGGTCGGGGCCACGTCCCCGACGGTCGATGGGGGGCTTCGGCACGGAAGCTGCGGTTCGCCCGAGTGTTGGCGCACAACCGGCTGGCGGATTCTGGCAGGATGGTGGATCGGAGGGCTTGATTGTTCGAGCATCATTGGTCAGGGGTTTCGTAACATGCTCTATGTCGCCGCACTATTGTTCTTCCTGCTGGGCCTGGCGCATTCGGTGCTGGGCGAGCGCTACATTCTGATTCGCTTGTTTCGGCGCGAGGATCTGCCGCGTCTGTTCGGCGGTACCGAATTCACCCGGCAGACGCTGCGTTTTGCCTGGCATATCACGACCGTGGCCTGGTGGGGCATGGCCGCGCTGCTGCTGGCGATGGCTCGGGACGATTTCGCCGCCACCGATGCCGCGCGGATCATTGGCGTGACCGCGATCGTGTCGGGCTTGTTGCCGCTGCTGCTGACTCGCGGCAAGCACTGGTCCTGGCTGGTGCTGTTTTTGATCGGCGTCCTGGCGCTGGTCTGGGCACGTGGTTGACGGAAAAATCATGGCGGGCGGAGAGGCAAACGAACAGGAGCAGGCCATTCTCCAGCGCTGGGCCGAAAACGCGGCGCCCTGGGCCAGCAGCGTGCGCGCCGGGTCGATCGCGAGCCGGCGGGCGGTTACCGACCGCGCCGTGATCGAGGCGGTGCTGCGCGAGCGCCCGGCGAAAGTTCTGGACGTGGGCTGCGGCGAAGGCTGGTTGGTCCGCGCGCTGTCTGCGCAGGGTCTTTCGGTGCTTGGCGTCGATGCGGTGCCGGCGTTGATCGAGTCAGCGCGCGCGGCCGGGCCGGGTGAGTATCGGGTGGTCGATTACGCTGAGCTTGGAACGGCGCTTGGCGAGCAGCGCTTCGAGCTTGCCGTCTGCAATTTTTCGCTGCTGGGCGATGCGTCGGTACGGCGCTGTCTGGGCAACCTGCATACGCTGTTAAGCCCCGGCGGACGACTGCTGATCCAGACTCTGCACCCCTGGTCCGCGGGCCATGAGGCCGGCTACCGGGACGGCTGGGTCGAGGGCAGCTGGGCGGGCTGCGGCGAGGGTTACGGCGAGCCGGCGCCCTGGTTCTATCGGACGCTTTCCGGCTGGGTCGAGCTGCTGGTCGGCCAGGGATTTTCGCTCGCCCGTATCGACGAGCCGCTTTGGCCCGACAGCGAGCGCCCGGCCTCGCTATTGATCACTGCCTGTTGCTGAGCCTCATTGGTCAGAGGCGCCTTGGGCGGGAACTGCCCCGATTGCTGATCAGCTCACGGCGAAGATCAACCGAAACTGGGTGAGATGGAAGGAGAACTGAATGATGGTGCTAACCAGAACGGCAGGCCGTTGACGCGGCAGCCTCATTGCGCCTACGCTTCAGTTTCGTCGACCGATGAGGGTGGCTAGGGTTCCGCTGCGGGGCAGGTCTGGGCCGAGCGCCACATAAAGCCCACTAGCCCGAACATTTCATGAATTGTTCGGCCCAGGGCAGGCATCTCAAGGGATAAAAGCCCGGAGGAGACAGGTCGGTGCGCGTTTGCGCGCCTGATTTGTCCACTTCCGGAGAGCCGTCATGTCCCAGTCTCATCTCCATCGCAATGCCGTCTTGCTCGCCCTGTTTGTTACTTTCCTTTGGAGCACTTCGTGGGTTCTGATCAAATGGGGGCTGGAGACTCTGCCGCCTTTGACCTTTGCCGGTCTGCGCTATGTCCTCGGCTTCCTGTGTCTGCTGCCCTTTGCATTGCGCTTTCGACGGGCCAGCCCGCAGCAGCCGCTGCTTGCGCGCGACTGGCTGGCGTTGCTCGGCTACGGCGTGCTGCTGTATGCGATTACGCAGGGGGCGCAGTTCATGGCGCTGGTTCATCTGCCAGCCACCGGATTGAGTTTGATGCTGAACCTGTCGCCGCTGCTGATTGCGCTGCTGGGTTTCGCCCTGCTCGGCGAGCGTCTGTCCTGGCGGCACAGCATGGCCCTGGCGCTCTGTCTGAGCGGCGTGCTGCTGTATTTCGGGTTCGACGCGCTGGCGCATGGAGCGAACATCGGTATTGCGCTGGGGCTGCTCTGTCTGGTCGCCAATGCCTGTAGCGCAGTGGCCGGTCGGGCGATCAATCGGCGCGGCCGTCATCCGGCGGCGTTGATCACACTGGTCAGCATGGGTGCTGGATCGTTGGTGCTGCTGGCCGCGGGGCTGGTGCTGGAACCGCTGCCTACGCTGGATCTCCGGCAGTTGGCCCTGATCGCGTGGCTGGCGGTGGTCAACACCGCACTAGCCTTCGTGCTCTGGAATCGTGCCCTGGCTCAGCTGAGCGCGACCGAGGCCGGGGTGATCAACAACGCGATGCTGCCGCAGATCGCGATCCTGGCCTGGGTATTTCTGGGGGACGCACTGGGCTTGCGGGAGGGTCTGGCGATTGCGCTGGTGGTCGCCGCGGTGCTGCTGTTGCAAAGGCTTCGTCGCTGATGGCCAGGCGGGGCCCCGACTCGTTGAATGCCCAGCAGCCGAGGCCGCCGGGCTGGGACAGCCTGCTGGCCGTCTCGTCCGCGCTGCAGCGGGCCGGCATCAAGCACGCGCTGGGTGGCAGCGGCCTGCTGTATTGCCTGGGTTTTCCGATCAGCCCATGCGATTGGGATGTGCTGACCGAGGCGGATGAGCAGGCGGTGCGGCATGCGCTGGCTGGGCATGCGATGCAAGCCTTCGGCCCTTCGCCGCTGTATCCCAGCGCCTATCTGCTCAAGGTCGCGGCCGAATCAAGCGTCATTGAAATCATTGGACGCTTTGCGATTGCCGCGCCCGAGGGCTTTATCCGAATTCCGACGCGGGTCTGGCGCCGGCACTGCGGCGTGCCACTGTCGCATCCTGCCGACTGGATCGTGGCCTATCGGGCCATCGCAGCGTTGCATTCCGAAGATACGCGTGGCGATGCGGGCAAGATCGAGATGCTGGAGCAGGTGCTGCGGGCTCAGCGCGCCTGATCGATGGTCAGCTCGGTCAGGCGGGCGATGTGGCTGATGCGCTGGCCGTCGTAGTAGTACTCCAGGTGCGAGCCCTGGCGCACGGGCTTGAGCACGCGCGGGCGGAAGGCGGCCAGGCATTGACCGCCCGGCCGGCGGACGCTGTCGTAGAGCAGGCCGTCGGCGCCGTGTTCGCGCTGCTCGCGGCCGAAGGCCTGGCTGGCGCTGTAGTCGTCCGGATGGTAAAGCTCAGGAAGCCGGCCCGACAGGCCGCGCAGATCGATCCAGTCGGCCTCGGCCGAACCGACGTACACGCGCATCTGCAAGCGCTGCGGGCCGATGTCCTGCAGGCGCAGAAAGCGCTCGCGGTGGTAGCGGGTTTCGGCGATGGCCGTGTCCTGGTCGGCGGCGGCGTAGTACACGCCGTAGTCGCCGGGCGAGAAGCGCGAGCCGGCGCGATTGGGGTGGGTGAAGGCAGCCATGATGACCGAGGTCCCGGGCCCGCTGATGCGGTCTACTGCCGGTACCAGCTGCAGCACCCCGATCTGGTCGCGCAGGCGCGGGTTGGTCAGGGATTCGACGGCATGGACGGCCTCGAGATCGGCCGGATCGGCGACTTCCTCGAACAGGTCGATCGGCGGGAAATGACTGGGAACGATGCGGAAAGCGCGGGGCCAGCGCTCCCGGCGGGCCGGAATCATGATGGCCGGATCAATCGCCGCGCCAGCCATCCAGCCAGTCGCGCACGGCGTAAAGATCGCCGACCTGGCCTGCGCTCATGCGCTCGATCGGCGGCCGGCCGGCAAACAGGGGCGCCTGGTTGGGCAGCTGCGGCCAGCGCTTGTAGCCGTCACGATCCGGCAGCAGCAAGCGCAGCGCTTTCCAGATGCCGAGGATGTAGGACACGCGTTCCAGCGAATCGCCGCTGATACGTGCCGGCGCCCGGCGCTTCCAGTCGTACCAGGACCGCTCCGATATGCCGAGCATCGCGCACTGGCGGGCGCGATCGAGCTGCCACTGATCGAGGATGTTGAGCGCCGCCGACACGGCGCCGCTGATATCAGCCGGGACATCGCCCGCCAGAGCAACGGACGACGAGGCCTGACGATTGGAGGCGCGCATGTTCATCCCCGAATCATACCGCAACGATGCAGTATTTACAAAAAGTAGCGCAGCACTGCAGCCCCTCCAATTCCAACCCCCTGAATCCTGAATCCTGAATCCTGAATCCTGAAACCCGAAACCTGAAACCTGAAACCTGAAACCTGAAACCTGAAACCTGAAACCTGAAACCGGAAACCGGAAACCGGAAGTCCATCCATGAACAGAAAATCCCCGCAATCTCGTTTCGATCAAAGAGTCCATCGGTTTTCGGAACCCATCAGGAGTGTGGAAATGAAGAAGTTAGGTGCAGTCGTGCTGGCAGTGGCCATCCTTGCCGGGACGGCAGCTTGCGGGGGACAGGACGACGCTGCCGGCGGGATGGCAGTCTCCGGCGCCCGCGGCGCCAACGTGATCGTCGAAGTCCGCGGCGAGGGCGGCTATGGTGATGAGGCGCACTGCATGCTGCATTGGTCGGTGACCAACCGGCAGCAGCGGGATCTGAACCTCATGATCGGTGTGGCCGCCAGCCGCACCGATGGGTCGAGGGAGCTCAGCAGTCCTACTTTCACGGTCGCGCTGCGCGCCCCGGCTGGCGGCACCGGCGAGTACCCCGGCTACAGCCTGTCGGGTGCTGCCTGCGTGGATCTGTTGCTGGCGATTGACAGTTTCATGTGCTTCGGCGGCGACAGCTGCGTCGCCCAGTACCGCAGTTCGGGTGTGGCCGGGCTGGCGCCGCCAGCGGAGGGCTGACAGGACTGCCGGATCACTATTGTTCAGAGGCTCCCTGGTGGCGTGAATGACCGATGGGATCTGGACGTGGCCGACCACGATCCCGTAGACGATCCGGTAACCCTGGTGGATCAGCTCGCGGACCTCCGCGGGCACATCGCTGGCCTCCGGGGCCTCACGGACGATGCGTGGAAAATCCACCAGCTAGTCGGTGGCGTTGAAAATCCGTCGGACGAATTAATCGGCGCAGATCGGCGAAATTTCGGCGATGTAGTCGCGAATGTGGGTGAGATCGGCCAGAGCTGGCTCGGTCCACTCAATTTTCATTGAGCAAACGGCGCTTGGCTTCCTCCAGGGAGACGACCCGGCCACTGCGGGCGGCTTCTTTGGCGGTTGCCATGGTCGACCTCGTTTAGCGGCCGGGCTGGCCTTGGAAGCGGCTGGCGTCGTGCTTGAGGATGAGGCTTTCGAGCAGGGTCTTGACGACCTGCTTTTCTTCATCCGAAAACCCGCGCACGGCCTCGAACGGCAATCTTGGCTCATCATCCGGGCCGCGTTCGTCCTTGTCAAAGACCAGCGTATCCACGTTAACCGACAGCGCGACCGCCAGCCAGCGGACTTCGTCGAGAGTGGGCTGCCCGGAGCCGTTCTCGTAGCGCTGGATCTGGGTAACATGCACACCGACCCGCTCGGCCAGGGCTTTCTGGATGAGCTTGCGCTCCTTGCGCGGGTCGGCGAGCCGTTCTGGAAACTCCGTGGTGCTGAGTCTTGGTAGCTGGGTTGTGCTCCATGTAAACCCTCCATTCGGGATTGCTGCTTGCAATATGCGTCTACGCTGTCACAAGTACAGCGCATAGTCGTAATGACAGGTTTTTGGAGGAGCCCCGGCTACGTCCCGTATGCCCGAACAACAGGTCACCCGCCTGAAAACGAAAGTCTCGATTGTGCGTCTGGTCCAGGGGCCATCGAGCTGAAGAAGCACGGCGGTTCGGACCTGGTTGGCCGCTGCCCGATCCATGACGACCGCAAACCGTCCCTGGCCATCGCGCCCGAGAAAAACCTGTGGCATTGCCTGGGGGCCTTCGGGTTCGTGCGCAGCTACACCGAGCGCTTCACCTTTGACCAGTTCGGCCGGCCGTTCCAGACCTTCGATGCTTCCGGAGACTCTCGCGGGGTGCGCTATCTGTACAACCCACGGGGCTATCTGGAACAGATTCGCGAAGCCCGCGAGGGCGGCCAGGGCCAGGTGTACTGGACCGTCACCCACATGGATGCGCGGGGCAATGTCACTCGCGCCGTGCTGGGCAACGGCATGGAACTTCTGCGGGTCTTTGACCCAATCATGGGTCGCTTGACCGACCTGATCGACAGCGCCGGCGCGCAGGTCGCCCAGAACCAGAAGCTGCTCTGGGACCAGCTCGACCGCCTGATGGAGCGCTGGGATCTGCGTACCAGCCACCAGGAGCGGTTCTCCCATGATGGCCGCAATCGCCTGACCCCTGACCGAGGCGCGGCAGGGCACGGGCGCCTGGAGCGCACAGCAGCGCCTGCGCTACGACCTCTCGGGCAATATCCTGTGCAAGTCCGACGTGCCGGGCTCGAGCTTGAGCTGCGCCCTGAGCAGCCACCAGAACTACAGCTACGGCAGCGCCCGCCCGCACGCGGTCACCCAGGCCGGCAACCGCAGCTTCCAGTACGATGCCAACGGCAATGTGCTGCAGGACCTGGTCGGCGGCGTCATCGACCGGCGCATTGTCTACACCAACCACGATCATGTGCGCCGGGTCAGCCGTGGCAGCCGGCACACGGAGTTTCATTACGGGGCGGACCGGGCGCGGGTGCTCAGGCGCGAGCTCTCCGGCAATACGGTCACCGAGCGAGTTCACTACATCGGCTCGGTCGAGGTGATCTGGCCGGGGACCAACCCCGGTACCCAGCAGGGCGTCTACCGGCGCGATGTGGCCGGGGTGGCCCTGGTCACGGTTCAGGCCAACGGGCAGAGCCAGG
>JBJHCC010000066.1:0-16779 GCA_050485825.1 Gammaproteobacteria bacterium
CACCCCAACGATGTCAGGCTTCGGCAGGCATCGTCCGTCGGCCACGTGGGGCCGACCTACTCGAGACCCCGCAATCCCCAGTTAGGCGTCTTTTCCCTCTCCCTTCTTCCCTCTCCCCCCTCTCTCCCCAAATAAAGTCACTCCACCCCCTTCAAGGCCGCCACCATATCCAGCTCGCGCAGTCGCCGCGCAATCAGAATCACCGACAGCAGCGAGGCGACCAGCACGCCGGCGGCAGCGAAGGCATAGGTCTGGTGGGTGATGTGGAAGGGGATGCGGAACATGTCCATGCTGAAGGCCAGGCTGAGCAGCCAGGCGAACAGCGTGCCGAAGGCCCAGCCCAGCGGAATCGCCAGCAGGGTCAGCAGCAGGATCTCGCCGACCAGCACCCAGCCGACCTGGGCGCGCGAGAAGCCGAGCACGCGCAGGGTGGCCAGCTCGCGGGCGCGCTCGGCAAAGGCGATGCGGGCGTTGTTGTAGACCAGGGCGAAGGTGATCGAGCCGGCCAGCAGCAGCAGGACTGCCATCATCGTCAGCACGGTGTCTTCCATGTAGCCGCGCAATCCGTCCTCGGCCTCGGCGATCAGGCCGATGGCGGCCACTCGCGAGGCCTCCCAGAGCCGGTCGTAGAGATCGGGTCGGGCGGCAGGGTCGGTCATCAGCCAGGCGCCGCTGATCGCCGGGCCTTCGCGCATCAGGGCATTGAGCCGCTCGATGCGCATGTAGGCGCTCACCCCCAGCGGTTCGTCGACCCGGCCGGCCAGCGGCAGCTCGAGCTGGCGCCGGGCGCCCTCCAGCAGCTCGACCCGGACCTTGTCGCCGATCTCGAGCCCCAGCCGATCGGCCAGGAAGCGGGTCATGTAGAGCCCGTCGGCGGGCAGCTCGATCGGTCGGCCCGCGCGGTCGATCAGGCCGCGCAGCTCCGGCCGCTCGGCCAGTCCCAGAATCGCGTTGCGCTCGCTCAGGTGGCCGTTGCTCAAGCGCACTGGCACCTGTCGATAACCCTCGGCATGATGTACGCCGGGCAGCGCGGCGAGTTCGGCCAGGACCCGCTTCGAGGTCGGCTCGACAAAGCTCAAGTGGGTGTCCATCCGCAGCACCTTGCGGTACTGCAGGTCGATCATGTTCTGGACCGCGTTGAACTGGTAGCTGCCCAGCACCAGCAGCGAGGCCGACAGGGCAATGCCGCAGACGGTCATCGCGCTCTTGAAGCGATGCCGGTCCAGATTGCGAAGGATGATGCGGGTGGTCTGGGCCAGCCGACGGCCGAGCGTGCTGCGGTCGAACCAGCCCTGGCGGAACTGCTCCGGCGCCGGTGGGCGCATCGCCTCGGCCGGGGGTAGCCGCACGGCGCGGGCGACAGCGCGGAAGGTGCCGAAACCGGCGGTCAGGGCCGAAACCGCGATTGCCAGCACGACGACGCGGCCCTGCAGGCGGGTCACCGTCTCCGGAAACCGGAAATACTCGGCATAGAGCGCGGCCATGGCCTCACCCGCCCAGATCCCGAACAGGATCCCCAGCGCCACGCCGACGGCGACGATCAGGGCCGTCAGCAGGGCGTAGTGCCTGGCCAGCTCGACGTCGCGGTAGCCGAAGGCCTTGAGCACGGCGATCTGCTGGCGCTGGGTCTGGATGATGCGGCCCATCAGCACGCTCAGCAGGAACCCGGACACGCCGAGAAACACGGCCGGCAGGACGACGGCAGTGACCTTGAGCTGGTCGATCTCCTCGCTCAGCATGCGGTGCGAGATCAGGTCATCGCGATCGTGCGCACCGATGCCGCCGTAGGGGGCGAGCACCCGGTCGATGTGGTCGATGACCTCCTCCGGGCTGGCACCGGCCTGGACGCTGGCAAGCACGCTGTTGAAGGCGCCGTCCAGACCAAAGGCGTTGCCCAGGGCGCGGCGGTTCATCCACATCACCGCATAGCGCTCGTAGTCAGGCAGCAGGTCGTTCGGCCCCACCTGGTAGACGAACTCCGGAGACAGCGCGATGCCGCTGATCCGCGGCCGCTCGTAGCGGCCGCGCACGATCAACTTGAGCTCATCGCCGGGCTGCAAGCCATGGGCTTCGGCAAAGGGCTCGCTGACCACGACCTGATCGCCCCGGCCAGACTCGGGCAGGCTGCCGGCCCGGAGCGCCAGCCGGTTCAGCAGCGGCTGGCGGCCGTCCGGAATCGACAGGATCTGGCCGCGAATCGGATCCGCGTAGCCCGGCACTTCCAGGCGCACGGGTGCGACCACGCGGGTCTCGACCCGATCGATGCCGGGAATCTCGCGCAGGCGCTCGGCCACGGCTTCCGGCGCGCGGGTCACCGAGGCCCAGAGATCGGCCAGCTGGTGGCTGGCGTAGAAGCGCTCCATCGACAGGCGGATCGCATCCAGCGAGGTCACCGCGATCATCAGGGTCATGACGCCGGCGGCGATGACCACCGCGATTGCGGCGACCTGGCCCTTGAGGCCGGCCAGATCGCGCAGCAGCTTGCTGTTCAGCGCCTGCATGCCTACCAGGCCAGATCGGCCGGATCGCGTCGGCGCGGGTTGTTGTCGACCGTATCGACACGGCCGTCCTTCAGGCGGATGATCCGGTCGGCCATCTCGCCGATTACGGCGTTGTGGGTGATGATCGCCGTGGTCGTGCCGATTTCCTCGTTGATCCGTTCGATCACCTGCAGCACCTTGACCCCGGTGCGCGAATCCAGGGCGCCGGTCGGCTCGTCGCAGAGCAGCAGGGCCGGTCGCTTGGCGATCGCCCGGGCGATGGCTACCCGCTGCTGCTCACCGCCGGACAGCTGCGAGGGGAAGTGGTCCATGCGCTCGGCCAGGCCGACCAGCTCCAGCGCTTCTTCCGGGCGCATCGGCGACCGCGCGATGTCGGTGACGATGGCGATGTTCTCGCGCGCGGTCAGCGAGGGAATCAGGTTGTAGAACTGGAATACGAAGCCGACATGGTCGCGCCGGAACTCGGTCAGCTGGCGCTCACCGGCCCGGCTCAAGTCAATGTCGCGGTAGATCAGCCGGCCGCCGCTGGGGGTATCGAGCCCGCCCATGATGTTGAGCAGGGTCGACTTGCCCGAGCCCGAGGCGCCCAGCATCACCACCAGCTCCCCGGCCATCAGTTCCAGATCCACGCCGCGCAGGGCGTGGATGGTGACCTCACCCATGATGTAGGTCTTGGTAATCCCGGTCGCGCTGAACACGACCGCGCCTGAGTGCGCCATGATCCTGATGTCCAGCGGCCTGGTCGGTTGATCCGAGCTGATCTTAGCAGCGACCTAAAGCCGGGGCGGTTGATCTGGATCAAGGCGCGCTTTCCCCTACAATAAGGCCATGCCGACCTCCTGGACCGCCGATTTTCTCGACCTGGCGCTGCGCTATCAGGCGCTGCGCTTCGGCGAGTTCACCCTCAAGTCGGGCCGGGTCAGCCCCTACTTTTTCAATGCCGGCCAGTTCAATGACGGGGTCGGGCTGGATGGTCTGGCGCGCTGCTACGCCGCTGCCATTGCCGCCAGCGACGTCAGGATCGACATGCTGTTCGGCCCCGCCTACAAGGGCATTCCGCTGGCCGCGGCGATTGCCATCAGCCTGCACCGCGACCACGGCCGCAACCTGCCCTGGGCCTTCAACCGCAAGGAAGCCAAGGATCATGGCGAAGGGGGCCTGATCGTCGGCGCCGAATTGCGCGGCCGGGTACTGATCGTCGATGATGTGATCTCGGCGGGCACTTCGGTCACGGAATCGCGGGCCTTGATCAGCGCGGCCGGCGCCGAGCCCGTGGCGGTCGCGATCGCGCTGGATCGCCAGGAACGCGGCCAGGCGCAGCGATCGGCCGTCGAGGAGGTGCGCGATCACGGCCTGGCGGTGATCAGCGTGGCCTCGCTTGACGACCTGATCGCCTGGCTGGGCGAACGCGACGCCGCACCGGAAACGCTGGCCGCGATGATGAACTACCGAACGCGCTACGGAGTCTGAAGGGGGCGATGATGCTGCGTATCCTGACCATTGCTGTGACCATGCTGCTGACCACCAGCGCCATGGCGCAGACCGTCTACCGCTGGGTGGATGATCGAGGTGAGATCCACTACGGCCACGCCGTGCCGCCCGAATATGCGCAGCGCGGCTTTGACCGCATGGGCCCCGACGGCCAGGTCCGCGAGCGGATCGCGCCGGCGCTGACGCCGGAAGAGCGCGCGGCCCGCGACGTGCGGATGGCACTGGACGCGGAACGCCAGGCCGAACAGCGCTCGCAGGACACCCGCGACCGCCTGCTGCTGGCCTCCTACAGCAGCGAAGAAGACATCAGCAACGCGCTCAATGTCCAACTGACCGCACTCAACAGCCAGCGCGGCGCCATTCGCGCCTCGCTGCGGCAGGCCTCGAGCCGGTTCGAGAACCTGGTCGGACGAGCGGCCCAGTTGACCCGCGAAGGGCAAATCGTCCCGAGTGCGCTGAACGACTCCATCGACGAGACTCGCCAGGACATGCGGCGGCTGCGCGAAGCACTGGCCGATATTGACGAGCGCGAAGCCATCATTCGCCAGCGCTTCGGCGACGAACTGGTCCGCTTCATCCAGCTGACCGGCCCGTCCGGCTCCTGATTCGCGTCCGTGTTCACCCGCTGCCCGAGCTGTCACTCGGTCTACGCCCTCAGCGCGGGCCAGTTGGCGGAAGCGGCGGGCGTGGTCCGCTGCGGCCACTGCGGAAAAACCTTCAACGCCCTGGCCGAGCTGTTCGCCGAGCACCCCAATTCCGGCCAGGCACCGCTGAAAGGCCAGGGCATGCCACCGCTGCTGCAATACCGGGCAATGATGCAGCCGGAATTGCCGGGCGTCACGCTCGACCCACTGGATGAGGCCGCGCACAGTGACGGGCCGCTGGACCTGTCCGGATTCGGTGACCTGTCGCCAGCGCCGCGCGCGCACCCGGGTTGGGCCATCGGCAGCCTGGTGCTGGGTGTCATCCTGGCCGTCCAGCTGTTGCTGAGCTGGCAACAAAACGGCCGACTGCTGCCATTCGCCGGCGATCGGGATGCGACGGCCGGCGTTATCGACGACGCCGAACGCATCCAGGTCGTCAGTCGCGACATGCATCGTCACCCCAGCCTGGACGACGCCATCATCCTGAGTGCCACGCTGCGCAACGGCGGCAACCGGCCGGTGCGCTGGCCGGTACTGGAGATTCGCCTGTACGACCCGAGTCAGCAGGTCCTGGGCGCTCGCCGGCTGCTGCCGGAAGAGTATCTCGGGGCCGACGTGGATACGGATCGCGGGCTCACGCCGGGCTTGCTGGTGCCGGTGATTGTGGAATTCGTAGTCGGCACTACCGAACCGTCCGGCTTCGACTTCCGCTTCTTCTGAAGCCGCCCGTGGCGGCAGCCGCTGTGCTAACCTAGACGGTTCGTCGCGCCGACCGTCGGCCGGCGCGGTCAGTCAGAGAGCCGCCAGCCTTGAACGCGAAAGCACATCCAGAGCCCCCCTGTCTGCGCGAGTTTGTCGCGCGCGTCGTCAACCAGTACCTCGCCGACATGGGCTCGACGCCGCCGGACAACCTGCACAGTCTGATCATGAGCGAGGTGGAGCTGCCGCTGATTCGCAGCGTGCTCGAACACACCGGCGGCAATCAATCGCAGGCTGCCCGTATTCTCGGCATTACCCGCGCCACCCTGCGCAGCCGGCTGCAGCGCTACGGGCTGGAGTGAGCGCGAGGCCCGAGTCCGGCCATTCGCCATCAGGAATCGCAAGCTCATGACGAAGCCCGCCCATCGCATCGCCCTGCTCAGCGTATCGGACAAGACCGGCCTGGTCGATCTGGCGCGGGCACTGATCGAGGCCGACTGGCATATTCTCTCCACCGGCGGCACGGCGCGGCTGCTGGATACAGCCGGTATCGCCGTCACCGAAGTATCGACCCACACCGGCTTTCCCGAAATCATGGACGGGCGGGTCAAGACCCTGCATCCACGCATCCATGGCGGCATCCTGGCGCGCCGCAGCCAGGACGCCGAGGTGCTCGAACGCGAAGGCATCGCGCCGATCGATCTGGTCGTGGTCAATCTCTACCCCTTCGCGCAAACGGTGGCAAAGCCGGGCTGCAGCCTGACCGAGGCGGTGGAGCAGATCGACGTCGGCGGGCCGGCGATGCTGCGTGCGGCCGCCAAGAACCACGCCGATGTCGCGGTGGTCTGCGACCCGGCCGATTACGGGTCGATCATCGAAGCGCTGCCCGGGCTGCCGGATGAGGCCGGTCGCCGTCGGCTCGCGGCCAAGGCCTTTGCCCATACTTCGGCCTACGACGGCCAGATCAGCCGCTATCTGCAACAAAGCCTGGACGAGACCGAGCTGCCGGCGCGGCTGGACCTGACGCTGGAGCGGGTCGAGCGGCTGCGCTACGGCGAGAACCCGCATCAGGCCGCGGCCCTGTATCGCAGCCGCGAACAGGCCCCGGCAGGTCTGGCCGCGACCCGGCCTTTGCAGGGCAAACCGCTGTCCTACAACAATCTGCTGGATGCCGACGCGGCCTGGTCGGGTGTGGCCGCACTCGGGGAAGCGCCGGGCTGCGTCATCGTCAAGCACACCAATCCCTGCGGGGCCGCCCTCGGCGCCAGCCTGGACGAGGCCTGGGCAAAGGCCCTGGCCTGCGATCCGACCTCGGCCTTCGGCGGCATCATCGCCTTCAACCGTCCGCTGGACGCTAAGCTGGCCGAGCGCGTGCTGGCCGGCTTTGTGGAGGTGATCCTGGCGCCCGCGGTTGCGCCGGAGGCCCTGGCCGTTCTGGCCGCCAAGCCGAATCTGCGGGTACTGACCCCGGCCGACCGCGCGCCGGCAAGCCTGGAACTTCGCGCCATCGACGGCGGCTGGCTGGTCCAGCAAGCCGATCATGCGGAGGCCGCGCCGACGCTGGACGTCGTCACCCGCCGCGCCCCGACCGAGGCCGAACTGGCCGATCTGGATTTCGCCTGGCGGGTCGTGCGCCTGGTCCGCTCCAACGCCATCGTCTACGCCCGCGACCGGGCCACCGTCGGCATCGGCGCCGGCCAGATGAGCCGGGTCGACGCCGCCCGCATCGGCGCGCTCAAGGCCGCGGACGCGGGCCTGGGCCTGGCCGGCGCGGTCATGGCATCGGATGCCTTCTTCCCCTTTGCCGACAGCATCGAAGCCGCGGCCAGGCAAAGCATCCGCGCCGTCATCCAGCCCGGCGGCTCAATGCGGGACCAGGAAGTGATCGATGCCTGCAACGCCCACGACATCGCGATGGTGATGACGGGGAGGAGGCATTTCAAGCATTGACCGGGGAGAGGGGGAGAGGGAAGAAGGGAGAGGAAAAACCTGTACCGGGCCTCAGTTTGGGCTGTGAGATTCCCCCTCTTCCCTCTTCCTTCTACCCCTCTGCCCCCATCCACTACAATCATCACGTCAACCCTCAATCTATAGCAGCCATGAAGATCCTCGTCATCGGCGGCGGCGGGCGCGAGCATGCGCTGGCCTGGAAAGCCGCCCGGTCTCCGCTGGTCAGCGAGGTGCTGGTGGCGCCGGGCAATGCCGGCACCGCCATCGAGCCGGGCCTGCGCAACGTAGCGGTGGCCGCGGACGATATCGACGGCCTGCTCGCCCTGGCGCAGGCCGAAGGCGTCGGCCTGACCATTGTCGGGCCGGAGGCGCCGCTGGCCGCGGGCGTGGTCGATCGCTTTGTCGGCGCCGGCCTGAAGTGCTTCGGCCCCAGCGCCGCGGCGGCGCAGCTGGAGTCCTCCAAGGCCTATGCCAAGGCCTTCATGAACCGCCACGGCATCCCCACCGCGGGCCACGCGACGGTCAGCTCGGTCGAAGCGGGCCTGGCCGCGATCGAGGCGATGTCCCTGCCGCTGGTGCTCAAGGCCGACGGCCTGGCCGCTGGCAAGGGCGTGGTCATCGCCGAGACAGCCGAAGACGCCCGGTCCACCTTGGAAGACATGCTGTCCGGTTCGGCTTTCGGCGCCGCCGGCCATCGGGTGGTGATCGAGGAGTTTCTGGTCGGCGAGGAAGCCAGCTTCATCGTCATTGCTGATGGCCGCATTGGCCTGCCGATGGCGACCAGCCAGGACCACAAGCGCCGCGACGCCGGCGACCTTGGACCGAATACCGGCGGCATGGGCGCCTACTCGCCCGCGCCGGTGGTCGATGAGGCCATCCATGCGCGCATCCTCCACGAGGTGATCGAGCCGACCCTGGCCGGGATGGCGGCCGAGGGCGCGCCGTTCACCGGCTTTCTCTACGCTGGCGTGATGCTGACCGCTGATGGACCGAAGGTGCTGGAGTTCAACGTCCGCTTCGGCGATCCGGAAACCCAGCCGATCATGCTTCGGCTGAAGTCAGACCTGGTCCAGGTCCTGCTCGATTGCCTGGACGGCAGGCTGGCGCAGGTCAGGCTCGACTGGGATACGCGCGTGGCGCTGGGCATCGTGGTCGCAGCCGGCGGCTACCCCGACCATTACCAGAACGGCAAGCCGATCAGCGGCCTGGACGCCGACTTCCCGGACACGGTCAAGGTCTTTCACGCCGGCACCCGCCTGGACGATGCCGGCCAAGTGCTGACCAGCGGAGGTCGCGTGCTGTGCGTCACCGCGCTCGGCGACAGCGTCGCCGAGGCACAGACGCTGGCGCTGGAGTGGACTGGCCGGATCGGCTTCGAGGGGGCCTTCCACCGCGCCGACATCGGCCACCGGGCCATCCCGCAGCCGGCCGGCAAGCCGAGAGCCGCTGAATAGGCATGCCCGGCGCAGGCTACAGTCGGAACAGCCGCAGATCGGTACGCCGAGGCTTGCGCTGAATGGACGTCTCGCACCTGCTCGATGATCTGAACGATCCGCAGCGCCAGGCGGTCACGCTCGATGACGGCCACGTGCTGGTGCTGGCCGGGGCCGGCTCGGGCAAGACCCGGGTGCTGGTCCATCGGATCGCCTGGCTGATCCAGGTTGAGCACGTCTCGCCGATGGGCCTGCTGGCGGTGACCTTCACCAACAAGGCCGCCGGCGAGATGCGCGGGCGCGTCGGCCGGCTGCTGAATCTCCGCCCCGAGGGCCTGTGGATCGGCACTTTCCACGGCATCTGCCATCGCCTGCTGCGGATGCACTCAGCCGAGGTCGGGCTGCCCGAGACCTTCCAGATCCTGGACTCGGACGACCAGTACCGGCTCATCCGGCGGGTGATTCGGGACATGGAACTCGACGAGGGCGAGTTTCCGCCCCGCGGCATGCAGGGCTACATCAACCATCACAAGGAAGAGGGCCGACGGCCCGGCGACATCGACTGCTTCGATCACGCCTTCGAGGCGCGCAAGGTCGCGATCTATCGCCAGTACGAGGACTATTGCGCTCGCTCCGGCCTGGTTGATTTCGCCGAGCTGATGCTGCGCACGGTCGAGTGGCTGCGCGACCATCCGGCCCGACGGGCCCACTATCAGGCCCGCTTCAGCCATCTGCTGATCGACGAGTTCCAGGACACCAATCGCCTGCAGTACGCGCTGATCCGGCTGCTCGCCGGCGAGGGCAACCGGCTGTTCGTGGTCGGCGACGACGACCAGTCGATCTACGGCTGGCGCGGCGCCCGGGTCGAAAACGTCGCCCAGTATGACCGCGACTTCAAGCCGGAAGTGATTCGCCTGGAGCAGAACTACCGCTCCACCGGCCTGATCCTGGAAGCGGCTAACCGGGTCATTGATCACAACACCGACCGGATGGGCAAGAACCTCTGGACCGAGGGCGAGCGCGGCGAGCCGATTCGCCTGTTCGCCGCCTACAGCGCCGAGGAAGAGGCCGATTTCATCATCGCCCGCATCCAGGACTGGATCGAGCAGGGCGGCCGACCGTCCGAGGCTGCCGTGCTGTACCGATCCAACGCCCAGTCGCGCCTGCTCGAACAGGCCCTGCTGCGTGAGGACATCCCCTACCGGGTCTACGGCGGCTTGCGCTTCTTCGAGCGCGCCGAGGTCAAGGACGCGATGGCCTATCTGCGCCTGGTCCACAATCCGCACGACGATGCGGCCTTCGAGCGGGTGATCAATCTGCCGGCGCGCGGCATCGGCGAGCGCAGCGTCGCCCTGATCCGCGACCAGGCCCGCGCCCGCGGCCAGTCGCTGCTGCAGGCTGCAGCGGCGCTGGTCAGCGGCGACGGCATGAGCGCCCGCGCCGGCAAGGCCGTGCTGAGCTTCCTCGATCTGATTCGCCGTCTGACCGAGGCCCATGCCGACAGCCCGCTCGGCGAGACCATGGCGGCGGTGATCGAGACCAGCGAGCTGGTCGCATGGTACCAGAGCCGGGAGCCGGCTGACCGTGCCGAGGCGCGCGAGGAGAACCTGGCCGAACTGGTCCGCGCCGCCGACAGCTTCGCCCAGCCCTTCGAGGACGAACAGGCGGGCTTGAGCCCGATGGCCTCCTTTCTCGCCCAGGCCGCGCTCGAGGCTGGCGAACACCAGGGCGAGCGCTGGGCCGACTGCGTCCAGCTGATGACCCTGCACTCGGCCAAGGGCCTGGAGTTTCCGCTGGTGTTCATGGCCGGCCTGGAAGAGGGCCTGTTCCCGCATCAGAAATCGGTCGAAGAGCCGGGCCGGCTGGCCGAAGAGCGCCGGCTGTGCTACGTCGGCATGACCCGGGCGATGCGCCAGCTCTATCTGACCCACGCCGAGTCGCGCATGATCCACGGCCAGACCAACTATTCCAGACCCTCCCGATTCCTGAGCGAAATCCCGCCGGAGCTGATCGAGGACCTGCGCCCCGGCCTGAAGACCGCGCCGGCCCGCAGCGCCGCCGCGCCGCGGGCCGATGCCGGCGGATTGCGCCTCGGCAGCCAGGTTCGACACGAGCGCTTCGGCGCCGGCACGGTAATCCAGATCGAAGGCCAGGGTCCGAACGCGCGCCTGCAGATCAACTTCGAGACGGCCGGCCCGAAGTGGCTGGTCCTGTCCTACGCCAAGCTGGAGCTGTTCGGCTGATGCCGATCGAGATCGAGGTCAATGGCCTGGCCGGCTGGCGCCAGCGCGACGGCGAGCTGCCGGTACTGGCCTTGCACGGCTGGCTGGACAACAGCCATTCCTTTCTCGACCTGGCCGAACAGCTCCCCGGCATTGACCTGGTCGCGCTGGACTTTCCCGGCCACGGCCGCTCGCCCTGGCGCGCGCCAGGGCAGCGCTATTTCTTCGACGACTACATCTTCGATGTGCTGGATGCCGCCGACGCGCTGGGCTGGCCGCGCTTCCATCTGCTCGGCCATTCGCTGGGCGGGGCTGTGTCCAGCGTGGTCGCGGCCGCCGCGCCGGAGCGGATCGTGAGCCTCAGCCTGATCGAGGGTCTGGGGCCACTGAGCGCCGAGATCGAGCAGACCGCCGCCGGCTGGCGAACGGCCGTCGCCCGGCGCGAAGCGCGGCCGAGGCGGCTGCATCCGGAGCGGGCCGACGCCGTCGCCGCCCGCGCCGCCAATGGCGATATCGACCTCGCCGATGCCGAACGCCTGGCCGAGCGCGGCCTCATCGCCGAAGACGGCGGCTGGCGCTGGGGCCAGGACCCGCGCCTGAACTGGCCCTCCGCGCATCGCTATACCGAAAACCAGGTGCTCGATTTGCTCGCCGCCATTCGCGCGCCGGTCCTCAACGTCTACTCCGACCCGCCGTTCGGCCTACTGTCCCGCGCCCGCCTGCAGCGCCGGCTGGCCGCCTTGCGCGACCAGCGCCTGTTCAGCCATCCCGGCGGCCATCATCTGCACATGCGCCACCCGGCCGTGATCGGCCGCGTCATCAAGGAGTTCATCCATGCCCAGCGCTAAGCCCTGGCACAAGGCCATTCCAATTCGGGAACGGCTGATCTTCGCCCTCGACGTGCCGGAGCTGGACCAGGCCCGCAGCCTGGTACGCGCGCTGGGCGACTCGGTCCAGTTCTACAAGCTCGGCCTGGAGTTTTTCTTGAGCGGCCACTACTTCCAGCTCGCGGCCGAGCTCAAGGACCAGGGCAAACGCATCTTCGCCGACCTGAAGCTGTTCGACATCCCGCCCACGGTCGGGCGCGCGGTCGCCCAGCTGGCCCGGCATGAGGTCGACTTCCTGACTGTGCACGGCAACGACGCCATGCTGGAAGCCGCGGTTGCCAACCGCGGCAACACCGGCATCCTGGCGGTGACCGCCCTGACCAGCCTGGACCGCGGCGATCTCGACGATCTGGGCTTTCAATGCGACATCGAGGCCCTGGTCCTGTCGCGCGCCCGGCGCGCCCTGGCCCTGGGCTGCAGCGGCGTGATCTCCTCAGGGCTGGAAGCGGCCGCGCTGCGCCGCGAAGTCGATCACGCCCTGATGGTGGTCTGCCCCGGCATTCGACCGGTCGATAACATTGATGAGCAGAAGCGGACCCTGTCAGCGGCCGAGGCGCTGGCCAGCGGCGCCGATTACCTGGTGGTCGGGCGCCCGATCCGCGATGCCGCCGATCCGCGCGCCGCGGCCGAACAGCTGCAGGCCGAAATTGCCCAGGCCCTGCCTGATAATCCGGCATAAATCTATTAAAAACCATAAGCTTATGAGTGTTTTATGAGAACACTTGCCAAGTATTCCTGCCTGGTT
Organism: Gammaproteobacteria bacterium; assembly: GCA_050485825.1. Taxonomy (GTDB): domain Bacteria; phylum Pseudomonadota; class Gammaproteobacteria; order Xanthomonadales; family Wenzhouxiangellaceae; genus Wenzhouxiangella. The sequence continues at coordinate 12,573 of JBJHCC010000066.1, forward strand.
TATGATTAGCAACGAGGAATACATGGTGATGTACTCTTCAGCTCGACAACAAACAACGACCGCGCCCTAGACAAGCGCAACCCTGGTGGATACCGGGCGCGATTCTCTCCCGAATCGCGCCCGGCTTTTTTTGCCACCCGGCTGCGGCTGAGGGCAGTGCTAAACTAGCCAGCCCCGCATCCAGGCCGACTGCCGATGCCCCAAGCCGGCTACTTCCAATCGAGCTTTTCGCGCCTGAAGGCCCTGTGGTTCGGCCTGCTCAGCCGCTTGCTGCACCTTTGGGTCCGCAGCACCGTGCTGCCGGAACAGCTCGACGAGCTCGGGCTCGACCCGGACAAGCCGGTGTTCTACGTGCTGGACACCTACGCGCTGAGCTCGCTGCTGATCGTCGATCGGATCTGTCGCGATCTGGGCTGGGCGCGGCCGACGCTGCCATTCGTGCTCGGCGATGACGAGCTGCCGCGCGCCTTCGCCAGCAGTCGTCGCTACAGCGGGCTGTTCATTCGTCGGCCGAAGCGGCGGCGCCACTCGGAAATGCTCAAGCGCATGGTCGAGTTCTCGGTTGCCAAGGAACGCCGCGACATCCAGATCGTGCCCGTCAGCGTGCTGATCGGGCGCGCCCCGGACAACGAGGACAGCATCTTCAAGATTCTGTTTTCCGAGAACTGGGACGTGGGCGGTCGCTTCCGGCGCCTGTTCAGTGTCCTGATCAACGGCCGCGCCACCATGGTCCAGTTCGGCAAGCCGCTGGAACTGGCCCGCGTGTTCGACGAAACCCGTGATGCCGAACAGGCGCTGGGCCGGCTGAGCCGGGTGTTGCGGGTTCATTTCAAGCGCGTACGCACCGCCGCGATCGGCCCCGACCGATCCCATCGTCGCACCCTGATCGAGCGCCTGCTGCGCACCCCCTCGGTGCGGGAGGCCATCGAGGCCAAGGCGCGGCGCGACAATATCAGCCGCGAGAAGGCCGAGCAGGCCGCCCGAAAGTACGCACTGGAAATTGCCGCGGACTACTCCTACACGGTCGTTCGCATCGCCGATCTGCTGCTGACCTGGTTCTGGAACCGGATCTATCGCGGCGTCTCGGTCAAGCATTTCAGCCGCTTTCGCGATGCCGCGCCGGGACATGAAATCGTCTACGTGCCCTGCCATCGCAGCCATATCGACTACCTGCTGCTGTCCTATCTGCTGTATCACCGGGGCTTCGTGCCGCCGCATATCGCCGCCGGCGTCAATCTGAACATGCCGCTGGTCGGGCCGATCCTCCGTCGCGGTGGCGCGTTTTTCCTGCGTCGTTCCTTCCGCTCGCAGCCGCTTTACGCCGCAGTGTTCAACGAGTATGTCTCGACCATCCTCAGTCGCGGCGTGGCGCTGGAGTACTTCATCGAAGGCACGCGCTCACGCACCGGCCGCCTGCTGCCGCCGCGCGCCGGCATGCTGTCGATCACCGTGCGCGCCTTCCTGCGCTATCGCAATCGGCCGGTGCTGTTCCAGCCCGTCTACATCGGCTACGAGCGCCTGGCCGAAGGCAACGCCTATATCTCCGAGCTGTCCGGGCAGCAGAAGAAGCCCGAATCGCTGTCGGACTTCAAGAACGTGATCAACATCCTGCGCAAGAACTACGGCGAAGTCGCGGTCAGCTTCGGCGAGCCGGTGCTGCTCAACCAGTTGCTTGACGAATATGCGCCGGGCTGGGAGCAACAAGGCCCCGACAAGGACAGCAAACCGACCTGGCTGCAGGGCATGGTCGACGATCTGGCCGATCGCATCCTGGTCAACATCAATCGCGCTGCTCACGTCAACCCGGTCAACCTGCTGGCCACCGCCTTGCTGGCCAGCCGCAAGCATGCCCTGGACGAAGACGATCTCGAACGCATGATCGCCCTGCTGCAGCGGCTGATCGCGGCCTGCGAGTTCGGCGAGCGGGTCAGCGTCACCGACAAGACACCTGCAGAAATCATTGCCTACGGCCTGGAGCTGGGCGTGATCGAGCGCCATAGCCACCAGCTCGGCAACATCATCCGCACCGATTCGACCAGCGCCGTTCTGCTGACCTACTTCCGCAACAATATCGCCCATCTGCTCGCCATTCCGGCCTGGATCGCCTGCTGCTTCCAGAATGCCCAGCAGGTGCGCGCCACCCGGCTGCGCTCGCTGTCGGAAACCATCTATCCGTTTCTCAAGCGGGAGCTGTTCCTGCCCTGGCAGGAGGACGAGCTCGACGCAGTGATCGATCGCTGCATGGAGGCGATGGTCGAACTGGGATTGCTACGCCTGTCCAGCGATCGCCTGCAGCGCGCGCCCGGCGGCAGCGACCAGACCTACTACCTGCGCCTGCTCGGCCATTCGCTGATCCAGACCTTCGAGCGCTATTTCATCACCGTATCGGTGCTGGCCAAGAACGGATCCGGCCGGCTCAGCCGCCAGCAGCTCGAACAGCTCTGCATCCTCTGCGCCCAACGCATTTCCCTGCTGCACGAATTCGAAGCGCCCGAGTTTTACGACCGCACCCTGTTCAAGCAATTCATCGAATCCCTGAACGAAAGCGGCATCATCAGCCGCGACCAGGACGGCGGCCTGGTCTTCGATCAACGCCTGGAACAATTCGCCCGCGACGCCAAGCTGATCCTCGACAAGCAAATCCGCCACACCATCATCCAGACTACCCCGGAGGTCCTCGAGCTCGCCGAGGGCGGCGAGCGGGGAAAAGGTGAGAAGTGAAAAGTGAAAGGTGAAAGGTCTGGAGCAGTTGCGGAGAAGACCGTTCAGGCCGGACTAGCGTCGGGACGAGAACGTACGACCCCTTACGCGGGCTGATCAGTTGCGGTTGCGAGGGTACCGCACAGTCAGCAAACGCTTGGGCCAACCGACGGCGAGGTTAGGTGGCAGCTGCAGCCAGGCGTGGGCAGGAAAGAAGTGCATTGTGGTCAGCATTCCAAGTAGCCAAGTTTGAGCCCTGGCTGCTGTTTCGTTTGGCCGAATTCACCCCCTCAATGGTTGGCCCTTCGCCCAATCGCCGCCGTGTGGCAATCCCTTGGGAGCGCCGGCCAATGTCAGCACCCTATCTTGCGAGAATCCGAGCCCCCTCCGCAGGCTGGGCCAAACGCGCGAAGCGCCCTGTCTGCAAATGCGCGGCGACTGGCTCGCCGCCGCCGGGTTCGATATCCAAACCCCGGTGAGGGTGCGGGTGATGCAGGGGTGCCTGGTGGTGACGATTGACGAGCCGTGAACCAGAAAGCCCCGCTGAGGGGGCCGGGGCTTTCAACCAAACACAAAGTTTGTATCAGACAGTGTCCGTGGGCGCTTCCCATTCAGCATCAAATGCCGCTCGAATACGGGCAAGCACTTCAGCGGGATCACGTCCTTCAGACTGCTCGTAGGAATTAGCCACATGATTCGCTAAATCCACTAGCAACAACCCCCATGCGCCAGGGTCAGGCCATAAGCCAGTTGCCAGCGAAACTTGTTGAGCCCCATCGGCGATCCATACACGAGCGATCTCTCTGGCGGACGAATCTGATTGAGCAACAGGTGGTATAGGTAGTTCATTCATTGAAATGTCCGTTATTCATCGAGTAAGTGACGTCGGTTCGGGCCTACGGGATCAACCCTGTTCGATACATTTGGAGATTGCCGAGCTGGCACCCCACCGGTTAATTCCTGAATCCTGCGGTGTTCCGCAACCTCACGAGCCGTTCTACCCCCTTCGACAGCGCGCGTAGATTCGGTACCTGGCTGGAGTCTTCCGGCACGCTCATGCGTGCTTAAACGCTGAGGAATGTTGCCCGATTGTCCAACGTAGGGCGTGCCACCGGCTGCCTGATCGGGAAACTCGTAGATTCCGCGACTCGGAGTTGCCCCCCTTGTGGCTGACTTTATGCTCCTTAGGGCTCCCCGCGCAAGGTTGCCGATTATTGGTATGAGCCCTACGCCGGCCGCTGCTATGTTCAGAGCAGTGGGATCCTGAATCGCCTCGTTGATTGCAATCGCGTCGCCAATTATCGGCATTGACTCCGCCACCATCGACAGCGTCCGCTTAGCCTCTTCTGCGTCATTGGGCATGTTGCGGCCGGTCGGGTCCCGCCCATCCGGATCCACAAACCGATAGGGGTTGTTGTTCGCATACCAGTAGCGGTTGAATCCGCTACCGCTCTGGGTATCGGTTGCGACCGGATCAACGCTCAAAAACCGCCCGATCAGCGGGTCG
>JBJHCC010000067.1:0-16087 GCA_050485825.1 Gammaproteobacteria bacterium
CCCTACTACTCCTCCTGTTCCCGCTGGTGGTCCTGGCCTTCTGGGAACGCGACCCGCGCCCCAGCTGGGAGCGAACCCTGATCGTCGGCATCTACCCCCATAACGGCGACGACAGCGCCGAAGTCCAGGCCTGGCTGGACCAGCTGGCGCTGGACCACTTCCGTCCCGTCGAAGACTTCCTCGCCGCCGAAGCCGCCCGCCACGGCCTGCCCCTGCCCCGCCCCTTCGAACTCCGCCTCGGCCAGCCCATCGCCACCGCCCCGCCACCGCCGCCGGCGGGCAACAGCGCTGCCCGCGAACGTCTCGCCTGGGCGGTTCGCCTGCGCTGGTGGCATCGAACATTCGATCGGCAGCGATTGCAGCCCGACATTGTGCTGCTGGCCAGCTTTCATGCCGCAGGCCCGCTGGCCGCGGATCTGCACTCCATTGGCATGGCCCAACCCAGGCTAGGTATGACAAGGCTTCTCAGCACCGATCAGCGATTGGGGCTCAGCCATGTCATCCTGGCCCACGAGCTGCTGCACACAGTGGGCGCCAATGATTTGTATGAAAGGAGGACCGGCCATCCCAAGTTTCCACAAGGCTATGTCGAGCCCGACCAGGTGCCGCTCTATCCACAGCGGGCGGCAGAGCTGATGGCGGTCGCCATTCCGTTAAGCCAGGACCGACACCGACCGGCGCGTAGCCTCGATGAAACCTCGATCGGCGCACTCACCGCAAAAGAAATCGGCTGGACCGGCAGGCCATGAACCGGGATTCCGCCACCATCAATCCGACTCCAGCCATCGAGCGGGCGCCGCGACTGGATGGCCTGGACATTGCCAGGGCGCTGGCGATCTTCGGCATGTTCGCGGCCCACATAGGGCCCACCGGGCTAAGCGGGCCTCTGGGCGCGCTCTATACCTTCCCGCATGGCCGGGCGTCACTGCTGTTTGCGGTACTGGCTGGGCTGGGTATTGGCCTTCTCACCGGGCGTGGCGCGGCCGACACCACCACCAGGATACTCTGGCGCGCCACCATCCTGATGGTGATCGGCCTGGCCCTGCAAACCTTGGGGCACGGTATTGCCGTCATTCTCCAGTACTACGCCGTGCTGTTTCTCGCCAGCCTCTATCTGGCCCCGCTGCCGGTCCGAAAGTTAACCGTGATTACCATCGGCGCCCTGCTGCTGGGCCCCAGCCTTTTTGCGCTGGGAGCAGCGTGGTTCCCGGACGCATTCACCCGACATATCGTGGGATTCGGCACCCCGATCGATGAGATGGTCCGGGGTCTGCTGTTTACCGGCAGCTATCCCGCGCTTACCTGGCTGGGCCCGTTTTGTGTCGGCCTGTTACTGGCGCGGCTGCCGCTGGCCGATCCAGCCGTCCAGCTGGCGCTGGTGAAGTGGGGTTTGGCCTGCTTTGTCGCCAGCCATGTCCTGAGCTTTTTGCTGGAAGTCCTGCTGGACTACCCGCCCAATGACGGGGTTTACGGGCTGATCTACATCCGGCCTCATGACCAGTCTCACCTCTGGTTGGCCAGCGGTACGGGCGCGGCGCTGGCAGTCACCGGTGCCTGCCTGCGCCTGGGACAAGGCTTTCCGGGCCCGCTGCGGTGGCTGATCACCACCGGCAGACTGGCTTTCTCACTCTATATCTTGCAAATTCTGGCTTTCAGCCTGGCGCCATCGGCGCTGCGAGCGACCGCTATGCAGGAGGGGCTGCTGATCCTCCTTCTTGCTGGCACGGCTTGCATCTTGATCGCCCAACTGATGGCCGCAGCCTGGGGCGCCGGACCGATGGAGTGGCTGCTCCGGCGACCATTTAGGCCGGCCAGCGCAAGAGCGAAACGCTAACCAATCTGCTATACCTATAATGAGGCTTAGACAGAACCCGCCAAAAGGCCAAAAACTGTGATACACCTCTCGACCAATGGTTCCTCTGGCTCAGTGATTGCATGTTGATAGCATTGAACCGCCCAAGGGGTCCCGGTATGACATCACCAGCGCAGAGGATTAATGGGTTTACCCTGATCGAACTGATGATCACTGTCGCCATCCTGGCGATCCTGCTGGCGATTGCAATACCGGCCTACCAGAATTATTCGATCAGAACCAAAGTCTCCGAAGGCCTCTATGCCGCCGCACCGGCGAAGATTGCTGTGGTCGAGACCTACCATTCGGCCGGCACCGTTCCCGATCAGGCCGCGACGGGATACACGGGTTTTGAATCCGAGTATGTTGCCAGCGTGGCCATTGCCAATGATGGCTCCGGCGTGATCACCATCACCACCCAGGGCACGGGCGCGAACCCCGACCCGATAGTGCTGCTTCGCCCCACTCTGTCCCCGGGCGACATCACCATCTGGCGCTGCGAATACCAGCAGGGCAGAGCCACGCACCTGCCGGCCGAGTGCCGCAATGAGCCGCCCTGATCCCCGGGTGTCTCCCACCGTCATGATCTGACAAATTTTGTCAGCTTGTCCGCCAGTCGAGTTCCAAGCAACCCATGATTGCGCCTAATACAGGGCACTTGCCGGCTAACTCCGCGCAGCGCCTGGAAAGTTCGAATCAATTGGCCCATTTATTGCATTAACTTACCCAGGCGGCCGTTTTTCCACGTTGACAGTGCTCGGACCAGCCTTGATACTTGAGCCAGTCTTTCATCCACCAAGGAGCAACACCAATGAACACCATTCGCAAGCAACAGGGCTTCACGCTGATCGAACTGATGATCGTGATCGCCATTCTGGCCATTCTGCTGGCCATCGCCATCCCGGCTTACCAGGACTACTCGATTCGCGCCAAGGTCTCGGAGTGCGTCAACCTGGCTGCCTCGGCCAAGCTGGCCGTGTCTGAAACCGCGCTGTCTACTGGCACCTGGCCAACCGGCAATGAGGCGGCAGGCTACGACTTCGCGGCCACCCCCTACTGCAACAATATCACGATCAGCTCACCTGGTACGTTTGGAATTATCGTCGCAGAAACCACTAATACAGGCGCTCCGACGGATCCGACCCTTGAATGGCAAGCAACCGCTGCGGGCATCAGCGCAACCGCGACCTCAGTTGTTTGGTCCTGCCGCTACACTACGGGAGCAGCGAAGCATGTACCCGCTGAGTGCCGTAAAACCTCTCACGCGGGCGGCGGCGGCGACGATTGATCCGCGTTTTCGTTACTAAAGCCCACGAGCCCCCGCACTGCGGGGGCTTTTTATTTTGACAAAGCGGTCATGAACAGCATCCAAGCCGTATTCGTTCGCCTGATGGTGTTGCTGCTGCTCGCCAGCAGCCTCAGCTGGGCAATGATCATTGGAAATTCGCAGCCCCCGGCCCGAATGGGAATCGACCTGGCTGACGGCGATTCCGCCCAGCGCACCAGAGTTCTCGTCACGCTTGAGCTAGCGGCAGACTCCCGCTTTCGGGAACTCAGCCTGTACCAGCGCGCCAGCATCCTTCAGGACGCTCGCCGCCACCTCCTGAAGTCGGCCGGCATTCGGTCAACTGAACTCATTGATACTCTCAACTTCAGTCGCGGCATGGTGATCGACGCGACGCCCCGACAGCTGCGACGATTGTCGCGGCTGCGTGGTATCCAGAGCATCAGCCCAGTCCATGCAATCTATTTCGATAATAACCCCGGCCTGGACTCGCCCACAGCGCCGCCCGGCCGGCTAGCGCTTGCCCCGCTCAATCCGGAGGCGATCAAGATCGCGGTCATCGACACCGGGCTGGAGCGGCTGGAATTCGAGCAAGCCAATCTGGTATCTGCCGCCTGCTTCTGCTCGCGCAACGGCACCGGCTGCTGCCCAAATGGCCAAGCTGTTCAGTTCGGAGTGGATGCTGTGCCCGATCAACATGGGCACGGCACTGCGGTGACTCATCTGCTGGCCGAGGAATATCTGGCGCATGCCAATGCGCCTCTCGATATCATCGCCATCAAGGTGCTGGACAGCTACGGTGGCATTTGCTGCCCCTACGATATCGCCGCGGCGCTGGACTGGCTGGCGAGCCAGCACCCTGATGTCAAGGTGGTCAATATCAGTCTGTCAACGGGACATCTGATGGACCGTCCCTGCGACGATGGCTGGGCAGGGAACCGAATCATTGCCGATGCCGTCTCGGCCAACCTGCTGAACGGCGCACTGGTGGTTGTCGCCAGCGGCAACGATGGCTCAATTACCCGAATTCCAACTCCAGGCTGCGTGTCCGGCGTGCTGACGGTGGGGGCGGTGTATCTACAGGACTATGATCCACCGGTCGTGACCGACTTTGGTTGCCAGGATGCTGTGCAAAAGGCCAATACGGCGACCTGTTTCTCGAACGCGGGATCGAATCTGGACCTGCTGGCGCCCGGCGCCTTTCTGTCGGCGCCGGGGCCCGGCGACTCCTGGAACAATCAGTTGCGCGGCACCTCCTTTGCCAGCCCGCTGGTGGCCGGCTGCGGCGCCGCCTTGCGCCATCAAGACCCGAGCGCCGATGCCAGACGCGTCAGAGCGCGCTTGCTGGCCGGGGCTGGGTCCGCACTAGATCCTCGAACCGACCAGCATTGGCCGCTGCTCGCCTGTGCCAGCAGCGTGGCACTGCCAACGCACGATTGAGACTTCGAAAAAGCTGCCGCATCCAGGCAGAAGGCCTTTCGGCGGCAGGCCCTCGGGCTACAAGGAAGTCCGCTTGAACAGGGCTTCGGGCAGTGCCCGTATCAGCCCCATGATCAACCGCCAGACCCGCTTGAACCAAAGCACATTGCGGCATCTTGCCTGGGCGTGAAACACCGCGTCGGCAAGGGCCTCCGGGCTGGCGACCAGTAGCCTGGGCGGATCGAGGCCTTCGAGCAGGCGGGTCCGTACATAGCCCGGGATCACGGTGAGCACATGCACGCCGCTGCCATGCAGGCGATTTCGCAGCCCGGACAGCCAGGCGGTGAAGCCGGCCTTGGCAGAGCCGTAGAGGTAGTTCGATGCCCTGCCCCGCTCGCCGGCAACCGAGCTGATGCCGACGATGCTGCCGCTGCCGCGCGCCTCACAGGCCTGGGCGATGCGCTCCAGCAGCAGGGCGGGACCTATGTAATTGACGAACATGACCCTGGCCGCCAGCGCCGGGTCACGCTCGGCCTGCTGCTGCGGCGGCATCAGGCCGATGGCGCAAACGGTCACATCCGGTGCCGGCTCCAGTGTCGCCAGAAGGCGCTCATGATCCTCCAGCTTTTCGATGTCCAGCAGCGCCCCGCGCACCGGCACACTGAAGCGCGCACTCAGATCGGCCTGCTCGGCCGCAAGGCGCTCGGGGTCCCGGGCGGTCACGATCAGGGCAAAGCCGGCCTCGGCATAGCGCCGGGCAATGGCGCGCCCGATATCGGAGCTCACCGCAAGGATCAAGGCTGTTGGACGTGTCTGGGTCATGGCTGCTTGAGTTTAGCCGATAGCGCGAACTGTATTCCGCAGCCGCATGGCCCACTAGACCATTCAGCCGGAACCGCGGGACGGTCAGGTTCGACTCAACCAAGCTTAATAATCTGATATCATATGTAAATTCATTAGTAATCAAATTTTTGCGGCTATGGAAAAGATCACCGCCACCGAGCTTGCTCGCAATCTTCGGGCGGTACTCGACCGGGTTGTCGAGACCCGCCAGGTGTATGAAGTCGAGCGCGGCCGACGGGTGGTTGCCCAAATTCAGCCTTCGCCCGGGCACCTGACTGCGGAGCAGGCGCTCGCTGACTTGTATCGAACTTTGGACGATCGGGCGGGCGCCTCCTGGCTGGATGACGCCAGAAAGGCTGCAAACCACCTGGATGAGGGACTGCGCGACCCGTGGGATTTCTGATCGACACCTGCATCTGGATAGATGTCGAGCAGGGGCGTCTCGGGCCAGGCGATGTCGGTCAGCGCACTGGCTCGGCTCCCGTTTACCTGTCGCCGGTGACACTGGCAGAGCTCAGGCTGGGCGTTGAGATGGCTGCCGATCCGGGCATACGCCAGAAGCGCCTGGCAACCTACCGTCGAATGATGCGGAAGCCTGTTCTGCCCATCGATGCGGATACGGCTGATGTGTTTGGCGAACTGGCCGGCCTGATCGCCAGCGAAGGCGGTCGATCACATCGAACGCGCGTGCAGGATTTATGGATAGCCAGTCAATGCATTCAGCATGGGCTGGGCCTGGTCACCCGAAATCTGCTGGACTTCGAGCGGATTCCAGGCCTGGATGTAGTGGCGATCAATCTGCCTTGAAGCCAGCGCCGATCAGGACAGTTCGAGACGATCCGACAGCAAGGAGCGGAAGGCGCGGCACTGGTAGCGGTCGCGCACAGCCTGCAGCTGCGCGAGCCTGGGGTAGCCGTGGCGGATATCGTCGGGAGCCGCGCAGGCATCCTTGGCCAGATAGACCCGCCCGCCGTGGTCGCGAACGATGGCATCGAGCTCTCGCAGCAGCTTGAGTGCCGGCCCACCGACCGGGAAATCCAGCGCCAGGGTGTAACCGGGCATGGGAAATGAAAGCGGGCCGGCCTCCGCGCCCAGCAGCTTGAGCACGGCCAGCATCGAGCCCTGCCCGCTGGCGGCGGTCTGGCGCAGGATCGCAGCCAGGCCTTCGGCACTGGCAGCCAGCGGCAGCACGCACTGGTGCTGTACGAAGCCGCGCCGGCCGTAGAGCCGGTTCCAGTCAGCCAATGCGTCCAGCGGGAAAAAATACGGGGCGAGGCCGACCTGCTCAGACTGGGGCCGGCGCGCGCCGCGCCAGTGATACAGGCGATTGAACAAGCCCACCGACCAGCGATTGAGCAGCGCCGCGGGCGCATGGAAAGGCACCGGGCGCTGCCGCGGCCGCCAGCCCGGCGGCTGATGCCGGCGCGAAGCCGGCAGGCTGCCCGGAGCGGCATGCTCACCGCCGTAGAACAGCGAACGACCTCGCCAGCGCCCACTGGCCAGGCAATCCAGCCAGGCCACGGTATAAGTGGTGTCGGCGTGGGCATCGAAGCAGGCCATGACCTCCGCCAGATCCCGCGCGGCGACGGTGGTCTGCCGGATCCAGGGGCTTGGCAGCCGCTTCAGCCGGAAAGTCACGCTCAGAATCAGGCCGGTCAGCCCCATGCCGCCCAGGGTGGCCGCGAACAGCTCCGGTTTCTCTTCAGCCGAGCAGCGGTGAACGCGCCCGTCGCCGGTCAGCACCTCCATCTCGATGACGAAACGGCCGAAGCCGCCTTCCTTGTGGTGGTTCTTGCCATGCACGTCGGCCGCCGCCATGCCGCCGATACTGACCAGGCTGGTACCCGGCACGACCGGCACGAACCAACCGCGCGGCACCAGCACATCGAGCAAATCGCGGAGCAGCATGCCGGACTCGACCGTGATGACGCCGGCCTCCAGATCCAGCACACGAATTCGGTCCAGGTGGCCGGTGGCGATGGTCAGCGCCGGGTTCAGGGAGGCATCGCCATAGCTGCGGCCGTTGCCCCTGGCAATCCGGCTTGCTGATCGGTCCAGCAGGCCGTCCAGTTCATCGACATAGCGCGGCCTGACCACCCGGGCCTGAACGCGGGGATGATTGCCCCAGCCGGCAATGGACTCCTCGATCACCGACCCACTCCAAAGACGAAACGACGATCCAGCTGGTATTTGATCAGATAGCCCAGGCTCAGGCCGACCAGCGCGCCGGCATAGCGCCAGGCCGCTGTGCCACCGTACGCATCAAAAGCCCACTCGGTCAGCCAGAACAGGGCGGTGGTCGGGATGGCGGTGAGGGAATACAAGCTGAAGGTTCGGGAGTGCGCGGCCAGGCTGGCCCGGCCCTGATGAAAAATCCAGCGCCTGTCGAGCTGGTACTTGACCACCACGCCGACCAGGGTACCGGCCGCCATCGCCGGGAAGATCGCATGCGGCCCTGCGTAGATCAGGAAACTCAGCATCTGCGCGCCGATATTGGCGGCCATTGCCAGCACGGCAAACAGGGCGTAGCGCAGCGCGAGGCCCATAGCTCACACGGCGGCGAAGAAAAAACCGGCACAGCCCACGCCCAGGCTGAGGCTGATCGGGTCGCGGACAGCAAAGACCACTGGGTCATCGTGCATCTCGCCGCGATGGCTGACCAGCAGCATATGGCACAGCCACAGCAGCACCAGCAGCGCGGCGCCCCAGAGCAGCAGCGGCTGCGAGTAGAGCGCCTGAACGGTGTCGCTGCTGATATAAAGGCTGAAAATCAACACGGCGCTGAACGCCGCTGCCGCGCCCAGGCTGGCCAGCAGCCGCAGATCATCGGCCCGATAACCTCGACCGGGCGCCGGCGGGCGCTGATGGGCAACAGCATCGGTCAGCTCGCCGTAGCGCTTGACGATCGCCAGGCTCAAGAAAGTGAAGATGGAGAAGGCAATCAGCCATTCCGACAGCACCACGCCGGCCGCCACCCCGCCGGCGACGATGCGCAGCGTGTACAAGCCGGCGAGCACAAACACATCCACCAGCGCAAAGCGCTTCAGAATCAGGGAATACAGGCTGGTCGCGAGCAGATAGATCAGCAACAGGATCACCAGCGCCAGCGATACCGACGCCGCCACCGCCAGGCCGGCCAACATCAGCAGCGGGCTCATGCCCATACCAACCAGCAGCGGCAGGCGGCCGCTGGCCAGCGGCCGGGCGCGCTTGCGCGGATGGGCCCGGTCGTGCGGCAGGTCGATCAGGTCATTGAGCAGATACACACCCGAGGCTGTCAGCGACAAGGCCAGAAAGGCCAGCAGCGCCAGCGCCCAGGCGTCGCTCGCCGTCACCTGTGCGGTGATCAGCGGCACGAAAACCAGCAGATTCTTCAGCCACTGCTGCGGCCGGATCGCCTGCAATAGCGCTTGCAGGCGACCCGCGCGCCGCGAATGCAGGGTCATCGGCCGACCGAGTCGCTCGACACGGCCCGCCACGCCCGCCGGAACCTCGACCAGATGCGCATGCGCCGAAGCTGCCCAGACCGGCAGATCAACCCGGCCATTGCCGGCGTACTCGAAGCCCTGCTCGCCATAGCGCTGCACCAGCGCGGCCTGCTTGCCGGCGCCGCCAAGATTGATGCGACCATCCGAACCCAGGCCTTCGTCGAAGCAGGGAAAGTGGCTTACCACGGCATCAACCAGGCGCTGATCCGAGGCCGAGGCCAGGATGATCGGGCGCCCGGCGGCCCGCTCCCGCTTCAGCCACGCCAGCACATCAGCATGGACCGGCAGGCTGGCCACATCAGGCCTGGCAAGCTCGGCCAGACGCCGCTTGAAGCCGGCCTTGCCGTGCCGCAGCCAGATCGGCAGCTGCAGCAGCCGCCAGGGCTGGCTCCGCGCCAGTTCCAGCAGGCTTTCGTGCAGCAGATCGGTGGCCAGCAGCGTGCCGTCCAGATCCACCGCCAGCGGCAACGGCGCCGTCTGCGGGCTGGCATCGCGGTCAGTCAAGGCTCGACAGTCTCGCAAGGCGGGAAAGACGCTGGCATGAGCAAGTGTGGGCGAGAAAATGCGTTCGCCAATGTAGCATCGGCCGGCGGCGCCGACAAACCCGCGCAGCGGGCAGCGCGCCTATGGGCCGACCATGGGCACAAAATCTTTGCAAATTCAGCCCTTCAGCGCTAGCATCACAGGTCAGCGCAACCGTCCGGCGACCCGCTCATGTACGCACAGTCCACCCCCAGCATCCGCCTTTCGACTCTGGGTCGACGCCTGGTCGAGCAGGGCCTGATGGCCGAAGAGCAGGCGATGGAGGCCATGGCCAAGGCGGCCGAGAAAGGCCGCACCTTCACCAGCCACCTTGTTCGCGAGAAACTGGTTGACGCCTTGGGCTTTGCCCATGTTGCCGCGCAGGACTTCGGCATTCCCCTGGTCGACCTGGGCGCCGTTGATCTCAAGAACGCGCCCACCGACGCGGTCAAGGAAGAATTGCTGCGCAAGCATCTGGTGCTGCCCCTGGCCAAGCGCGGCAAGCGGCTGTACGTGGCCGTTGGTGACCCGGGCAACAAGGCCGGGCTGGACGAAATCGCCTTTTCCACCGGCTTCACCCTGGAACCTATCCTGGCCGCCTACAACTCGATCGATGCTGCCATCGATCGGGCGATGGCAGGCTCCACCCAGGCCTTTACCGAGCTGACCGAGGATCAGGACGACCTCGAAAACCTCAAGTTCGACGCCGGCGATCAGGACGACAAGGAGCCCGGAACCGACTCCAGCGGTGCCGACGATGCCCCGGTCGTTCGCTTCGTCAACAAGGTGCTGATCGACGCCATCCGCAAGGGCGCCTCCGACATTCACTTCGAACCTTACGAAGAAGAGTATCGGGTGCGCTTCCGCGTTGACGGCGTGCTGATCACCCAGGTGCGCCCGCCGAAGCGGATGGCGCCGCGTCTGGCGGCTCGTCTGAAGGTCATGGCCAGCCTCGACATCGCCGAGCGACGCGTGCCGCAGGATGGCCGCATCAAGCTGAACATCTCCAAGGGCCAGGCTTTCGATTTTCGAGTCTCGACCTGCCCCACGCTGTGGGGCGAAAAGATCGTGCTGCGTATCCTGGACTCCTCGGGCGCCTATCTGGGCCCGGAGAAGCTGGGCTTTGAGCCCAAGCAGAAGGATGACTATCTGGCCGCCATTTCCAAGCCCTACGGCATGGTGCTGGTCACCGGCCCCACCGGCTCGGGCAAGACCGTCACGCTCTATACCGCGCTGGGCATTCTGAACAGCGAAGGCACCAATATCTCCACCGTCGAAGACCCGGTGGAAATCCGCATGAAGGGGGTCAACCAGGTCCAGCAGAACGCCAAGCAGGGCCTGACCTTCGCCGCGGCGCTGCGCTCGTTCCTGCGACAGGATCCCGACATCATCATGGTCGGCGAAATCCGCGACCTGGAAACCGCTGAAATCGCAATCAAGGCCGCGCAGACCGGTCACTTGGTGCTCTCGACCCTGCACACCAACGACGCCCCGCAGTCGATTGCCCGCCTGGCCAACATGGGAGTGCCCAGCTACAACATCGTCTCCACCGTGCACCTGGTGCTGGCCCAGCGCCTGGGCCGGACATTGCACAAATGCAAGATTCTTGAAGAAGTGCCCGAGGATGCGCTGCGCCGTATCGGCTACACGGAAGAAGAAATCAGCCAGGGCCTGAAGATCTATCAGCCCAACGGCTGCGACCAGTGCACCGGCGGCTATCGCGGCCGAAGTGGCATTTTCCAGGTCATGCCCATCAGCGAAGCGATGGAGGAAATCATCCTCAAGGGCGGCACCGCCCTGGAACTGGGCCGTCAGGCCGAATTGGAAGGCGTGATCGACCTGCGGCGCGCGGCGCTGAACAAGGTCAAGGCCGGCTCACTGAGTCTGACCGAAATGAACCGGGTGACAAAAGATTAAGTGAATGGTGAGGGCAAGACCTGGCAGGCTGGGGGGCGGCAGTCTGCGTTTTCTGGTTTTAGGCGTTGAATCACTGGTTTACCGGGCCTTTCCGAAGTAGACTGGCAGCAATCGGGGCCGGCGTGTAGCAGGAGCAGCGGTTTTTCATGGCAACAGCAAAGCAGCAGATGGAAACGTTTGTCTGGGAAGGCAAGGACAAACGGGGCAAAAAGCTCAAGGGCGAGAAAGTCGGCCGCAATGAAACCCTGATCAAGGCAGAGTTGCGCCAGCAGGGGATTTTGCCCTCCCGCGTCAAGAAAAAGCCCAAGGCCCTGTTCGGCGGCGCCGGCCGGCGGATCACCGCTCGCGACATCGCCACCTTCACCCGCCAGCTGGCCACCATGCTGACCTCCGGGATTCCGCTGGTGCAGTCCTTCGGCATCATTGGCCAGGCGACCGAAAACCCCCGGATGAAGAAGCTGGTCAGCGATATTCGCAATGACGTTGAGTCCGGCTCTACGCTGGCCGAGTCGCTTGCCAAGCACCCGGTCTACTTCGACGACCTCTATGTCAGCCTGGTTGAGTCCGGCGAGAGCGCCGGTGTACTGGATCAGGTCCTTGATTCCATCGCCAGCTACAAAGAGCGCATCGAGTCGATCAAGGGGAAGGTCAAGAAAGCGCTGTTTTACCCCGCCACCGTGGTGGCCGTCGCCATCGCGGTAACAGCGCTGCTGCTGGTGGTGGTGATCCCCCAGTTCGAGGAAATCTTTCAAAGCTTCGGCGCGGACCTGCCAGCGTTCACCCGTATGGTCATTACCGCTTCAGAATTCCTCCAGGCCTATATCTTTTTCGTTATTGTCATCGCTGGCGGGGGCATTTTTGCTCTCATTCAGCTCAAGAAGCGTAGCCGGCCCTTTGCTCACTTTCTCGACCGCGTGTCGCTGAAGATTCCCATTATCGGGCCGGTCCTCGAGAAATCCGCCCTCGCCCGCTTCTCCAGCACGCTGGCCACGACATTCGCCGCCGGTGTACCGCTGGTAGATGCGTTGAAGACGGTAGCCGGCGCCACCGGCAACGTCGTCTATGAGGAAGCGGTGCTGAAGATCCGCGAAGACGTGGCCACGGGTCACCAGATGCAGCTGGCCATGCAGCAGACCGGACTGTTCCCGCCGATGCTGGTCCAGATGACAGCCATTGGCGAAGAGGCGGGCTCGCTAGATGCAATGCTGCTGAAGGTTTCTGCCATTTACGAGGAAGAAGTCAACAACACGGTCGATGCCTTGTCGAGCCTGTTGGAACCCATCATCATCATCTTCATCGGCGTAGTCGTCGGCGGCATGGTCGTGGCCATGTACCTGCCCATCTTCCAGATGGCTGCGGTGATGTAGCGACGCGCCTGGCGCGCTGCTGTGAAGGGTGAAAGGTAAAAGCTAAAGGACAAAAGGGGGGCGGGATGCCCCTTGGTCATGAGTCGAGGGACAGTTAGTTTTGAGTTTTCCGGATTACTTGAATGCTTTGCATCCGGCGGTTCTTGGGGCCGCCGTTTTTGTTTTCGGGCTGCTGGTGGGCTCGTTTCTGAACGTGGTGATACTGCGCCTGCCGGCACGCCTGATGCACGATTGGCGCTGCCAGTGCCGGGAGCTGCTGGCGCTCCCCGCGGCTGAGGAAGCCCCGCCACCCGGGCTGGTCAAGCCTCGATCGCGCTGCCCGCATTGCGGTACTGAAATTGCCTGGTACGACAACCTGCCGGTCATCAGCTGGCTGATCCTGCGGGCACGCTGCCGCCAGTGCAGCGCGCGCATTTCGGTCCGCTATCCGCTGGTTGAGCTCGTCACCGCCGTACTGAGCGTTGTTGTGGTGAGTCATTTTGGCCCCACCCCGGAGGGCCTGGCCGCGCTGCTGCTGACCTGGGCGCTGATCGCCGCCACCGGCATCGACTTCGACCACCATCTCCTGCCCGACCAGATCACCCTGCCCTTGCTGTGGCTCGGCCTGCTCCTGAATCTGTGGCTGGGCCTGTTCGCCAGCCTGGAAGACGCCGTCATCGGCGCAATCGCCGGCTACGGCGTGCTATGGGGCGTGTTCCACCTGTTTCGCCTGCTCACTGGCAAAGAAGGCATGGGCTTCGGCGACTTCAAACTGCTCGCCGCCCTCGGCGCCTGGATGGGCTGGCAAGTGCTGCCCGTCATCGTCCTGCTGGCCTCCCTGGTTGGCGCCATCGTCGGCGTACTGCTGATCATCCTCGCCCGCCACGGCCGCAACGTCCCCATCGCCTTCGGCCCCTACCTCGCCCTGGCCGGCTGGATTGCACTCCTGTGGGGCGACCGCATCGTCGATTTCTGGCTCTACCTCTGAGCAACAGCGAACCTGGCGCGATTCGGACCAGACTTGTACCGCCGCCCCGCAACCGCCCCTCTGTCAGGATAGTTGTGCCTCCTCTAAACTTCCCTTGAAGTGGGGGCGAACAGGAGCTGACAGTGAGATATTCGAAGGAACGCAGACAGGCCGTGCTGGCCAAGCTTTCCCCGCCGCACAACCGTTCGATTCGGGAAGTGGCTGCCGAGGAAGGCATTTCCGAAGCAACCGTGTACAAATGGCGCAACGAGGCCAGGGCCCGAGGTGAGCTGTATCCCGATGCCGGATCCGAAGCCCAGGCCTGGAGTGCCCGCGACAAGTTCGCGGCCGTGGTCGAGACGGCGGCAATGAACGAGTCGGAACGCTCGGAGTACTGCCGCAAGCGAGGCCTGTACCCGGAACAGCTGTTGGCCTGGCGCCGGGCCTGCGAACAGGCCAACGACTGGGCTGAAGAGCACACAGCCAGCCAGGCCAAGGCTGATCAGGACCAGCGCCGTAGGCTGCAGGAGCTGGAGCGCGAACTCCGACGCAAGGACAAGGCACTCGCTGAGACAGCCGCCTTGCTGACCTTGTCAAAAAAAGCCCGGGCGATCTGGGGGGACGACGAAGACGCACGATCAGCACCACGGATCGCCAGACAGCCGTCTTGCTGATCGATGAGGCCCGTTCCGCTGGGACGCGCCTGCAATCCTGCTGTCAGGTGATGGGCATTACCGCCCGCACCTGGCCATGGCGCGTCAGATATGCCAAAGTGCCCGTCATGATCGGAAATCACAGCAAAATCGCCATGACTGGCATGAACCGTCGCCTCATCAAGCTCCTTTTTCTGCTGGGCGCTTGTTGCATGGCGGCCCCAGCCATCGCTTTACAGCAGTCCGACAGCGCTGAGCGCTCGCCGACTGTCATCGTCGACATCAATGCGATCGGCAAGCCGGCACTGGACGAATTGAAGCAGAGCCGCGGCCTGCTGTGGTGGGCAGAGTTTGGCAATGAGCTGCTCGTTGGTGTACAGGCGGATGATCTGCAGCGCTGGCTGCAGCGCAGCGACACGCGCCCAGGACCTGCGGCGCTGAGTCGAGACGAAATTGTCGTGCGCGATCTGGTCTGTGGCGCCAATGTGCCCGAACCGGCGCTGGCGGTGGTCGGCGGGTACAACCTGGTGCGCCGTCCGCCCGCACTGGCTCGGTTCGCAAGCTTATCCGGTCAAGGCGGCCGTCCACTGCCGGCCGACGGCGTGGTGGCCTGGCAGCCCGCCAACCATGGCCGAGCCTCCGCCCCCGTCGAACCCGACGAGGAGGTCGCCCAGCTGGTGTCCCGTGTTGATGCTGATCGCTGGTTCGACACTTTGGAGGCACTGGCCAACTACAATCGCAACAGCACCAGCCCTGAGCTGCCGGATGCACACGATTGGATCCTGGAGCGGCTGGCCGACGCCAATCTATCCGTTGAAACCCATAGCTTTCAACTGGCGACCTGCGGCTCGCGTACCTTGCCAAACGCCATCGGCATCAAATCAGGGCAAACGCTCCCCAACGAATGGATTGTCGTCGGTGCGCACTTCGACTCACGCAACACCAGTCTTTGCGACGGCAGCGCCCTACCTCAACCCGGCGCCAATGACAACGCCTCCGGCTGCGCCGGGGTAATCGAACTCGCCCGCGTGTTTCAGCATGCCTGGACCGAGCGCACCATCGTCTTCGCCTGCTTTTCCGGTGAGGAACAAGGCCTGGTCGGCTCACGCGCCTGGGTCGCCAGCCTGCTCGCATCCGGCCAGCTTGCCGGTGTCCGGCACATGATCAATCTGGACATGATCGGACATGCCATCGATGACAGCCTGGCCGCGCGCGTCGAAACCACTCAAACCTTCGCGTCAGAGCTCAACCGCTACATCGACGCGGCGGCGACCTACGCACCTGAGCTGTCGATCAATTTCTCCACCCAGACGCAGGCCTACTCAGATCACTGGTCATTCATCGAGCGCGGCATCCCCGGCGTCTTTACCTGGGAAAACGGCGCCGCAATCTACCCCCATTACCATCGCGAAACCGATCTCCCGGAAAACATGCAACGCGCCCGACCGCTGGCCGGCGGCATCCTGCGAATGGATACAGCCGTCCTGGCCGAACTCGCCGGCCTACTGCCCACACCAATCTTCATGGACCAGTTCGAAATGGTTATGTCCGGATCTCGCAAAACCCTGATGACCTGCAATGCCTGACCTGACGGCCCATGCAAGCGTTTTCACAATGTGCGGAACCTGTGTGGGATTTGGCCGGGCAGATCGAGGTCTCCGACGCTCAGGTAGATCATATCGGAGAACGCCTCTAGATGCCGGAAGCCACTGGCCCGGTTTTTGATGATCTTGACGATGCGATTGAGTCCCTCGGCAATGGCGTTGGTCACGCGGGTGCCGATGAAGGCGAGCAC
>JBJHCC010000068.1:0-15667 GCA_050485825.1 Gammaproteobacteria bacterium
GCGGCGCTGCGGCATTCGGGACGTTGAGCTCCGTAATCCAGCCAAGCAGCTCGTTGAAGGTGTCAGCCACGATCTGGCGATCGGACTCGTTGACGGCCACCTCCCGACCACGATGGGTTTCGCTGGCGGCGCGGCTGCCTTCGCCCTGGATCTCGGTGGCCAGGGTCTGGCTGGTCAGCGCCTTGCTCATCTCGCGATTGCAGAGGTTGATCAGGCGTTCATGGATGGCGGCTTTGCCGTCGCCGCTGCTCAACAGCTCCACGCCAGAGCCGTCCTGCACGGCCGCGACGGCATCTTCAATCATATCGCGCAGGGCGTCGGCCAGGGCGTCCTGGTCTTCCTTCGGTGCGCCGGCGGGGTAGCGGCCGATGGCCCACGGCAGGCCGTACTTCTCGGCGAACTTGACGAAGAAGCGGAAGCCGCCGTGCTTGAAGGTGTAGGGCCAGAAGCAGGAAGAGAACACGGCCACGCCGTAGGGGTTTTCCTGGCTGGGCATGTGGCGGGTCAGCAGCCACTTGCGCTCGCCCAGGGCGATACCTTCGACCGGATCGGATCGCACGCGCAGGCGCAGTTCATTGTCCTGGCCGAAGGTAAAGCGCCGCTGCGGCCGATCGAGCACGGCATCGGGCACCAGGTAACCGCCCTCGCGCTTCCAGACCACCTCATGCACGGCATAGCCACGAAACACCGCCTGGCCCATCATCCAGATCACGTCCGACCAGTGCATGCCCGGCGCCGGCCGGCGGCGCATGATCTGCTCGCACAGCTCCAGCGCGCGCTGGTCGGTCGGGCTGTCGCCACCGGCCTCCAGCCGCCACTCAAAGCCCAGCAGTGCGGAGCGGATCGAGCGCAGCTCGCCGAGCACATGGGCGTCCATGCCGATGCCCTCGTAGGCTTCCTGGTCGCGATTGAGTCGGCGCAGGATCGGGTCGGGGTTGGGCAGGAAGCGCAGCGCATTGGTGAAGTGCGGATCCGTGGCCCGGGTGGCCAGCGCCTGGGTCAGCGTCGATGCGGAGATGCGGCGAAGTTCCATCAATAGCCTCTCAGGTCGGCGCGCTCGCGCCGGCGGCGGGTGTGAATCGTTGCGCCGCCGACCCGGCTCAGCGCCAGCGTCCACAGCATGTGCAGGCAGTCCGGGCCGTCATCGTGGTCGGCCTTCGGCCAGTGCCTGAGCTGCTCCAGCAGCGTGCTCTGGCTGGGGTGAAAGCGGATCAGTCCGTTGGCGATGTGCGGCTGCAGGCTGGCGATGCGCAGGCCCTTGTCCGAGTGCGGCGTGACCGCCACGGCCGGCACCGGCACATGGCGCGCGGCCGAACGCTTGATCAGCTCCTGGCGCATGAATTCCTGGAACTGCACCGACTCGAACGACCAGGCCATGCAGTGGTATTGCTTCTGCAGGGCGATGATGCGCTCGATGATCAGGTCCGGCAGGCGCTTGGCAATCTCAGCCTCGATGACATCGAGGATGCCCTTTTCCCGATCGAAGCCGCCGATCAGGATCGCGCTCGGATCGCGGCCGCGGCCCTGCTTGCCCAGGCTGGGATCGCAGGCGCCGAAGTAGACCCAGCGCGGGCAGGTCTCGACCCAGAAAATGACGCTCGCGAAGGGCGCATCCTTCTCGCTGATCGGGTCGTTCTGGTATTCGGCGTCGAAGGTGTCGTGGCCGTCGCGGGCGCGGATGATCATCAGCCGCACCAGCGGCCGGGCGCTCGGCCAGCTGACCTGTGCGCCGGCGTCCATGCTGTCCTGGTGCTGCCGATAGAAGCGCATGGCCGCATCCTCGCCGCGGTTCAGCAGGCGCTCCTCGAACTGGTCCCACAGATCCATTCGCGCTGGCCAGTCGAGGATCGCCTGGAAGCGCTTGCGCCGCCACAACGGGTTCTTGAGCAGGCGGCTCAACACCGAGTCGTAGTGCAGCACCGTGCCGATCACGATCACATCCATGCGGCCGCTGGCATCGCCCAGTTGCAGCACGGTCTTGTTCAGCCAGCCCTGCAGCTTGTCGCGCTGCTCGGGGCTGCGCACGTTCTCGTCGTTCTCGAGATCGTCCCCGATGACCAGGTCCGGCCGGTGCGGCCCGTGCCGCCGGCCGCGCATGCGCTTGCCGGATCCGAAGGCCTGAATCTTGCGGTTGTTCCGGGTGATCAGCACGCCCTGCTGCCACACCCGGCCGCGCCCGCAAATGCTCGGCCAGTCGTTGATCAGCCGCGGGTTGGAATCCAGCTCGGCCTTCATGCCCTCCAGCTGCTCGGCGGCCTGCTCGAAGGCATCCATGATCAGGCAGATGTAGTGCTTGCGCGCGGTGATCACGCACCAGATGGAAAAGATCATGCCGACGATGGTCGACTTGGCCTCACCACGCGGGGCCGCGATCACCTGGTGCACGCCCTGGGCCTGGTTCACGATCTCGGGCAGTTGCGCGTACAGGTAATCATGCAACGCCGAGTTGTCGAACTTGACGTAGTGCGGAAAGTAGGTCCGGGCGAAGAACTCGAAATCCTTTGCCGCCCGCTGCCGGCGCTTCTCGGCCGCGGCCGGATCGGGTGCAAAGCCCTCGACCTCGTTCTCGATCTGTCGCCGAAGCTCAGCGCCCAGCTCGGCCAGGCGCTTCTCGAACTCCTTGCGGCTCAGATCAGCCATGCGCTCAGCCGTAAGTGGTGGCCAGCGTGCGGCCGAAGGGCTCGAGCACGGTGATCAGGGCCTCGGCGTGCTCCGGATGCTCGGCGCGGACAAAGCGGGCCAGCAGGTCCAGCACTTCCAGCGCCATCGCCAGGCGGCCGATCTCGGGCGCGCCCTTGGTCGCTGCGCGCATGGTCTTGGTGTAGGCGTCCGACAGCCGGCTGATGGCTTCGGCTTTTTTGAGCGGGTCGGCGTCGGCATCGCGGATCTGCTCCACCGTGCTCTGAAACAGCAGCGCGAAGTCTTCCAGCAGCTGGGTGGTCAGCTCGCCTAAGCCGCCGGACGACATCCGCGCGGCCGCCCGCGCCTTGTCCCAGCACTGGCCGTCGGCCTTGGCCTGGCGCTTCCACTGCTGCGCCGACGAATAGCTGACGCCGACGCGCTCGGCGGCTGCCTCCAGCGGCAGCCGGTCCTGCACGTAGGCCTGGCGAACCGCCTCCCGGATGTCCTGGGAGTAGGCCATCGCTCAGACTCCCACGCTGCGCCGCAGGAACTCCACGATCAACGTGACCCCCGTTGCCGCCATGACGCCGCCCACCGCGCCGTGCACGGCGGATGACTTTTCCACCGCCCGCAGCCGCGCCTCCATGCTGTTGAGCTGCGAGCCCTGTGAGGTCTGCCCCAGCTGGATCGCTTCGAGCTTGCTCTCGATCCGGCCCAGCGCGCGGGCGACGTCCACATCCGTGGGGCGCAGGGCCGTCGGGTTATTCGGTGTATCGCTCATTCAAGTTCCTGAGTGCTTGTCGGTCGATTTGGCATTGCTCGATGACGGCGTACAACGCCACGTTCAGTTCCAGGGCATCCAGCCACAGCAGCCACGGCACGGGTTGCGGCACCTCCAGCGGTGCCACGCGCTCAGCGGGGACGGGCACCCACTGGCGTACGGTCTGGGTGACCGGCACGGTGTGCACGATCGGCGGCGTCGCGCAGGCGCTCAACAGCAGCGCCAGGCACAGGCAGCACAGCGCAGGCATCCAGCCCGGCAGCGTCGCGCACGGCCGCGGTGCTGTCGCGGGTCCGCTCGGCCAGGCGGTCGGCCTCGAGCGCCCGGCGCGCCGCATCGGCCGCGCGCTCGGCCTCGATGACCGTGTTCTCGCCAATGCAGTCAGCCAGCGCACGTTCGAACTCGCGCAAGTTGGCCAGGTTGGCGCGGCTGGCCTGCCGGCAGGTCTCCAGACGCTCGGCCGTCTGGCCGGCCGTGCGCCGTTCCTCGCTCAGCTGCCAGCTCTGCCAGCCCAAGCCCGCCAGCAGCGTAGCGATCACCGCGCCGCATGCGATCAGCGCCTTGGGCATTGCCAGCGCCGCACCGGATCATCAGGCCACGGACAGACCGGCGACCCGGCCCAACCGGCTGCGGCATACACCGGTTCCAGCTCCAGCAGGATGCGGGTCACATAGGCGCGGTTCTCGCGCCGGGCCCAGTCCGCCCGGGCCGTGTGCTGATCGACCTGGCCAAACCATCGGTCCGGATCATCCCCGGCCTGTTCCGCCAGGCGCCGATCGCGCCCCAGCCAGCCGATGCCGCCGTTGTAGGCCGACAAGGTCATGGCCCAATGCTCGCAGCCGTTGGCGGCACTGATCCGGTTCAGCAGCCAGTCGTTATACAGCACCTGCGCCTGGATGGCCCAGGCGGGGTTGGTGGGGTCGGCCGGGCTCAACTGGCGCGGGAAGCGCTCAGCCATGTCGGCGGCCGTGGCCGGCATGAACTGCGCCAGCCCGCAGGCACCCGCCCAACTGCACACATCCGGCCGCCAACTGGATTCCTTGTGGAGCTGCGCTGCGAGCCGCGCGACGGGCGCTTCCGGGCCAAACACGGCGCGGGCCTCGCGCGTGAGCTGGCGCTCGAACTGTGCGGCCGACGCCGGCACCTGGGCCTCTGCCATCACCGCGAACGACAGCAGCGCCAGTACCAGCACGTAGCCCAGATACACCGGGCCGAGGCCCTGGCGCCGGCCCAGCTTGATCTGTTCGTAGAGCGTCTTCATACCGCCACCGCCACGGCAATCATGCCGGCTGCGATCACCAGCGCCTGGCCGAGCCCGGCGATACATCGATGCAGCGGCTCGGTGTACTCAGAGACATTGAGCTTGATCAGCCGACGCGACACGATCCAGCCGATCAGCGCGCCGGTGGCCACCTGGCCAATCGATCCCAGCCAGCGCGACAGGTAGCCGCTGGCCGCAAACACCACCAGCAACACCACGATCACGATCAGCGCAATGGCCCAGACTTCCAGGCCGCGAATCTTGTTCAGGAGGGTGTTCATGACATGACCTCTCTACCTCGAAAGATGAGCAACGACGGGCAAGAAAGCCCATGTCTGCATCTTGGCGGGGGAGATGGCCTGGTCTAAGCGTGAAGCGGTTCACGCGCAGGGCGTGAGGGGGTCTTCAGTTTGCCTTAATCGTCTTGCCCGGCGCAACTGGCAAACAGCTGACCCTGGCGATCGGCGTCCGCCAGCGCTTCGCGCTTGCGCGCGCAGATCTTCATGATGTAGCGGCGGGTCAGCTCGAACTCGCGCGCCAGCTGCGGGGCGGTCCAGCCCTCATGGCGCAGCCGCCAGATCAGCGCATCGCGCTCCTGCACCAGCAGCTTGTCTTCCTTCGGCAGTTCCAGGCGCTCGCCGCCGTGATACTCGCACAGCACGGTCAGCGCATCCTTGCCGATCACCTGCGCCAGCACCCGGTCTTCGGTCGCCTTCTTCGGGATCCACACAATCAGACCGCCACGGGCCCGGATCAGCTTCTGAGTACGCGCATAGCCAATGCGCTGGATCAGCATCTTGAGCTGCGGCGGCAGCAACTGCACGTTGAGGCTCGGGTGATCCGTCACGACGGCATCCCTTTAAGCAGCCGGCGCAGCTCGCGCACCTGGCGCTTGCCGTGCTCCCGATCCACCGGCGGTGGTTCGAGCATCGGCGGCCGCGGCCGCGGCGGCAGCGCATCCAGCAGCTGCTTCGGCGCCGGCCAGCGCTCCACGCGGGCACCCAGCCGGGTGAAGCCCTCCAGAATGCGCGGCGTGTCCGCCTCCTGCTCCCAGGCGCGGCCCGAGTGCCACAGCAAGTGGATCCACAGTTGCTTGGTCGCCGGCATCAAGTCCAGCGCCGGCTCGTTGGGCAGGCTCAAAGCGACGAGCACCTTCAGCCCATCGGCCACCGCGCGCCGGAACCACTGCGGCGGCTCATTCATCCGATCAGTCTTCATCCAGCAACCTCAGCGCATCGGCGCGCTTCGAGGCCGGCCCCGGCCGGCTGCCCGGGCGCGATCGGTCCATCGTCACCGCGACCGACTCGGCCAGCACCGCATCCAGCACGCGGGCCAGATAGCGATGGTTGCCCAGCGGCTGCCAGTCGCTGCCCTTGCGCCGCTCGTCCAGCGCGGCCAGCGTGCGCAGGCAGGCGTCGGCCAGCTCGTCCAGCCCGGCCGAGCGGCCCTGGGCCAGCGACAGTACTTCCTCGGCCAGCCGCCGCGCCCGCGTCCAGCGCAGCGCTTGGGCCCGCGGCTTGAACAAGCCCAGGTAGGCAATCAGCGGCGCCGTGGCCGGCCCGCACTCGCGTAGCAGGCCGAACAGTGCGCGGGCCTCGGCATCCTCGGCCAGCGCGCTCAGCTCCAGCCGGCTGTTGCAATGCGGGCAGATCAGATTCATGCCTGCACCGCGCCTGCCACGCCCTCGCGCGCGGCCCAGGTTTGCAACGCGGTGATCACCGTCACCGCCTCATCGTGGCGCAGCCAGTCCGGAGAGTACTTCTTGGTCAGCCGGTAGCAGAACTTGCCCAGAGCTTTCTCGCTGGGCTCACGCACCACGCCGGCCTTGCCCAGCGAGATCCACATCGCCCGGATCTTGTCGGCCTGGGTCTTCTTCTCCGGCGCCTTGTGGCGGCTGGGCGGGGAATACTTGCGCCGGTCCTTGCGCTTCGGCTCCCAGCCGCAGGTCACCCGGAAGTAATGCAGCAGATGCCGCCGCTCGGCGTCGGTCAGCTCGCCGGATGAGTCGGTGCGCCCTTCGGCCATCCGCGCCACCAGGGCGCGGTAGTCCGCCTCGCTCAAGGCCAGATCGCGCCGGGCCATGTGGATGCAGCGCAGCTGATAGTTCCTGACTGAATCACCTTGGATTGCCATGCCGGACCTCACAGCGCCATGCGTGGCCATGCCAGGACTTGCAAGGCCTGGCTTAGATGAGAATTGATCCAGCCTTTCATGCCGCCAGCTCCATCAGCCGGTTGGGTGCTGCCGCCCGGGCGACGCCCGGCACGGCCGGCGTGCCCGGCGGGAAGCACCAGAAGAACACATCGCCTTCCTCGATCAGCCCACCGCCCAGATACATCCAGCGTGCACCGTCGCGCTCGCCCATGTCGACGGTCAGTTCATCGTCGTCCATGAAGCGATAGGCGATCAGCACCGGCACGGCCTGGGCCGGCAGATGGTCGGCCACCGCCACCCAGTTGGCCAGCGTGCTGCCGGCCTCGCCTGCATGTTGCGCGTGCGCGTTCATGCCGCTTCCTGGAACTGCTCGGCCTCGCTGATCAGCGCGCTGACCAGCTTGTCGACTTCGGTGTCCGTGCTCTTGACCACCACTTCATCGACATCGGCCTCGATCTGCACGCCGATCTTCTTCAGCTCCGCGCCGCTCAGCTGGGCCAGTGCGCCTTTCAGCGGGGTTTCCTTGGTGCTGACCAGCTGATCGAAGGCCTCCGGCAAGTGCTTGCGGATCAGCGCCACCACGCGCGCCGGGTCATCGAACACCATGCGGCCCTTCTGCTTGGTGTAGCCGATCCGGATGCCGGCGATGATCATCGTGCGTGGCTTCTCGAACAAGTCAGGCCGCAAAGTAATGGCCTGCTGCAGCTCGCTGCGCGCATCGTTGGCCTTGGCCACCGCGTTCTTGATGCCCTGCAGCCGGCGGCGCTTCACCGCCTCGATCTCTTCGTTCATGGCCTGACAGCGTTCGGCCAGGGCGTCATACTCGCGCCGGTACTTCTGGCACAGCTTCTCGATCAGGCCGAGGTCTACGGATTGGGTCTTGTCGATCATCGTCTTTTGCTCACTTGGTGAATGGGTCCTTGGATTGGTGAGGCGTGGAGCGCCCCGCGCCGCACTGACTTGCAAAGCTAAGGCCCGCCAAGGCACGCGATACAGTGCCGTGTCAGTTCCACTTGGTTACTTCAAACCTTCCGAACGGTCCGCGTCGGCTCGGCCGGAAATCGCCGACGCCGATACGCTTGCCGGCGATGTCCACCAGCTCGCGCACCAGGCGTTCGCTGAACAGCGTGTCGTCGACGGTCAGGGTCATGCACACGTTCCAGGCATCAAAGCGCGGGCGATGGCACATGATTCTTCCGCCAGTGGCTGGAATAACCACCGGGCGAGAGTCGACCTCCCATTGGCGTGGCGTGATGGGCAGCTCAATTTCTTCGATGGCCAGCCCGGCCGGCACCAGTGAGCTCTTGGTGGTGCTGAGCTTGGAGCGGCCGGACTTGATGAAGCGCCCGGCTTCAATCAGTGAAGCCATCAGGTTCACGGCTGGCAGAACCGGCCTGCCTTTACTGTCGGTGTAGATCTTCGGTTCGGCCTGTTCGCGCGGGCTGCCCTTGCTGCCCTGGAACGAGGACGAGCTGGCGTTGCTGACTGCTTGTTGAGCAGCCTCGGTAAAGCGGTTGCAGATCAGCGGTGAGATACCGCTCAGATTGACCTTGATGTCCATTTCAGTTGTTCTCCTTGGTGGTGTTGGTGGTGCCCGTGGATTGGCGCGCATTGCGCGGCAGTGCCAAGCCCGGCTCTGACTCGCTTCGCATAGCGCGGCCCGGCTCTGACTTTTTCAGTTGTGCCAATCTGTTCTCCAGCTGCGGCCGCTTGAGGTCCAGCGCGAGCTGCTCGACCAGCTCGGCCAGGCTGATGCGCTTCAGCGCGGCTTCCTGCCTGAAGGCCGACATGGCTCGCTGTCTGAACCAGGCGGCCGTCTCTTCCAGCTCTTCTTCGGTTTCGGCCCAGAAGTAGCCGCCGCCACGCCCGTTGAAGTGCGCCACTGGATGGCCGTCGCGGCGGAGTTCTTCGACGATTGATCGAACGAGGCGGGTTTCTTCGTACCGCCGAGACGGGATCACATCACCGCCCTGGATAGCTGCGGTCAGGCGCGTCATGGTGATGGCCTGGCCTTTGCCGACATGCCGGCGCAGGACGGCCAGCGCGCGGTCCTTCAACACGTCTCGTTCAAGCTGCATCGGGGCCCTCCAGGTGGCCGTCCAGGTCCAGCCCGGCGCGCCGGGCCACGTCGACCAGCTCGTCCCACTTCAGGCCCGTCTGCTGGCCGGTCTGGCGCGATTGCAGAATCAATCGCTCGCGCCCAACCGAGACGCGGTACTTTCGGCCGTCGGTGGATTCGGCTTCGCCCAGGGCGCAGGCCACCGGCAGGGTCACGACCTTGCTCATGCCGACTTCCTTGCCGGCTGGAAGCCGAGCAGGTCGCGGGCGATCTTCTTGACCAGAGCGGGGGTGAGCGCATGGCCCTTGGCCAGGCCGTAGTCGCGCAGGCCGGGCAACACGCCGTTGCACAGCACGCGGGCCGAGCCGTCGCAGGCGGTTTCCAGCGCAGTCAGCAGCTCGTCAGTCAGCTCGATATCCGGCATGCAGGCCTCGGCCAGCGCCCGGATGTCGTCGGCCGAACAGCGCCGGATGATCGGTGGCCAGAACAACACGCGCGAGCTGATCTGTCCGAAGCGGCCGCGCGGGTCGCGCACCATCGGCATCAGCTTTTCCGTGCCGCACAGCACCACGCCGGCCTCGGCCAGGTCGCGGATGCGGCGCAGGTATTCCAGCGTAGAGCTGGAGCAGGTCTCTGCCTCGTCCAGCAGGATCAGCGCCTGGCGGCCTTTCAGCGCGCCGATCAGCGCGCGCAGCTTCTCGGCCTTGGTGCCGCCCGTCTTGGCGCTGGACACCTTCACCGGGCAGCCCACCTGTGCCACCAGCTCATCGAGCAGAATCGAGTGGCTCATCCCCGGCAGGCCGTGGATCACGTAGACGTCGTCCTGCTCTGCGGCGATGCGCTGAATGGCCGTGGTCTTGCCCGTGCCCACAAACGCCGCCACCACCGCAAAGCCGCCGTAGCGCCGCGCCCGGTAGCTGGCCGCGGCCACCGCGCGGTAGACGCTGGTCTCGACGAAGGGAGTGTCGATCGGGTCTGAATCATCCACGCCGGCCACCCAGGCCGGCAGGGCCAGGTCGTGGCCCATGTACTTGTCGACGATCAGCTTGAAGTCGGCCAGCCACTTGCTGGGCGATCGCGGCAGCGTGCCGCTCAACACCTGGCAGACCGTGGTGGGGCTGCAGCCGGCCATCTTGGCCAGGTGCGCCTGCGACATGCCGCTGGCCGTCATCAGCGCCGTGACCGTGCGCACCGCCATGCGGTCTTCGCTGGTATAGGCGCCGCTGAACGGCGCGGGGCTGGGTGTGGTGCTTGCCTGTGCTTCTTGCATTCCCTGGTGCTCCTGGTGGTGGATCAGTAGTCGGTGGAATAGATGTCGATCGGCGGATCGTCGTCGCCGCGCTCGACCGGCTGCGCGCCGGCGGCCGCGCGCTTGAGGCCGGCGGCGTGCAGGGTGTTCAGCTCGTTGTGTTGTTGCTCGACCTCGAGAATCTGGTCGGTGATTTCGGACGGTGGCCGCGCTTCGATCATCTGCTCGTAGGCCTCATCAATCTTGCGCTGGCCGGTGGCCACGCGCCGCTTCAGGCGCTGGCGCTCGCAGCTCTGGAGGAAACTGACTGGCGCGGCTGGAGTTTCGACGACGCGGTAAGCCTTGCAGATGTGCTTGCCGCAGAGCTCCCGCACCCACACGCCGTGTTCATAGCTCAGCGGGTCGAACTCGACAACGACCTCACGGCCCAGATGCTCGCCCAGCTTTTCGTGCCCGAAGATGTTGTTGTCATAGCGCACGCGCGATGACCTGACAGTCCGCTTGACGCGCATCCGGGCGAGCTCCTCGGCGTCCAGCATCGGCGGGTTGTGCACGCGATCCTCAGTCCACGCCTGCAGCGGGGTCCGGCCGGCCAAAGTCTTGCGCGGCTGGTTGTTGCGCGAGTCCACATAGCCCTGGATGGTCGCTTCGGCCTCGCGGAAAGCCGGCACGTAGACATCCCCGCGCTTCATCATGATCTCGCTGCGCGCCATGAAGATATCGGTACGGCTGCGGCCGCAGTAGGTCTCGAAGAATTTGCCGCAGCGCTCCTCGAACAGGGCGAAGGCGCCCTCGGTCTTGCCCTTCGAGCGCGGGTTGCCGGGGCGTGCAAACTGCGGGGTAATGCCCAGGTGCTGGAAGTAGGCGGTGACCTCTTCGCCGTCCATGAGCTTGTTCTTGAAGCCCGCGCCGTGGTCCAGATGCACGACGGTCGGCACGTGTTTGCTGTGGTAGATGGCATTGGCCAGCGAGAACAGCGTGTTCAGTGCTGACTCTCGATCCCACAGCCGCCAGCCGATGATCATGTCGCTGGCCCAGTCGATCCAGAAGGTCAGCTCCGGCCGGTAAGGCTGGCCGCTCACCGGATGCCGCACGTAGAAATCGCAGCGATGACCGTCCGCTTCCCAGGTGTGGCCAACCGGGATCACGCTGTAATCCCGGATGACGTAGGGCGTAAAGTTCTGGGTGTGATAGTTCTTGCCGACCCGCCACCGGCAGTGTTCGCCCAGGTGCTCCGGCAGGTTCTTGGCAAAGTTCTGGACAACCTTGTTGCTCACTTCGAAGCCCTGCTCTCGAAGCTTGAGTGCGATGGGCGCGGGCTTGCGCTTTTCCGGGCTGAGCCACAGCTGAAAGAACGGCACCCACCACTTCTGGAAGCCGATCACCTTGCCTTGATAGTTATCGAACAATCCTTTGTCGCCATGCTTTTTCCAGAGCTTCCGGCGGTTGGCGAGGTTCGGGTAGCTGGGCATTGCGCGCTCACCGCGCGCTGTCAGCTCTGCGGCCGTGACGATGTTCGCGGCCTCCAGCCCCAGCTGGATCCGCTCCAGCATCAGCTCAACACCCGCCTTCCAGCTGCGCAGCGACTTTTCTTGATGCAGTGCCGCGGCGCGGTTGATCAGCAGTTTCCAGGCATCGACCTTGCGCTTTTCATCGAAGGTCAGATCATCCAGAGTTTCGGGCAGTTTGCGGCCCTTGCCCTGGGAGGCCATGTAATCCCAGGCCTCTTTCGGCAACCGCTCGCGGGCGCCCGGCATTTCGATGATGTTGTCTTTGCGCTGGGTGATGGCTGACATGGTGAGTTCTCGCTAGCGGCGCTTGCGCTTGGGGCCGTCGAGCAGCGCGGTGGACAGGCTGTAGTCGCAGCTGCCGATCATGGAGCGGAATCGGTAGTAGGCCGCCGTCGCTTCGCCAGGCTCGAGCATCGGATCGAGGTCTTCATCACTGAGCAGACCG
This sequence comes from Gammaproteobacteria bacterium, assembly GCA_050485825.1. Classification (GTDB taxonomy): domain Bacteria; phylum Pseudomonadota; class Gammaproteobacteria; order Xanthomonadales; family Wenzhouxiangellaceae; genus Wenzhouxiangella. Next base: position 12,083 of record JBJHCC010000068.1, read on the forward strand.
GGCACTTTGCTGTCGATGTGCTGCACCAGCAGCGCGGCCTGCGCTGCCGTGCCGGTGGCAACCGTGGCCAGGGTGGACAAAGCCAGCCTGAGCTGCTGCTGGCGCTTCCTGTCATCCGAGTGCAAGTCCGTGCCTTGCAGCACGTCGTTGGCCAGCTGAAGCAGATGCGCGAACAGCTCGTTGATGGTCATGGCGATGCCGCCGCCTTCAACCCGGGCCTGGCGCACCGACGGCGGCAGCTTGCCCAGCTGGACTTCCTGCTTGCGGTAGCGGTCCAGCTCGGCGTTCGCCTTGTCCAGGCGCTTGGCCAGGTCTTCGGCCTTGCGTTCGGCCCGCAGCACTTCTTCGCGCTCGCCCTGGAGCTGGCGCATGTGTAGTCGGAGGTCGTTCCGGCTTGCCGAACAGAAACGGTCCCAGGTTAAGCCAGCGACTTCCTCGCCCTGTGCGAGACGGCGTGCGCCCTCCGCTCCGAGTTTGCGAAGTTGCTCGTCGACGATCGTGTAACCAAGAGACGCAATCTGTCGGATTGCCTCTTCTTCGCCAACGTCGTTCAGAAAATTGAAGTACCTCATCGCGGCATAGCATGATTCCGGGCTGACGCTCTTGCTGTCCGCCTTGGCTCGTACCCACTTCCTACCGCCGCCAGACAGGACTTTGGCTCGTTCCAGCCAATACCCGCCCAATGCAAGCTTGATCCCTGCCAGTTGCACGCAGGCGATGCCCGCCTCGAAAGCCGAATCCGGGTCATTTTGTTTCGCCGGCGAAACAAAATCGCCGGCCTTGCTCAGCTTCATCAGCCAGCCCGGCACCTGCTGCAGGTGGCCTGGCAGCGCAACCAATTGCTGGGCTTCGCTGGTGCTCATGACCCGCCCTCGGGACGTTCCCGGTGGAACAGCTGCTGGTGGGCGGCATCGAAGATTGCACACAGCTCCCGCGTGATCGCGGCTTGCAAGCAATGCAGTTCACGCGCTGAGGCCTCACCGCTCATCTTTTCCGTATGGCCAAGGCTTTGCAGTTCTTCTTCCATCAGGTCAAGTAGCCGCTTTGCGGTTGCGCTGAAGCTCTTGCACTGCCGGCTGCCGACATCGATGGCACGAAGCAGCTGTTCCAGTCCGGTGCATACTTCCTCGCTGACTGATCTAGCGTTCGGCTTGCTTATGGTCGCGAATCGCTCGCTCATCACTGCACCCTCCCCGCCACGGTCCGGCCCAGCACCTCGTTGAGGTTGCGCATGGCCTTCAGCAGCTCGTCGAAGGCGGCGGCATGGCGGGCGACCTGGGCCAGCCACTGGCGCTCTGCCGCTTCATCAGTGCGGTCCGCCGGGCAGGCCGGGGCGGTCATGCTCATCAGCGTGCACATGGCGCGCGGCAGCCGGTGACGCACGGCGATCGCCTGGTTGATGACGAAGGCGCGGTACTGCGGCAGCGGGATCTGGTAGGCAGGCATCAGTGCACCCTCCGGCAGCGGCTGGCTGCGGCGCGGGCGGTAATGGTGTTCAGCGCCGCCACGAGCTTGCTGAAGTCTTCGCAGTGGTCAGCCACCTCCGCGGCGTAGTGCTGCCAGGACTGGAGCGGATCGGTCAGGCGCGGCGCGGCCGGCCGGGTGAGCAGGAACAGCGTGCGCAGGTGCGGCGGCAACAGCTCGCAGGCCTCGTTGATCACGGCCATGATCTGGTCGACGACGGCGCGCGTCTCCGCGCTGACCGGGCCGACGGTGACGGTCGCCCGAATGGGGTCAGATGGCATGTCAGTTACTCCCTGGTGGTTTGGTGTAGGCAGGCAGCCCGGCATCGAGCCGGTCTGCGACGAAATCGACAATCTCCTGGGTGTCCAGGTAGGCGGCCATGTCGGCCCAGCGCTGGCACTGGCCGCGGAGCACGGCGCGGTCGCCGGGGGCGAGCGCGCCCAGGTCGGCCACGCTGGCCTCGCTCAAGTCCTGGCAGGCCAGCAGCAGGGGGTTGGCGGCGCGGCGGGCGGAGGCGGCGGTCATGCGGGTAACTCCGGCAATTGAAAGGCGGCGCCCGCCGGGGTAGATTCGGAGTTTCCACACAACCGAAGTCCACCCAGGAGGACGCCATGAAGGAAACGAATGACCTGCTGAAATCGCTCTTGGCAATCCATGTCATGCACATCGCCAGTGAGCTTCAGGTTGCGCACGATGTTTCGCAGCGTGGCCAGCCAATGCGCGGCATTTCCATCAATGAGTACGAGCTCAACTCGAAAGGGGTGTTGCCGCGCGCCGAAGCGCTGCGGCAGGCCGCCGAACTGGTTAAGGAACAGGTGCCGATTGTGCTCAAGCATCTGGGCCTTCCACCGTAACTACTGCGCTAGCCATCACCATCTCGCCAGCGATGTAGAGCGCGGTGAGCGCGTCGTGGGCGCTTTCGCCTTCGGTCTGCTCGGCTATCTTTTGGGCCAGCGCCCGCAGTCGGCAGCGCCTTTTGTGGCGATCTGGGATGGGGCCAGCGATGCTGCCGGCCTCCTGCCGCAGCTCGTTCTCGAGCTGCTCGCCAGCGGCGGCGATGTAACTGTTCATCACGCCACCTCCGCTTCGGCGTCGATGCCCTCGGCCAGGGCCAGCTCGACCAGCTCGCGGAAGTCGAAGCTGCAGATGCGGCCGGTTTGCTCCGAGCGGATCGCGGGTGTGGTGCCGTTCAGCAGCAGCGCCTCGAAGCGCGCGCCGCTGTCCGGGTCTTGGATGTCGGCGACCTTGACGTTCAGGAACAGGGTCTTCGGGGGATGGATTCGAGCCATTACGCGGCCTCCTTGAGGGTCTGGGTCTGGGTCTGGGCCCTGGCGCGGGCGCGGCGCTCGGCCGGGGACAGGTCGTACTTGCCGCAGGGCCAGAGGCGCTTGAGGGTCAGGCCGGTGACGGCCGCGATCTTGCTGGCGATGTTGTAGCTGGCCGACTTGTCGTAGATCACCCGGTGGACGGCCTCAAACGAAACGCCCAGCTTCTTGGCCAGCGCCATCTGACTGACGCCGCTTTCGCTCAAGGCCCACGCTCGGTCGGCCGGGGTGGGAACAGTCTTGCCGTCGAAAATTAGATGCAGTTTCTTGACCCTGGTGCTACTGTTCATGGCCCGCGTTCAGGTTTGGACTGTGAACAGCTTAATCCCACAAACGTGGGATTGCAACACTTGGGATCACAAAAATGAGTGCAACAGACAGGCTGAGGGAGCTGCGCGAAGCGAAGCGCCTTAACCAAGAGGGATTCGGCGCCCTTGCTGGGGTGAGCAAGAACACCCAGAACAACTACGAGACTGGCAAGCGGAAGCCCACCTTCGACTACCTCGAAGCCCTGGCCGCCGCCGGCGTGGACGTGGTGTATTTATTGACAGGCCGCCGCGACCCGCAGCTGCTGACGGAGCGGCAGCGGCGCTTGTTGAAGGTGTTCGACGGCCTGTCGGAAGAAGCGCAGGATGCGCTGATCAAGGGCCTGGAAGCCGACCGCGCCGGCCGCATCCAGCGCGGCGAAGACCGCCGCATCCGACCGGGCAAGGGCGACCAAGGCAACATGACCTTCAAGCCGATCGGCCAGGATTGACCCGCCCCAGCCCATCCGGCACCCCACCCCAGATTTAGC
>JBJHCC010000069.1:0-15616 GCA_050485825.1 Gammaproteobacteria bacterium
ACGACCGGCACCGAGTAGGTCGGGGCCACGTCCCCGACGGGGGATGCCGGGGCCTCGGCACACATTGTCCGTCGGCCGCGTGGGGCCGACCTACTCGTTGCGTGGCCGGCCATGATTCATTGGCATTCGGCGCACATCGCTTTTCCCTCTCCCTTCTCCCTTCTTCCTTCTCCCCCTCTCACCCTAAGGGATGCCGGGGCCTCGGCACACATTGTCCGTCGGCCGCGTGGGGCCGACCTACCCTTTCACCTTTCACCGCCTCATTGAAGCCCCGCTTTCAACTGCGCTGCGATGAACTCGTCGATGTCCCCATCCAGCACCCGCTGGGTGTCGCTGCGTTCGACGCCGGTGCGAAGGTCCTTGATCCGCGACTGGTCGAGGACGTAGTTGCGGATCTGGCTGCCCCAGCCGATGTCGGCCTTCTCGTCCTCGGCCGCCTGGGCTTTTTCCTGCTGCTTTTTCAGCTCCATTTCGTAGAGCTTGGCGCGCAGCTGGGACATGGCGCGGTCTTTGTTCTTGTGCTGGGAGCGGTCGGTCTGGCACTGGACCACGATGCCCGAGGGTTCATGGGTGATGCGTACCGCCGACTCGGTGCGGTTGACGTGCTGACCGCCAGCGCCGGAGGCGCGGTAGACGTCGATGCGCAGATCGGAGGGGTCGATGTCGATCTCGATGTTGTCATCGATCTCGGGCGAGACAAAGACGCTGGCAAAAGAGGTGTGGCGACGGTTGCCGGAATCGAACGGTGACTTCCGCACCAGCCGATGGACGCCGGTTTCGGTTCGGCACCAGCCGTAGGCGAATTCACCCTCGACGCGAATGGTCGCGCTCTTGATGCCGGCCACTTCGGCCGAGGAGACTTCGACCAGTTCGGTTTTCCAGCCGCGCCGCTCGGCCCAGCGCAAATACATGCGCAACAGCATTTCGGCCCAGTCCTGAGCCTCGGTGCCGCCGGACCCGGCCTGGATGTCGATAAAGCAGGGGCGGTTGTCCATCTCGCCGGAGAACATCCGCTGGAACTCCAGATCGGCCACCTGGCGCTCCAGGCGCGTGAGGTCCTCGCCGACGCTGACCAGCGTGTCCTCGTCGTCCTCGGCCAGCGCCATCTCCAGCAGCTCGGCGGCATCGCGCACGCCGTCGATAACGGCAGCCTGCGCGCCGACCGAGCGATCAAGCTCCGCTCGCTCCTTGCCCAGCGCCTGGGCGTGCTCGGGATCGTCCCAGACCTTCGGATTCTCGAGTTCCCGACTGACTTCCTCTAGCCGTTCGCGCTTGCCTTCGTAGTCAAAGATACCCCCTAAGCGCAGCCACGCGGCGCTCCAGGTCGTCGAGCAGGTTCTTCAGGGCAGTCTGTTCCATGGGGGTCGCTGTCGGCGTCGGAAAACCGGCTATTGTAGCGTCTTTCCGGCAAGCGCTTGAACCGCCCCGGCGTCTGCCCGCAGCGCCGAGCGCTTCCACATCGAAGCGCCACCGCCCCTCTGATGCGATCAACCCGGCGGGCACGCCCGGGGCCCATGAGCAAGGGTCTGCATGGACAGGCGCCGCAAATGCCGCGCAACGAATACCGTCGCCATTTCGTTGCCGGGCCGACCGATTGACTACGCTGCCGGCCCTTCGCGCCGAGTCGTCCTGTTGCAGTTTGCCTTGGACGGCTTCGTTGTTTCTTGCTAAATTAGAGTCAGCGAAACAGGGACGGGAGCTCGCACATGACCGGCGCTGATCGACCCACTGACGCGCATCCGGATCGCAAGGTGGCGCAGTGACCGCAAGACTTGCACGCGCGCTGGTCTGGTCGCTGGCGCTGATTCCCCTGGCGGCCTTTCTGGCCGGGTCGCAGGCCGCCGATTTCGCCTCGCTGCAGGCGCTGCTGAACTGGCTGGGCCGCCTGACCGGCGTGCTCGGCCTGGCCTTTCTGCTGCTGGCCGCCGCGCTCAGCGGCCGCGTGCCCGGCTTCGACCAGCCCTTCGGCGGCCTGACCAAGCTCTGGCATACCCATCACCTGCTCGGCGCCGCCTCACTGCTGCTGCTGCTCGTCCACCCGCTGCTGCTGATGCTGGCTGCGGCCGGTTTCGGCCAGCACGTGGCCGTGGCGACCCTGTTTCCGCCACTGTCCAACCTGGCGCTCTGGTCCGGCTGGCTGGCGCTGATTCTGATGATGGTCTTCCTGGCGCCGAGCTTTGCCTTTTTCGGGCCGCCGCGCTATGAGCGCTGGAAGCGCGTTCATGCGCTGGCCGGTCCGGCGGCGGTGCTGGCGCTGCTGCACACCTACTGGCTCAGCCGGACGATGCCGGCCTCGCTGGACCTGCTGATCTGGTCGCTGTTTGCCCTGCTGGGCGTCGGCGCGGTGGCCTACCGGCTGATCTTCTCGCGCACGGTGGGACGACTGACCCACACCATCACGGCTCGCGAACAGGTGGCCAACAATGTCGTCGAGCTGACCCTGACGCCGCGCCGACGCCGGCTCAGCTATCAGGCCGGCAACTTCATCTACCTCACCCCGCTGGACCCGGCGCTCAAGGCCGGGCGCGGCGAGGAGCACCCCTACACCTTGTCGTCATCGCCGCTGGAGCCGCATCTGCGGGTTGCCATCAAGGATCTGGGCGATGCCAGCCGCGCCATCCAGTCGATTGCCGTCGGCAGCGAGGTTCGCCTGGAAGGGCCGTACGGCCGCTTCTTCCTCAAGCCCAACATCGTCGAGCGCCCGGAGCTGTGGGTGGCCGGCGGCATCGGCATTACCCCGTTCCTGGCGCGTATGCGGCATCTGGACCAGCTCAAGCGCGCCGGCGACATCACCCTGATCTACGCCGTTCAGGACGAAGCCCGCGCGCTGTACCTGGGCGAACTGCGCGCGCTGGCTGATCGCCTGCCCGGTTTTCGCCTGCTGCCACATTATTTTTACCGCGAAGGGCCGATCAGCGCCGAGTTTCTGACGGAGTGCTGTCCCGACCTGACCGAGCGCGAGGTTTACATCTGCGGGCCGCTGCCGCTCAATCATCTGGTCCAGGCCCACCTGCGCGCCGCCGGCCTGCCCCGTCATCGCATCCATACCGAGGAGTTTGAACTGCTATGAAAAAGCTCATGTTTGCCGCCTTTATCGCGTTCTGGGCCAGCATCGGCACCCTGATTGCCCTCCACGCCATGGCGCCGGAGCCGGTCACGGAACCGACGGCATCCGAACTGCCGGTCTACACCCTGTCCGCAGTTGCCGAGCACAACACGCTGGAGAGCTGCTGGATGGCAATCGAGGGCAAGGTCTACGACTTCACCGCCTACGTGCCCGACCACCCCACGCCGGCTTTCGTGATGGAACGCTGGTGCGGGCGCGAAGCCACCGAAGGCATGCGCACCAAGGGCTATGGGCCGGATCATTCGCCGGCGGCCTGGGCGATGATGGCACCCTATCTGATCGGCACCCTGGCCGAGGACTGAGCAGCCCACACAGCGTCGAAACACCCAGCGGAGGGAGCCCATGATCAGATGCCTCTGGATACTGTGCGCACTCGGCCTGCTGGCCGGCGCGCCGCTGGCCGCGGAGACTGTGCGCTTTCCCGATCAGATCGGCAACTGCGTGCGCTGCCATGGCGCCGACGCCGACTACCCGGTGCTGTCCCTGTTCGGCACGCCGCACGCGGTGCTGTCCGATCAGCGCACCGGCTTTGTCGACCAGGGCTGTGCGGCCTGCCACGGCGCCAGCCTCGATCACGCCCGGTTTCCGGCCACCGCAGGCGGCAGCCGGGTCGAGATCGCCTTCCACGGTGAGTTTGCCGCCGACACGGCAACCCGCAACCAGGCCTGCAGCAGCTGCCATGCCGGCCATACCCTGATCCATTGGCAGGGCAGCGCCCATGCCTTCGACGGCATGGCCTGCGTCGACTGTCATCAGGTCCACAGCCCCCAGGACAAGGCCCTGGTACCGGCGCTGCAGGCCGAGAACTGTGCCAGCTGCCATCGGGCGACCCATGCCGAGTTCCACCGCCCCTTCGCCCACCCGGTACGCGAGGGCCAGCTGGCCTGCACCGACTGCCACAATCCGCACGGCGGCCCAGGCCCCGCCGATCTGCACCAGATGACGGTCAATGACAGCTGCTACAGCTGCCATGCCGACAAGCGCGGACCCTTTCTGTGGGAACACCAGCCGGTGCGTGAGGACTGCACCCTCTGTCACCAGCCGCACGGCTCGGTCCACCGGGACATGCTGACCCAGCGCACCCCCTTCCTGTGCCAGCAATGTCATCTGGCCCAGTTCCACCCCTCGACCGTGCTCAGCGGCACCGGCCTGCCCGGCGCTGGCCTGCCCTCCGGCAGCGCCTTGATGCTGGGTCGGGACTGCATGAACTGCCACACTCAGGTCCACGGCTCGAACCACCCCTCGGGCGTGGGTCAGACCCGTTAGCCGAGCCGATCGGGAGAACGCCGACATGAGCAGAATGGCCATCCCCACTAGCCTGCTGCTGCTCGGCCTGGGCCTGCTGCCTCAGCTGGCACAGGCGCGCGAGGTCGACCAGGCCGCCTTCCAGCGCCTGATCCAGCCGGACAACTTCGTCGAGATCGGTGTCGGCTACGTCAGCGACGCATCGGCCCGCTTCGGCCGCTACAACGCCTTGTATTCAGACGGCTTCTTTGCCGTGCTGGGCCTGGACTACCTCCAACCCGCCCGCTGGGACGCCGAGCAGCCGGACTACTTCGCCCTGCGCCTGGCCGATGCCGGCCTGGGCAACCGCCGCTTCGATGTGCGCTACGGCCGCGCTGGCGTCTATGAGCTGCGCGCCGGCTACCGCGAGCGGCGGGCGCGCTTTGGCAATGATCGGGTCACGATCTATCGTCCGGCGGCCGATGGCCTCAGGGTGCCGCCGCCCGGCTGGGTACCGGCAGCCACCACCGCCGGCCTCAATCTGCCCGCCGCCGACCTGAGCCTGTTCAACGTCAACCCGCGCCGCCGCGAGCTCAGCCTCGGCGCCACCGGCCATTTCCGCGAGCGCTGGACCCTGACCACCGATGTGCGCCAGGAAGACCGCGACGGCGATGCGCTGAAGGCCGCGTTGTTCGGCAACAGCGGCGGCAATCCGCGCGCTGCCTTTCTGCCGGTCCCGATCGAATACCGCACCCGCTACGTCGACGTCGGCCTGAACTACCAGGATCGCCAGCGCCAGCTGCAGCTGGCCTACCACGCCTCGCTGTTCAGCAACGACCAGCCTTCGATCCGGTTCGTCAACCCCTGGAGCACCATCGCCGGCTGGGCGCCGGGCAGCGGCTTCCCGGACGGGCGCGGCGAGCTGGCCGGGCCGCCCGACAACCAGTTCCATCAGCTGCGCGCCAGCGGCGGCTGGAATTTCAGCCCCAGCCTGCGCGGCGTCGCCGACCTGGCTGTCGGACGCATGACCCAGGACGAGCGCTTCCTGCCGTTCACCGCCAATCCGCTGCTGGCAGAAACCATCGTTCAGGATCTGCCAGCCGCCTCACTGGACGGGCGCATCGACACCACCGCGTTCAACCTGCGCCTGATCGGCCGCCAGTCGGCGCGCTTCCACTGGACCGCCAGCTACCGCCTCGACGACCGCAACAACCGCACGCCGATGCGCGAGTTCGTCACCATCGGCGGCGACAGCCAGGCCCAGGATGCCGGCCCGAGCAGCAGCCGGCGGCGCTACAACCTGCCTTACGACTATCGCGACCAGCGCCTGCGCCTGGACGGCAGCTGGCGCTGGACCCAGCGCACGCGCTTGAGCGGCGCCCTGCAGCAGCGCCGCACCGAGCGCAGCTACAGCGCGCGGGAGCGCAGCGACGAACAGCGGGTGGAACTGCGCCTGCAGCACAACGCCAGCGCGCGGGTGCAGGTCGCCGCGGTCGCCCTGCTCGCCGACCGCGACGGTTCGCGCTATGACGGCGCGGTCGGCTTCCTCGCCGGGCACGACCCCGGCTACACCGATACCCTCGCCGGCCAGTGGGTCAATCTGCCGTCCTTGCGTCTGTATCACCTGGCCGACCGTCGCCGCCATCGCCTCGGCGCCCAGCTGGCCGTCAACCCCGCCGATCACTGGACCGTGCATCTGGAGGCCGCCACCGCCACCGACGATTTCCGCAACACCGAGCTTGGCCTGACCGAAAGCCGGGTCAACCAGTGGACGGGCAGCCTGAACTGGAGCCCGAGCCGGGACTTCACCGCCCATGCTTTTGTCAGCCTGGAACGCCTGGCCAGCGAGCAGCAAGGCTGGAGCATCCGCGGCGGCGCCAACCGCATCCCCGACAGCCTGGACCCGGATCGGCGCTGGCAGGTCGACCACCGCGACCGCGTCGAGACGGTCGGCCTGGGCTTCCAGCGCCAGTGGCTGGAAACGCGCTTCAGCCTGCGCGCGGACTATGTTCACGCCCGCGCCGACGCCCGCCAGCAGGTCTCCGCCGGCCCGGCGCTGGCGGTGGCGCCCTTGCCCGAGGTCAGCAATCGACTGGACTCACTGATACTGAGTGCCCGCTACCGGCTCAGCGAGCCCTGGCAGCTCGAACTGCGCTACTGGCACGAACGCTTCCGGAGCAGCGACTGGGCGTTCGACGGCGTGGCCATCGAACAGCTGGCGAACGTCGTCCTTCCCGGCGAACTCAGCCCCAACTATCGCGTACAGGTGGTCAGCGCCAGCCTGCGCTATCGCTTCTGAGCTCGGCGCGGCTACAAGCCTCGGCGCTGCAGCGGCATTGTCATGCAGCGGCAGCCGCCGCCGCCGCGAGACAACTCGGCGCCGTCAATGGTCACCACCACCCGCTCATCGCTGACAATCGCGCGCTGACCAGACAGCAGGTCCGCCGCCGAGGCGACATTGAAGCCGGCCGCGGCCAGCGCATCGACGGTGTGCCGATTGTGCGCGTAGCCCAGGATCTGGCCAGGCCCGAAGGCGAAGAAATTGGCGCCGCTGGCCCACTGCTCGCGCTCCTGATGAAAGTCGTCCTCGCCGCCGCAAGACACCGGCTTCAGATCCAGATCCAGCGCCGCCAGCGCGTCCAGCAGGCCGGGATACTCGGTGATCGTCGCTTCCTCGATCTTGTCGAATCGGCAATGAAAAGCCCGGCAGCGGCGCGCGCCGGTGATCAGCGGCGGGAAGACCACGCAGGTATCGCGGTCGACCATGGTGAAAATCATGTCCAGGTGGATGGTCGCGCGGGTTTTCGGAATCTCGACGACAACAAAGTTGCGCACCGGGCCCTGACGGACGATGGCCCGCATCAGCTGGTCGATGCCCGAGGCCGAGGTCCGCTCACTGTAGCCGATCAGCACCAGATCCTCGCGAATCACCAGCAGGTCACCGCCCTCGATGGTCACCTCCTCGTCCTGGCTGTCGGTACCGTCGAAGTAGAAGCCATCGCTGACGATATCCGGGTGGTACTTGAAAATCGCCTTCAACAGCAGCGCCTCGGCGACCCGGGCACGATAGGCCATCGAGCCGATGATCACCCGGCGATTCAGACACATGGTCGCGTCGCGGGTAAAGAAGGCGTTGGGCAACGGCGGGATCGCATAGCGCGACGGATTGAGGAACTTCTCCAGGCTGACGGCGCGTTTCGGCGTGCCCTCGACCAGGCGGCGGGCCAGCTGCGGCGACGGCAGCGCGAGCAGGCTGTCGCGCAGCTCCGGGCAGTCATAGAGCTTGCACAACGCCTCGACCAGCGCGATCCGGATCCGATCCTGATCCAGCACCGTGCTGAGCAGATCGCGCAGCTCCAGCGTCTGCGCCACCATCGACAGCACGCCTTTGAGCTGGCGATGCTCCTCGCTGGCCAGATCCAGATTGAGAATATCGTCGTACAGCACCTCGGCGGCGGTCTGCGGCGTCATGTTCTCGATTTCCTGGCCCGGGCTGTGGACAACCACGGTTTCAAGCGGGCCGATTTCCGAGTTCAGGCTGATGGTGATGGTCATGATTTGCGGGCTCCCGGTCGCAGCGGTGGGCTCACCGGGCTTGGCGAGTCCAGGCAGCGCACAGTGTAAGGGCTTTACCGCCGAGCGGCTGAGCCGGCGCGTGCTTCCCGTCGCGAGCTTCCCGTGGATGCCCGCGCTGCGGCATGCTGCTATAGTTGCCGGGTTGGCTGGGCAGTCAAAAACAACAATGGCAGACAATCGGAGCTTCGACTATCGGGGGGCGATCGGACGCTCCTTCGGCAACTTCGTAGTGGTCCGCGAGTTGGGGCGCGGGGCCATGGGTGCGGTGTTCGTTGGCTATCAGAAGTCGCTGAAGCGCCAGGTGGCCATCAAGCTGCTGCCGAAGGCGCTGGCCAGAACCGAGCTGGCCCGCCAGCAGTTCCGGGACGAGGCCGAAACCATCGCGGTGCTCGACCACCCCAACATCATCACCATGTTCGACACCGGCGAGGACGAGGAATACTTCTTCCAGGTCATGCAGCTGATCGACGGCCATGATCTCGCCGAACTGCAGTCGAGGCTGCAGCGCCACCCGGTACCGGCGCGCCGCCTGATGCCGCGCCAGCATGCGCTGCGCCTGGTGGGTGAGATTCTGGCCGGACTGGAGTATGCTCATGCCAAGGGCGTGATTCACCAGGATCTCAAGCCGGCCAACATCCTCATCGATGGACGCGACGGACGGGCACTGATCGCCGATTTCGGCATCGCAAAAACCATGCAGATTGAATACAGAGCGCGCGGCATGGTGGTCGGCACACCGATCTACCTGTCTCCGGAACAGGCGGCAGCCGCTGATACCGACGGCCGCACCGACCTTTACTCGGTCGGCGTCATGCTGTTCGAACTGCTGGCCGGCAAGCTGCCGGTGCGGGAAGAAGGCGCGCGTGAGACCGTGCTGCGCAAGGTGCAGAAGCCCGAATCCTTTTTCCTGCTCAAGCCGTCGGCCTGCAATTCCGCCATTGACGCCCGCCTGGAAGCGGTGATTGTCAAAGCGACGCAGAGCGACCCGGCGCGCCGTTTCGCCAACGCCCGCGCCTTTGCCGCGGCCCTGGCCAACGCCAGCGGATGAGCGGGGCGCGCGCATGAGCAAAGGCCTGGAAGCGCGCGCCGCCGAGCTGCTGGCTCGGCATGTCAATACCGCCATCACCACCGCCAGCGGTTACGGCACCGGCCACCCGATGAGCGAAAAGGCCTGCCACGGCCTGCACCAATCGCTCAGCGACATCTTCCTCGACGAAGAGACCGTCACCCTGATGCTGGACCGCGGCGCCCTGTTCGTCGAGAAACACCCGGTCGGTCAACGCTTCAATCCACGGCGCATGATCAACCTGCTGGCCCAGCTGCGGATCGAATCCATCACCTTCTCCAAGGGCCTGTCGGAATCGGAAGTCGGCTCGCTGATGGCGATCCTCGCCGACCCTGAAAGGTATCCGGATGTGGAGGGCGCCAAGGCCGGGCTGATCGATCGTCGGGTCGATCATATCCAGCTCAACTACATCATCTATCGCAAGATCACCGCCGATCAGAAGGTGGTCAGCAGCGATGAGGAAGGGGCCGAAGCGCAGGGCCCGACCCCGGCGCCGGCGCTGGCCCAGATCGGCCAGGCCGAAGACACCTTCGGCGCGCTGGCCGCGGCGATGTCGCTGAAGGAACTGGTTCGCGACCCGGCCGCCTATGCCGAGCAGCTGGCCCTGCAAACCAACGACGACTTCCGGCGTCGCCAGCTGGTCCGGCAGCTGCGCAACCTGGTCAGCCAGGTGGAAATGGGCCAGATCGAGGTCGAATCGGCAGCCGGTTCCGAGCAAGTCCTGACCGCCGTCAACAGCCTGCGCAAGCGCTTGCGCAAAGTCCATAGCACCGGCCGCAACGTCGAGGTCATTCTGGCTGAGGAAGATCAGGTCCTCGGCGAGATCGATCAGCTGACCTACAGCACCCTGGTTGCCCTGGTGCGCGAGGAGTATCGCGGCGGCAGCTTTTCGCCCGGGCGCATGGCCCAGATCATCCACCGCATGCTGCCCGACGCGCGCGATCTCAAGCGCCTGCTGCCCCAGCTCAAGCAGGGCCTGCTGGCCGAGGGCATGTCGGTCGAAGACTATGCCGGCCTGGTCAAGGAACTGTCCACCGAGCTGCGCGGCGAACACCTGGTGCGGGCGCTGAGCGAAGGCGCGGACAGCGTCGGCCTCGACGTCGACGAGATCGTCGAACAGATCCGTGAAGACCCCGGCGAGGCCGCGCGGCTGATCGTGATGGCCAGCGAACTGCGTCGCGGCGGCCTCAATGACGGCGAGCAACTGTCGGCGGCCTTCAGCGACTACATCGAGAGAATCAGCGAAAAACTGGCGCTGGGCGAAGCCGCGTCAGCCGCAGAGGGCAAGCCCGAAAAGGCCGATGTGGGCGAGCAGCTCGCACGCGTGCAGGCGCTGCTGATCGATCAGCTGCATCGACAAGGCATGCCCGAAGAGCTGATCCAGCAGCTGCGATCCAGGCTGGCCGGGGAGCCGGAATCGCCGCCCGTGCCAGCGCCAACCGCAGCACCGGCAGAGACCCGCCCCGATCTGCCGGACCGGATTCCGGCCGTGGTGCTGGACCCGCGCAACACCGCTTTCTTCCTCAACCGGGAAATCAAGACCGCACAGCGCTACAAGAACCCGTTTTCGGTCATCAAGATTTCAATCGAATTCCTGCAGGAACGGCACGGCCCCCCGCGCCGCCCCAACGCCGACGACATGGCCGCGCTGCTGCCGCAAATCTATGCGCTGCTGATCGAAGACCTGCGCGACCTCGACCTGATCGGCTCGCTGGATCGTGATCAGCGCGCCACGCCGCTGATGATCCTGCCGATGACCCCGCTGAACGGCGCCATGATCGTGCGCGATCGCCTGCAGATCTGCTTCGAGCGGCAGGATTTCTGGCGCGATGACACGATCGTCAAGCTGGACCCGACCATTACCGCCATTGCCTTCGACAGCGATCGCGACGCCAGCGCCAACGCCTACGTCCAGCGCATGCACGCCGAACACGAGCAGAAGCGAGGCAACCGCCTGCGCGGCGAGCCAGTCAGCTGAATAAAAAACGACGAGAACGATGGTGCCCGGAGCCGGAATCGAACCGGCACGACCTTGCGGTCGAGGGATTTTAAGTCCCTTGCGTCTACCTATTCCGCCATCCGGGCCGGCCGCCGAATGATAGCGCAGCGTCAGAAACGACGCGAGCCGGCGCCCGACAGGCAACCGGCTCGCTGAAGTTGGAGGCTAGGCCCGGAGTCGAACCGAGGTACACGGCTTTGCAGGCCGCTGCATAACCACTCTGCCACCTAGCCAGTGGGCTTGTGCTTCGAATTCTAACCCAGGCAGCCAAATCGCGCGCAACTCGGGTCGGAAAATGCGAAGGCCCCGAACGACGGGGCCTTGGCGAATAATCTGGAGCGGGAAACGAGACTCGAACTCGCGACCCCAACCTTGGCAAGGTTGTGCTCTACCAACTGAGCTATTCCCGCAATCGAGCTCGCCATTCTATTCAATTTCACAAGGCTGTCAATACCCGACCCAAAAACTCTGGCGCCCCCCGCGATCGCTCCGGTGGCATGAGCCGAGCCGAGGCAAGCCCGGCCTCGCACCATCATGACCGCCGCTCGGACACCGCCACCCGAGCATGCACTGTCATTCGGTCGACGCCTGGATAATGTGTGTCGGCGTTTCTACGAAGCCGCCGTGAAAACGGCCCGCCAGCGCCTCCACAATCACCGCAACCGACGTCGCGCCCATCGCCGCAGGGTCGGTGTCGGCTGTCGCCGTCAAGCGCCGCTCGCGGATCAGCTCGATGGCGTCGGGGTCACCGTCGCGTCCCAGCAGCATCAGCTCAGAGCGACCCGCCGCTTCCGCGGCCTGCAGGGCGCCCATGATCATGTTGTCATTGGCCGCCCAGATCACGGCGAGATTCGGGTGCTCGGCGAGCAGCGCCTGCGCGGCATCGCGGCCGCCATCGATACTCCAGCCACCGGACCGGCTGCCGACAACGCGGGCTCCGGCAGCAGCGCGCAAGCCTTCGCGAAAGCCTGCCACCGCTTCGGTCGAGTGGTAGCCGGGTGCACCCTCGATCAACGCAACCTCGGCCGAGGCGTCGCCGAGCAGCTTGGCCACATGGGCTCCCATAGCCCTATTTGCGCCGCGCTGAGAGTAGCCGACGACCGCGTGCACCGCCGTCGGGAAGGCGCGCAAATCCGAGTTGGTAATGACGACCACAATGCCAGCTTCCACCGCGCGGCGCAGCACCGGCGCGGCCAGCTCCGCATCGCGTACTGCCACGATCAAGCCATGAACATCGGGCATTGCGATGATTTGCTCGAGAATCTCGACATGCTCCTGGTTATCACCGCTCCCGGGCGGGCCGGCGGTCAGGACATCGACATCCGCGGCTGACGCGGCCTCGATGACACCGGCTTCCATCGTCCGGTAGTAGGTGAACTCAGGAGCGATCGGCACGTAAGCTATTCGAATCCTGCCCTCGTGATGATCGCCGCTACCCCTCAGCCCTTCAAAACCGGCCTGTACGCCGGCCTCAAGCGGAGCCGATGCGACGACCGCCGGTTTGCCCGTCCACTCGCCGGCTGGATCTTCCAGCATCGGACCCGCCGCAGCCGGCAGCGACCAGGCCGAAGCAACAAGCACAGCACTCAGGGCGAGTGCAAAGCGGTTGATCAAATGCATCAGATTAATCCTCCTCCACGGGTTGCTTTCTTGAAGATCCCCCCTCGCAGCTGTGCTCAACGACTGCAACGGATCGACCCGCAAAGCACCCCCGAGTTCCGGACCGCAGCGGCCACATGACAGGCGACTGCCGCGTCCGCACCAGCCCGCGGGCCGCCCCCTGGCCTGCGGGCATGGCGCGGAAAGCCCCTGACAATCAGTGCAAAACCGCCCGGCCGACGGCACGACCAGGCTTCAGCCGCTAAACTTGCGGTTTTCATCGCCCGGAACCCTCATGGCCGAATCCGCCACTTCCCGCAAGCAAGCGCCGACCGTCGGCCTGGTCTCCCTGGGCTGCCCCAAGGCGCTGGTGGATTCCGAGCAGATCGTCTCGCGGTTGCGGGCCGAGGGTTACCAACTGGTCGGCGACTACGACCAGGCCGATCTGGTGGTGGTCAATACCTGCGGCTTTATCGATTCGGCCAAGGCCGAGTCCCTTGAGACCATCGGCGAAGCCCTGGCCGAGACCGGCCGGGTGCTGGTCACCGGCTGCATGGGCGCCAAGCCCGAAGACATCACCGCGATCCACCCCAAGGTACTGGGCGTGACCGGCCCGCACCAGACCGATGCAGTCCTCGCCGCCGTGCACCAGCACCTGCCGCGGCCGCACGATCCGCGTATCGACCTGGTCCCGCCGGGCGGCCTGAAGCTCACGCCCCCGCACTATGCTTACTTAAAGATTTCAGAAGGTTGCAACCACAAGTGCAGCTTCTGCATCATCCCGTCGATGCGCGGGCTGCTGCGCTCGCGGCCGCTGGGCCTGCTGATGCGCGAAGCCGAAGCCCTGGTCGAGCGCGGTGTCCAGGAGCTGCTGGTGATCTCCCAGGACACCAGCGCCTACGGCGTCGACCTGCGCTACCAGACCGACTACTGGCGCGACCGCAGCTGGGAGACGCGCCTGACCGACCTGGCCCGCGCCCTCGGTGAGCTGGAAGTCTGGGTGCGCCTGCACTACGTCTACCCCTACCCCCATGTCGATCATCTGATCCCGCTGATGAACGAGGGCCTGATCCTGCCCTACCTCGACATCCCCTTCCAGCACGGCAGCCAGAAGATCCTGAAGGCCATGCGCCGCCCGGCCGCCGCCGAAAACACCCTGGCCCGGATCAAACGCTGGCGCGACATCTGCCCGGATCTGGTAATCCGCAGCACCTTCATCGTCGGCTTTCCCGGCGAAACGGAGGACGACTTCCAGGAACTGCTGGACTGGCTGGAGGAAGCCCGGCTCGACCGGGTCGGCTGCTTCCGCTATTCGCCGGTCGAGGGCGCTGGCGCCAACGCGCTGCCCGACCCGGTGCCCGAAGCCGTCAAGGAAGAACGCTGGCACCGCTTCATGCAGGTCCAGGCCAGCATCAGCGCCGAGCGCCTCAAGCGCCGTGTCGGCCAGACCGAACCCGTCATGGTCGACCGCATCGAAGGCGACACGGCCGTGGCCAGAAGCTACGGCGACGCCCCGGAAATCGACGGTAACGTATTGATCGAAAACGCTGCCGACCTGGAACCCGGCGACTGCGTCGACGTCCTCATCACCGCCGCCGACGACTACGACCTCTACGCCCGCCAGGCCGCGACAACCAGCTGAACCCATCGGGGACTTGGCCCCGACCTACCCGGTGCCGGCCGATACCGCGGAGAATGAATCGAGCACCGCGTAGGTCGGCCCCACGCGGCCGACGGACCATGGGTGCCGAAACCCAACGTCTCTGCCGAGGCTCAACATCCCCCGTCGGGGACGTGGCCCCGACCTACCCGGTGCCGGTCGATGCCGAGGAGAATGAATCGAGCACCGCGTACGACCATGGGTGCCGAAGCCCAACGTCTCTGCCGAGGCTCAACATCCCCCGTCGGGGACGTGGCCCCGACCTACCCGGTGCCAGTCGATGCCGAGGAGAATGAATCGAGCACCGCGTAGATCGGCCCCACGCGGCCGACGGACCATCCCCGCCGAAGCCTCAAAAACCCCTTTGACCCACAAGCCACCGGCGGCAAGAACCTTGCTTGCATTTTGCAGGCACGGCCCTTATCTTCCAGCCATGAGCGTGCAAATCACAGTCCGCAACGTCCCAGCCGATGTTCGCGACGAGCTTGCAGCCCGTGCAGCACGAAGGGGGCAGTCCATGCAGGAATTCCTGCGGCAGCAGCTTCAAGACATGGCGGCACGGCCATCGACGGAAGAATTGCTGGAACGCATCCGCCAACGCAAGGCCCACACGGGCACCGCCCTGGCCGCCACCGATCTGCTGGCGGCACGCGATGCCGACCGAAGGTGAGCGTTGTCGTCGATGCGTCCGTGCTCGTTGCACTGACTTGCGACAACAGCCATGTCGGTCGTTGGGCAGAAGCTCTGGTGGTCCGCGAGCCGCTACTGGCCCCCCAGCTGGTAATGGTGGAAGCAACCAACATCCTCAGACGGCTCGAACTGTCCGGCCAACTGCAGCCGGAACAGGCCGCTGCTGCTGCCGGTTGCCTGCTCCAGCTCGACATTTCACTCCTGCCGTTTTCGCCTTTCGCCGAGCGCATCTGGGCGCTTCGTTCCAACGTCACCAGCTACGACGCCTGGTATGTGGCCGCCGCGGAAGAGTTCGACGTCGAATTGGCCACTCTGGACAAAAAACTGGCTGCCAGTCCCGGCCCAAGCTGCCGCTTCCTCCTGCCGGAGTGAAAGACCTGGCAGCCCGTTGTTAAGCCTGTAAATTCAGCGCCTCGGAAAGCGCTGAGCTGCGAGGCAGCGCTCCCAGGGAATGCTGACTGCCTTTCCAACAGCGCTAACGCCGCAGATAAGCACTTTCCGCCTCGCCCTTCGGGAGTGTGCCCGAATCGACAAAGGGCGTTGCGAACCCGGACGGCGCCAGCCCACATAGTCCGTCGGGGACGTGGCCCCGACCTACCCGACCTACCCGACCTACCCGACCTACCCGACCTACCCGACCTACCCTCTCCCCTCTCCCCTCTCCCCTCTCCCCTC
>JBJHCC010000070.1:0-15581 GCA_050485825.1 Gammaproteobacteria bacterium
GCTTACGACCTGGTCGATGATGAAGTCCGGCGTCGAGGCGCCCGCCGTGACACCGACCTTCTCCTGACCATCGAGCCATGCGGGGTCGATCTCATCGGCGGTCTCGATGTGGTAGGTCTCGACGCCGCACTCCCGGGCTACGACGGCGAGGTGGCGCGTGTTGGCGGACTCTCGACCGCCGACGACGATCATGAGGGTTACTTCGGCGGCGAGGTGCATCGTGGCGGCCTGCTGTGCGGTGGTGGCGTGGCAGAGCGTGTTGAGCACGCGCAGCTCGGAGATACGGTCCATGTTGGTCTCGAAGAACTTCTTCACGAAGGAGGCGAAGCGGGCTTCGGTCTCGGTGGTCTGGGAGAGGACGCCGACGCGGGAGGGGAAGCCAACCGGCAGCAGGGTGACATCGTCCTCGTCGCTCCAGACCTGGACGCTGCCATGGGCCCAGCCCAGCACACCGCGCACTTCCTTGTGGTTCGGGTCGCCGAAAACGACGACGGCGAAGCCTTCCTCGGACAGGCGGTGGGCCCACTGCTGCGAGCGGGTGACGATGGGGCAGGTGGTGTCGATGATCTCGACGCCGTTCGCTTCGAGGTCGGTGATGACCTGGCGGCTGACGCCGTGCGCGGTGATGGCGACGGGCCGGGCACCGGCGTCGTGGGGGTCGTTGATGACTTCGAGGATACGCTGGGTATCGAGCAGACCCGGCGAAACAACCCCCCGCGGGCGCGGCCCGCCCCGCGCCGGGGCGAGCGCGTCAAGGCCCTCCAGCCATTCAGGCCGGGGCTGCGCCGGGTTGCTGGCCCACGCCGCCCGGGCCTGCATCTGCCAGCGAGCGTCGTCGATGCTTTGGCGAAGCAGGGCAACGGCGCCCATCAGTGAACCGGGGAACTCACGGCCCTCGGCAAGCCCGGAGAAACTCGCGAACTGGCCGAAGGCGGGGTCGATCAAGTTGGCGCTCAAGCCGCCGTCGCCGAGATTGGCAACCAGACCATGGCCGCGCAGCAGCCCTTGATTGGCGGAGACCAGGGCCGTTGTGAAGCCGGCCCGGCGCAGCGCCTGGACCTTGTCGACGGGCCAGTCGCGCGCGCGCAGCTGACGGTCCGGATTGATCAGGACGTGCCGCCCTGGCGGCGTTTCCTCGGCGCCGCCAGCGGCCTCCACTTCGATGGAGAGGTAGGGCTCGATCAAGCCGGGATACAGGGTGATCGGATCCTGGCCATCGCCGCGCTCGAAGGTTTGAATGCGGGCGTCGGCGGGCACGGTCAGATGGGTGCCGACGGCCTCGATGAGGCCGTCGCGAATCACGATGGTCGCATCGTCGATGACCTGGCCCGGCTCGGTAACGATGCGCACGTTGACCAGCGCATGGACGTCGGGCACGGGCTGGCGCAGCTCGGCCGCGGCTAGCGCTGGCAGCAGGCTGCTCAGCAGCAGAATGGGAATTCGCAAGAGCTGAATCTCCGGGCTTGAGCAATCGAATTTCCGAGCTTAACGGGTCAGGGTCAGCGCGGCATGCCCCATTGGTCATGGTCCGGCGCGCCGGGCCGGGCGTCTGTCGCCTGCCATGGCTGCCGCGGTGGGAAATACCCGGACCGCCGCATCGGCCGATGCGGCGATGATCGGAATTTGCGATGTCAGCGCCGAGCAGTCAGCGCCAATCGATCCGCGCCGATCGATCCGCGCCGATCGATTGGCGCCGATTCATCGGTCGGGCTCAGCGACAGCGGTAGACCAGAAAGCGCTGCTGACCGTCGCGAACCGGCGAGTCGACAACGAGCGCGTTGCCGCCGATCTCAACGGCGCTGTTGCGTGCCAGGTCGGCCAGCTCTTCTTCGACCGTGCCGGGTCGGCGCTGGACGCCGGCGACCCGGTCGCGGACCGAGGTGGTGGTTTGACCGATCCGCTCACAGCCGCGCAGGTCGTTGGCCTGGCGAATCTCGACTCGATCTGCCTCCGGGCTGGTTTTGACCCAGCTGCAGGCGGTCAAGGTGGCGGCGATGGCGACAGTCAGGGCCAGGAGGATTCTGCGGGTCACGGCGTTGGCTCGAAAAGACGAAAAAGAGAACGGCCAGAATAGCATGTGCATCGTCACCCCGGCTCGGTACACTGCGGGCTGGACGGTTGCGATGATCCTGGGCATGGCCAATCCCGATAATTTTCTGGAGGCGGTGGGCAACACCCCCCTCATCCGGCTGAAGCTGGCCTCGGAGCTGACCGGCTGCGATATCTATGGCAAATGTGAGTTCATGAACCCCGGCGGTTCGGTCAAGGACCGGGCGGCCAAGTTCATGCTGCTGGATGCGCTCGACCAGGGTCTGATCGAGGCTGGCGGCATCGTTGTCGAAGGCACTGCAGGCAACACCGGGATCGGCTTGACCCTGGCTGGAAATGCGCTCGGGCTGAATACCATCATCGTCATGCCGGAGACCCAATCGGCCGAGAAGCAGTCGGCCCTGCGCGGCATGGGCGCGGATCTGCGCACCTTTCCGGCAGTGCCCTACCGCAACCCCGACAACTACGTGCATCAGGCCCGTCGTCTGGCCGAGTCGCTGCGCTGCGAGCACGGGGTGTTTTATGCCAATCAATGGGACAATCTGTCCAATCGCGAGGGCCACATGCGCTCGACCGCGCCGGAGATCTGGGCGCAGCTCGATGGTCGCCTGGACGCCTTCATCTGCGCGGTGGGAACGGGCGGGACCCTGGCCGGTTTGTCGCTATGGCTGAAGGATCGCAACCCGGACATCGTCATCGCCGCAGCCGATCCTGACGGCGCGGGCATTCATCATTGGGTGCAGCATGGCGAGATCCAGTCATCGGGCAGTTCGATCACCGAAGGCATCGGCCAGAACCGCATTACCGGCAACCTTGACGGCGCCCGCATCGATGATTCCTTCAATATCCCCGATACCGAGCTGCTACCGGTGCTGTGGGATCTGATCGGCCGGGAGGGGCTGTATCTGGGCGCTTCCAGCGGCATCAACGTGGCCGGCGCGATTCGCCTGGCACGGCAGCTCGGCCCGGGGCATCGCATCGCAACGATTCTATGCGACTCGGCCAGCCGCTATGAATCAAGGCTGTTCAATCCGGCGTTTCTGCACGAACGCGGGCTGCCGCTGCCGCCCTGGCTGAGCTGATGTCGCGCTACATCCCGGGTTGGGCGAAAAAGTAGCCCTGGAACAGCTCAACGCCGATCGTTTGCAGCCAGCGAAACTCCTCGGCCCGCTCGACGCCGCTGGCCATGACACGGATATCCAGATCGCGGCAGAACGCCATTGCTGCGCGGGCAATGGCTTGCGCTTCGCTGCGCTCATGAATGTTTTCGACCAGGCGCAGGTCGAGCTTGACCAGATCTGGTCGGAAAATTGCCAGCGGCCTCAGATCGGCATCACGTTGGCCGAAGTTGTCGGCCAGGCTGCGAAAACCGGCTTCGCGGATGGTCGCCGCAACCTGCTGCAACTGGTCTCGACTGCCGATGGCGTCGAGGTTGCTCAGTTCGAGCACGATCCGATGGGGTGCAATGCCCTGTCGCTTGCCGACGTGACGGGCCACTTCGCAGACCAGCTCGACATTGGCCGCCTTGATGTCCGTACAGTTCAGATGCAGGGCGCCGTCAATGCCGAAACCCGCGGCCGCCTCGATGGCGCGAATCCGGCAGGCCTGATCGAAGGCAAAGCGCTGCTCGTGCTGGATCCTGCTCATCACCAGCGCGGCCGGCTCATCTCGGATGCCGCGGACCAGCGCTTCAAAACCGACCACGTCCTGCTCGGTCGCGTTGATGATGGTCTGAAAGGCGAAATGGATGTCCGAACCAACCAGGGCATGGTAGCTGCGAATATGCTCGTAGATATCGGTCGAGCTCACTGCCGCTGCCGAAGTCATCCGATCTTCCCCTCTACTGACCTTAGGTCAGCTACGCTAATCCTTGATTTTAGCGCGAAGCGCCCCCGGGGGAAAGTCACCGGTCTGGCCGGCTGGCTCGCAGAATCCAGCGCTGATAGGCCACCCAGGTCACCAACGACAGCAGGGCCAGGGCAACGATCCACTGATGCTGTTCGCCGAAACGCTGGCTGCCCACCATCGTCATGACGCAGCCCAGCCCGCTGAGTACCGACACCAGGATGGGATGATCACGGCTGTTGCCGTGGATCCGGCGCTGGGCCAGCAAGAACAGCAGCGGCGGGCTCGCCGCCAGCGCCAGGCCGAGACCAGACAGTGCCGGCCTGGGCGTCGACAGCAGCCACATTCCAAGCCCGAACAGGCCCAGCCAGAGCAGGGCCAGTCCGATATTCAGAATCCGTAGCATCAATTGTCGGTGGCGCGGCTGCGAAACCAAACGGCTGCCAGCAGCAGCGGCAGGGCGATGGCCACGCCAATCCACATGTCCAGCCTGACCAGGTAACCCAGCACCGTACCGAAGCTCATGAACAGGCTTTCGCTGAACTCGGTGTGGGCAATCTGGTTTCCGAACTGGACATCGGCGCTCATCGGCAGCAGGCTTTGGCCCAGCCGCTTGAGCAGGATCGCGCCGAGGTTGACGCCGGGCAGGCTGAAGCTGGTCATCAGGCTCCAGGCGTGTTGCATCACCGCCACGCCGGTGGGGATGGCGATCGCGATCAGAATCGGCAGGCGCGGGGCCCAGGACGAGCAGAACAGCAGCCAGGCGTAGATCGGCAGCAGCCACAGCCCATGGACCAGCAGGCCCAGTGCCGTTACGCCCCACAGGCGCGGCAGGCTGGCCGGCAGCCAGAAGCTGGTGATCGGATTGATGCCCGCGATCAGCCCATAGACGCTGCCGATCAGCAGCAGCGCCAGCTGCGTCAGGATGATGGCGACGAAGAACAGGGCGGGCACCAGCAGGCAGGCGGTCAGCAGCTTCGACAGTACGGTCATGCCGTCGGATACCGGCAGCGACTTCCAGAACAGAATCGAGCGGTCGCGGCGGTCGTCGTAGAGGCTGCCAGCCAGATAGAACAGGACCACCAGCACCAGCAGCTGGAAAAACAGCGTCGAGAAGGCGAACAGCAGGCCGGAGACAAGCAGCCGCCGCTCTTCCAGCGGCTGCTCGCTGAACAAACGCAGCGCATCAGCGGTAAAGCCCATTTCGGCGTCGAAACGTGCCCCGATCACCAGGCTGAAGACAGTGACCAGGACGATCAGGGCGGCGACGCCCAGCGGTGCCCATTTGAAGGCGATCGGGCTCTCCCAGAGCTCGCGTCGCATCAGGGTCCAGATGGTGTTCAGAAACTCACCCCTCATGGCTGCATCTCCCCGCCGGCTGCGGCCGGCTGCTCGTCTCCCATCAGCGCCACAAACAGGTCGGCCACGCTGGGCTTGTGGATCTCGCCCAGCGCGCGCAGCTCGTCGGTTTCGCGCCGATCAAACAGAAAGATATGCCGCCCGAACAAGAGTCGCTCGTGCAGCGGCCCGAGGCGGCGGGCGGTGTCGGCCTGATCGGCCCTGACCATCAGCTCGGTGTAGCGCTCGTGGACGTCTTCCATGCTGCTGTTCAGCACCAGCTTGCCATCCTTGATGAAAATCAGGTCGGTCAGGATGTGTTCGACCTCTTCCACCTGGTGGGTGGTGATCAGGATGGTGCGCTCTTCGTCGAAATACTCATTCAGCAGATTCGAATAGAAACGCTTGCGGAACAGAATATCCAGACCCAGAGTCGGCTCGTCGAGCACCAGCAGGCGGGCATCGATGGCCATCACCAGGGCCAGATGCAGCTGTACCACCATGCCTTTCGACAGAGTCTTGATGCGGGCGTCCTGGCGGACCTTGGTATGTTGCAGGTAGTGCAGGCAGCGCTCGCGCGAGAAGCGCGGATGCAGGCGCTCGGTCAGCTCGATGATCTGCCGGACCCGGGCCCAGCGCGGCAGCACCGCGACATCGGCGATGAAGCAGACCTGTTGCATCAGGCGGTCGCGTTCGCGCTGGGGGTTCATGCCCAGTACTTCGAGCTCGCCGCTGAAGCGGGTCAGGCCCAGGATCGCTTTCAGTGCAGTGGTCTTGCCGGCGCCGTTGGGCCCGATCAGGCCGACGATGCGTCCGGCCGGGATATCCAGGTCGACGCCGTCCAGAGCACGCGTTTGACCGTAATGGCGGTGCAGATTGCGGGCACGTATGCACGGGTTCATGACGATTCCTCGTTGTCGTTCAATCGGGGCAGGTCCTCAATGCGCAGGCCGAGCTGGGCCAGTCGGGCGGCAAGCCGCGGCCAGTCTTCGCTGATGAAGCGCTTGCGCTCGGAGGCCATCAGCTGCCTGCGCGCGCCATCGCAGACAAACATGCCCACGCCGCGCCGCTTTTCGATAATGCCGTCATCCACCAGCGACTGATAGGCCTTGGAAACGGTCAGCGGGTTGACCTGAAAGTCGACGGCCACCTGGCGTACCGACGGGATCGGCTGGCCTTCGTCCAGCGTACCGTCCAGTATCGCCGCTACCGTGCGCTCCCGGAGCTGCCAGTAGATCGGCTGATTGTCATCCCACTGTGCGTTCATCAGGGCGAATTGTCGCGCAAGGGAAACCAGGGCAGCAGGGTCGGGGATGGCCGGGGTTCGGACCTTGAGCCCGGCCGCCCTCGGACTGGGCGATGCCCGGAGGCGCGTTCCAGAATGCCCTCATCGGGCGCCGCGACGACCCGTTCCGGGACATTGCCGGGCGCGGCCTCGGCACGGAGCTGGGCCTCGCGCTGCTTGAAGTCCGATGAGAAAGCCAGCACCAGGCAGACAGCGGCGGCAATGGCGGCGAGCCCGTGCGGTACTTCCAGAGTCTTGCGCTTGATGGTTGGCAACATGTCGGTGCTCCTGTCGGGACGTGTTGGTGTTCTAGTCTAGTAAAACACCCAGACAGAGTCAAGGCTTTTTTTCCCGGTTCTCGACGAGCAGGCCCCTCGCGCCGCTTCGGCGGTCAGCAGGCCACCTCTGATACACTAGCCGGCTTGAACCAAGCCCTTGCGCCGCGGTCCGATCAGGCGCCGAATCACCCTACCAAGCCTCATCTGTCAAGGAGAGCATCCCAACATGCAAAAGATCCGTTTGATTGTCGCTGGCCTGCTGGCCGGCAGTTTTGCCGTGACCGCCGCCGCCAGCGACCTGGAGTCGCACGAGGCGCGGCTCAGCTACACCATCGGCATGGACATCGGCCAGTCGCTGGCGGAGCAGGAATTGGACATCGACCTGGATCTTCTGGTCGAAGCGCTGAAGGCCAGCTATCGCGGTGACGAGACCCGGATGACTCAGGAAGAGGCGCTCGCGGAGCGCGACCTGTTCATGCAGCGTCGGCAGCAGGACATGGAAGCGCAGCGCAGCCGTGACGCCGAGCGCAATCTTGAGGAAGGACAGGCCTTCCTGGCTCAGAACCGCGACGTCGAAGGTGTCGTCGAGACCGCCTCTGGCTTGCAGTACCGGGTCCTCCAGGCCGGTGAAGGTCGCAGTCCGGCGGAAACCGACCGGGTGACCGTTCACTATCGGGGTCGTTTGATCAACGGCACCGAGTTCGACAGCTCCTACGCTCGCGGCGAGCCGGCCACCTTTGCGCTGAACCAGGTCATTCCGGGCTGGACTGAAGGCGTGCAGCTGATGCAGGAAGGGGCCCGCTACGAATTCTTCATCCCGGCGGCGCTGGCCTACGGTGAGGCGGGTCGTCCCGGCCCGATCGGACCGAACGCCACCCTGATCTTCGAAGTCGAACTGCTCGAAGTGCATAACTGAGGCGCCGATCCAGGCCGCTCCGCGGCATGGCCAGCAGACGGGTCCGGCTTGGGACCCGTCTTCGGCTGGCGTCGGATAGCACCGCTTGACTGGCCTGACCGGCGCCATCTGATTCATTCGTCAGGAGTTCAACGTTGATGGGATCCCTGCAGGACGCCTTGCTGAAGGCTGGACTGGCCGACGAGGCGCAGCTCAAGTCGGCCAAGCGCGATAAGCCTCAGCCGCGCGCCAAGGAGGCCAAGGCGCCCAGGCGCGGTGGCAAGCCGGAAACGCCGCGCGGTAGCAAGAAGCCACGGCGGGCGCCGAACACGGCTGGCGCTGCCGAAGCCTCAGACCTGGCCCGCGCCTACAAGGCCAGAGAGCGCGCCGAAGCGCAGGCCAAGGAAGCTGAAAAGCAGCGCAAACTCGCGATTCAGGAAGCGCGCCGCCAGCGCAATCTCAAGCTCGACGCCCTGATTCAGGGCAACACGCTGAATCGAAAGGACGCCGAACTGCCACGCTATTTCGAGCACCTCGGCCGTATCCGCCGCGTACTGTGTACTGCGGAGCAGCGCGAACAGCTTAATCAGGGCCAGATCGGCGTCGTCAATCTCAGAGGCTCCTATCTGCTGGTCAGCCTCGACTCCCTGGCCCAGTACCGCGATATCGCACCCGATCTGGTTCCGGACTTGAGTCCCAGGGAACCCGATGATGACGGCAGCCACTACCCGCCGGTGCCGGATGACTTGATCTGGTAGGAGGGGCAGAAGGTAAGGGGGAAGAGGGAAGAAGGAAGAGGGAAGGCATACGGGATGTGGCGAGGGCAGCCGATGTTGCCCGGACGCCTTCCCCTCTCTCCTCTACCCTCTACCCTTCTCTCCCCCTACCCGTCAGTATCCAAGATTTGGCCGCAGCAGCCGCTCGGCTTCGGCCAGTTCGATGCCCTTGCGGCGCGCATAGTCCTCGACCTGGTCGCGCTCGAGTTTGCCGACAACGAAATACTTGGCCTGCGGGTGGCCGAAGTAGTAGCCGCTGACGGACGCGGTCGGTAGCATCGCGAAGCTTTCGGTCAGGGTCATGCTGGCCTGGTTCGGGGCATCGAGCAGCTCGAACAGCTTGCTCTTCTCGCTATGGTCCGGGCAGGCCGGATAGCCGGGGGCAGGGCGGATGCCGCGGTAGGCTTCCTCGATCAGGGCCGCGTTATCCAGGGTCTCATCGGCCGCGTAGCCCCAGTACTCCCGGCGTACGCGCGCGTGCAGCGCTTCCGCCAGGGCCTCGGCGAGGCGGTCGGCCAGGGCCTTGAGCATGATGTCGGCGTAGTCGTCGTGCTCGGGGAGGCGGGCCTGGGCTTCCTCGATGCCGAGTCCGGCGGTGACCGCAAACAGGCCGCACCAATCGTCGATGCCGCTGTCCGCCGGCGCGATGAAATCGGCCAGGCACAGGTTCTCTCCGTCCTTGTCGGCTTGCTGGCGCAGCAGAACCAGGCGTTCGATCGGCTCGCCGCGAGACTCGTCCCGAAACAGCAGCACATCGTCGCCGTCGCGGCCGGCCGGCAGCAGGGCAAACACCGCGCGTGCGGTAAGCCAGCGCTCCCTTACGATCCGATCCAGCATGTCGCGAGCGTCGGCATACAGGCTGCGCGCGGCCTCGCCGACGATCTCGTCGTCGAGAATCTCGGGGAAGCGGCCGGCCAGTTCCCAGGTGCGGAAGAACGGCGTCCAGTCGATGTAGGGCACCAGCTCGGCCAGCGGCCAGCTGTCGATGCGATGGAAGCCGGGCCGGCGCGGGGCCGCCGGCGGGAAGCGCCGGAAATCGGCCTGAAAGCCGCGTTGACGAGCTTTCTCCAGACTGATCAGTGACTTGCGCTTGCGGCCGCTGGCGGCGCGCTCGCGAAACGCGCTGTAGTCCTGGCTGATCTCCGCGGCAAAATCGGGACGGTGGCGCGGGCTGATCAGCTTGCGGGCCACGTCCACCGAGCGCGAGGCGTCCTTGACCCAGACCACGGGCTGGCTGTAGCGGGGATCGATCCTGAGCGCGGTGTGAGCGCGCGAGGTGGTGGCGCCGCCGATCATCAGCGGCAGGGTGAAACCCTCGGCTTCCATGGCCTCGGCGACGCTGACCATTTCGTCCAGCGACGGGGTGATCAGTCCGGACAGCCCGATCACGTCGGCGCCGGCCTTGCGCGCCTCGTTCAGGATCCGCTCGGTCGGCACCATCACGCCGAGATCGATGATCTCGAAGCCGTTGCAGGCCAGCACCACGCCGACGATGTTCTTGCCGATGTCGTGGACATCGCCCTTGACCGTGGCCAGCAGGATCCGGCCCTTTTTCTCGGCCGTAGTCTGCTCGCGTTCCAGAAAGGGGACCAGATAGGCCACGGCCTTTTTCATCACCCGGGCCGACTTGACCACCTGGGGCAGGAACATCTTGCCCTCGCCGAACAGGTCGCCGACCCGATTCATGCCGTCCATCAGCGGACCTTCGATAACCTCCAGCGAACTGGCGAACTGCTGGCGCGTCGCCTCGACGTCCTCGACGACGTGCTTGTCGATGCCCTTGATCAGCGCATGCTGCAAGCGCTCGATTGGCGGCCGTTCGCGCCAGGCTTCGTCGACAACCTGGCGCTGGCCGTCGCCCTTGTAGCGCTCGGCAGCCTCGAGCAGGCGCTCGGTGGCATCGGCGCGGCGGTTGAGCACCACGTCCTCGACCAGTTCGCGCAGTTCGGGCTCGATGTCGTCGTAGACCCCCAGCTGGCCGGCATTGACAATGCCCATGTCCATGCCGGCGCGGGTGGCGTGATACAGAAACACCGAGTGCATGGCTTCGCGCACCCGGTCGTTGCCGCGGAAGGAGAAGGACATGTTGGATACGCCGCCCGAGACATGGCAGGCGGGGAAGCGCCGTTTCAGTTCGCGGGTGGCCTCGATGAACTCGACGCAGTAGTTGTTGTGCTCCTCCATGCCCGTGGCGACCGGAAAAATGTTCGGGTCGAAGATGATGTCTTCGGGAGGGAACCCGGCTTCTTCGGTCAGCAGGCGGTAGGCGCGGGCCAGACAGTCGACCATGCGCCCGGCTTCGTCGGCCTGGCCCTGTTCGTCAAAGGCCATCACCACCACGGCAGCACCAAAGCGGCGAACGCGCCGGGCCTGCGCGAGAAATGCAGCTTCGCCTTCCTTCAGGCTGATCGAATTGACGATGCCCTTGCCCTGCAGACATTTCAGCCCAGCCTCGATCACGCTCCATTTGCTCGAGTCAACCATCACCGGCACGCGGGCGATTTCAGGCTCGGCGGCGATCATGTTGAGGAAACTGGTCATCGCCTCGGCCGAATCGAGCAGGCCCTCGTCCATGTTCACGTCGATGATTTGGGCACCGTTGTCGACCTGCTGGCGGGCGATCTCGACGGCTTCCTCGAACTGGCCGTCGACGATCAGGCGGCGAAACCGGGCTGAACCGGTGACGTTGGTGCGCTCGCCGACGTTGACGAAGTTGATCTCGGGGGTGATCACCAGCGGCTCCAGGCCACTGAGGCAGGTGTGCCGGACCGGCGCGCGCTTCATGCCGCGGTCTCCAGCGCGGCGCGCGGCGCGCTGCTGGCCACCGCTGCGCGGATCGCGGCCAGATGCGCAGGCGTGGTACCGCAGCAGCCGCCGACGATGTTGATCAAGCCCTCGCGCGCATAGCTGCCGATGACCCGGGCCATGTCCTCGGGTGATTCGTCGTACTCACCAAACTCGTTCGGCAGCCCGGCGTTGGGGTGGGCGCTGACCCGGCAGCGGGCAATCCGGCTCAAGGCCCGCACATGGGCCTTGAGCTGATCAGCACCCAGCGCGCAGTTGAAACCCACGGCCAAGGGATCGGCATGGGCGATCGAAAAGTAGAAGGCCTCGGCGGTTTGGCCGGACAGGGTGCGGCCGCTGGCGTCGGTGATGGTGCCGGAGATCAGCAAGGGCCAGCGTTCGCCGCGCTGTTCGAATTCTTCCTGGATCGCGTAGATGGCGGCTTTGGCGTTGAGGGTATCGAAAATGGTTTCGATCATCAGCAGGTCGACGCCGCCGGCCAGCAGGCCGCGGGTGGCTTCGCGGTAGGCCTCGACCAGGGTGTCAAAATCGATGTTGCGAAAGCCGGGGCTGCTGACGTCCGGCGACATCGAGGCGGTGCGATTGGTCGGTCCCAGGATGCCGACGACGAAGCGCGGCCGGTCCGGGGTCTCGAACGCGTCGCAGGCCTGGCGGGCCAGCGCGGCGGCGGCCCGGTTGATGTCTTCGGAGATATCCTCCAGCGCATAGTCAGCCTGGCTGATCCGGTTGGCATTGAAGGTGTTGGTCTCCACCATGTCGCAGCCGGCTTCAAGAAAGGCACTGTGGATGTCGACGATCAGCGTTGGGCGGGTCAGCACCAGCAGGTCGTTATTGCCCTTCAGGTCTTGCGGATGGTCGGCGAAGCGGTCGCCGCGAAAATCGGCTTCGGTCAGCGCATGGTCCTGAATCATGGTGCCCATGGCACCGTCGAGCAGCAGGATGCGCTGGTCGAGCGCGCGCAGCAGTTGTTCGACCCGATTCGGGTCGTGCCAGGGCAGTAAGCTCATGATGAAGTGGCCAGGAACGTGATGATCTTGAAGTTGGGGGTCTTGCGCTCGATCGAGGTGACGCCGCAAAAGGCCGGGTTCAGTCCGGCGGACTCCAGCAGGCCCTTCAGCTGAGTGACGCTGAAGCCGTTGTTGCAATGGCCATAGGCGCGAACCTGGTCGGCATAGCGGTGTCGCTGCAGGGTGGCGCCGACCACGCGGCCGCCAGGCTTGAGGACTCGGGCGGCCTGGGCGAGTGCCTGGGCCGGGTTTTCACTGTAGGTCAGGGCATGCAGCATCAGCACCGTATCGAAGCTGGCGTTGTCGAAGGGCAGGGCGTGCATGTCGGCCTGATGAAAGTAAACGTGCTTGTGGTCGGCGATGCGTTGGGCACCGGCATCGACCACACGTGGCGACAAGTCGACGCAGTCGATCCGGCTGGCCTGCCTGGCCAGCAGCTCGGCCATGACGCCGTCACCGGAGGCGATGTCCAGCACCCGTCCGAGTTCGGTCAGCTGGACCAGGGCGCGGGCGGTGGCTTCCCAGGTGCGCCCGGGCGAGTAGTGGCGTTCCATATCGCCGGCGACGGCGTCCGGCCAGTTGCGGCCGTCGGCACGACGGGCCAGCACTGCCTTCAGCTGATCGGCGTCGCTGTTGACCAGGGCGTCGTCCATGGTGCTTTTCAGCAGTTGCCAAAGCGCGCCCAGCTCGCTCTGCTCCCGGGCCTGAATCCGATAGTAGACCGACACCCCTTCGCGCCGGTCGGCGACCAGCCCGGCCTCGCGCAGACGCGCCAGATGGGTTGATACCCGCGGCTGGGCCAGACGAGTGATCTGGGCCAGCTCGGCCACGGTCAGCTCTTCGGCTTCCAGCAGCGCCAGCAGGCGCAAACGGGTGGCATCGCCCAACAGGCCACAGTGCCGGCTGATCAGCTCCAGGTTAATAGGAATATCCCTTTATCGCGATTGAGAGATATTGTAAGCGTAGCGACAGCTCGCGCACTGCGCAAGTGCCGCTGCTCGGCGCGTCTGCTGCGGCGCCGGTTCGGCGACAGTCGAATCGACTCGTGGTAGGCTTTCTGAAGTGGTGTCCGGCCAAGGCATCAGTCAAGGGAGCAAGGCCATGAGCGAGCAGTCAGCAGCGATCGGCAAGGCGGAGACGGACGAAACCACCTGGCATCGCGAGTTTGCTGATGCCGCGCTGGAAAGCTTGCCCGGGATTTTCTATCTGCTCGACGCCGACGGCCATTTCCGGCACTGGAATCGAAACCTGGAAGTGGTGACCGGCTACTCGGCCGAGGAACTCAAGCACATCAGCGTGCTGGACCTGTTCGAGCCGGCCTTGCATGCGCAGGTCAGGTCGGCACTGGAACTGGCCTTTCACACCGGCCGAGCGGCTCTGGATGCGCCTCTGCTGACCCGGTTTGGCAGTACCCGACCCTACAGCTACTACGGCCGATTGGTCAATATTTGCGGCCACCTGTACGTGGCCGGGATGGGGCTGGACGTATCCCGTCTCAAGCAGGCCCAGCAAGCCCAGGCGAAACAGGCGCAGCAGCTTCGGCACCTGGCTGCCCATGTCCCCGGGGTGATTTATCAGCTCCGGCAGGATGGGCAAAGCGGCTGCCTGAGCATGCCGTTCGCCAGCGCCAAGATTTTCGAGGTATTCGGGGTAAGGCACGCCGAGGTGTCTGCCGACGCATCGCCGTTGTTCGAGCGGATCTTCGCGGACGATGCCGAGAAGGTTCGGCGAGCAGTTGAGGTCAGTGCACGAGGCTTGACGACCTTTCGGCAGCAGTTTCGCCTGGTTCCTCCGGGCGGCTTGCCTGAGCACGCCGAGTGGGTGGAGGTCGAGTCGACGCCAGAGCGTCTGGCCGATGGCAGCACGCTCTGGCACGGCTTTGCCCGCCTGATCACCGAGCGGCGCCGAATGGAAGAGGAGCTGACCCGCCTGGCCTATCACGACGGCTTGACGGGATTACCCAATCGCAGCTCTCTGCAGATCATCCTTGAGGAGCGCATCGGCGACGCCATGGTGCTCGGCCACGAGCTGGCGCTGCTGCATCTTGATCTCGACAACTTCAAGGATATCAACGATGTTTGGGGGCACAGCACGGGGGATCGACTGCTCGTCCACCTGGCCCGTCGGCTGGTCGACTGCACCGGTGGCGATGGGGTGCTGGGACGCCTGGGCGGCGATGAGTTTCTGGTGCTGGTCGAGGGCGGTGATGCGGCCGCGGCCGCAGAATCGTTGGCGGCGCGCCTGTGCGAAGCGCTGGACCGTCCGCTCAAGCTTGATCAGCGCACGGTGCGGGTGACGGGGTCGATCGGGATCAGCTTGTTTCCGAAAGACGGTGAGACGGCCGAAGACCTGCTCCGGCACAGCGACGCGGCGCTGTATCGGGCCAAATCCCGGGGAACCGGGAGCTGGGCGCGCTATGCACCGGAGCTGACCGCTGCGGCCATGGCTCGTCGCTATCTGGAAACGGAATTGCGCGCCGCCATAGAAAGCGATGAGATTCAGGTGGCGCTGCAGCCGATCGTAGCCCTCGCCAGCGGCCAGGTGATCGGCTATGAGGCCTTGGCGCGCTGGCATCACCGCGAAGACGGCTGGCTGGATCCGGAGGAGTTTGTCGCGCTGGCCGAGCGGCGCGGCCTGATCGTCGCACTGGGCGACCAGGTCTACCGCAAGGCGCTGGCGGCGATGAGGGATCGAAGTCAAGGTTTGCTGGCGCTGAATGCTGCGCCAGCTCAGCTGCGCGAGCCGGATTTTGCCGAACGCTTGCTGGCATTGGTTGCGGAGGCGGGTGTGGCGCCGGACCGAATCGAAATCGAGATCACTGAACGGGCATTCATGGAGGAGGGGCGGGAGGTGCTGAGGCAGATTCGTCAGCTGCGCGAGCACCAGGTCTCGGTGGCGATCGACGACTTCGGAACGGGCTATTCGTCGCTGGCTTACCTGCGGACGCTGCCGGTTCAACGACTGAAGATCGACCAGGTGTTCGTGCAGAAGGTCGACAGCCAGCGGGAAAACGCCGCCATCGTCAAGACCGTGGTCACCCTCGCTCATGAACTTGGCCTGGCGGTCACCGCCGAAGGCGTGCAGACGCCGGCCGAAGCTGCCTTCGTGCGCTCGCTAGGCTGCGAACATGGCCAGGGCTGGTACTTCGGCCGCGGCGATCTGATCCGCAAGCAGCGCTAGACATTATGGATTGACCTGTCCAACCTCGACCACGTGGGTTACGTTTCGGGGTTGGAAACTAACACCTTCAACGCAGAGCCATTATCGAGGAGGACAGGTCATGAATCAGTTTACTGGAAAAGC
>JBJHCC010000071.1:0-11745 GCA_050485825.1 Gammaproteobacteria bacterium
CTTGCGTAGTGCCGTCAGCGTCTTGTGATCCAGGCTGCGTGCGTCGCTCTTGGGGGCTGCTTGCGTCATGCCCAAATTATATGCGGGCAATGATTCTATGTCTACACTACTGCGAGACAGTTAATACTGCCTTCCGGCTTTCCCAGGCCAGGCAGCCCACGACATCGGCGCCAACGCTGGCGCGCAAAAACTCGAAGCATCAAGCCAAACAAAAGGATCGTCGCAGGATTGCTGCGACCAACGGCGCCCCTTCCCCGAACCTTAACCGCTTTATGGCTTTAGATCAATAGCAGGACCGCATCCGGCAACAAGTCAGCTGGCGGCCTGCGCGATGGTCAACAGTTTGGTATCGACTACACGGCGTCAGACCTGCTCTGCCTGTTCGTTGCAGTCCTCATAGAGGGCTTGCCGTTGACGGCGGACTGCCGCCTGCACTGTCGACGCCATCGCGCCTTGAAAGTCAGCAAGGAACTTGCCGGGTACACTACACTGCTGCGCTTCAGGGACCGGGTGGGGCCAAGATGCAAGCAGCCAACGAACAGCGCGCACTGCTGCTCGCACTCGGCGCGGTACTGCTCTGGTCAACGGTGGCCACCGCCTTCAAGCTGTCGCTGGCGCATCTGGCGCCGGTCCAGCTGCTGGCCTGGGCGAGCGTCGCGGCGGTGATGACCCTGGGCGTGCTGCTGCTGGTGACCGGGCGCTTCGACCAGGTGCTGCGCGGCAGCCGCCGGGACTATCTGCGCTCGCTGGCGCTGGGCCTGATCAATCCACTGGCCTACTACCTGATCCTGTTCGAGGCCTACGACCGCCTGCCGGCGCAGGAGGCGCAGCCGCTGAACTACACCTGGGCCTTTACCCTGGCCATTCTGGCGGTGCCGCTGCTGGGGCAGCGGCTGACCCGCGGCGACGTGATCGGGGGGCTGGTCGCCTATGCCGGGGTCTGGGTGATCGCCACCCGCGGTGAGGTCTTCGCCCTTGAATTTGCCAACCCGGTTGGCGTCGCCCTGGCGCTGGCCAGCACCGTGCTGTGGGCGCTGTACTGGATCTTCAGCACCCGCGATCATCGCGACCCGCTGGTCGCCTTGTTCTGCCACTTTGCCCTGGCCCTGCCCTTCGTGCTCCTGGTCTGTGCGCTGACCGCCGGACTGACCCTGCCGGACTGGCGCGGCCTGGCCGGTGCGGCCTATGTGGGCGTGTTCGAGATGGGGCTGGCCTTTGCCCTGTGGCTGGGTGCGATGAAGCTGACCCGGAGCACGGCGCGGATCAGCACCCTGATTTTCCTGTCACCGTTCCTGTCGCTGTTCTTCATCCGCGCCTTCGTCGGAGAGACGATCCTGCCGTCGACCTGGATCGGCCTGGGGCTGATCGTTGCCGGCCTGGCCGCGCAGCAGGCCTTGCGGCCCCGCTGACTGGCCGTCAAGATGGAGACGCTCGGCGCCTCCGTCCGCGCCAAGCCAGCAAAGGCCACCGAGCCCTGTCCGACGGCCTCAGTCTGGCAAGGCCTGGAATTGATCGCTGAACAGAGGGTCGACGCCAGCCGTGATCGACACCCCGTGCACACTGAGGTTGTCGAACCGATTATTGCCATCATCACCGGCTGCTGCGGGCCCGGAAAAGCGGAGCTTGAACACCAGGTCGGGGTTATCGTCCGCCTCGGTAAGGCCGGAGAGATTGAAAGTCCTTGCCAGATAGCCCTCATCACCGATGGTCGCGACCGCATAGGCTTCGCTCAGGCTGACCCAGGTTTCGCCCGCGTCGGCCGAGTAAAACAAAGCCTGCTGTTGCGCCCCGTTGTTGGTGCGCGTGGTCGCAAACGAGATAACGATGTCCCGATAGCCGGTCGACGGCGCTTCGATGCGCAGCATTCGCTCAGAAGACGGATTTCTGACCCGCAGCACGGCGCCGGAATCGGCCTGCTGATCCAGCAGCAAATTGAAATTGCTGACCGGGTTGGCCGCATTGTAGGTCCGCCGGTCCATCCATCCGGCGGGCGTCTCAGGATCGACACCGGGATAGCTGATAATGCCGCTGCCGACCAGGGAAAAGTCGGCTGGCACCGTCTCCAGATCACCGGCCTCCAGCGCATTGAAATGCCAGTAGTGAATCAGGCTGGGATGCTCGGCCAGTCCGAAATGCGCGGTATAGCTCAGCTCGGCAGCGGGCATATCGAAGCTGAACGTCGCCTGTGAGGACACGACTTGGCCCTCCCCGTCCCGCCAGCCTTCGAAGGAAAAGCCGTCCTCAAGCAGCGCGCTGATCACCACCGGCTCGCCCGCTGCAAAGCTGCCGCCGCCGCTGACCGTGCCGGCGCCGAGTACATTCCTGGTCAGCAGCAGCGGGTAGCTTCGCTGCAGCACACTGAAGGCTTCGCTCACAGCGGGCGCCAGCCCGGCTGCGGACGCGCTCAGCACCACCTGCGGGTCGGCCGGGTCGTAGACGATACCGTCGACCAGGGCTGACTGACTGCCGGCCGAAATCATCCCGCTCAGGCTTCCCGACAGGCTGCCAGACCCCGCTTCCAGGCCGATCGAGACGACCGTATCCGCACTGACCAACACCGGGCTGCCGTCCTCATCCAGCGCCTGCACCAGCACGAAGAAAGGCTCGCCGGCATAAATCGCCTGGCCGCCATTGATCGAGCCAAAGCCCAGCCCGCTGGCCGTGCCGTCGGAAACCGGTATCCCCTTGAGCGTGATGTTGTCGAATCGGTTGTTGCCGCTGGTGCCGGTGGTATTGCCCTCGAACTCGACCCGGATCTTGAAGTTGGCGTTGTTGGCCGCCGCGGCGATGGATGAGAAATCCAGATTGATCAGATGGTAGCTGTTCGGGCTGTCCAGTTGAAACTCGGTATTCGCCAGACCTTCCTGGATGAAGTTGATACCGTCGATACTGTAGGACAGATGATGCGCAAGCATGCCGTTGTTGGTCCGCTCCACCGCATAGCTGAAATTGATGTCGCGATAGCCGCTGGTCGGCAGGTCAAACACCAGGGCGCGATCCGCGGAGGGGTTTCTGACCCGGGCGCTGGTGCCGGCCGGCTCACCCAGATGCAGATTGAGATCGGAGCCGGTCTCATTGACATCTATATCCCGCGGGCCGGTGCCGATATAGCGCATCAGTCCGGCCGAGCCCGGCACCAGCCGATAGTCCGGCTCGATCGTCGTCACGTCTTCCGGCGTGTCCAGCTCGTTGAAATGCCAGTAGAACAGCAATTCCCCCTCGTTGGCCGGCGGATCAAAGTGGGCGGTCACGCTGCCCGCCCCGGAAACCATGAGCTCGATGCTGCTGCCGTCTGCGCCGGGCGGCACGGGAACGCCGTTGACTTCCCAATGGCTGAAGCTGTAGCCGGGGCTGGGTTGAGCGTCAAGGCGCGTGACGATATTGCCGAACAAGCGCGCATCGAAAGGATAGTCGGGCAACCACTCGGCGTTCAGTCTGACAGCGCCGCCCCCTTCAGGCAGCACCTGGACGGTGGTGTGGTAGGGGCCGCTCAGATCGTAACAGGCCGCCAGGCCGGTATTCATCAGATAGTCGTTGCGGGTTTCGATGAAGTTCCGAATGGCCTGGACGTTGTTCTGCCATTGATTGATATTGCCGCCCCAGCGGCCAATATGACGGGGCATTTCCGGCGCGATATCGGCGATCATGCTGTCCAGCAGGCCAATCGCCTTGTCTGATGACAAATGCGTATTCAACAGATCGATATAGCGGCTGACATACTGGTCCCGCACCTCGGCGTTCTGGGTGATGAGCTTGCGCAGTATCTGGGTGTGGCCAGCACCGACATTCAACTGTTCAGCCTGACAGGGTGGTGCGGTAGGGCCGGGGTTCGGTAGATTCGTATAGTTGACGAAGTGACCCAGGGCCGCCTCCATGTCCCAGAGGATATAGCGCCATTCGCGGGCCGCGCCCGATGGATCGAGACCGCGCCACCAGCCGGTGTTGTAGTTCAACCAGTCTCTGGACACGACCCAGGAGTTGATGACGAAGTAATCAATCAGGCTGGCGATATTGAGCTGCCCCCTGACGTAGGCGATATGCTCCGGCGCAGCCATGTCGTTGTTCTGTACATACTGGCGAAGCGCGTTCCAGGCCAGGATTGCCGGCTGGTTGCCAAAAAAGGCCTCGGTGCCGCCCCAGGTCTTCAGGAACTGGAGGTGGACGTCACTTTCCCGAAACAGATAATCCTGGCCGTAGTAGTGATCGGTGAAGTTGTTGTCATCGACGCGCTCTCGCAGATCATAGACACCCCAGTACTCGCCGTTCAGAA
This sequence comes from Gammaproteobacteria bacterium, assembly GCA_050485825.1. Taxonomy (GTDB): domain Bacteria; phylum Pseudomonadota; class Gammaproteobacteria; order Xanthomonadales; family Wenzhouxiangellaceae; genus Wenzhouxiangella. The sequence goes on from JBJHCC010000071.1 coordinate 4,271, forward strand.
ACACCAGCACGTTTCTGGAGCTGCGTTCATCCAGATCCAGCCCCGCTACCTGGGACAGATGCTGAATGAAGGAATCGCGAATATGCGCACCACCGTTTTCAAACGGGTAGTTGTCATTTGCCGCCGCCTTGACCATCAGCCTTCGGAAGCGAGTTCGGTCAGAGGTTTCGAAGAACTTGTGCTCCAGCCGGCGCTGGTAGCCGTACTCATCTCGGGAGATGAAATCGACGCCCCGCTGCGGGTAGGACCAGGAGTCGTTGCCGTGCTTGTTGAAGTCACCGAAGTTGCCGTCAACGAAGTGGCCGTCTGCCTCAAAGAATTCAAAATGGCCCACCGGCCTCAGGCTAGCATTGCCGCCGAACAGGTTCCGCAGATCCTGATCGCCCGAGAACGAAAACACCGGCAGGCTGATGTCCTCGCCGATCAGATAGGTACTGGTTTCGATGAAACCCGGCAGCACACCCGGGTCATCACTGAAAGCCCGCGCCCGCACCACCGTGGTCTGGTCGACAAGGATCGGATCGGTATAAACACTGGCGCTGAGGTCTGGCGTCGATCCATCGGTCGTGAAACGAATGACTTCATTGCCCCCGGAGGTCTGCATGGCCAGCGTGATCCCGCTGCTGTAGCTGCCGGGCCCGACACTGAACTGCGGCCGAGCGGCGTAAGCCGTGAAGGCATTGCTGTTCGCCGAGCCCGGGGACGGGGAGACAAACAGGCCCCAGTCCGAGGCGCCGTCTTCTGTTCGGCCATAGGAGTGGTTGAGCTGGGTGACCTGCATGGTATGGCTTTCCAGAACCTGGCCGTCGGGGTCAGCCAGCACGATTTGATCCGGCCGCAGCTGGGACAGACGGAAGTTGGCATGCTGAACCATCCCAGAGGAGATATCGCGCCCGGAAGCGAACACGATCAGGTGTCCGCCAGGGGGAATGATGCCGTTGGCGATCCGCCACTGGGTGGGATCCTGGAGACTGTTGCTGAGATGGAAACCCTCCAGATTGAAGAACTGATCGGGATCGGCGTTGTAGATCTCGATCCAGTCTTCGGTTCGCAGGAAACCGTCGTTGAAGTTCAGATTGGAAGCGGAGTATTCGTTGATCATGATGGGACCGTCGCCAAACTCCACGGTCCCGTAGGTCACGGCCATCAGCCGGCGATTGATGAAGTTGTAGCTGGGGTTGCATCCGCTGCCGCCCCAGGTCCTGGAGGCGTGAAAGACGTACTCCACCGAGCCTGGAGAAACGCCGTTGCCGATCTGCGACAGCCCGATGTCATAGGTCTGCGTCCCGCCGGCATCCGCCGAACCCGCATAGACCCCGGTTTCAGCGTTCGGGCCGGACAGGTAGCTGCGCTGGTCTGAGATCCAGCCCTGGTTGACGGCGACAAAATCGTACTCGATGTCCGTCCACAGCACCGTCTCACCGGCGGGCACGGCGACCGTCAATGCCGACGAATGAAACGCCGGCGCGAAACAGGAGTTGACCAGATCATTGTTCTCCAGGGTCACTACGGATCGAGTCACCAGCGGATAAACACGCTCAGGATCCTGAATCCAGGCAGCGCTCAGGGCAATGGAAACCGTGTAACTCGATGGCCCGGACTGCTCGAAGTGGATGCCGGGCTGGTACGGGGCATATTGATCGCGAAACTTGGCGCCGACGGTGGCGCCATCGAAGGCGACTGGCGGATGGATCTTCAGCACGGGCAGTCCTTGATCGTCCAGCACCCGAATGTCCCGGTGCGCGCTGTCGCCGCTCGATCCATAGGCCAGGCTGAAGCCGGCCGGCAGCACCAGCGGCTCTGCAATCAGTAGCTGTTCGAAATCAGCCTCGAAGACCGCCGGATCCTCAAACACATAGCTGTTGAGTACCGCACCGCCCATGAACTGTCGGCTGATCTCCAGGCCAACGGGCGCCGCTTGCTGCGCCAAGCTGACGCGATCGACCAGCCTGACATCGCCCGCTGGCCGGTGGACCGGACCCAGCGGCTGCCGCTGGCGGCTGCTCAACACGACCTCGCTGCCGGTCCATTCGGCAAGCTGCTGCTGATCCTGTCCGATAAAGCGCAAGCTTCCCCGCTGTTCATCAACGACAAAACTGGGTTGCTGCGATGGAAACTGAATGCGAGTGCCCTGCCGGGTCAATTCATGATGCAAGCTCAGCCAATGTCCACGCTCGTCCTGATAATGCAGGGGCAGCGAGGAGACCACGGTGGTCCGGGTCCGGTTGTCGTTCAGGATGACCTTCGAATTCGCCGTCCGCAGATGGACCAGCTCGTAAACGCCGCGCGCGGAATGGCGGCCTTCCAGCGGCAAACCAAGCTCGGGATGGTCGTGATACGAAGCGGGCACCTCGTCGAATGGGGCGGACTGGGCGAAAGCCATCGGAAGCAGCAAGGCTCCGGCGATCAGAACACGGCAGGACAATTTCATGGGCTGGGAACTCTGCTGATGGGTCGGCCCGGACCACCATCGGGGTCAGAGCTCAAGACTTGACTGACAAACGCCGAGTATACGCTGCTGGCCAAAGGCCCCGCCAGGCGCCGACCTGGCGGGGAGAACCGCCTGGTCCGGAAACCAGCTCCGGAAACCAATACCTCGCCCAGGCTTGCTTTCCGGATCGGGCGCCCCGATCGCTCCAGCCGGAGCGGGCCGGCCAGCGGCACCGCTGATCGTCAAGCATGGGCGGACCAGGGCCGCAGCTCAATTCATTGGTGCCCTTGCGCCGCCAAGCGATTGCGGATCACCGCCATGATCTGGCGATCCTTCCGTGTCCATTCATCGGTGTGACGGAACGACGCGCTGAGGCAGGCGATATGGCTGCCCAGATCGGCGCAGGTGAGATCGAAACTGTCGGCCCCCATCGGCTTGCGATAGGCGCGCTCGGCAATCTCGGGCGCGGCTTCCATGTCGCGCTGAGTGAAGCGCTGAGTGAAGTCCTGGTCATCGCGCCGGTTGAGCGTCCAGGCCAGCTCGGACGATTCGTACAGCCGCAGGGTGACCGTGCCTTGCTGGCCAATACTGCCGAACAGGCAGATGCCGCGCAGTGCGGATGTGGCTCGCCTCAGCTCGGACTCGAACCAGCTGAACCGGCCTTCACTCCACTCGCCACCGAAGGCCGCGGCCACGTCCTGGCGGTTCAACACCTCGCAGGCCAGATTATTGCCGGCCAGGGCCGCCAGGGCCTCATCGCTGAACCGTCGCATCTCGGCGATCTCGTCGTCGCTGAATCGAGGCTGCTCGGTGGCGACCGGGGACGCCTGAGCCCCCGCGGCCAGGTTCTGGCCATCAGCCGGCGCCGGCGCCTCCCCGCCGGAGCAGGCCGTCAGTAGCCCGGCAAACACCGCCATCGCTATCGCGACCGACGGTTTCCTGCAGACAAGCTCATACCGCTGTTTTCTCATGTGCTGTTCCTTCATCGCTGGTTCCCTTCCCCACATTTTTATTCGTGCGGGTCCGAATCTGCTTACGCAGCCGCGCGGACAATCCGGCCACCGCGACTTCGGCAAGGGCAACACAGGGCAACACAGCGCAACACCATCAGCTGGGACTTTCAGGAACAACACGCCAGCGGCGTCGGCCGGCAGCTGGCCAGCGCCTTCGAGCTCAGACCACGGCACCGGCCGCCTGCCCCGACGACCAGGCCCACTGGAAGTTGTGGCCGCCAAGCTGGCCGGTCACGTCCACCACCTCGCCGATGAAGAACACGCCGGGCAGCCGGCGCGCCTCCATGGTGCGGGAGGACAGCTCATCGGTATCGACGCCGCCCAGGGTGACTTCGGCGGTGCGGTAGCCCTCGGTGTCGGCCGGCCAGACCGTCCAGGGCTGACAGTGCCGAACGATCTCGCCGATGGCGGCGTCGCTGAGCTCGGCCAGGCGCGGATCGCCGAACCAGCGCTCGCACCAGCGCTCGGCGAGGCGCCTCGGCAGATGCTCGGACAGCACCGTCTTCAGGCCGGTGCGCGGCCGCTCAAGGCGCCAGCTCCGCAGCGCTGATGGCAGGTTCAGGCCGGGAAACAGGTCGATGCGGACCGACTCGCCCGGCTGCCAATACGACGAGACCTGCAGCATCGCCGGGCCACTCAGGCCCTGATGGGTGACCAGCACGCCCTCGGGAAACTGCCCGTCGCCGGCCTCGGCCACTGCCTCGAAGGCAATGCCGGCCAGGCCGTCGATCAGTTCACGCTGGCGCCCGTCGAGCACGAAAGGCACCAGGGCTGCGCGCGTCGGCAGCACCTTGAGCCCCTGGCCGCGGGCGAAATCGAAACCCCAGCCGGTCGCGCCCATGCGCGGAATCGAGTAGCCGCCGGTCGCAATCACCAGCGACTCGCAGTCGATCCGGCCTGTGGGCGTCGACAGCCGATGCGGCGGCCCCAGCTGCTCCACGGTCACCGGGCTGTGCAGCTCGACCCGAGCGCCGGCCCGCCCGCATTCGTGCAGCAGCATGCCGAGGATGTCCTTGGAAGACCGGTCGCAGAACAGCTGGCCCAGCGTCTTTTCGTGGTAGGGAATATGGTGTTTCTCGACCAGGGCGATGAAATCCCAGGGCGTGTAGCGGCTCAAGGCCGACTTGCAGAAATGCGGATTGGCCGACAGGAAGTTGTCCGGCCTGCTGTGCAGATTGGTGAAATTGCAGCGCCCGCCGCCGGACATCAGGATCTTCTTGCCCGGCTTGTTGGCATGGTCGAACACCCGCACGGAACGGCCGCGCCGACCGGCCGCAATCGCGCACATCAAGCCGGCCGCGCCGGCACCGACCACGACTACATCGGTTTTATCGGGCAGCACGCTGATGGTTTCGAACTCTCGGCGGACAGCGACGCCGCAGGCGTCAACGCCGGCGATTATCGCATTGAACCGCGCCAGTTCATGAGAGCAGACGCCGCCGCACAGGTCGACGACTCATCGTGGCATCTCCACCTGGCGGGCCAGCACGGGCACTGAGGCGTGCAGTTCGATGCGGGCACTGCGGTCGACGAATTCGGTCAGCTCCACCACGCTGCCGTCGGCGGGCAGGCGGTCCGAGCGCAGCGGTCGCCGTAGCGGGATCGCGATCACGCTGTAGGCCTGCGCCTCATTCCGTGGGTGATGACTGAGCAGAATCGTTTGATCTCGAACCGTAATTCTGGTGTCGCTCTTGTTGAACTCGAACCGACTCGCATTCTCGATGATGATCAGTCCTTGATCGGTCTCCCCAACCTCATCGCTGACGAAACTGAAGGTCGCCCGTGGCCGGTCCTCAACCGGGACATCGCCATAAGGCACATGAAATTCCAGCACCCAGGCATGCGCCACCCGATCGCGCTGCGCGCGCTGGTACTGCGCAAGCGCCCGTCCGTGGGCTCGCTCCGTACGGCGCCAGGCGCGGCCGGCACGCTCGTCGGCAAGCAGCTGATCGAGCTGACCCGGGTCAAGCCCAAGCAAATCATCCACCAGCTTGGGAAACGCCTCGCCCTCGGACAGCCGCTGTTGCCAGCGGCGGTCATCCGCCAGCCGGTCCAGAAGGGCCGACAGCGCGGCGCCCTGGAAGTAATAGACGAACATCATCCGATTGCTGATCGACTGGGGATCGGGGCCGAGCTGCCGGCGAAAAGGTTCCAGGCGACCGCCGAGGTTCGACTCCCCCAGCAGCCGCAACTCCGCGCGGTAGCCGACCCAGGTGGCGCTGCCCTCGAAAATCTCGTTCTGGCTGGTCACGGCGACAAAGCGCGGCGACTGGCTGGCGTCACGGGCTCGCCTGAGCGCCAGCCAGCGGGCCAGCAGCGCCCTGCTCTCCTGGGCATCGTCGAGCGTCAGGGCGTCGGCCAGCAGCGCCGATTCTCGTTCCAGCGAAGCCCGTAGCGCTGCGGAATCACCGTCTTCGTCCAGACGTGCGAGCGTAGACCGAGCCGGGGAATCCGACCAGCCGCGCTGAAACCCATGGAAATCTTCATGAATCAGCATCGCCAGGCGTTGATCATGACGGATCAGGCTGGCCCGAAACGGCCCGAAATCGTGCTCGATGTGGAACGACGCCTCGCCCAGGCCGGCGGTGTCGGCTCGAAACAGCCCGCATTCCACACTCGAACCCGAACCTGCCAGCTCGTCCAGCGGCGTCCAGCCCGAAGGCGGCGCTTCCAGACAATGCCTGACCAGAATGCCAGCACCAGGCCGGTAAACCCCAAGCCCTCGCTCGCTGGGCTTGTAGCCTGCCCAGATGTCGTCCGCCAGCGCTGCATTTTCCAGCAGCGGCATCAGGATGCCGGCCAGCTCTCGGGCCACGGCAGCCTCCTCGGCCATGACCGGGGCCGCCGTCATCAAAATCCAGACCGATAGCATCCAGCGCTTGATCAATTTTCGCGTCTGTTCGAAAAAATACAGATCGCGGATCCTAACATGCAAAGCCAGTGACGGCGAACACCTCAAATGCGAACCCGATGGTCGAACTGCCGGAACTGGCATTGACGGGAAGCGTGGCAAACTCCGGCCATGAAAACGCTTCACATTTGCCTCGTCCTCTGTTCACTGCTCCTCAGCGCGTCGCTCCAGGCCGACGCCTCCGCCCTGCTCGATCGAGCCCAGACGACCGACCGCCTGCACAGTCTGCTGGTGCTGCATCAGGGCGAACCGGTGGTCGAACTGGTACGGGCCGGGCCCGGGCTGGCGCAGCCGGCCAACATCAAATCGGTTTCGAAGACCGTGCTGTCGGTGCTGGCCGGCATCGCCATCGAGCGCGGCCTGATCGAGGGCCCGGATGTGCCGCTGGTCGAGCTGCTCGGCGAGCGCTTTCCCGACCAGGCCACCCCCGGCGCCGAGGCCATCACCCTCGGCCACGCGCTGGCCATGCAGATCGGCCTGGAAAGCACCTCCGGCCGCAACTACGGCCGCTGGGTGCAAAGCCGCGACTGGGTGGCCCATGCGCTGAGCCGGCCGATGATCGACCAGCCGGGCGGACGCATGATCTACTCAACCGGCGCCACCCATCTGGCCGCGGCCGCCCTGGTCGAAGCCGGCGGCCGAGACCTGCTCAGCCTGGCCCGCGAATGGCTGGGCGAGCCCCTGAACATCCACATCCCCGACTGGATGACCGACCCCCAGGGCATCCACTTCGGCGGCAACGAGATGCTGCTGAGTCCGCGCGCGCTGGCCCGGATCGGCGAGCTGTATCGGCAGGGCGGCCGCCTGAACGGCCGGCAGATCGTGGCGGCCGACTGGATCGCCCGGTCCTGGGACGCCAACGGCCATTCGCCGTGGACTGGCGATGCCTACGGCTACGGCTGGTTCATCACCGAAATCGAGGGCCTGCCGGCCTACTACGGCCGCGGCTACGGCGGCCAGGCCCTGTTCGTCGTCCCCGACGCCGAGCTGACTGTCGTCATCACTTCAAACCCCAACCCGCCCTCGGCCGGCGGGCAGTTCCACCGGCTCCGCGACCTGGTCGCGCTGGCCATTCGCGAGCACTCGGGCTGAGGGGCTCAGAGTGTTGAAAGTCTTTTGG
>JBJHCC010000071.1:11755-15494 GCA_050485825.1 Gammaproteobacteria bacterium
GAGCAGCAAAGCAGCAGAGCAGCAAAGAGAAATTCCGAAGGATGTCCTGATTTCGAACACATTACGGTTCCTGGGCGGGCCTGCGGCGACTGCCTACACCATCCAGTCCGCCAATTGACGCCTCAGGGACGGCATCGTATTATCCAATGACACTTGTTACTACCGATTTCCGTGAACAGTATCTCAGTCAAGGTTTCCCCGGACCTGCAAGAAAGGCTGGCTGAAAGGGCCCGCCAATCACGACTCAGCCAGTCCGAGCTGATTCGGCGCGCCTTGACCCAGTATCTTGACGAGCAGACTACGGGTAGCAACGTCCAATCCGCCGCTGATCTGGCCGGTGATCTGGCCGGCTGCGTGCACGGCGGCCCTGCCGACCTGTCCAGCAACCCCGACTACCTTGACGACTTCGGTCGCCAATGAAGCCCCGCATCCTGCTTGACACCGGCCCATTGGTGGCGTTTCTGCACGCCGGCGATACCCATCACCACTGGGCGCGCCGGCAGTTCAGTCAACTCGAAGCACCGCTGCTGACTTGCGAAGCGGTCATCGCAGAAAGCTGCCACCTGTTGCGCAGGATTCCGGGTGCCGCTCATCGGGTGCTGCAGCTGATTGAAAGAGGCAGCGTGCAAATCGCCCTTTCGCTTCAGCAGGAGAACACGGCGATCGCAAACTTGCTGCGCCGTTATGCCGATCGGCCCGCTTCTTTGGCCGATGTTTGCCTGGTTCGGCTGAGCGAAATCCACGACTCGTCGATCGTGCTCACCCTGGATTCGGACTTCTACGTGTACAGAAGGTTGGGACGGAAGTCCATTCCCATACTGCGCCCGGACGAAACCTGAACTCGCCGGAATTCCAGATTCCGAATGAACTGTTGCGCCAGGCACGATAGCCATTGCCCCACTCAATCATCGCGGGCCTCAGCCCGATGGCTACGTTATGCGCGTGATCAGGAAACTCGATGCCGAGCGAGGCCTGCCGAGGTGGGAGCGCGTCAGGGGTGACTGGGCTTCGGAACCCCAGACGCGCTCCCGCCACGGCAAAAGCCTCGCGCCTCGATGCCAGCCCCGCCAACAAGGCCCGACCCAGCTACCCGCCCGGAACCGCGCTGCAACACTCGTCAGTCATCGTTCAACCCGGCCATTTAAGGCACGAACTCGAAGCCTTCGCAACCGCGATGCCGAGCGAGGCGTGCCTTGGTGGGGACGGGTCTGGGCTGACTAGCCACCGCTTCGGAAGCCCAGACCCGTCCCCACCAGGGCAAGAGCCTCGCCCCTCGGTGCCAAGCCTCCCAACCAATCCCGGGTCAGCGACCGACCCGGAACCGCGTTGCTATACTCGCCAGTAATCGTTCGACCGAGTCAGGAGCCCGCATGTCCCAGCAAGCCCGTTCCAGTGCCAACGCACCGGTAATCCGCGCACCGCACGGCACCACGCTCAGCTGCAAGGGCTGGCACCAGGAAGCCGCGCTCAGGATGCTGATGAACAACCTCGACCCGGACGTGGCCGAGCGCCCGCAGGACCTGATCGTCTATGGCGGCACCGGCAAGGCGGCGCGCAACTGGGACTGCTATCACGCCATCGTCCGCACCCTCAAGCGTCTGGAAAACGACGAGACCCTGCTGGTCCAGTCCGGCAAGCCGGTCGGCGTGGTCCGCACCCACGACCAGGCGCCGCGGGTGCTGATCGCCAACTCCAACCTGGTCCCGCGCTGGGGCAACTGGGACACCTTCCGCGAGCTGGAGGACAAGGGCCTGACCATGTACGGCCAGATGACCGCCGGCTCCTGGATCTACATCGGCTCGCAGGGCATCGTCCAGGGCACCTACGAAACCTTCGCCGAACTGGCCCGCCAGCATTTCGGCGGCTCGCTCAAGGGCAAGCTCACGGTGACCGCGGGCCTGGGCGGCATGGGCGGCGCCCAGCCGCTGGCCGTGACCATGAACGACGGCCACTGCATCGGCGTCGAAGTCGACGAATGGCGCATCGACCGCCGCGTCGAAACCGGCTACTGCGACGCCAAGGCCCGCTCCATCGACGAAGCCCTGGACCTGATCGACAAGGCTACCGGCCCGCTCTCGGTCGGTCTGCTTGGCAATATCGCCGAAGTGCTGCCGGAGATGCTCGCGCGCGGCATCATCCCCGACGTGCTCACCGACCAGACCTCGGCCCACGACTTGCGCCAGGGCTACATCCCGGCCGGCCATTCACTGGACGAAGCCGCCGCCCTGCGCGCGTCCGATCCGAAGACCTATGACGAGCGTGTGCTGGACTCGATGGTTGTCCACGTCGAGACCATGCTGGAGATGCAGAAGCGCGGCGCCATCACCTTCGACTACGGCAACAATCTCCGCGGCCAGGTCGCCGACCTGCGCGGCATGAAGAACGCCTTCGACTTCCCCGGCTTCGTGCCGGCCTACATCCGCCCGCTGTTCTGCCGCGGCGCCGGCCCCTTCCGCTGGGCCGCGCTGTCCGGCAAGCCAGCCGACATCGCCGTCACCGACCAGGCCATCCTGGAGCTGTTCCCGGAAAAGGAACATCTGCACCGCTGGATCCGCAAGGCTCAGGACAAGATCCACTTCCAGGGCCTGCCGGCACGGATCTGCTGGCTGGAATACGGCGAGCGCGCACTGGCCGGCGAGAAGTTCAACTGGCTGGTCGAAAAAGGCAAGGTCGAAGCCCCGATCGTCATCGGCCGCGACCACCTCGACTGCGGCTCCGTCGCCTCCCCCAACCGCGAAACGGAAGCCATGAAGGACGGCTCCGACGCCATTGCCGACTGGCCGATCCTCAACGCCCTGGTCAACACCGCCTGCGGCGCCAGCTGGGTCTCCGTCCACCACGGCGGCGGCGTCGGCATCGGCTACTCGCTGCATGCCGGGATGGTGTCGGTGGCCGACGGCACGAAGTCCGGTTACGAGCGCTTGGCCCGTGTGCTGACCGCCGATCCCGGCATGGGTGTGTTCCGGCATGTGGACGCTGGTTACGAGGAGGCGATCGACACGGCGAAGGAACGGGGGGTGGATGTGCCGATGTTGGGGTGACCGTGGGTTGGCGAGAACACCTGGGAACCACGGAAGGCACTGAAGACACGGAAGAGGTGTGATCAAACTGGCCATGGGTGGCGCCCGGTTGGTCAGAGCGCCTCGCTAACCCAACTGGCCCCGTAGATTTCGGCAGGCGTCACTTCCACGCCGCGCCACCTTGCCGCTGCAGACCTGCACCGCAGCCCGCCTTTCGCACCCCCTAGCCTTTCATGGACCCAGTCAAGCGCGGGCGCCCGGCGGACCCTGCTTGAATGTGCTTGCGAAATCCGGCAATATCACTGCGGGGCTAACCGAGGGGGTTTCGATGGGCGAGCAAGAGCAAACGGGGAAAGCGGGTAGCGGAGCGTGCTGCGAGCGCCCTCGATGGGAATCAGTAAGCCGCACCCTTCCAGGCCGCAGCGAGTTTTTCGACCTTTCGCCTCACCACGACCCGCGCTTGCTGCGAAGCACCCTTTCGGGTGAAGCGGACTGCGCCGTTGGGATGGGCAATCCAAGATTGCTGCGCGCTATACGGAAGAATTCAGGTCTTGGAACTGTGAGGAATTTTTCAGGCCAATTCGCAATTCTGAACTTTTCCGCCTAGTTGTAGTTGAACTAAACCGCTTCGCGGTAGCCTTTCGTTGCCTGTTTTCAGGATTTTGTTGATCGTCAATACTCCTTGATGGCCCATGTGGGTCTTCATTCAAGGAGAAGTG
>JBJHCC010000072.1:0-12958 GCA_050485825.1 Gammaproteobacteria bacterium
GGCAGTGACCGAAGTTGATGAGGACTGGGAGGAACCTCTAGAACTTGTCTCGGCACATGTGCACTTGATCGGTGAGCGAACACTGGGCCTGGTATCGGCCACGACCAGCAGAGTGCTGAGCCATGAAGCGCTGACATTGGCTGACCTGGCCTTGTCCGGCGGCAACTGGCACGCCTATGGTCAGATTGATGTGGCTGGTTCGAGTGAGCTGCTACTGGAGAATCAGGCTTCGCTGCACTTATATGCGGGGGCGGACAACTGGACCGAAGTGACGGTGGACGGCGCGACCCTGGTGGCCAACCACCCGCAGGTTTGGCAGCGATTGGAAGTGATCAATGGAGGGTTGGTGACTCATGACCCACCGAGCGGCGGTGACGATTATCGACTGGAGTTGACGATCGATGAGATGGTGGTTGACGCAGCTTCTTCGATAGATGTGACAGGAAGGGGCCGTGGTCGACCGGCGGATTTGATCGGCAATGCGGGAGCTAGCCATGCTGGCTGGGGCTCTACCTATAGCGGGAGCGATGTGCCGAATGCACCCTTTGGAAGTCTGCGCGAGCCTGTGGACCTTGGCGTGGGTGGATCGATCACGAGCTTGCGAGGTGGTGGGGCGGTCAAGTTGATGGTGAGCGAACTAGTGCTGGATGGATCTATTCGGGCTGATGGCCAGCGCTCCAATGATCGTATCGGACTTCCTAGCGGTGGCTCGGTTTGGCTGGATGTTGGGAGTTTGTCGGGTGGAGGCGAGATCAGCGCGCGAGGTGGAGAGCGCCTCTCGACATGGTCTGTTCCTGGGGGCGGTGGCCGGATTGCGGTGTATTACGACGAGCTGAATGGCTTTGACCCGGTCGCGCAGGTTACGGCTCGCGGTGGCGATGCCAGGACTACAAGCCATCAGCACGGCGGCGCTGGGACGATCTACCTGAGAGACAAGGCCGAGCCCTTGGGCCTGGTAAGGATTGATAACAGCCCGCTGAGCCTCGCCGCCGCGTGGACGGATGTTTACGAAGATGTTCCAGAAGCGTTCGTGATGGTTCAGGCCAATGTCCGAATGGCAGCGCCAGATCCCATGCAGCTGGGTGCAGTGCTGGCAGTTGACGCTGAAGTCGATCAGGAGCAGCAAATCAGTCTGGAAAGCCTGACCTTGGATGGCGCGTTGTGGCGCCAAAGATCGGCGATCGACGGCCCCGATGCTGCCTTGCATCTGATCAACGCCAGCTTCATTCCGTATGCCGAGCAGGTCTGGGACCGAGTGACAATTGGAGAAGGCGGCCAGATTACGCAGGTCACAGCCGACGCACTGGGTGTGGAGCTGAATGCACGGCGAGTGCATGTTAAGCACGGCGGCCGTATTGATGTCGATGGCCGCGGCCAAACGGCACTTGCGGGAACCGTTGGTCAGTTCGGCGGCAGCCACGGGGGGCTGGGCGGCGCGCATCAGCCGAATGCCGTGACCAACTCGATTTATGGCGACTCAGAGTGGCCTATCGAACTGGGTGCGGGTGGCAACTCAACTCGCGGTGGCGGAAGGCTTCAGATTGTCGCGGAAGACTTGATCGTTGACGGGGATATCCGTGCGCGCGGCGGTTCCGTGAACCAGAACTGGCGCGGCATGGGCAGCGGTGGCTCGATTCTGATTTCGACGGATCTGATCTCGGGCTTCGGCAGCATCAGTGCGTCTGGCGGCTCTGGCCAAAGCTTCAGCGACGGCGGCGGTGGTGGTCGGGTGGCGATTCACTACGGCGCGGCCTTGGGCAGCCTGCTACAGGCGATCGATGCTGCTGGCGGTCAGGTCACTTCCGGTGCCGCAGGAGAGGACGGCACTGTCTATCTGGCCCAGATAGTGGCGCCTCCGCGCGTGGTGGGGCTGACCCCCGCGGACCCTGTCAATGCGCCCCTGACCAGCTTTGAGCTGCGGTTTTCGCAGCCCATTGAAGCGGCGTCGTTCACGAGCGCGGACGTGCTGGTTCTCGATCCTGACGGAGCGCCGCTCACGGTACAGAACGTCGCGGAACTTGAACCCGCGCGCTGGCGCGTAGTGACCGCTCAGGCGCTGGCTATCGAGGGTATTTACCAGATTGAGGTTGGGCCTGAAATCCGCTCCCTTCACGGCCAGTGGATGGATCAGGCCGGTGACGCTGACGGCTCAGAGCCTGGCGAAGCATTTGTTGGTGAAATCATCATCGATCTCACTCCGCCTGACGCGCCAGATATCCGATCGCATTCCCTCGCGCCTGCGGTAAACATCGTGTTTGCGGACCGCACTCTGATCAGCGGCCGGCGCGGTGTCGAGAGCATCGTGGTTGTTAACGATGAAATCCGCGCTCAGCCGGGCAGTCAAGACTGGATGGTGCTTTTGGAACTGCCTCCAGGCCATTCGGCTTTCGAACTGAAGTCCCGTGATGCTGCTGGCAACGAGTCGGAGGCAATCGAAGTCTTCTTCTTTCGCCCCACGGATCAGCCGGCCGTCACTGGCATGGCGCCGGTCTCCGGCAGCTGCCTGGCCACGCCGCCCACGGAGATTCAGCTGTTTGTTTTTGAACCGGAAACGGGCTTCAATCTCGGCGCCAGCACACGAGAGCTGCGCCTGGACGATGTGGCCATTGCAGGCAGCTGGCAGGAGCAGGTCGATGTACATGTATTCACCCCTGACGCACCGCTGCCCGATGGGCAATATGAACTCTATGCGGAGCTGGCGGATAACGCAGGCCAGCTGTCCCTGCCGTTTAGTGGCCAGTTTCTGGTCGACGGAGTAGCGCCGGCCGCGCCTGAGATCGATTCCTGGCCGCCGGAAACGAGCATCGTCCTGTTGACCTTGAGCGGCGGCAAGGATCCCCATAGCGGCATTTGGATCAACGGCCAGAATGCGGTTGCCATCAATGACAGTGAGGCCTGGTCGTACACTGTCACGCTGTTGCCGGGACCAAACGGCTTGAGCGTCGAAGCGCGCGACTGTGCGGGCAACGCCAGCGACGCGGTGCTGGTCGAGGTGTTTTATGACAACACGCCGCCTGGGCCCGTAACACCAGTGGCGCAGGCTGGAAGCAATGGTCGCAGCATTCTGCTCGACTGGTCGGACTACGATGAGCTAGCCAACGGTGGGGATATCGATTACTACACCGTCTACCTGGCCGAGCAGGCATTCAGTCATGTGTCCGAGGCCGGCATGGTGGGCACCAGCCCGGCCGGCGTTCAGACATTCACGATTCAGCCACTGGCGCCATCGCAAACCTGGCACGTAGCTGTGGTGGCCACCGATCTGGCGGGCAACTACCTGCCTACGGTGAGCTCGGTTGCTGTAGAACTGGTCGATGATCTCCCGCCGGAGGACGTAACCGGGCTGGGGGTGACCCAGTCTCTTGAAAGTGCCGTGGCGCTGAGCTGGATGGCATCTGCCAATACCAGTGGTGATTTGGCCGGCTATCGACTGTATCTGGATGACGTCCAGTGGGGCGGTGATCTACCCAGCGATACCGTTGAAGTTGTTGTCGATGGCCTGGCTCCGGCGAGCGGTTACATCATCCGCGTAACCGCCTTTGATGATGTGGGTAATGAAAGCTCGGGCACGCAGATTCAGGCCGCCACCTGGCTGGATCATCCTCTCGATGTCAACGCACAACCCGCCCATCAGGGCGCCGTGATCAGCTGGCAGCCCAGCACGCCGGTCGAACTGGTCCAGCACTATCTGGTTTTCGTGGAAGTTGACCCGTTCACCAGCACTGAGGGCCTGCTCTCCAAAGCTATGGCCAGCGGCCCCAGTGTCGCCATCTCGGGTCTGACCAATGACCAGACCTATCACGTTGCCGTCGCCGTTGTAAACATTTCCGGAGGCTCCCCCCCAGCAGTGACGACGGTATCGGTCACGCCGAGCAATCTGCTGCCGCCTGAGGATGTCACCAACCTGAGCGTGACGGCTTTTTCCGATCGCCTCGACTTGAGCTGGACGCCCTCTGCAAATACCCAGGGTGATTTGGCCGGCCACCGCATCTACGTCGACGATCAGCTGCAGGCGGAACTGGACGAGGTTGCGGTCGAGCTTTCGCTGGTGGGGTTGGCTTCGGCGACCGCCTATCAGGTCCGGGTGACCGCATTCGATGTGGCTGATAACGAAAGCGCTGGTCGAACAATTACCGGTGTTACCTGGCTTGAAAATCCGGCTTCTGTCAGCGGAACTGGCCTGGACGGTCGTATCGAACTGGTCTGGTCTGCCGTTGAGCCCAATGCGCTGATTGATCGCTATGCGGTCTATGTTTCGGAGCATCCCTTCGACGATGTCAGCGGTTTGAGCCCGGTTGTCCTCCGACCGCGTAACCAGCCCAACGCCGAGATCACCGGGCTGATCAATGGCCAGACCTATTTCCTCGCCGTCACCACGCGGAACCTCAGCGGTGGCGAGAACCCAGCGGTCAGCGCTATCGCCGTGCAGCCGCGCGCGGATGTCGACGGTCCCGAACTCTCCAATCTTCAGTTCCGCGGCGAGCCCCTGATGTCGGGCATGACCCTCGCCCGATCGGGCCTGCTAAGGATTACCGCCAGCGATGAATCCGGCGTCAGCAGCGTCCGCTTCCAGAGCCAAGGCGCTCTCGATGCCACGGTCACCACCGGCGGGCCAAACTTCCAGGCTCACTGGCCGCTGGAAGCCGAGGCCGACGGGCCGACCTTGCTGACCATTACCGCAAGCGATTCGGTCGGCAACCTGACCGTACTTGCGCTGGACCTGAGCATCGCCTTGGCCGCACCGCCTGCGCCCCAGATCACTGTGCCGGCAAATGGATGGCAAACCAACCAGGCTGATCTCACTGTACAGGGACAAGCTCCTGAAGCTCATCAGGTGCAGGTGTTGATCAATGGTGAGCCGGCGGGGGAATGGATCAACCCGTCGGGCAATGGCAGTTTTGTGACTCAGGTCAGCCTCATCGAAGGCTTGAATGTTCTGACCGCGCGTTCCCGCAACAACCGCAACCTCATCGGTCCGATCAGTACAGCTGTCAACGTCACGCTGGACACCAGCCTGCCCGATGCGCCAACCGGGTTGTCGGCCATCCCGCGCGAAGCCGGTGTCATTCGCGTGCGCTGGCAGCCTGTGGTCGGCAGCGGGATCCGCTACCGAATCTATCGCGCTGCCACCCCCTTCGATCATCCCGATTCGGCTACCCAGGTCAACACCTCAATCGTGACCGGCACTCAGTTCGACGATGCTACGCCGAGCGATCAACGCTACTACTACCGCGTCGTGGCAGAGACCGCCGCCGGCAACATGAGCGCGCCTTCGTCCATGGTTGATGCCGTCTCCGATCGGATCCCGCCGCGCGCGATGTCGATTGAGTACAGCTCTGACGGCGCACATGACCCGATCAACAACCGCTACGGCCCGGGTCATGTGTCCGTCAGCCTGACGGTATCCGAACCGCTGCTGACCACGCCATTCTTGAGCATTACGCCGGAGGGTGGCGTGCCGATGCCGGTCAATCTATTCCAGAGCGATGCTCTGGTCTGGCAGGGGAGCTTCGAGATTCCGGAGTTCGCGGTCTCTGCGACGGCATGGGCAGTCTTCTCGGCACGCGACCTGGCCGGCAATCGCGGCACTGAGGTGGTCGAGGGCGAAACCATTGTCATCGATACCGATGGCCCGGACGTTCAGCATCTCGATATCCAGCCGCCCGCACCGATTCGCAATCAGGCCAGCACCAGCCTTCAGCTCGCTCTCGAGCTGACGGAGCCGGTCACTGGCGCTGATGATCCTGTCTTGGAGTACGAGCTCAGCGGCCAGCCTGGCCAGTGGGCGAGCATCAGCTCGCTGCAGCAGAATGACCCGCTCAACTGGTCGGCTCAGTTCAGCCTGCCGGCTTCAGCCGGCCAGTTCGAAGCCGAGACCTTGACGATCCGCTGGCGTGCCGAGGATGATCTGGGCAACGTCGGCGACCGCATACTCTCCGCCTATCGCTTCCAGGTCTACCAGGACGAACTGCCACCGCTGGATCCGCCTGGCATGCTGGATGTTTGGCCGCTTCCGGCCGGGCAGATCGGCCTGATGTGGGGTGAAGTGGCGGGCGCGGCCGCCTATGAGGTCTGGCGGCGCCCGGCTGCTGGCGGCAGCTTTGAGCCGCTTGAGCGTTTATCAGGGCTTGACCATATCGACCAGACACCCAGCGACGGCGTCTGGGAATACACCGTAGTCAGCGTCCGTCAGGCCAACGGCCAGGAAGCGATCAGTGGTCCCGGACCGATTCGCCAGGTCACCAGCGCTTCGGTGGCGCCGAATCCGCCCACTGACCTGGCGCTACAGCTCACCTCGACTGGCATTGTCGCCGAATGGCAGGCGCCAACAGGCGCGGACCTGCGCTACAACCTGTACCGCTCCGAGCAGCTGGAAATTACGGATGTCAGCGGCTTGCAGCCCGTGGTCGCGGGCACTGCCCAGCGCATGGCGTTGGACCCGGCGCCGGTCGCGGGGGAGCACACCTACGCTGTCACAGCCCTTGATGTTGCCGGCAATGAATCGCCACCGTCGGCTTCGGTCTATCTGAACTTCGACCTGCTGCCGGTCTCCAGTCTCACCGTCGAGCGTTTCGCTGCTGAAGATCCAGTCGTGAGCTGGACCCACGGCGCCAGCAGTCTGGCCGGCTTCGACATCTACGCGCGCCAGGCATCGCTGCGCTTCAAGCTCAATCCCGAGCGCTTGACCGGCATGAGCTACGCTGATATCGGCTATGGCGGCGGCAATCGTCGCTATGAGGTTGTCGCCGTTGACGCCAACGATCAGGAAAGTCTGGGTCGCACGCTCCTGCTGCCTGACGTGAGCGTCG
This sequence comes from Gammaproteobacteria bacterium, assembly GCA_050485825.1. GTDB lineage: Bacteria > Pseudomonadota > Gammaproteobacteria > Xanthomonadales > Wenzhouxiangellaceae > Wenzhouxiangella. The sequence goes on from JBJHCC010000072.1 coordinate 6,810, forward strand.
CGCTGCTGCCCGATGCACGCCTCCGTAGGGGCCTGATCAATGGTCTGGAGGTGGTCGTTCACAATCACTCGGGCGAGGACTTGTCGGGCCTGATCCTTGGCCTCGACCTGGCCGGACGCGAGCATCGTTCCGCCGGCTTCGAACTGGCCATCGACGAACAGGCGATCATTCGTATCCCGGTGCCGGGCTATCCGGAACTGGGCGATGTCGCGGCCGGCGCGCTGTACCTGGAGTATCGCCCGGTGCTCAATGAGGTCGCGCGCCTCGGCCAGGCGGTGGTACTGCCGGTCGACAATGGCGGCATGATTGTGACCCTGCTCACCGATACCTTCACTCGCGGCGGGGTTGGTCGCGTCAGGGCACGCATCGAGAATCCTGGCGATGAGACCATCGAGGTGGTGACCGCCGTCCTCAACGGCGGTCAGCCGTCGAACGAACTCCGCTTCAAGCTGCTGGATGCCCAGGACAACGTGCTGGCAGTGAAAGCCTTCAGCCAGTTCCTTGGTGACGACGTCATCACGTTGCCCAATGGGTTGACGGTGGCGCGTATCCCGGCCGGCGGTAGTTGGACTTCGCAATGGCAGGACGTGCTGGTGCCAGCGAGCGCACCTGACCAAGTCTGGGTTGCGCTGGAGATCGACCGCTTCCATCACAAGCTCGCTCAGCCCGGATTCGAGCTCACCCTCAGCGGCTTGACGACGCGGCGCGCCACCACCCTGGTCGATACCAGCTATTACGGAGAGTTCGTCGCTGTAGCGCCGTCCAGTTCCTACGGCATGGACCCGATTGTCATCCACGGACTCGCCATCGAGCGAGCCAGTGGCCTGCCGATGGCGGATGTGCCGCTCAATCTGGTCTTGAAAACCGGCGGTTTCGAGCGAGTCATCGCTGTCATGGCTGACGGCGACGGCGCTTTTGACTACCAGTTCGAGCCCTTGCCGACCGAGTCAGGCATTTACGATGTGTCGATCGTCCATCCAGAGATTTTGGATCGCCCCGTTCAGGCTCATTTCGTCATTGAGCGCCTGAGCATTCAGCCGCGCCGCTACAACCTCAATCACCTCTATAACGTTCCCTGGACGCTCCCGATCGAAGTCACCGCTGGTGCGGGTACCCAGGCCAATGAGGTTCGATTCGAGTACCTGGCCGAGGATCAACTCGACGGTGTTCTCATTCCCGGGCTGTCGGTAGATACCTCGCTGGTGCTGCCAGTCCTGTTGCCCGGCCAGAAAGGCCAGCTCAGCGTGGTCATGGAGGCCGGCACCGATGCGCCCGCGACCGGAAGCCTGTTCTTGCGGTTGACCAGCGCACAGGCGAGCTCGGCGGCACTCGCACTGCTGCGCGTGGATTTCCGCTTCAACGACTCGTCGCCGAACTTGTCGCCGCAGCCCGGGCATCTCAATTTTGGCCTCAGTCAGGGCCAAACCCGGTCGCGCACGGCTCGGATCACTAATGTTGGCTTCGCCGACGCACTTGATGTCGCTTTTTCGCTCAAGACGCAGGGCGGCAGTGCCGCGCCGACGTGGATGAGCCTGGGCGTCGACCCGGGGCCCAGGCTGATTGCGGCCGGCGAGCAAGTTGACATCCCGATCACCGTCAGCCCTCCCAATGGCGGCCCCTCACTGTCAGAGACCTTCTTGCTGGAAGTATCAGCCAGCAATCACCCGACCCGCCAACTACCGCTGAATGTAGCCGTGACGCCAGACGGGGAGGGCGCCGCGCTGTTCCATGTTCGCAACATGTACACGGCCACCCTGGATGCCAACGGCCAGCTGGTTGAAGGCCTGGCGGGTGCGCGCGTCCGCCTCCAGGACGAGGTGATCATGAGCAACGTACATGAGGCAACGACCAACAGCGTGGGCGAAGTGCTGTTCGAAGATATCCCGGCCGGTCGCTACCTGTTCCGGGTCACTGCGCCAAACCACCAGGCCGGCACGGGCCGGATCACCATCCAGCCCGGCACCACCGAGGCCGAGTCCATCTTCCTGTCCTACAACCTGGTTCAGGTCGAATGGTCAGTCACGGAAACCACCATTCAGGATGTCTACGAAATCATCTTGACCGCAGACTTCGAAACCAATGTGCCGGCGGCCGTGCTGGTGTCCGACCCGCTGCATCGCACCATCCCCAACATGCAGGAAGGCGATGTCTTCAATACCCAGTTCACCCTGACCAATCACGGCCTGATTCGGGCGACCAACGTCGTCATCGAGCCGCCCCCCGAGGACGCTTACTTCCGCTACGAGCTGCTCGACCAGGTACCCAGCCAGATTGAGGCTCAGCAGAGCGTCCTCGTTCCCTATCGCATGATTGCCAAGCAGAACTTCCCGCCCACCTCCGGGGGCCCTGGCGGATGCTTCAGCTATGGCACCCGATTCAATGCGCCATACGGATACCAATGTCCTGATGGCACTGAGGAGACCAATCGCGCCGAGCATTTCCTGTCGAAGATCCTGGGTTCCGGCTGTGGGGGTTCTGGCGGCGGTGGCGGTGGCGGCGGCGGTGGCGGTGCAGGCGGCTGGGGGGGCGGCGGCTGGGGTAATCCAGGCGGGGGCGGTGCGCCGATCGGCGGCTCGGTTTGTGCGCCGGATTGCGAAGGGGATGAGTGTTGCGATGCGTCGGGGGGCGGAGGCTAAATGATCAATCAATTTCGGGAGTGGGTCTGCATGCAATATCGTTTCGTCTGGGTCTTGAGCGGCCTGATTCTGGCCGGCGTGGCCCAAGCGAGTATTGAACCAACGTCCGGCCGGTTCGTGCGCATCGAGACCGATCTGACGCTGCAGATTCCCGGTGGCCAACTGAGCTGGGATCGCGAGTGGCGCAACAACCAGTGGCACTTCAACCGCCGCTGGGCTGACCTGGAGCTTGAATTCAGCGCCGTCGACGGCAGGGTTCGCAGGATCAAGCGTAACGACGACCTGTACGAGCCGGTCAACTCGGCGGCCACTCGCTTTCGCTTCGGCACGACCCTTCGAATCCGAACGACTGATACAGGCTTCCAGTGGTACGACCGCCAGGGCAATTGGATCAACTATGACGAGCAGGGCCGGATGCTGGCCTATGGCGATCGCAATCAGAATACCCTCACCCTGGTTCGAGATGGCCAAGGTCGCGTCAGTGGCGTACTGAACCGCCACGGTGATACTGTCCTGAGCCTGCAGTACCAAGGTGACCAGCTGATTCGGGTCAGCGACGCCAGCGACCGTGAAGTCAGCTACCAGTATCAGGGTGAGCGTCTGTCGGCAGTCACCGATGTGCTCGGCCATACCTGGCAATACGGCTACAACAACGCAGGCTTCCTGACCACCCTGACCGATCCGCTCAATCGCACCACGACCATTGCCTACAACAACGATGGCCGCGTTAATCGCATCGAACGGCCGGGGCAGGGCGCCACCGACTATCGTTTCGACTACCTCAACGCGCAGCGCCAGTTTTATCTGCGCACTACTCGTCCCGGTGGCCATGTCACGGAGGCCTGGTACGACCGCCGCGGCGAAATGCTCAGGCGCGACGTCAACGCGCAGACGGTGCTCAGGGTGGAAAAGGACGGCCGCCGGCGCATTCATTTCGATTTCAACAACCACGCCATCATTCACCACTTCGATGAGTTCCGCAATCCCACCGGCATCACTTGGCCCGACGGCAGCCAGACCGTCATCGAGTATGAACACAGCTTTTCCCAGCCCATCCGCGAGATTGACGAGACCGGTGTTGTTACTCGCCATGAATACGACGCGAAGGGCAACCGCAGCCGCACGATTGAAGCAGAAGGTACAGCGCTGCAGCGCATCACCGAGTATGTCCACGACGCCCGCGGACGCCTGACCGAGGTGCGGCGCTTGAGCTCGGACGGCACCACCCCCGCCGTGACCCAGTTCATCTATGACGAGCATGACAATCTGATCCAGCTCGTCGACCCTGAAGATGGCCAGACCCACTTCACACACGACATAATGGGCAATGTGCTCACCCGCACCGACCCACTGGGGCGCAGCTGGAGCCATGCCTACAATGCCAAGAGTCAGCGCATTCTCGACCAGGATCCGCTCGGCCACCAGACCCACTATCACTACGACGCTGTCGGCAACCAGACCCAGATCAACCACGCCGACGGCAGCCAGACCCAGATGGTCTACGACGATGCTGACCGCCTGATCACGGTGATCGACGCCCTGGGCGGAGAACACAGCTACGATTACGACCTGGCTGGCAACCGCACCCAGGAAACCGATCCCTCGGGCAAGACAACCGAATATACCTACGACAGCGACCGCCGCCTGATCCGGATCACCGACGGCGCCGGCAACGAGACGGTGTTCCACTACCCGCAAGGCCCAGGTCAACAGCACCAGGGTGACCGCCATCAGCCCGTTCGTATCGTCTATCCGACCTTCGAGCGCAGATTGCAGTACGACCGCCGTGGCCGGGTGATCGCCCAGATCGACCGCTGGCTGCAAGACAGCCAGTGGATCGAACAAACCAGCCGAACTTTCTACAGCCCGCGTGGCGAACAGATTCGTACCCAGGACCCCGCAGACCGCGAAACCCGCTTTCAATACGATGCCCTGGGCCGCCTGATCCAGGTGACTGATGCCCTCGACCAGGCCACCCAGTATCATTACGATGCCCGAGACAACCTGACTGGCCTGACCGATGCCAATGGCAACACCCACACCTTCAGCTTCGACCGCGCCGACCGTATGCTGACCGAGGCACGTCCCATGGGCCAGGCCATCCAGTACAGCTACGATGCCGCCGGCCAGTTGATCGGTCGTACTGACCCCATCGGCCACCAGGCAGTTTATGAGTACGACGCGGCTGGCCGTCGCACCCAAATCCGCCACTACCACGCTGACCAGCCCAACACGCCTGAGCGCGTCGTCAACTTCAGCTACGATGCCAGAGGCCGCCTGATCGGCTACGATGATGGCCAGACCAGCGCCACCTACAGCTACGACGCCCTGGGCCGCAAACTGGAGGAAACCGTGAGCTACCCCGGCATCACGCGTACGCACGGAAGAACCTGGCACGACAACGGTCGCCAGGCCAGCCTGAGCGCGGCCCACGGCAGCACCTACCAGTTCAACTGGGACAGCGCTGACCGGCTCCAGTCCATCGTCATACCCGGCGAAGGGGTCATCGCCTACAGCGAGTATCAGTGGCACCAGCCCACTGAAATCCAGTTCCCCGGCGGCACCGTCCGCCAGAACAGCTTCGACGGCCTGCAGCGCCACACCGGCATTTTGGTCAGCAATGACTCAGGTCAGGTCCTGATGAACTATCTGTACACCTGGGATATCACCGGCAATATCACTCAGAATGCCACCGAGCACGGGCTCTACCAGTACGGCTACGACGACATTGACCGCCTCACAGAGGCCCAGTACCCCACGTTCTCGGCCGAGGAATGGACCTACGACCCGCTGGGCAACCGCCTGACCGACCAGCGCACCGGCGAAGCGCCCTGGCAATACAACGACAACAACGAGCTCCTGGACAGCGTTGAGTTCAGCTACGCATACGACGCCAACGGCAGCCTGATCGCCGAATATCATTCCGACGGCAGCCTGTTCCGAAGCCATGAATACAATGCAGAAACCCGCCTGATCGCCGTCCGCGACGCGAGCGATCAGCTCATCGCCGAGTACACCTACGACCCCTTCGGCCGGAGAATCCGCAAAACCGTCTACGACCCGCCCGGTCAAAACCCGGAAACCACCTGGTACTTGTACTCCGATCAAGGCCTGATGGCCGAATTGGACGGACAGGGCAACCAGCTCGACTTCTACCTGTTCCCACCCGACGGCCTGTGGAGCACCGACCCCATCGCCCGCCGCACCGGAACCAGCTACCTCTACTACCAAACCGACCACCTGGGCACGCCAAAGCAGCTGATCGACAGCGCGGGGAGTGTGGTGCATAGTAGGGAGATGCGGGCGTTTGGGGAGGTGCTGGAGAGTGGGATTGAGGATCGGTTGCGGTTTCCGGGGCAATTGCACAGCCGGGAGACTGGGCTGTATTACAACTACTTCAGGGATTATGAACCGGGCACAGGAAGGTATGTGCAGAGCGATCCGATTGGGTTGGATGGTGGGCCAAATACCTATACGTATGTGAGTGCAAATCCACTTCTATTGGTCGATCCA
>JBJHCC010000073.1:0-11691 GCA_050485825.1 Gammaproteobacteria bacterium
GAAGCCTTGCAGCTCCTCGACCTCAATCTTGTCTGGCGACTTCCGAAAGTACCGAGCCAATCGAGTGACAGCCGCCAAGTATGCCTGGTGCGTCCGAATCGACATACCACGCTGGCGCATGGCATTAATCATCTTTTCGCGTAAAGGTGTCATCGTCACTTCTCCTTGAATGAAGACCCACATGGGCCATCAAGGAGTATTGACGATCAACAAAATCCTGAAAACAGGCAACGAAAGGCTACCGCGAAGCGGTTTAGTTCAACAGTAAGTAGACGGCGTATTGATGTGTTTAAACACGGCGATTGGCCCTCTATCCCGCATTGTCTTGAACTTCCCTTGAAACCGATATTTGGCGCAGACGTTTCTGGATTATAGCCGGATGGAAAGCTGTTGTGGGCTAGCATGGTCTTTCCGAGCCGGGCTCGCGGGTCGCGGGCTTTCTGATCCCGACCCGGTGCGCGCTGGGTCCGGTTCTGATCGCCCCGGCTAGGTTCCCCTCCCAATCCGCGCGCCATCCCCGATCACCGCTCCCTTCCGCACGACCACGATCCCGTCGCGGATGCAGTACTCCTCCGCATCCTGGTCGGGCAGGCCGGTGCCGCCGAGGATATGGACGTTGCGGCCGATGTGGGCGTCCTTGTCGATGATGGCGTGGTCGATGCGGCAGCCGGCGCCGATGCCCATGGGGATGCGTTCGCGGGCGATTTGGTCCAGGGTTTCAAAGTAGTCGTTGCCGAGGATGACGGCGTTGCTGATTTCGCAGGCTTCGCCAATCCGGGAGCGGATGCCGACGACGGCGTTTTCGATGCGTTTCGCGCCGATGATGCAGCCTTCGGCGACGACGGCACGTTGGATATGCGTGCCAGAGATCTTCGACGGTGGCAGTTGGCGGGTGCGGGTGTAGATGGCGCGTTCGTTGTCGAACAGGTTGAAGGCCGGGATGGGATCGGCCAGGGCGATGTTGGCCTCGAAGAAGGAGCCAATGGTGCCGATGTCGGTCCAGTAGCCGTCGAAGGCATAGCTGGCCACGCGGCGGCCGCTTTGGATGGCGTGCGGGATGATTTCCTTGCCGAAGTCCGTGGCCTCGGGGCGTTCGTCCAGCAGTTGGCCGAGCAGCGCGCGATCGAACAGGTAGATGCCCATCGAGGCCAGGTAGACCCGTCCCGACCGGCGCCGTTCGTCGCTCACTTCGGAGGCCCATTCGGGAAGCAGTTCGGGGGCGGGCTTTTCGATGAAGCGTTCGATGAAGCCGTCGCCGCCGACTTTCATGATGCCGAAGCCGGGTGCATCGCGGGCGATTACCGGGATGGTGGCGATGGTGAGCTCGGCGCCGCTGGCGCGGTGGTTGTCCAGCAGGGCCCTGAAGTCCATCTGGTAGAGCTGGTCGCCGGACAGGATCAGGGCGTGGTCGGACGGGTGATTGACCAGGTGATGCAGGGATTGGCGCACCGCATCGGCCGTGCCCTGGAACCACTCGCGGCGGGTCGGCGTCTGCTCGGCGGCGAGAATGTCGACGAAGCCGCGGCTGAAGACGTCGAAGTTGTAGGTGTTCTTGATGTGCTGGTTGAGCGAGGCGGAGTTGAACTGGGTCAGCACGAACATGCGCCGGACGCCGGCGTTCAGGCAGTTGGAGATCGGGATGTCGATCAGCCGGTATTTGCCGCCGATCGGCACGGCCGGCTTGGAGCGGACCTCGGTGAGCGGATAGAGCCGCGAGCCCGCGCCGCCGCCCAGAATCAGGGCTACCAGTGCGCTCATCGATCGTTCTCCTTGCGCCGCTGCCGACGCCTTGTGCTGTGTCGGGGCCTGGCCGGCCCCATCATCCCGCGCGCACCTTCAGGGTCTGGCCGATACCGTCGAGGATGCGGCGCAGTTCGTCGTAGTCGGAGTGGCGGGCGCGGAGCCAGGCGTTCGCCAGGTAGCCGGCCTCCACCGGCTGTGTTGCGGTACCGGGCGCGGGCAGATGGGAGGCGAAGATGTGTTCGCCCCATTGCTGCCAGACGCGCTCGGCGCCTTCGTAGCCCACAATGCGGCCGTCGCGATCCGGGCGCAGGGCGACGATGCCGGCGGCAAAGCGTCGCGACGGGCGCTGGTCGATGCGGCGATGGACGATCGTCATGGCCCATTCGCGGTAGATGTCGAGTTCATTGGCGGCGGCGTAGTTGTGCCACTGGCCGACGCCGGGCGGACGACAGCCGATCTCGGAAAACTTCAGGCCTTTCGGGCCGTAGAACCACTCCATGTGGGTGGCGGCAGTGCCGATGCCGAGTGCCTTGATGACCCGGCGCGCCATCTGCTTGAGTTCATCGTAGCCGGGGGCGTCGACGCGGTTGGTGGCGACGATCTGCGGCGAGATCCAGCGCTCGCGCATGGCTTCGAGCACGTTCGGGTAGTAGTGGCTGATGAACTCGTGCGCCACGTCGCCGCCGATGCTGATGGTGTCGAGAAAGCCTTCGTGCCCCTGGATGAATTCCTCGACGGCGACTGAGCCCGGGCCCAGGGTCCTGAGGGTGGCTTCCAGCGCCGGCCAGCCGTCGACCCGTACGGTACCGGCGGCGCCGGCACCGGCTCGCGGCTTGATGATGATCGGGAAACGGACCTTGGCGGCAAAGGCGCGGATCTCGTCGGCGCTGCCGGCCGCATCGGACTGGGCGCAGGGCACGCCGGCGGCGCGCAGCGCGGCCTTCATCGACGGTTTGTCGCGGCACAGCCAGGCGGTGCGCTCGCTGATGCCGGGGATGCCGCAGGCCTCGCGCACGCGGGCGGCCGGCAGGATATGCGCTTCGACGGTGGCTTCCAGGCGATCGATCCAGAGCTTGCTCTGGATCCGGCGCACGCAGGCCAGCAGCGCGCCCTCGTCGACTACCGATCCGATCTGTTCGTAGTGGAACAGCTGGCCGCGGAGCTCGTCGCCGAGCATGGCCAGCGGCCGCTCGCCAATGCCGATGACGCGCGCGCCAACGGCGGCCAGCGCGCGCACGAACTGCCGCTGTTCGTCGGGGAAGGCCGGTTCGATGAAAATCAGGTTCATGGTCGATTCTCGGATAGCAAACGGCGGTAGACCTCGGCATAAATGCGCGCCTGACGCTTCCAGGAAAAATCCTGACGCATGCCGTTGGCCTGCATCCGTCGCCAGTGTTTCGGCTGCGCGTACAGGCTCAAGGCGGTGGTCAGCGCCCAGTGCATGCCTGCGGTATCAAAGTGTTCGAAGACAATGCCGTTTCCGCGGCCGCTGGCCGGGTCGTACAGCTCGACGGTATCGGCCAGGCCGCCGGTCTTGCGCACGATGGGCACGGTGCCGTAGCGCAGGCTGTACATCTGATTGAGCCCGCAGGGTTCGTAGCGCGAGGGCATCAGGAACATATCGCTGGCGGCCTCGATCCAGTGCGCGATTTCCTCGCTGTAGCCGCAATGGAACATGACCCGGCCCGGGAACTCGCGCTGCAGGGCGTCGAAGAAGCCCTCGTAGTCGCCGCCGCCGCTGCCGAGCACGGCCAGGCCCAGCTCGCCGCGGGCGAGCAGCGGCGGCAGGCTCTCGTACAGCAGTTCAAAGCCCTTTTGCGGGCTGAAGCGGCTGACGATGCCGGCCAGCGGCGTCCGCGGGCTCAGGCTCATGCGGGTTCGGCTGATGAAGGCCTGCTTGATCCAGGCCTTGCCGGCGAGGCGGTCGGGGCCGTAGGCTTCGGGCAGGTAGCGGTCCTTGCGCGGGTCCCAGATCTTGTAGTCGACGCCATTGAGGATGCCGACCAGGCGGTCGCTGCGCTGGCGCAGCAGCTCTTCCAGGCCGAAGCCGAATTCGGGGCTGCAGATTTCGCGGGCGTAGCTCGGGCTGACGGTGGTGATCGCATCGGCGTACATCAGGCCGTGCTTGAGCGGGTTGACGAAGCCGGCGTGCAGATCGTCCTGGTGGAGCAGGCCCTGCAGCGGCCCCAGGCCGATATCGGCCACCGCCGAGGACGAAAAGCTGCCCTGGTGGCCGATGTTGTGGATCGTCACCACCGAGCGGGCCGGGCCGAGCAGCGGGTCGTCGTGATAGATCGACTTCAGCAGCAGCGGGGCAAAAGCCGCGTGCCAGTCGTGGCAGTGCACGATTTGCGGGGCGAACCGCAGGCGCCGGCAGGCCTGCAGCGCGGCATGGGTGAGCAGCAGGAAGCGCAGGTGCTCATCGCCGGCCGAGCTGTAGATGCCGTCGCGCCCGTACAGCGGCGGGCAGTCGATCAGCAGCACCGGGACCTTGGCTCCGGGCAGGGTCATCTGCCGCAGGCCCCAGCGCAGCTGATGCGGTCCCAGCTGCAGGCTCAGGTCCTGATGGGCGGCCAGCGGTTTGCTGGCGGCCCGATCGATACGCGAATAAGCCGGCAGGAACAGGCGCAGATCATGGCCGGCCTCGCGCAGACTGCTGCCCAGCGCGCTGACCGCGTCGCCCAGGCCGCCGGTCTTGGCCAGCGGCGCCGCTTCAGCGCTGATCGAGCAGATCCGCAAACCCATGTTCAGCGCGATGCCCTGGTCAGCATGCTGCGTCGCTCACCCGAATTCAGCCAGATACTTGGGCAGCATCTCGCGCCAGGTCACCCAGTCGTGATGCCAGCCGGTGCCCCAGTCGTCGACCCGGTTGGGAATGCCCTTGGCGCCCAGCACCTGGGCCAGGCGCCAGGACTCGCCGATATCTTCATAGCGGCCCGAGCCCGAGGGCAGCAGCACCAGGCGCTGGCGCAGGCGCTGCAGATGGGGCGTGGCGTCGGCCAGGCCGGGCAGGTAGTGCAGCGGCGACGAGAAATAGAAGTCCTGCGGCGAGCGCCCCTGCAGGAAGCTGCTCAGGTCGTAGCTGCCGCTCATGCCGATGGCCAGGCGGAAGGCATCGGGGTGCCGGCACAGGGTGGCCACCGCGTTGAAGGCGCCGATCGACGCGCCGCAGCTGATGATCTCCAGCGCGTGGCCGCCGCAGTCGGCGTGGATCAGCGGCACCAGCTCGCGATAGATGAAGGCGTCGTAGAGGTTCTGGACGCGGGCGCAGTATTCCGGCGAGTGCTTCTTCTCGATCCAGGTGCGGCCGGCGATGCTGTCGACCGAGTAGACCTTGATCCGGCCGGCCTCGATCAGCGGTGCCAGCGCCGTGATCAGATGAAAGCGTTCGACCTCTTCGTAATCGCCGCCGGCGGTGGGGAACAGCAGCACCGGCGTGCCCCAATGCCCCCAGCGCACCACCCGGGCCGGGGCCGGCAAACGCTCGCTGTGCCACTGCCAATGCTTGTGCTCCATGGCCATTGATCAGGCGTCCCGCGGTCGGCCTTCCTGCGCTCGCCAGTGCTGGATGCGCTGGAAGAACAGGTGGGTGAAGGCATCAACCTCATGGGCCGGGAACAGGGCTTCGACTTTCTGGCGGACGGCATCCTCGGCGACCTCGGACGCGAAGAATTCGTCGGCGACGGCGTCCAGATGCGGCAGGTGGGTGGCGCAGAAGTCCTCGAACTCGTCGAGCTGGAAATGCCGGCGCGCCAGCGCCGCGTAGCGCGGCAGCTTGTCGCGCCAGTGGCCTGGCTGGTCGGCGATCTCGAAAAAGGGCGCCCAGTCCAGGTTCCAGCGCACGCGACGTTGGGTCGCGGCGCAGAACAGGGCCCAGCGCAGGTTGGCCTTGATCAACCAGGGAAAGTGATAGTGCAGCGAGGTGACCTGCGAATCCGGGCAGGCGTTGGCGAAGTCGATCGGGTACCACTCGTGCTCGCGCAGCAGGGCTTCGCAGGAGTTGAAGTCCCAGCCGAAGAAGGCGTTGATGGTCAGGGTGATGTCTTCCAGCACCTGGCGATCGGCCGGGTCGAGGAAATCGATGTCCATGCGGTAGCGGTCGTGCAGGGCTGCGCCCGGGTCGTAGTTGACGACGCGGGTTTGCGGCCCCAAGCCAATGCAGCGCACGAAGCGGTCGAAGGGCAGGATGGCCGCCTGCAGATGCATCACCGAGGTGCCGCTGGCGTCGTAGGCCGCGCGCAGCTCCGACTCGTTGTCGATCTTGCTGACACCGCGCCAGCCGCCGCCGTCGTAAGGCTTCATGAAGTGCGGATAACCGACCTTGGCGCCGACCTCGCCTAAGTCGAACAGGCGCGCGTAGCGCTTCAGGGTGGCTTCGAGATCGGCATAGTTCTCGTAGGCCTTGGGCGGCACCATCCAGGTCTCGGGGATGGGTAGGCCCAAGCGCATCATCGCGCAGTAGCTGGTGTGCTTTTCATTGGCCTGGATCGACCAGGGGTTGTTGAAGACGTAGGTGTCGTTCATCACCACCGCCTTCTTGATCCACTCGCGGGCGGTGAAGTACCAGTGGGTCAGGCGATCGATGACGATGTCATAGCGCACCGGCTGGCGCAGGTTGAAGGGCTCGATGGTGACGCGCCCGACCTGAAAGTCCAGGGTCTCGCCCTGCCAGGGAATGGCCAGGTCCAGCCGCTTGAGGATCTCTTCGAAACAGATCGGCCAGCAGATGTCGGCGCCAAGACACAGACCGATCTGCCGCGTGCGCTTGCCCATATGACGTTTCCCTGCGCTGGCTGAATGATCCTAGTCTTGCACACTCCGCCGCAGTCGGGAACCCGTCCCGCTCAGCGTCATGCCAGGTGCCGGCCTGTGCTGCGGCATCAGCGCCTATTCGTAGACCATCCACAGTGGCCCCGGGAACAGCCAGGACAGGCCGTTCTGCAGCCGGTCGCGCCAGTTTTCCCAGTTGTGCGCATCGCGCGCTTCCTCGAAGCGCACGTCGATGCCTTGTGCGGTCAGCAGCGGCACCATCGAGCGGTTCTCGTAGATCAGCGACTCATAGACCCCGCAGGACAGGTAGATGCGCTCGGCCGGCAGGCCAGGATTGGCGCGGAAGGCGTTGACGAAGCGCACCACCGGATCAAAGGCCGGCCCGCGCTGGTGGTGGCCCAGATCGGTGAAGGCGAAGGAGCCGGACTGCAGCAGCAGCCGGCCGAAGCGCCGCGGATAGCGCCAGGCGGCATGCAGGGTGGCGACGGCACCAAAACTGGCCCCCATCAGGCCGCGCGCTTTCGGGGAGTCGATCAAGGGGAAGCGCTCGGCCAGGGCAGCAGGGATCTCCTCGGCGACATAGCGTGCATGGCGCTCGTCGCCGGGGTATTCGTGCAGCCGATCCGGTGACTGGGTGAAGGCGACGATCAGCGGCTCGACCTCCAGCCGCTCGATCAGGTTGTCGAGCACGGTGGCGAAGGCGGCGTAGCGCAGGTAGTCCTGGCCGTCATGAACGATCAGCAGCGCGTAACGGCGGCTGGGGCGGAAGCGGGCCGGCAGATAGAGACGAAGCTCGCGACGCTGGCCGAAGGCGGCGCTGTCGATGGCCAGGGATTCCAGCCGACCCCGGCGCAGGGCCTGCGCGCGGGTCCACTCGGGGCGCTCGTAGCCGTGCGCCCGACACACTGAATTGGCGCCGAAGGGATCGGCCGCTTGCACCTTGTTGAGCGGGTCGATGATCAGCTCGCTGCGCCCGCCTGAGTCGACCTGCAGCTTGTACTCGATCCGCGACCCGGCCGGCAGCGTCATGTGGAAGGCCCAGAGCGGGCTGTCGCCGATGCGCTCCAGCGGGATGGCGGTCGGCAAGCCCGATACCCAGCAGCGCAGCGACACCGCATCGGCCTCGCCGACATAGACGAAAGTGACCCCGTCGGCATCGACCAGCGGGAAGCGGTGGCGATGAACGAAGCGATTCAGGCGCTCTGGATCGGGCAGGCCGTCGGCCAGCAGCCTTTTCAGATGCCGGTTCACAGCGGCCGCACCGAGCCGGAACGCAGCAGCCGGCGCACGCCCACCGGCGCGGGCGCCGGGCCGGATCCGAGATGCAGGCAGGCGCCCTCATCCAGAACCAGGCAGCGCTTTGGCGCAAAGCGACGTGCCAGCAAGGCGACCCGGGTCGGCTGGTCGAGCTTGAGCCGTCGGCTGCCGTCCGGGAACAGCTGCAGCGCCGGCAGCAGCCCGAGGCCGGTATCGAACACTTCAACGTTGCCGGCACCCTGCGGCGGCTGGTCATGAAACAGCACCACGGCACTGCCCAGCACCATCGACCCGGCCGACCAGGCCACGATCGGTTGTCCGGCCAGCCAGCGCTGCGCGCCGAACAGCCGCAGCCGGTTCATCAGTACCGCCACATGGCCCCCGGCGATCAGCACCCCGGCCGCGCGGGCGATTTTCAGACGCAGCTGCTGGACGGCGTGCTGCAGCGCCGGTCGAGCCTCGACGCCCCAGCTGCGCTCGTGCTCGGCATGGACGCGGGCGACGGCGCGAAAGTGATCCTTGTCCAGCCGTCGCAGCGCCCCCAGGGCCTGCCGCCGGGCCGGCACGACATGGCGCGGATCACCGTCGTGCTCGAACAGGGCGCGCAGGGTGGCCTTGGCATGACCCAGTCGCAGCAGGTAGAGCTCGCGCAGTTCCTGCAGCAGGCGCTGGCGCTCGCGGTGGGCCTGGGCCAGCGCCGGGTCGGCCGCAAACAGCTGCTCGGCCAGATGGTAGAGGCCGAGATCCTCGACCTGCTGGCCGAGATGGGTGCTCAGGTCTTCGAGTTCGCCCTCGCGCTCCTGCCAGCCGGCGGTGATCGCCAGCAACGGCCCGCGCAGGCCTCGGGCGCGCACCGCCTCGGCCAGGTTGGGCCGACGATACTGCGGGCCGAGCACAGTGATGAAGGGTTGAACTCCCGAGTGGGAAAGCATGAGCCAATCCGATCTCTCGCCGCGAGCAGGCGCGCTCCGGCGGCAAGAATAGTCGATCTGGCCCAGCCCGGAAACCGGGCCTGAGCAGCCATTGGATGCTGCCCGGCCGCGGGGGCGGCTGTATTTTCGCCTCGCTTATGGCTATACTGGTTTTTCGAAAAGCGGGGTGATTGACCCAAGGGTGGACAGCATGGCGGACGACGGCGTCAACCAATGGTCCCGGCCGCGTCTTCGCAGCCGTGGGCTGGTCTCAAGCGCTGCCGATGGCGCCCATGAACGTCTCCCCTTCTCGCCAACCGGGCCTGCGGCAAGGCCTCCATCCTGCCTTTCGGCCTGCCTGGCCCGGAGCCGGCGGTTCGCGCAGCTGGCCTTGCTGACGCTGCTGGTTCACTTCAGCGCCAGCGTGCAGGCGCTGACTTCGCAATTCGATCTGCTGGTCGACCTCGATAACAACACGGCGACTGGCTGTGTGGTGACGACCCCTTCAGGCGCCTTCCCGGGCGTGGAGACCATCGTGACCACGCGCGTTGCCACCGATGGCAGCGGCCAGGCCACGGTGACCGGCGTTGAACGACGGGATTGCATTGACCCGGCCGCCAACCTGTTCGGCGCGGCGGAGCCGGTCGATCCCGGCGGCTGGCCGGTCGGTCTCGGCAACGGCGAAGCCGGCTTCAATCTGATCGAGAGCTACCTGCCGCTGACCAGCTCCCTGGGGATTGGCGGGGTCAGATTGGGCGTGCTGGCCAGCGATGAGCTGGGCAACAGCTCGAGCCTGCTGGTAGCGGAGCCGGGCAGCAACACGCCGATCGTCCTGCGCGGCTTGCCGCCGATCCCGATCACCACGCTGGGCGGCGGCGCGCTGCTGCTGCTGGCGACGCTGGCCCTGATCATCGGTCTGCTGATGCTGCGCCGCCATGGCCGGCTGACCCTCACCGCTGCCCTGTTGATCGGTGCTGGCGGCGCGGCCGGCGCCGCCTGTGTGCTGGATGGGCAGGTCGGCAGCTGGAGCCCCGGCGACCGGCTGGCCGGCAGCCTGGCCAGTGATCCCGACGATGGCGTGACACTGCGCGCCCTGTTCGGTCGGATCGATCCCGACAGCGGGCGGCTCTGCTTTCGCATTGATGCCGCGCTGGTGCTGGCGACAGCGCCGGTGGCGGCCGATGATGCCTATGTCGTTGTGGCCAACAGTCCGCTCACGGTGGCAGCCGGCGATGGCTTGCTGATCAATGACGACCTCGGAATTCCCGTTGCTGGCCTGATCGGCTTTGGTGGTGGCGATCTTGGTGGCCAGGCCGACGACAATCCCGCCGGCAGTACGGTGGCTGTGGGCGCCGACGGCAGCTTGACCGTGGCCGCCGACGGCGGCTTCAGCTTCCAGGCCGAGACCGGCTTTGCCGGCGATTTCGAGTTCCTTTATCGCCTCGAGAATCTGGCCGGCTTCAGCGACGGCCTGGTCCGAATCCAGGTCCAGTCGACGCCGATCGCCAACGATGACGACTTCTCGGTGCTGGCCGGGCAAACCCTGGACCTCAGCGCGCCCGGTGTGCTCGACAACGACGATGGCCTGCCCGCGCCCGAGGTGGTCCGATTCGGGGGAGGTGATCTTGGCGGTTCGGTGAGCGACCATCCGGCCGGCACTACCGTGGCCGTCGCTCCCGACGGCAGTTTGCGGATCAACGCCGATGGCAGCCTGGTCTTCACCGCGCCGACCGGCCTGACCGGCCCGTTCGCGGTCAGCTACCAGATCGAGAACGTCGCCGGTCAGGACGACGCGGAGATCACCATCACGATCAATCAGGCGCCGACGATCAGCTCGGACGACAGCCTGAGCTGCGAAGTGGGCCTGGCCTGCGCATTCCAGTTCAGCGCCGTCGGCTTCCCGGAGCCGGTCATCGCCCTCGACGGCGCTTTGCCGGACGGCGTCAGCTTCGACCCGGACGATGCCTCGCTGGGCGGGACGCCGGCTGCGGGCAGTGGCGGCATCTGGCCGCTCGACATCACTGCCGCCAACGGGATCGACCCCGACGCGGTCCAGAGCTTCACCCTGACCGTCAACGAAGCGCCGAGCATCACTTCCGGCGACAGCCTGAGCTGCGAGGTCGGCGAGCCCTGCAGCTTCCAGTTCAGTGCCGACGGTCATCCGGCGCCGGCGTTCGATCTGCCGGGATTGCCGGCCGGCTTGGTGCTGGATCCGGTCAGCGGCGAGCTTTCCGGCGTGCCCGATCCAGGCACCGGCGGGAGCTACGACCTGGTGCTGACGGCCAGCAACAGCGTTGGCAGCGACACCCAGAACTTCAGCCTGAGCATCGGCCAGCCGCCGGTGATCACTTCGCCGGATGCCCTGATCTGCGAGGTCGGGGTGGCTTGTGACTTCACCGTCACCGCCAGCGGCTTCCCGGCGCCCGAGTTTGATCTGCCGGGCTTGCCCGCGGCCTTGAGCCTGGACCCGGTCAGCGGCGTGATCAGCGGCCAGGCTGACGCCGGCACTGGCGGTGTCTACGAGTTGGTTCTGACGGCCAGCAACAGCTTCGGCAACGACACCCAGAGTTTCACTCTGACCGTCAACGAAGCGCCGAGCATCACTTCCGGCGACAGCTTGAGCTGCGAGGTCGGCGAGCCCTGCAGCTTCCAGTTCAGCGCCGACGGTCATCCGGCACCGACGTTCGAGCTGCCGGGATTGCCGGCCGGCTTGATGCTGGATCCGGTCAGCGGCGAGCTTTCCGGCGTGCCCGATCCAGGCACCGGCGGCAGCTACGACCTGGTGCTGACGGCCAGCAACAGCGTCGGCAGCGACACCCAGAACTTCAGCCTGAGCATCGGCCAGCCGCCGGTGATCACTTCGCCGGATGCACTGGTCTGCGAGGTCGGTGTGGCTTGTGACTTCACCGTCACCGCCAGCGGCTTCCCGGCGCCCGAGTTTGATCTGCCGGGCTTGCCTGCGGGTCTGAGCCTGGACCCGGTCAGCGGCGTGATCAGCGGCCAGGCCGAT
>JBJHCC010000074.1:0-11580 GCA_050485825.1 Gammaproteobacteria bacterium
CACCGCGGGCCGGCGCGTTTGGCCGGTGCGGGCGGGCGTCCGGGGTTCCAACGCGGTGGCGAGTCACCCCGGACGCACGCCCACCCCGGCACGCGCCGCCAGTCATCGGCGGCTCCAATGCGCGTCGCGCCGCCGCGTGCTCGAACCGAGTAGCCCGGCCCCACGCGGCCGGGTCCCATGCACGGTCGCAGCACCGAGCCAGGCCACTCTCTACAAGGCCGGATTCAATCCGCGGCGCTAAACGCTTAAGCCCCTTTGCTGCTCCGCTGCTTTGCGACCCTACAGGTCTTGATCTGCTCTCTGCGCCTTGGCGCCTCAGCGAGAGGCGCTTCCTTTCGGCAAGCTCAAGCTCGATCCGCCCGCCGTCGCAGGAAGTTGAGCAGGTCGACGCGGGTGATCAGGCCGAGAAACTTGTCGCCGTCCATGACGATGGCGACATGATCGCGGTTGAAGATCGGCAGTAGCGCGTCGATGGATTCGCGGTACTGGATCGATTCCAGCTCCCGCACCATGGCGCTGGCCACCGGCTCGCGGAAGCGCGATTCGTCGGTGTAGACGGCCAGCAGAATGTCGGATTCATCGACGATGCCGACAATGCGCTCGCCGTCCATCACCGGCAGCTGCGAGATGTCGTAGAGCATCATTCGCTTGTAGGCGTTGGCGAGGGATTCGTGGTGGCCGACGGTCACTGCGTCGCGGCTGGCCATCGGCCGGGCGATCAGGTCGCGCAGGTCGCCGTGGCTGCTCGGCGGCAGCAGGCCGTGGTCGCGCATCCAATGGTCGTTGTAGACCTTGGAGAGGTAGCGGTTGCCGGTGTCGCAGACCAGCGACAGCACGGTTCTGGGTTCCCTCTGCTCGCGGCAGTACTTGAGCGCGGCGGCGACCAGGGTGCCGGTTGAGGAGCCGCCCATCAGACCCTCGCGCTTGAGCAGCTCGCGTGCGGTTTCGAAGCTCTCGCGATCGGAGATGCTGTAGGCTTTGTGGACCCGGCTGAAGTCGCTGATCGACGGCAGGAAGTCCTCGCCGATGCCTTCTACCAGCCAGCCGCCGGCATCCTCGCGCAGCTGGCCCTTGTTGATGTAGTCGGCCAGGATCGAGCCTTCCGGGTCGGCGAGCACGATGTCCAGCTCGGGCGCGGCTTCGGCGAAGTAGCGCGACAGGCCGGTCACGGTGCCGCTGGAGCCCACGCCGATGACGATGGCGTCGAGTTCGCCGTTCATCTGGCGCCAGATTTCCGGGCCGGTGCCGGTTTCGTGGGCGAGCGGGTTGTCGGGGTTGCCGAACTGATTGATGAAGTAGGCGCCTTCGGTTTTCGCGGCGATGCTGGCGGCCAGGTCCTGGTAATACTCCGGATGACCCTTGCCGACGTCCGAGCGTGTGATCACCACCTCGGCGCCCATCGCCTTGAGATTCGAGATCTTCTCCCGGCTCATCTTGTCGGGGATGACCAGGATCAGCCGGTAGCCCTTCTGCTGGGCGACCAGAGCAAGCCCCAGGCCGGTGTTGCCGGCGGTGCCTTCGACGATTGTGGCGCCGGGCTTGAGATCGCCGCGGGCCTCGGCCGCCTCGATCATCTTCAGCGCGATCCGGTCCTTGATCGAACCGCCTGGATTGTGGCTTTCCAGCTTCAGATAGAGCGTGCAGGGGCCGGTATCGAGGTGGTTGACCCGCACGATCGGCGTGTCGCCGATCAGTTCAAGCACATTGCGGTAGACAGACATTCGGATTTGCCCATGACGGTGGCCTTCACAAGGCCATAGTCTAGGCGATCGGGCCCGCACGTTCGGGGCTGGCTTGAAAACGGCGGCCCGATTGGTCGGGCCGCCGGCGATGTGGCGTCCAGCGCGAACTTGCTTTACCAGTTCACCAGCTCGTCCGAGCGATCCGCCGAGGCATATTGGAGCACGGCATGCCCGCCGGTCATGCGGCCATCCTCGCCAAGCCAGAGGTCAGCCTTCATCCGGGCCAGTTGGTCTGGATGGTTCTCAAATACCAGCATAACGTCCAGTCCCATGGCGGTCTGCCGGATGCGAAACTCATACGAATAGGCTTCCCAGGCGGACTGACCATCGGCTGACGGCGGCGGGGTCCGAAGGCCGCTGCCCCAGCTGTTGACCTCGAGGGGGCGTTCTCCATGCCGGGTCGCATGGTGTAGAAACCGCCAAAGCTCGGGCGCGGCTGCCTGAAGCGCTTCAAGGCTCCCGCCATCGATCATGGTGGTATCGGCCTGACGCGTTTCGCCGACGCACCCGGCTTCGGCCTGGACGTTCAAGGCCGTCACGAGACAGGCCACGGCAGCGATCAGACAGTGTTTGAAGTTCATCTCGACATCCTCTTGCAGCAAGATTCCATTAGGCACAGACGATAAAAGCCGAATGCTGCTATATGTTAATTACTTCTTCTTCTTTTTTCAAGTTTGACGAACGATGCGCCGCCCCGGATAGCCCGGGCTGCTTTAACATGGGTCCTCGTCGTCTTCGTCCTGGGAGCTTTTTGGTGATCCTCGCTTCCGCTTCGCCGCGCCGGCGCGAGCTGCTGGCCTTGTTCGGGCTGAATTTCACGGTGCGGCCGGCCGATCTTGATGAACAGCGTCTGGCGTCAGAGTCGGCGGTGGATCACGTCTGCCGGATTGCCCTGGCCAAGGCCGAGGCGGTCGCCGCCGAGCTGCCTGATCAGCCGGTGCTGGGCGCGGATACATCAGTGATCGTGGATGGCCAGACTTTGGGCAAGCCGGTGGATGCCGGGGAGGCTGGCGCCATGCTGCGCCGTCTGTCCGGTCGATCGCACGAGGTCATGTCGGCGGTCGCGCTGGTCTGCCCGGATGGGCGCCGGCTGGCGCGTCTGAGCGTTACCGAAGTCGAGTTCGCGCTCCTGCCCGAGGCCTGGATCGAGCGCTACGTGGCCTCCGGCGATCCGCTCGACAAGGCCGGTGGCTATGGGATCCAGAACGAGGCCGGGGTGTGGATCCGGCGCATCCACGGCAGCTACAGCGGCGTGGTCGGTCTGCCCCTGTTCGAGACCGGCGAGCTGCTGCGCGAGGCCGGACTGCTCTGAACCACCAGAGCGCCGGGCTGTCCGAACACGGTCCCGGTGCTATGCTTCCCAGTTTGGCGCCGCCGCCCCGGAGCCCAGCCCGCTTGAGTGACGAAATCCTGATCAATGTGACCTTGGCCGAGAGTCGTGTGGCCGTGGTCGAGAGCGGCCTGGTTCAGGAGCTCTACCTGGAGCGTGGCGATGATTCGACCTATGTCGGCAACATCTATATGGGTCGGGTCGAGCGCGTGCTGCCGGGCATGCAGGCCGCCTTTGTCAATATCGGCCTGGAGCGCACCGCCTTTCTGCACGCCAGTGACATCCTGCCGCGCCAGCCTGAGCTGAGCGAGAGCGGGGAGGTGATGCCGGCACCCACGATCAATGCGCTGGTCCATTCGGGTCAGCAGCTGTTGGTCCAGGTGATCAAGGACCCGCTGGGCAGCAAGGGTGCGCGGCTGACGACCCAGCTCAGCGTGCCCTCGCGCTATCTGGTGCTGCTGCCCGGCGTCGACAGCCTGGGGGTGTCGGTTCGCATCGAGGCCGAGGAGGAGCGGCAACGCTTGCGCGATCTGTTGCGCGCGCTGCTCGGCGAAGGCTCGAAAGCCGGCTTCATCGTCCGCACCAACGCCGAGGGCATCGAGGAGGCGGCGCTGGCCAAGGACCTCGACTATCTGCGCCGGCTCTGGCGGCGGATCGAGAGCCGGATCGAAACGGCCGCTGCCGGCGACTGCATTTACGATGATCTGTCGCTACCCTACCGCTCGCTGCGCGATCTGATGCACGCCGGCGTCGACAAGGTGCGAATCGACGATGCGGCGAGCTGGCGCGAGGCGCGCCAGTTCGCCCATGATTTCTTTCCGGAGTGGGTCGAGCGGATCGAACATTACGACGGCGACGGCCCGCTGTTCGACTTGTACGGCGTCGAGGACGAGATCGAGCGGGCGCTGAGTCGCACCGTGCCGCTGAAGTCCGGTGGCTACCTGTCCATCGACCAGACCGAGGCGATGACAACGGTCGACGTCAATACCGGCGCCTATGTCGGCTTCCGCAATCTCGAAGAGACAATCTACAAGACCAATCTGGAGGCGACCCAGGCCATCGCCCGCCAGCTGCGTCTGCGCAATCTGGGCGGGATCATCATTATCGACTTCATTGACATGACGGAAGCCGAGCATCGGCGCCAGGTCCTGCGTACCCTGCAGCGCGCGCTCGAGCGCGACCATGCGCGCACCTCGGTGTCGGAAATCTCGGCGCTGGGCTTGGTCGAGATGACCCGCAAGCGCACCACCGAGAGCCTGGAGCACCGCCTCTGCGAGCCCTGCCGCGCCTGTGACGGGCGCGGCCGGGTCAAGAGCGTGGACACGGTCTGCTCGGAGATCTTTCGCGAAATCCTGCGCGCGGTGCGCCAGTTCGAAACCGGTGAACTGCGGGTCATGGCCTCGCCCGCTGTGGTCAACCGCATGCTCGAAGACCATCATCGCTCGATCGCCGAGCTGACCGAGCAGCTGGGGACCAGCATCCAGTTCCAGCCGGAAGACCAGTACGGTCAGGAACAGTTCGACGTCGTCCTGCTTTGAGTCCCGAGGTTCGGCCATCGCCCCTGCGGCGCCTCTGGCGTCAGCTCAAGGGCCTGCTGCTGACGACCCTGGCCGTGCTGATCATCGGTCTGGCCGCGGTGGTGGGTCTGGGCCGCTTGCTGATTCCCTACGCGGATCAGGCTCGGCCCTGGCTGGCCGAGCGCTTGAGCGAGCGGATTGGCCAGCCGGTCAGTCTCGAGCGGCTGGAGGCACAATGGCCGCGGCTGACGCCGCAGCTGGGTCTGGTCGGTCTGAAAGTGGGGCCGGTGGATGCGCCGCTGCTGGTGATTGACGATGCCCGGCTGGAGATTCACCTGCCTGACCTGTTCAACGAGGATCGCAATGCCCTGCAGCTGATCGTCCTCGGCCTTGACCTGCTGGTGGTCGAGGATGCCGACGGGCGCTGGGGTCTGGAACTGGCTGGCGGTGCCGAGCTGCCCGAGCGCGGTGGTCGCGAGGCCGGATTGATGGGTGATCTGCGCATCCGCGACGCCCGCGTTCGGGTTCGGCCTAAGACCCGCGCCGAGCTGGAGGGCAGGCTGGTCGAAGGGAATCTGCGCCGGCGTGGCGAGCGTAGCCGGATCGATGGGCGCCTGGCGCTGGCGGGGGGGCTGGGTGGTCAGCTCGACTTTGCCTTGCTGCTCAGTCAGTACGAGGGCCGCTGGCAGGCGGCGCGTGGCTGGCTGTCTGGCGATGAGCTGGCCTTTCTCGATTCTCTGGGCGGCCTCCCCACCGCCGAGCTTCGCCTGAGCCTGGAGGCCTGGTTGGACTGGCAGGCCGAGAGCGGCGCCCGTCTCGATGCCGAGTTGCGCATCGATGGGCTGCCGGAGGCGCAGCCGCCGTTGATGGCCGAGCTGCTGCTGGCGCGTGATCGCCATCAGACCGTCGTCGAGCTGCGCCATCTGCATCGCGCCGGTGAGCCGGCCGGGGCGATGGCCTCCGGCCTCGCCCTGGCCCGCGCCGACGATCGCTGGGCCCTGGCCGCCGACGAGATCAAGCTGGATCTGCTCTGGGCGCTGGCCGCGCCCTGGCTGCGCGACGTCGACGGCATGCCGGATCGGGTTGACGGCAGCATTCAGGGGCTTGAAGCCGGTTGGCGCGCCGGTCTCGGCCTGCATGCGCTGGCCGGGACGCTCACCAATCTGGGGGTGGCGGGGCCGGGCCGCTGGCCGATCATCAGCGGCCTTGATCTGGTCCTTGGCCTGGACGGCGACCGGCCGGTACTTTCGCCCGGAGGTCAGCCGGCTATCGCCTGGCCCGATCTGGTGTCGGGCAGCGCCCGATTTGACCGGCTGGGCGGTCAGATTCTGGTCTCACCGGACGCCCTCGAGCTTCGCCAGCTGGCGATCGAGGCCGACTTTGTCGCGGCCGAGGCGAACGGTTGGGTCTATCTGGCCCGGCCGCGTCCGTTTCTGGATTTTGTGATCGAGGCCGAGCGCCTGGGGCCGCTCGATCCTCGCCCGTTCCTGCCGCCTCGCTACGTGCCGCCGGCGGCGATGACCTGGATGGAGCAGGCCTTGAGCTGGGTCGACCACGCCGAGGGTATGGTCCTGTTGCACATGCGCGCCGGCAAGCGCGCCGCCGAGATCAGTCCTGGCGACTTCGAGGCCGAGGCCGTATTCGAAGGCCTGGCGCTGGACTACTGGCCGGAATGGCCGGCGGCCAGGGTCGAGCTCGGCCGGGCCCATTTCCTGGCCCGCAGCCTCAGCGGCGAGGTCCAGTCGGGCCTGCTCGGCGAATTGCCGGTCAGCGCGTCTCGCGTTCAAATCGAGGATTTGATTCAGCCGGCGCTGCTGCTTGAGCTGGAAAGCCGCGACCAGGACGCCGCCGATGTCGCTACGCTGCTGAGGCGATTGCCGGTGCCGGTCTGGGAGCGGATCCTGGCGCCGCAGGAGTGGTCGGGACCGACCACGATCGGCACCCGGCTGCTGCTGCCGTTCCAGCAGATGGACAGCTGGTCGCTGGACGGCGAGGCGGCGCTGGACGGGGTCGCTTTCGCGCTGCCGGCAGCCGGACTTCGGCTGGATGGCCTGGCGGGTCGGGCTCGCTTTGACCGCGAGGGTGTCCGCAGCGAGGATCTGGGCTTGCGGGTTGATGAACAGTGGCATGACATCAGGCTTTCCGCCGGCTTTTCCGAACCCGCCTGGCTGCGCCTGGAAACCGAAATTTCTCCGGCCCTGCCTTGGGCCGGGCATCCCGCCCTGGCCTCGCTGCTGGACCGCGTTGAAGGCCGCAGTCCGATTCGCTTGAGTCTGGAAGGGGCGGGCGACGACGGCCTGTTGCTGGAACTGGAAAGCGAGCTGACCGGCGTGGCGCTGAACTGGCCGGCACCACTGGACAAGCCGCGCAGTGCGCGTTGGCCGCTGGCGGTCAGTTTGCGCATCGGCGATGCCGGCTGGCAGGGTCGGCTGCGGCTTGATGACTGGCTCGACCTCAGGCTGGCGCAGGCCGGCGCGTTCTGGCGAGTTGGCCTCGGCTTCGGCGATACGGCGGCCGAACTGCCGATCGCCGCCGGTTTGCGGGCCGCGGGTCGCCTGCCGGATCTGGTCCTGGACGACTGGCTCGGGTTGTTGCCGGCGGCCAGCGGCGTCGACGCGGAACAAACGGAACTGAGCCTTGATCTGCAGATCGACCGCCTGCGTACCCTCGGCATGACGCTGGAGGACGTGGCCCTGGCGCTGAGCCGCGAGCCTCAGACCTGGCAGCTGGCGCTGGCCGGCGAGCGGCTGGCCGGCACCTTGACCGTACCGGTGCCGCTGGATTCCGGGCGCGTCCTGGTGGCGGATCTGCAGCGTCTGCATCTGGAGCCGCTGAGTGCGCCGGCTGAGACGACAGCGCTGGAGGTTCAGCCGATCAATGCGCAGACCTCGAGCTTCAGCCCCATCGGCCTGCCGCCGCTGCACCTGTTCATCGAGGATCTGCGCTGGGGCGCGCTCAACCTCGGACGAGCCCGGCTGGAGTCGCACCCGGTTGCCGACGGCATGGAAGTGGAGTTGCTCGACGTCACCGGCCCCGACCTCCGCCTCAACGGCCGCGGCCGCTGGGTGGACCGCGAGGCCCGCATCCACAGCGAGTTGCAAGGGCGGGTGAGTACCCCCAGCCTGTCCGGCCTGCTGCAGTCGGCGGCCTACGATGCCGGCATCGAAGCCAGCCGCGCGCAAATCGAGCTTGACCTGCGCTGGCCCGGCGCGCCCAGCGATTTCGCCCTGGGGCGTCTCAGCGGAGCGCTCGACTTGATGATCAGCGACGGCAGCATCCCGGAAGCGCGTCCCGGCGCCGGCCGATTGCTCGGCCTGGCCAGTTTCTCGGCGCTACCGCGACGGCTGTTGCTGGATTTCCGCGATGTCTTTGCCACGGGTCTCAAGTTTGACCAGATGAGCGGTCGCTTCGATCTCGCCGCCGGTTTTGCCCGCACCGAAGGCCTGGTGATCCGTTCACCGGCCGCGCGCATCACGATCAGCGGTGACACGGATATGGCCGCGCGCCAGTTCGACCAGATGATCGTGATCGAGCCAGGGCTGGGGGCGACTTTGCCGGTACTCGGCGGTATCGCCGGCGGGCCGGCCGGCGCTGCCGCCGGACTGGTCCTCAGGACCATCCTGGAGCGGCCGCTGCGCGGCATTGCCGAGGCCCGCTATACCGTCACCGGCCCCTGGGACGAGCCCCGGATCGAGCTGTTCGAGGCGCGGGTGACCGATGAGGGCGGTGCCGAAGCGGTGCTGGAGCGGCCGCGATGATTGAATCATCACCGCGGTGACCGAATATCCTGTTTGAACCTCAGACCTGTTGATCCCCAAGGACCCCGAGACGCCCATGCTGGAACTCGCTCAAAGCCGTCTGCTCCTGCCCGCGGAGCTCTCTTCTGCCGATCTTGAGCAGGTACTCGGCCGCCTGACTGCCGGTGCTGTGGATCTCGGCGAGTTGTACTTTCAGCGCCGCGTGCGGGAGAGCTGGGCGCTGGAGGACGGCAGCGTCAAGAGCGGCAGCTGGGATGTCGATCAGGGGGTGGGTGTGCGCGCGGTGGCCGGCACCGGCACCGGCTTTGCCTTTGCCGATGCGATCAGTCTGCCGGCCTTGATCGGCGCCGCGGACAGCGCTCGCGCCATCGTCCGCGCGGGTCAGGCCGGGCGGGTGCGGGTGCAGCCCTCGGGCGGCCTGCCTGCGCGCTATGCCGCGGATGATCCGACCGCCGAGGGTGAGTCGGCTGGTCGGGTCGAGCTGCTGCGCACGATTGATGCCTATGTGCGCTCGCTGGACCCCAGGGTCAGCCAGGTCTCGGTCAATCTCTCGGCCAGTTTCGAAGCGATCCTGGTGGCCGCCAGCGACGGCGTGCTGGCCGGCGACCTGCGGCCGCTGGTCCGGCTCGACATCCGGGTGCTGATGGAGGAAGGCGGGCGCCGCGAGCAGGGTTTCTCCGGCGGCGGCGGTCGCTATCCCTTGGCCGAGCTGATGAACCCCGAGTTCTGGCAGGCTCAGGCCGGCGAGGCCGTGCGCCAGGCGGCGATCAACCTGAGCGCCGAGGCGGCGCCGGCCGGCCATCTGACCGTGGTGCTCGGCGCCGGTTGGCCCGGCGTGCTGCTGCACGAAGCGATCGGCCATGGCCTGGAGGGCGACTTCAATCGCAAGGGCATCTCGGCCTTCAGCAATCGCATCGGCGAGCGCGTCGCCAGCCCGGGCTGCACGATCGTTGACGATGGCACCCTGGAGCGCCGGCGCGGGTCCCTGAGCATCGATGATGAAGGCACGCCGACGCGCTGCACCACCCTGATCGAGGACGGCCGCCTGGTCGGCTACATGCAGGACAAGCTCAACGCCCGGCTGATGGGCGTGGCGCCGACCGGCAACGGCCGCCGCGAGTCCTTTGCTCATTTGCCGATGCCGCGCATGACCAACACCTACATGCTGCCCGGAGAGCACGATCCGGGGGAGATCATCGAATCGGTCGCCGACGGCGTCTATGCGGTCAATTTCAATGGCGGCCAGGTCGACATCACCTCCGGCAAGTTCGTGTTCGCCGCCTCCGAGGCCTATCGCATCCGCAACGGCAAGGTCGCCGAGGCGATCAAGGGTGCGACCCTGATCGGCAATGGCCCCGATGTGCTGACCCGGGTTGGCATGGTAGGCAATGATCTGGCGCTGGATGCCGGCGTCGGCGTCTGCGGCAAGGAAGGCCAGAGCGTCCCGGTCGGCGTCGGCCAGCCGACCTTGCGAATCGACGGCCTTACCGTCGGGGGAACAGCCTGATGGCGGCTCGGGCGCTGGCGCTGACCGATGATCTGCTGGCGGATCCGGAGCGCGAGACCGGTCGGCTGCGTGATCTGGCCGAGCGCGTGCTCGAGCGCGCCCGCGCCGGCGGTGCCGATCAGGCCGAGGTCAGCCTGTCGTCCAGCCTCAGCCGCGAGGCCAGCGTTCGTCTGGGCGATCTGGAAACGCTGGAAGAGGCCCGTGATCGCGGCCTGCGGGTGACCGTGTATATCGACCGCTGCAGCGGCACGGCATCAACCGGCGATCTGGACCCGGGAGTGCTCGATGCCTGCGTCGACCGGGCGCTGGCCATTGCCCGCCACACTCAGTCCGACCCGGCCGCGGGCCTGGCCCCGGCGGCGTTGATGGCCGCGGCCGGCCCTGACCTGGATCTCTGGCATCCGCTGGATCTGGACATGGGCGCGCTGATTGAGCGCGCCAGGGCGCTGGAATCAGCCGGCCTGGCTTCGGACGCGCGGATCGTCAATTCCGAAGGTGCCAGTGTCACCCTGGAGGCCGGTATCAACCTGCTCGCCAACAGCCACGGCTTTTTCGGCAGCAGCCGCGGCACCCGCTACTCGCAGAGCGCGGTGCTGATCGCCGCGGACGAGGCCGGCATGCAGCGCGACTATGACTGGGACAGCGCGCGGCGCTTCGAGGCCCTGGCCGATCCTGACCACACCGGCCGGGAGGCCGCGCGCCGCTGCCTGCGCCGTCTCGGCGCGCGCCGCATGCCGACCGGGCCGATGCCGGTGCTGTTCAGCCCGGAAGTCGCCTGCGGCCTGATCGGACATCTGGTGGCCGCCGTCTCCGGCGGTAGCCTGTATCGCCGGGCCAGTTTCCTGCTCGACTCGGTCGGTCAGCAGATCCTGCCGGAATGGCTGTCGCTGATCGAAACGCCGCGACTGCCGGGCGGCCCGGCCTCGGCCTGCTTTGATGCCGACGGTGTGGCCACCCGTGAAGCGGCCCTGGTCGCAGCCGGGCGGCTGGAGCGCTACCTGCTCAGCCAGTATTCGGCTCGACGGCTGGGTCTGGAGACCACCGCCAATGCCGGCGGCGTGCGCAACCTTCGGCTGCAGGCGCCGCTGCAGCCGGTTGATGCGTTGATCGCCGAGATGGGCCGCGGGCTGCTGGTGACCGAAGTGATGGGGCAGGGCGTGAACCTGGTGACCGGCGATTACTCGCGCGGTGCGGCCGGCTTCTGGATCGAGGACGGCGCCATCGCCTGGCCGGTCGAGGAAATCACCATCGCCGGTGATCTGCGCAGCATGTTCAGCGGCCTGCGCGGCGCCGGCAACGATGTCGACCCGCGGCGCAGCATCCAGACCGGCTCCTTGCTGGTCGACCGGATGATGGTCGCCGGCCAGGACTGAGCGGGCCTTGCGGCTGGCTCGAAGGCCGACGGGGCCATTGCAGGCGGACCGGAATGGATGAACCGCAAAGACGCGAAGACCGCCAAAAAGTGCTTCTGTTCTTGCTTTGCGTTCCCGGCGTCCTCGCGCTTGGTTAAAGTCGGTGAAGGCCGGATCAGCGATGATCCGTATCGCGTGCCGTTACTGCTTTGCTGCTCCGCGAACAAAAGGATTCCTGATTACGCATATGACTCAGCCATCGGACAGAGGGCCTTGTGCTTCAGGCCTTTGAGGTGCAGCCGAAGCGCGCAGGGCCTTACCGGAAAAAGGGCCGCCGGTGTCTGAGCGGAACGCCCTGAAAGGGCGTGGAGCGA
>JBJHCC010000075.1:0-11542 GCA_050485825.1 Gammaproteobacteria bacterium
ACGCTTCTCCAGTCTCGGATCGGTGACAACTTCATTGGAATCAGACATGTTTCCACTCCGTTAGCGCCCTGAATGTTACAGATAAAACCGATCAAGGACTGTTGGACTGGATGTTGACACACAGGGCCCGGGGAGCCTGGGTGCGGGTCAGAATTGCATCTCAGCCGCCTGAAACCCATCTGCGGTCGATAAGCGCTCCCGGCTGATCGGGCAGCTGATAGACCGCGTCGCCGCCCGCGAGCCAGTCCTCGCCATCAGCCACCACCACTCCCCGCTGAAGGGTGGGGGGTTTTTCAAAGACTGCTTCGCTCTTTATCCGGTATTTCTTGGCTTCTTCGCTGCTTGGCTGCTTTGCGACCTGCAAGGTTTTCTGATCAGCCACGCCTCAGGGTAGAAGGTTTTCCCTCTCCCTTTTTCCGTCCCTTCCTACCTCAACACCCCAGCGATCCGCTCCACCGCCTGTTCAAGCATGTCGAGCCCGCAGGCAAACGACAGGCGCAGGTGGCCGGGGCCGCCGAAGGCGGTGCCGGGTACGGTGGCGACGCCGGCCTTTTCCAGCAGGTGCTCAGCCAGGGCGACGTCGTCGGCCAGGCCCAGCGCTTCGATCGCTGCGCTGAAGTCGGCGAAGACGTAGAAGGCGCCCTGGGCCGGGCTGCAGCTGACGCCGGGCAGGGCGTTCAGGGCGGGGACCAGCCAGTCGTGCCGCTCGCGGAAGGCCTGGCACATCTCGGCGACGCAGGCCTGGTCGCCGTCCAGGGCGGCGGCCGCGGCGGCCTGGCTGATGGAGCAGGGGTTGGAGGTGCTCTGGCCCTGGATCTTGCGCATTTCGCGGATCAGCGCGGCCGGACCGGCGGCATAGCCGATCCGCCAGCCGGTCATGGCATAGGCCTTGGAGACGCCGTTGACCACGACCAGGCGGTCCTTCAGGGCCGGGACGACGGTGCCGATGCTGTGGAAGGGCTCATCGGCCCACCAAATGTGTTCGTAGATGTCGTCCGAGCAGATCAGGATGCGCGGGTGCTCCAGCAGAACCTCACCCAGTGCCGCCAACTGCTTGCGGGTATAGCCCATGCCGGTGGGGTTGCTGGGGGCGTTGAGCAGCAGCAGCCGGGTCTGCTCGGTGATCGAGGCCTCAAGCTGGGCCGGCGTGATCAGGTAGTCGGTCCGGGCGCTGGTGTTGAGCGTCACCGGCGCGCCGCCAGCCAGGCGGACCATGTCCGGGTAGGACACCCAGTAGGGCGCGGGAATCAGCACCTCGTCGCCGTCGTTGATCAGGGCCTGCAGCAGGTTGTATATCGAGTGCTTGGCGCCGCAGGATACGAGGATGTCGGCCGGTTCGTAGTCGAGCTGGTTGTCCCGGGCGAGTTTGGCGATGATTGCGCGCTTGAGCGCCGGCGTGCCGTCGACGGCCGTGTAGCGGGTCTGGCCCTGGCCGATGGCGGCGATGGCGGCCTCGCGGATATGCGGCGGGGTATCGAAGTCCGGCTCGCCCATGCTCAGCGAGATGATGTCGCGGCCGGCGGCCTTGAGTTCGGCCGCCTTCATGCTCATGGCGATGGTGGCGGACGGCTTGACCTGGGCCACACGGCTTGAAAAACGGATACTCACGGACTGTCTCCCTACTGCGAATTAAGCTCCAGGCGCCCCGGCCAGAGCAGATGCGATAATTATAGTATGCCCCGTCGATTTCGAATGGCCTCCGGCTACCAGCCGGCCGGCGACCAACCCGAAGCCATCCGCCAGCTGGTGGCCGGCCTGGACGCCGGCCATCGTTACCAGACCTTGCTGGGCGTCACCGGCTCGGGCAAGACCTTCACCATGGCCAACGTCATCGAGCGAGTCCAGCGCCCGGCCCTGGTGATGGCGCCGAACAAGACCCTGGCGGCCCAGCTGTACGGTGAGTTCAAGGCGTTTTTTCCCGACAACGCGGTCGAGTACTTCGTCTCCTATTACGATTACTACCAGCCCGAGGCCTATGTGCCCTCGACTGATACCTTCATCGAGAAGGACGCCTCGATCAACGAGCACATCGAGCAGATGCGGCTGTCGGCTACAAAGTCGCTGCTGGAACGGCCCGATTCGGTGATCGTGGCCACGGTCTCGGCCATCTACGGCCTCGGCGACCCCAGTGCGTTTCTGAAGATGACCCTGCCGCTGAAGGTGGGCGAGCGGATGGGGCAGCGCGAGATCCTGCGCCGTCTGGCGGAAATGCAGTATTCGCGTAATGATTTCGAGCTTCGCCGCGGCACTTATCGAGTGCGCGGCGAGGTGATCGACCTCTTTCCGGGCGATTCGGAGCTGGCCGCGGTGCGGGTCGAGCTGTTCGACGAGGAGATCGAGCGGATCAGCGAGTTCGATCCGCTCACCGGCGAGATCCACGCCAAGCTCGATGAGCTGACAATTTTCCCCAAGACCCACTATGTGACGCCGCGCCAGGTCGTGCTGGACGCGGTCGAGGCGATCAAGGACGAGCTCAAGCAGCGCCTGGCCCAGCTGGAGAGTGCTGGCAAGCTGCTGGAGGCGCAGCGGATCAAGCAGCGTACCCAGTTCGATATCGAGATGATGCTGGAGCTGGGCTACTGCCAGGGGATCGAGAACTACTCGCGCCACCTCACCGGCCGCCAGCCGGGCGAAGCGCCGCCGACGCTGTTCGACTATCTGCCGCGCAACGCCATCCTGATCGCCGATGAGTCGCATGTCACGATTCCGCAGATCGGCGGCATGTTTCGCGGCGACCGGGCGCGCAAGGAGACCCTGGTCGAGTTCGGCTTCCGTCTGCCCTCGGCGCTGGACAACCGGCCGCTGAAGTTCGAGGAGTTCGAGGAGCGAGCACCGCAGATGGTGCTGGTTTCGGCCACGCCCCGACCCTGGGAAATCGAGCGCTCGGCGGTGATTGCCGAGCAGGTCGTGCGGCCGACCGGCCTGGTCGATCCCGAGGTCGAGATCCGGCCGGTGGCCAGCCAGGTCGAGGATCTGCTGTCGGAAATTCGCCTGCGCGTGGAGCAGGGCGATCGGGTGCTGGTCACCACCCTGACCAAGCGCATGGCCGAGAACCTGACCGAGTACCTGGCCGAGCACGACGTGCGCGTGCGCTACCTGCATTCGGACGTCGACACGGTCGAGCGGGTCGAGATCATTCGCGACCTCAGGCTCGGTGCTTTCGACGTGCTGGTCGGGATCAATCTGCTGCGCGAGGGCCTGGATCTGCCCGAGGTCTCGCTGGTGGCGATCCTCGATGCCGACAAGGAGGGCTTTCTGCGCTCGGAAGGCTCCCTGATCCAGACCATAGGCCGGGCGGCCCGCAATCTGCGCGGCAAGGCGATCCTGTATGCCGACAAGATCACCGATTCGATGCGCCGGGCCATGGATGAAACCGAGCGCCGTCGGACCAAGCAGATCGCTCACAACGCCGCCCACGGCATCACGCCGAAGACCATCGTCAAGAACATCGCCGACATCATGGCTGATGCCCACCAGACGCCGGGCAAGAAGCCGACCCGCAAGGCCGCCGAGAAGC
This sequence comes from Gammaproteobacteria bacterium, assembly GCA_050485825.1. GTDB lineage: Bacteria > Pseudomonadota > Gammaproteobacteria > Xanthomonadales > Wenzhouxiangellaceae > Wenzhouxiangella. The sequence goes on from JBJHCC010000075.1 coordinate 3,518, forward strand.
GGGCCGCTTACCGGGCCGAGGCGCTGTCGCCGGAACAGGCCGCGCGCGAGATCGTTGGCCTTGAGAAGGCGATGTTCAAGGCCGCGGAAAACCTCGAGTTCGAGGAAGCGGCGCGCCTGCGCGACCGGATTCAGCAGCTTCGCAAGCTGGAGCTGGGCCTGGCGGGGTCCGGGGGTGAGTGAACCTGCGTGCTCCGGGCCATTGACAGTGGCTCTTTGACAGTTCCATACTCGCGGCGCGACGAAGGTCGGCGCGCGACGGCGCGGGGCATCGTCCAAGGGAGGAGGGTACGGCGATCTGCCTTGGCGATAGCCGGGTGGTAGTTCTACGAGTCGCTGCGCTGTCGGCGCGTCTGAAGGTGGTTCGGCCGGCAGCGCTGGCCAGAGCGACTCAGGGCCGCTGTCCAGCAGGCCTGATATCCAAGGTGGTCGTCATGTTGTTTCTGCGGGTTTCCCAACGGTCGACCCTGTGGTCGAGCGCAACACTTTTGTTTCTGTTCCTGTCCCTGCCGCTGCTTGCAGCGAGTCTGGACCTGGAGCACCCTCATCGGGGCGTCTTCAATGAAAGTCCGGGTGAAAGCGAGCCAGCGGTTTACATCGTTCAGCTCGAGGAGCGGCCCCTGGCCACCTATGACGGCCGCATTCCCGGCCTGGCGGCGACCAGTCCGAGGCTGATCGGTCAGCGCAAGCTCGACGTCGACGCGCCGGCCAGCCGCGCCTACGAGTCCTTTCTGGCCGATCGTCAGGCCGCGGTGCTGGCGTCGATTCAGGCTGAGCTGAGACGCGAGCTCGACGTCCGCTTCCAGTATCGTCATGCCTACAACGGTCTGGCGGTGGTACTGAGCCCGGCGGAGGCTGCTCGGGTCGCCCAGCTTCACGGCGTGGTGCTGTTGTATCGCGAATCCGACGAGCAGTTGTTGACCGACACCGGCCCTGCATTCATAGGCGCGCCCGCGGTCTGGCAGGGACTTGCCGCCAGCAAGGGCGAAGGGGTGATCATCGGCGTCATCGATACCGGCATCAACTCCTCGCACCCGTCATTCGCCGCAGTGGCCGGAGACGGTTATGTTCACACCAATCCCTATGGCGTCGGCAACTACGTCGGGTTTTGTGTCGCCAATCCGTCGTTCTGCAACGCCAAGCTGATTGGCGCCTGGGCCCTGCATCCGAGTTCGAGCAACCCGGAAGACAGCAACGGCCACGGCAGCCATACTGCCGCCACCGCCGCCGGCAACGAGCTGGCCACGGCCAGCCTGATTGCGCCGACCCAGACCTATACCTTCGACGGCGTGTCCGGAGTGGCGCCCCGCGCCAACATCATCGCCTACGAAGTCTGTGTGCCGAGCTGTCCCACCGCTTCGACAACGGCAGCGGTCAACCAGGCGGTGATTGACGGGGTCGATGTGACCAACTATTCGATCAGCGGCGGCTCCAACCCTTATGTGGAGACCACGGCGGTGGCCTTCCGCAATGCTGCGGCCGCGGGCCTGATCGCGGTCAATTCGGCTGGCAATTCGGGGCCGGGACCAGCCACTGTCGGGCACCAGGGGCCCTGGATCATGACCGTGGCCGCGAGCACCCATGATCGCGCAGTTCTGAACGAGCTGGTGGATCTCACCAGCAGCGGCGCCAGCCTGCCGCCGATCCTCGGCGAGGGCCCGACCGCACCATTCGGACCCGCGCCCATGGTTTATGCCGGCGATGCGCCCTACAACAACCCGCTCTGCAATCCCTTTCCGGCCAATACCTTCAGCGGCCAGATCGTGGTCTGCGACCGCGGCGTGATCGCTCGCGTGGCCAAGGGCCAGAACGTGCTTGATGCCGGTGGCGGCGGCATGGTCCTGCTCAATGATGCGCCCAGCGCGGGCAGCCTGAACGCCGATACCCATGTCCTGCCGGCCACCCATATCAGCTACGCGGACGGACTGGTGCTGAAAGCCTGGATGGCCGCCAATGCCGATCCCAGCGGCCGGATCAGCGGTGGCGTGGTCGACTATGACGCCAGCTACGGCGATGCCATGGCCAGCTTCAGCTCGCGCGGCCCGGCCGGCGCCACGGTGCCGGGTCTGGCCAATCTGATCAAGCCGGACGTCAGCGCGCCGGGCCTGAACATTCTGGCCGCCTACTTTGCGGGCTTCACGCCGCCGCCGTCCTACAACATCATCAGCGGCACCTCGATGTCCAGCCCGCATGCCGCCGGCGCGGCGGCGCTGGTGCGGGCACTCCAGCCGGACTGGAGTCCGGCCGAGGTGAAGTCGGCGCTGATGATGACCAGCATTCCCGAGATGAGCAAGGAAGACCTCGTCACCCCCGCTGATCCCTTCGACTTCGGCGCCGGACGGGTCAGCCTGCTGCAGGCCGCGGAGGTCGGCTTCGTCCTCAATGTCAGCAATGCCGAGTATCTGGCCGCCAATCCCACAACCGGCGGTGACCCCGGGGCGCTCAATCTGCCGAGTATGGCGCGGAGCAGTTGTCCCGGCGGCTGTTCCTGGACCCGTCAACTGCGCAGCGTGCTTGACCACGATCAGAGCTACACGGCCTGGGTCGAGGCGCCCGGCAACGTCACCGGCAGCGTGTCGCCGGCCAGCTTCGTGCTCGAGGCCGATGGCGAGATCGAGCTGACCATCAGCGTCAACGTCTCGGCCGCCGCGCTCAACAGCTGGCACTTTGCCCGCGTGCATATCGTCCCCGATCCGCCGGCGTCACCGGAAGGCATCATCATTGATCCGCTGCCCTCCGTCAGCATGCCGATTGCGGCCAGGGCGACGCCGGGCATTGCGCGAATCGAGGTCGAGCCGGAAACGATCGCGGCCACGCTTGTCCCCGGTGGCGGCAGCGTCGAACGCGTTGTGCAACTGGCCAATGTCGGCTTTGCGGCGCTGGACTGGGAACTCCACGAGGCCGAGCCCGGCGACGGTTGTGCCGTCAGCACCGACCTGCCATGGCTGAGCGCCGCACCCCTCAGCGGCAGCCTGCCGTCGGCCGAGGTCGCCGAGATCACGGTGACGCTGGGCGATGTGCCGTTGGCGATTGGCGATTACACCGGCCTGCTGTGCGTGCAGAGTAATGATCCGGATCAGCCGATGGTGCCGGTGCAGCTGCAGTTGCGCGTCGCTGATCCCGATCTGTTTGCCGATCGTTTCGAGCCGCCCTGAGTCGAATCAGTGCGGTCCCCGCGCGTCGCAGCCGCCAATGGCAGCTGCGACGCTGGTGGTCGGGCCAAACGCGCAGCGCCCGGCAGCCGCTCAGTCTTTTTCTTGCGCGGATGCCTGCCCGACACGACGCGGTGCCGGATCGGGGACGGTCACGGCCCAGATCAGGGCCAGGATCCAGCCGATGCCAAAGAACGGCAGCAGCAGCAGGTTGACGGCGATCAGCTTGCCGAGTTTCGGGTGCCCGCGCCAGATTCCGATCAGGCTGGGGATCAGCGCAAACGGCATGGCAATCAGGCCCGCGATCAGCAGTTCTTCAGGCGTCAGCATCGGCAGTATCGGAGCGAAAGACTGCGGTCATTTTCGCAGACCGCGATCAACATCGGGGGTTGGGGGCGGAGACCGGTCGCGGGGTGCAGCGAGTTGGGGGTGGCTGCTGGCGAGGAAGTGCTCGTAACGACACTGTCGATTGGCTGATCCCCGTGGAGCCCGGGTGCCGGTCAGAATTGCCTCGGTGGCGCCTGAAACCCTGTTGCGGTCGATAAGCGTCTTGGGGTGATCAAGCAGCTGATACACCGCGCCGCGGCCCGCGAACCCTTCCTCGCCAGCAGCCACCACCACTCCCCGCTGAAGATTTGGGGGTTGACTCAAACCACCCTTTGCCCATCTGCTTTGGACGCTTCATTTCTTTGCTGCTTGGCTGCTCCGCGACCTCAAAGACTTTTCGGTGTTTTCGGTGGCTCCAATGCTTTTGTTTGAAGGGTGCGGGGAGCGGCGGTGGCTGCTGACGAGGAAGCGCTCGTCACGACCTGGTCGATAGCCGAACGCCCGTGGAGCCTGGGTGCGGGTCAGAATTGCCTCGGTGGCGCCTGAAACCCTTTCGCGGTCGATAAGCGTCTCGGTTTGATCGGGCAGCTGAAACACCGCGCCGCGGCCCGCGAGCCCTTCCTCGCCAGCAGCCACCCCCACTCCCCGCTGACGGTTTGGGGGTTGATCAAGAACCCCTTCGCTCCTCACGCTTGTTCACTCCGCTTCTTTGCTGCTTGGCTGCTTTGCGACCAAAAGACCTTTCGAAGCGATCAGTGACGTCGGTGGTTCCAGGCTTCTCTCTTCTCCCGAGTCCCATCTCCCCGTCAGCGACTTCCGCCGACCCGTTCATTGCGTTCCCGGTAACGCTCGTACAGCCGCCGGCCGCGGTCGCGCATCAGGTCGTATTCGGTACCGTCGATCCAGACCCGTTCGATCCGGGTCATCGGCTCCAGCGGATCGCCGGTGGCGGCGAACAGGGTGGCGTGCTTGCCGGCTTCGATTGAGCCGAGGCGGTCGGCGACGCCGAGGATTTCGGCAGGCCACAGGGTGACGCTCTTCAGCGCTGCGTCCTTGGGCAGGCCGTGGGCGGCCGCGCTGCCGGCCTGGAAGGGCAGGTTGCGGGCATTGGCCACGTCCATGCCGCCGCCGGAGTCGGCGATGGCGAAGCGCACGCCGGTTTCATGCAGGCGCGCGGCGGCGACGAAGGCCATGTCGTAGGGTTCCCAGCGGCGGGTCGGCAGGGCGTAGACATTGCGCAGGATCACCGGAATGTCGTCGCGGGCCAGGCGCTCGGCGATGTACTGGACATCGGCGTTGGCCGACAGGATGATGCGTTCGAAACCCTGGTTCTCGGCCCAGTCCAGGGCTTTTTCCATGATGTCGTAGCGGTTGGCGTGGAGCATCAGTGGGACTTCGCCGGCCAGCAGCGGGCCGAGAGCTTCGAGCTGGTCGTTGCGCACCGGGCGACGGCCCTGGCCGGCTTCGGCGGCGGTCTGGGCCTGATGCCAGTGGCGGGCCTGGTCGAGGATTCGCTCGATCAGCTTCAGGTCCTCGCTATCTTCATCGTCGACCGCGGCGGCGGGAAACTCGATATGCAGGGCGCTCGGCGCCGCGATCACCATCTCTTCCCAGCTCCAGCCGTCGGTGCGGATCAGGGCTGAGCTGCCGCGGATCAGGCCGCCGCCGGGCACGATGTGGGCGCTCAGGATGCCGCCGGCGACACTGGTCGGGAACAGTTCGGAGTCGTGGTTGATCGCGACTTCGACCCGCACCGCGGCGTTGATGTTGCCCATCTCGGTCAGATCGACGGTGCCGGCGACGCTGCTGATTTCGGTCAGGCCGAGCTGGGTGATCGGATGGACGAAGCCGGGGTAGAGATGCAGGCCGTCGAGGTCGATGCGCTCAGCGTCGGCCGGGACCGTAATGTCCGCGCCGAGGTCGACGATCAGGCCGTCGCGGATCAGCACGATGCCGTTTTCGATCGGCTCGCCGGATACCGGGTGAACGGTGGCGCCAACCAGTGCAGTCGTGCCGGCCGTGGCCGCGGCGCTGGCCAGGAGGGCGCCGGTCAGGACCGGCAGCATGAGTTTAATGATCATGGAGGATGCAGAATTCGTCATGGTCCAGTTCCGAGGCGCGGTAGCCGGTCAGGTGGGCAGCGAAGCTGTGGACGCGTCGGCGCGTCGGTGTTGCATCCTGCTCGCCATTGCCATTGCCATTGCCATTGTCGTTCGATGCGCCTGCTGCCAGCACTTCGGCCAGCAGCGCCGCGCGCTCTTCGGCCAATTGATCGCGCATGCGCTGATCGGCCTCGCGGTCGAAATGGCGGCGGCCGTCGACCCAGGTCTGTTCAACCCGCGAGTAAACCGACAAGGGGTGGCCGTTCCAGATCACGACATCGGCGTCGAAGCCGGCGGCAAGGCGGCCGGTGCGGTGGCCGATGCCGAGCTGGTCGGCGGGGTAGGCGGTGATCATCTTCAGCGCCGTATGCGGGTCGACGTTGCCATAGCGCACCGCCTTGGCCGCTTCCAGGTTCATCCGGCGGGCCAGTTCGGGATCGTCTGAATGCAGGCCGGTCAGGACCCCGGCCGAGTGCATCAGAGCGGGGTTGTAGCCGATGCCGTCGATGGCCTCGTACTTGAAAGCCCACCAATCGATGAAGGTCGAGCCGCCGGCGCCGTGGGCGGCCATCTGCGGCGCGATCTTGTAGCCTTCCAGCACATGCTGGAAGGTCTTGATGACGAAGTCGAACTGCTCGGCGACGCGCATCAGGGCCAGCATTTCATCGGCCCGGTAGGCGTGGCTGTGAACGTCGCGCTCGCCGGACAGGATTTCGGCGATGGCGGCCAGCTCGTGGTTGGGCCTTGGCGGCACCCGGTCGCGGCCGGCCCTGCCGCTCGGCTGCTCGGCGTGCGCGCGGCGATAGTCGGCCGCCTGCTGGAACTTCTCGCGGATGATCTGCTCGACGCCGTGACGGGTCTGCGGATAGCGCGGCTCATCGGAACGCCAGTTGCTCTGCTTGGGGTTTTCGCCCAGGGCGAACTTGATCCCTTCCGGGGCCGCGGTGAACACCAGATCGGCGGGCTTGGCGCCCCAGCGCAGCTTGATCACGCTCATCTGACCGCCGATGGCGTTGGCCGAGCCGTGCAGCAGGTTGATGGTGGTCACACCGCCGGCCAGTTGGCGATAGATGTTGATCGATTCGGAGTCGATCACGTCGCGGATGCGGACGTCCGCGGTGCTGATCCGGGTACCTTCGTTGACGCCACCGACGATCGCGGCATGGGAGTGGGCGTCGATGATGCCGGGCGTGACGTGGCGGCCGCGGCCGTCGATTTCCAGCGCGCCACGTGGGGCGGTGAGACCGGGTCCGACCGCGCTGATCCGGCCCTGCCGGATCAGGATATCGGCGTCTTCGATGACGCCGTCGTCGGTCCCAGTCCAGATTGTTGCGTTGCGTATGATGACCGCAGCGGGCTGGTCCGGCAGGGCGCTGGTCCAGGCTTCGATGTCGGGGGTCCAGTCGGCCAGCACGGGGGCTGTGCCCAGCATGGCTACGGTCAAACTCATTGCCAGACGTCGCATCAGATGCTCTCCTCTCCGTCGGGGCCGCTGGTCTTGCGGCCGCGGACGGTGAATTCTCCCATCGCGCTCGATCCGGTGCCGCGGGCCTGATCGCCGTCGATGTCCAGGCGGATGGAAATAGTGCCGGAGCCGCCGAACCGCGTCGCGTCAATGGAAACAATAACGCGCTCGCCGCTTACTCGCACTTCGTTCAGCGGCGTTTCGTTACCCATGACGGTGAGGCTGCCTTCCATATTGGTGGGCGGACCACGCAGGACCAGGGTTGCGGGCACCTCGCCCATGCCCCCCATGCCCAGGGTCAGCGACCAGGTGCCAGCCGGGTCGATGGCGGGTGGGACCAATGCAGCCTTCAGGTAGCGCCGGCCGTCCACCCAAACCTCGGCAATGGACGGGCCATCGGTGAACAGCTCCCCTTCGACGACCACAAAATTGGCCATCTGGCCGACGCGGATGCGGCCGGCGCGGTCGCTCAGACCCAGCCAGGCGGCCGGCTCGGTGGTCAGTGCAGCCAGCGCGCGGTCGGGATCCAGGCCGCGCTCGATGGCCTTGGCCAGGTTGGCAAAGATCTGGGTCGGCTGGCTGAGGCCGTGGGTGGTGAACAGCAAGGGGACGCCGGCTTCCTGAAGCTGGCGCGGGTTGTCCGGCGCATTGCGCCAATGGCGCAGCGCTTCCAGCGACACGTTGCGGTCGTCGGCGTCTCGCGCATCCGGCGCCTCCGGGAAATTCAGCGGCAGGATATGACGAATGCGCCGCTCGGCGATGGCGGGCAGTCGCCGGTACTCTTCGCCGTGACCGACCAGCACCAGGCGCACCGCGGGGTCGTTGATGAATTCGAGGATACGCAGGGTATCGAGCAGACCCTGCGATTCAAACACCAGCGGGCGCGGGCCGGGCGGCGCCGCGGGGGGCGCGGCAAGGGCCGCCAGCCATTCAGGCCCGGGCGGGGCCGGGGTGCTGGCCCACGCCCCCCCGGGCGGCCG
>JBJHCC010000076.1:0-11407 GCA_050485825.1 Gammaproteobacteria bacterium
CCTCTCCCCCTCTCCTCCTTTTCCTTTACCATTCCCCCATGAAACCGCCATTCCAGACCGCCAGCCGCGTCACCGAGGTGCGCTACGAGATCCGTGGCGCGCTGGCGCGCCGCGCGCGTGAACTCGAGCAGCAGGGCCACGACATCCTGCATCTGAACATCGGCAACCCCGGTGCTTTCGGGCTGCGCACGCCCGAAACCATGCGCCGGGCGGTGGTCCGGAACCTGCAGTACAGTGAGGCCTACGGGCCGCAGACCGGCATTTTTCCGGCGCGCGAGGCCGTGGCCATGCAGTTCCAGGCCCGGGGGCTCACGGATACCCGCTTCGACCAGGTCATCATTGGTAATGGCGTATCCGAGCTGGTCGATCTGGTGTTGCGCTCCTTGCTCGAGCCCGGTGACGAAGTGCTGGTGCCGGCGCCGGACTATCCGCTGTGGACCGCGGCTGTGGTGCTCAATGGCGGCCGTGCCCAACACTACCCCTGCCGCGCCGATAACGGCTTCATCCCCGACATCGAGGCGCTGCGGTCCCTGATCACACCGCGCACCCGCGCCCTGGTGGTGATCAATCCCAACAACCCCACCGGCGCGGTCTATCCGGAAGCTGTGCTGCAGGCGCTCGCCGACCTGGCTGCCGAACACAATCTGATCCTGTTCTCCGACGAGATCTACGACGCGATCTGCTACGACGAAGCGCGTTTCGTACCCATGGCGACGCTGGCCGAGGACACCCTGTGCGTAAGCTTCGGCGGCCTGTCCAAGGTCTACCGGGCCTGCGGCTGGCGGGTTGGCTGGGCAGTGTTTACCGGCAGCCTGGAACGGGCCGCCGACTACCGCCTCGCGGTCGAGAAACTCGCCGCGCTGAGACTATCGGCGAACGTGCCGGGCCAGTGGGCGGTGCAGACCGCGCTGGGCGGCTATCAGTCGATCGCCGATCTGGTCGCCCGCGGCGGCCGCCTGCATGAGTCGCGCCGGGCCATCATTGACGCGGTCACCCGCAGCCGTTTCCTCGATCTGGTCACGCCGATGGGCGCGATGTATGCCTTTCCGTCGGTCAAGCCCGACCAGCTGCCGGACTTCGACGACCACCACTTCGCGGCCGAGCTGCTGGAGCAGAAGCACATCCTGGTCGTGCCGGGCTCGAGCTTCAACATCAGCGCCCGCAATCATTTCCGCATCACCCTGCTGCCGGAGGCCGAACAGCTCGCCGACGCCTTTGCCCGCATCGAGGACCTGCTCGAAGAACTCGCCGAACAGCCCGACCGCCTCAGGGCCACGGCCTGAAATCAAACCCGACTAACCGCAAAGACGCCAAGAACGCAAAGGGGCAGCGGTGCCAAGCTGAACCCCATTGCCACCTTGGCGCTCTTCGCGTCTTCGAGCTTAAACAGCCCCGGTCTGTTCGGCTACAGTAGGGGATCACTCGGCCCTGAACTCCGGGCTCCGCTCGCTTCCACCAAGACCCGATTCATCATGACCGACACCAATCCGCTGCTGGCCGACGGCCTGCCTGCTTTCTCCCGGATTCGCCCGGAGCACGCCCAGCCCGCGATCGAGCAGCGGCTGGCCGAGTACCGCGCCTTGATCGATGAGATCGAGGCCGCGGGCGATGCGGTCGACTACGCCCGCGTGGTCGAGGCTGAAACCCTGGCTGACGACGCGCTGGCCCGGGCCTGGTCATCGATTGGCCATCTGCACGGCGTCAACAACACGCCGGAATGGCGCGAAGCCTATCAGGCCTGCCTGGAGCCGCTGACCCGCTTCCACACCGAGCGCGGCCAGAATCGCGCCCTGTTCCACGCCTATCGCCAACTGGCCGAGCGCGCCGATTTCGGCGCTCAGTCGGCGGCGATGCGCGCCACCATCGCGCATGAAATCAAGGCCTTCCGACTGGCCGGTGTCGACCTGCCCGAGGCTGAGCGCAAACGTTTCGCCGAGATTCAGCTCCGACTGTCCGAACTCGGCAACCGCTTCGGCAATGAGGTCCTCGACGCCACCGAAGCCTACACCGAGGATTTCGACCAGGCCGAGGCGCTGGCCGGGCTGCCCGAAGCCGAACTGGCCCAGCTGGCGGCGATGGCCCGGCAGGCCGAGCGCGCCGGCTGGCGCGCCAATCTGTCCTACCCCGCCTACCGCGCCATCATCACCTATGCCGACGACCGCAGCTTGCGCGAGCGCTTCTACCGCGCCTACGCCACGCGCGCCTCGGACCAGGGCCCGCAGGCCGGACAGTTCGACAACTCACCGCTGGTTCGCGAAATTCTCGCCCTGCGCGCCGAGCAGGCGGCGCTGCTGGGCTTTGCCGACTACCCCGCGCTGAAGCTGTCGCGGCGAATGGCCGGCTCGGCCGATGAAGTGGAGCACTTCCTGCGCGACCTGGCGACCCGGGCCCGTCCCATGGCCGAGTCCCAGCTGGCCGAGCTGACCGCCTTTGCCGCTGGCCTGGGCGCGACCACGCCGCTGGCCCCCTGGGACATCAGCTACTACTCGGAGAAGCTGCGCGATCAGCAGCTCGGCATCAATCAGGAAAAGCTCAAGCCCTGGTTCGAGTTGCAGCGCTGTTTCGACGGCCTGTTCCAGGTTGCCGAGGCCCTGTTTGGCCTGTCCTTCGCCGCCGACAGCACGGTTGATACCTGGCATGAGGACGTGCATTTCTATCGCGTGCTCGACAGCCACGGCCAGCCCATCGCCGGGCTGTATCTGGACCTCTACGCCCGGGCTCGCAAATCCGGCGGCGCGTGGATGGATGTCTGCCGCTCGCGCCTTGTGGTTGGCGAACGCCGCCAGCAGCCGATCGCCTATCTGAGCTGCAATTTCGCCGCCCCCGCCGACGGCCGGCCCAGCCTGCTGACCCATGACGATCTGGTCACCCTGTTTCATGAATTCGGCCACTGCCTGCACCACCTGTTGACCCGGATCGACCTGCCCGGCGTCGGCGGCATCAGCGGGGTGGAGTGGGACGCGGTCGAACTGCCCAGCCAGCTGCTGGAGGGCTGGGCCTGGGAGGCCGATGCGCTGGCCCGCTATGCCCGCCACGTGGACTCCGGTGAGCCGCTGCCGCAGGCTCTGCTAGACGGACTGATCCGCGACCGCCAGTTCCAGGGCGCCATGGCCCTGCTCCGGCAGATCGAATTCGCCCTGACCGACCTGGCGCTGCACCGCTCACCCGAGGCCGATCCGGCCGAGCTCATGCATCGCGTCCACGACGACATCGCAGTGACGCCGATGCCGGCCGAGAACCGCTACATCATGAGCTTCTCCCACTTGTTCAACGGCGGCTATGCCGCCGGCTACTACAGCTATCTCTGGGCCGAGCGCCTGGCCCGCGACGCCTTCCAGCTGTTCCGCGAGCGCGGCCTGTATGATCGCGCCAGCGGCAACCACCTGGCCGGGGAGATCCTGGAAGTCGGCGCCAGCCGGCCGATGGCCGAATCCTGGCAGGCGTTCCGCGGCCGCGCAGCGGCGCTGGAACCTCTGCTTGAGGCCTATGGCGTGTCATGAGCCCGGCCCCGAAGGCTTGCGCGGCAAGCCATCCCATCAACGCCTGGCCCGGCAAGCCCCGGGCGGGCCAGACCGTCGGAAGCGCATGATTGACACACTCACGATCGACGATTTCCGGCCGCTGATCGGTCAACCGCTACGGCTGCGCTTTGGTGATCAGACTCAGACCGCTGATGTGCTGAGCCTGAGCGAGCATGGCACCGGTCAGGAAGGCGCTCGCAAGCCGTTCAGCCTGGTTATCCGCAGTGGTCCCAGGGACCGGTTCTGGCCGCAGGGCATCTATACCCTGGATCACCCGGGGCACGGCGCGCTGGATTTGTTCATGGTGCCGATCGGACCCGACGACGCCGGCATGCGCTACGAGATCAACTTCGGCTGATCGTCGAACGCCATGGCCGCCAGCAGCCGCTCAGCCACCGTTGACCAGCTCAGATCAGACTTAAGCGTACGCCGACGCGCCGCCGCGGCCAGCTCGCGATAGCGGGCGGGCCGGGCATACAAGGCTTCCAGGCCTGCGGCCACCGCATCCGGATCGACTTCCCCCATCAGCAAGGGCGAGAACGGGGAGCTGACCGGCGTCACCGGTTCGAGCAGCCAGGCGGCATCACCCCAGAGCTCACGCATCGCCGGATGGGCGGGAAGCAGCTGCGGCGCGCCGCTGGCGGCATGTTCGAAGCTGACCAGGCCGAAACCCTCGCCATGGCTGGTATTCAGGCCAACCGCGCAGGCGTTGTAGAGCCGATTGAGCGCGGCGTCGTCCAGGGGCCGATCGTCCGGCGGCCACCAGAGGATCCGCTCGGCGATATCCAGGCTGTCGGCCAGTTCATGCAGAGGTTCGACGAAGGCATCGCAGCGCAGCGCCTGGTGCAGGCACAGCCGCACCGACGCCGGCTTGCCGGCGGCGAAGCGGGCAAAACCTGCCAGACTCAGATCAATCCGCTTGCGCGGATCTGGCCGGCTGGCGTTGAGCACCACCCAGGCCGGCTCATCCAGACCGAACAGCGCCTGCGCCAGCCTCATCCGGGCCGCGAGCGCGTCGCTGCCTTCTCCGACCTCCGGCAAGGGGTGAAACACGCTGCCGTCGACACCGTGTCCCACCACGTGGACCGGCGTATCGATCCGGCAGGCGGTCAAAGCACGCTCAAGCTCAGAGGCGGCATGCCGGGTATAGGTGCACAGCCCTCGAAACCCTGTCAAACCCGCCGCCAGGGCCGGATCGGGAATATCACCATCCAGCGGCAGGTAGCCGAACATCGGCACCTGCTCGATCCGACGACCCAGCTCGCGCGGATAGTGTTCCAGATACCAGAGGTCGTTCAGTGCCAGCACGCAGTCCGGCCTGAGCCGGTCCCAGTCCAGCCGCGCCTGGTAGGCGCCGGTCAGATCACCTTCCAGCGTCTGCGTTGGCAGCAGCCGCACCGCCGGGCGCCACTGCTTCGCCGGGCCCTGATAGCCAATCCCCATCCAGACGATGTCGTGATCGCGGGCCAGGTCATCGAGCAAGGCCTCGATGACCCGAGTAAAGCCGGTGCCGGGACGATGCCAGGCAAACAGCAGCAAGCGCCGCCGCTGGCCCGCCATCAGGCATTACTGAGCTGAACCGGCGTATAGATCGTCTTGCCGTTGATGTTCGCGGGCATCAATTGCACGGTCAGGATCGGGCCGGTCGCCGGCGCGGCAAACTGGCTGACCTCGAAGCCGGGCAGGTTCTGCTCACCCAGGATGCCGACCAGGGCATAGCCAAAAGTCCCCAGCGACCCGCAGTTGAACTGAACCGCCAGCTGGCTGACCCGACGCAGCTCACGACCGGCGCCGTTCAGATCGAGAAACTTGAACAGATCGCCTTGCGGCTGGTTGTTCAGCCCAACGCCGATCGAGGAAAAGGCCAGGATGTGATCGCTGTTGTCGAACTGGCTCAAATTGGGCACGGTGTTGGCCGCGGTATGCAGCTGGTTGTAGACGACTTGAAGGCTGCCACGATCGATGATGACGAACCAGTAGGCCCAGCGATCGGGTTGTTGCTGCAGCAGGCTTGAACCCACCGCCATCTGGCTGAAGTAAGACGTATTGCCGGTGCAGCTGACAATGGACAGAGGAACGCTGGTATCGGTCATGAACTTGAACTCCCTGATGCCGCAAGCACGGCGGTTTCTGGCAAGTAGCGCATCAAGTGGTATACCCCATGGGTATCCACCGGTTCAAAGCCCAGCCGCTGGTAAAGGCGATGGGCCGGATTGAAAGGCTCGACGTAGAGCGTCACCGGACGATGGCTGTCGACACCCCAGTCCAGCAGCCGGCGAAGCAGGCGGGAACCAATACCCTGGCCGCGCCAGGTCGGTAGCAGCGTCACTTCCATCAAGCGCAGCGCCTCCGGGGTGACCTGCAGGTACCAGCGACCGATGGCCTGGGTTGCCTGCTCGATGATCATGAAATGGGCGGCGGGGCGATAGGTCTTGTAGTGGCTACGCTGAGCGTCGAACTGTTGATCGATGAAGGCGCCCAGCTGTTGCTCCGGCCAGCCGAGCACAGCCAGCTCCGGCCGCCGAACGCTCTGATACAGCCGCCGCGAGAACTCGACATCGTCGTCCCGTTCCGGCCTGAGTCGAATCGAATCAGCCAGCCTGAACCGGCGCTCGATCTCGTCTCCCACCCTGTCTGTCTGAGCCGTCACGGTCGGGCCGGAAAAATACCCTGCAAGGCGATACAGAAGCTGACGGTCAGGTAAGGCTGCATGTTGTTATGCGGCAAGCTGCCACCGGCGATCGCGACCGAAGCCGGTGCCATGTCTGTCAGCTGGGTTGCTGCGCTGAAAATCGTCGAGCCGGCGGCCAGCAAGGCGCCGCGGGGGTTCTGGCTGTCGCCATCACGACCGGAGACAAACGGCGCATGCGAGTGTTGGGGAATTTCTTCTAGGCTCAGCGTCACCGACTCCCAACCGCCCGTGTCGCCGAGCGGGTAGTCACTCAGACCTGGCGCGTGGCCGCATTGCATCGGCGCCCTGCCCTGCAGATCCGGCAGCGCGAACGTGGACTTGCCGTTACCCCCATAAATGGTGCCCAACAGAGAAAACAGCGCCGTATTCTGCGAGATCGGCATGATCTGCCCATCGCAGAAGGCCCAGCCCCGCGGCGGGAAGCTGAATGGGAAAACACGGACTTCCGCAACAAATGGGTCTGCCATGGCGATCTCCTAAGTTGGGCTTGGGAAAATCCCAAACAGCGCGATGATGAAATTCAGGCTGAGGTAGGGCTGCATGTTGTCATGCGGATAACCCCTTCCCACTGCTGAAACCATCTCCGGCGACAGCGGCACGGGGGTGATATCGGTGCTGTAAACATCGGCACCGGATGTTCTGGCCAACACGGCGCCGGCGGGGCTGGTGACCCCTGTGCTGGCGTTGGCCGAAGCGATCCAGCCATGACCATGGGCCGGTAGCTCGGCCGCCGTCAGGGTGACCGTCTCCGCGCCGCCGGCCTGCCCGAGGACAAAGCCATTGCCCTGATGTAGCGGCAGTCGTCCCCGCAAATCCGGCACGGCAAAATTGTTCTGGCCGTTGCCGCCGTAAGTGGTGCCCAGCAGTTGAAACAGCGCTTCATTGCCGGCGATCGGCAACAAGGAACCATCGCACAGCTGCCAGCCCACCGGCGCGAAATTGCCGGCGAACATCCTGATTTCCCCTACGTACTGAGTCGCCATGGCATGCTCCTAATTTTGTGTCGGAAAGATGCCCTGCAAGGCGATACAGAAGCTGAGGGTCAGGTAGGGCTGCATGTTCTGATGCGGTTCGCTACTGCCGGCCTGGCCCAGCGCCGAGGCGTCCAGCGCGACCAGCGACTCAACCGGCCCGTAGATCGCCGCCCCGGCGCCCAACACCTCGTTGCTGGAAGGCGTATCGGAGCTGGCCTGGCTGGTACTGGCCTGAAGGGCGTGACTGTGTGTCGGCATCTGGCCAACGTGCAGGCTGACGCGCTGCTCTCCCCAGCGCTCTCCGATAACGTGACCGGCGCCCATATGGATCGGCACCCGACCGCGAAAGTCGGGCAGGGCAAAGTTGATCTGGCCATTGCCGCCGAACATGGTACCCAGCAAGGCAAACAGCGCCTGGTTCTGGTTGATCGGCAACAGCTGGCCATTGCACAAGGCCCAGCCCTTCGGCGGGAAGCTGAAGCTCATCATTCTGATTTCCGATAGAAAAGGGTCAGCCATGTCGATCTCCTGTTGGCTTGCGACGTGATCAGGGCGTTGGACAGGCGGCCTGGTTGAACTGGACCGTACCGGTCGTGACCACATTCGATCCCGGATTGGCGGTCTGCAGTGCGGCGGCGTTGGTCAGGGGGACGTTGATTACCCCGGCATTGGCCTGGTTGACCGCCAGGTCTCGCGGGCTGGGATTGAAGCTGTTGCCGCTGGCATTCAGGCACAACAGGCCCACACCCCTGCCCTGAGCCCGCAGACCGGCCGCGGCGGCATTGGCTTCGGCGATGCTGTTGTTCAATACGGTCACGTTGTGAACGACTGCGCCGCTCTCACCGCTCCGGCCCGCGATTACCCGGACCGCTTCGAAGAAGTTATCGCCGTTATGAACAATGGTGTTGGCGCCGCCGGCGCCGCCGATAAGGGTGTTAACGGTCTTGGCCGCATCGCCGCGAACGTCGACCAGAATCGCTTCGCGATTGCCACCGGCCGTTGGCGAAATCGTCCCGATCTGATTGCCGCGAATCCGCAGCCGGCTGGTCGCGCCGGCACCGGCCGACTCGCGAATATCAATGAACAGACCGTGCCGGGCCACACCCTGGATACTGTTGTTGTCGATGGTGTAATCAAAGGCACCGGCGAATTGATCCGGGGTAATGTTGATCGCCCGGAAACCGGCGGAGTTCTCGATCAGATTGTGCGAAATCGAGCCGCTGGTGACGGCACCAGGCGCCGCTTCACCACCGGCGGCAACGTTGATCAAGCCGGTGTTGTTACCCACGGTGCCCGAGTTCCGAATCGTGTTGCCCTCGATGCTGAAGTTCATCGTGCCACCGGAGGGTGCCAGCACCACCGGCTGCACCAGGCCGCCGGTGGCCACGCCGTCGATGACGGCGTTCAGCAGATTGAAGTTGACGGTACCGGTAGCGCCATTGTTCATGTTGACGCGCAAGCCGCTGTTGGTCAGCGCGCTGAAACTCGACGGCGTGCCGGCATGGCTCTGCACGGTGATGGTCATGTTCGAGCTGCCATTCGCCACCGCCAACAGGGCATTCGAGCCGCCGGTGGCGTTGCTGATGCTGGTACCGGCCAGGGTCAGGCCGGCCAGGTTGGTATTGGTATTGACCAGCGAAATGCCATGCGTATTGGCAGTGTTGTAGCCGCTGATCGCCAACCGCGTCAGTTCGGCTGCCCCGGTCAGGTTGGTCAGCTCCAGGCCGCCACTGAACAGATTGGGCGGCGGCGAGCTGGTCACCGGGTCCTGAATAGTCATGAAGGCCAGGGACAGGGCGTGGGTGGCGCTGGCGCGCACCGCCGAGCCGGTGGTGTTACGCAGCAGGCCACCGCTGCCGGCCGTGCCCGTGCCGGTCACCACCAGGCCGCCGCTGGTGCCGGTGCTGGTCAGCACGATGGCATTGGCCGGGCCACTGCTGGCAGTGCCGGCGCTGATAGACTGGAAGTTGAGATTGCCGGCGCCGATGGTGGTGTTCTCGATCCTGAGCGCCGTGGCGGTGGTGGTCTGCAGGCTGCTGCCGGCGCCGGTCGCGGTGATGGTGCCGCCGCCCGTTGCCTCGAACGGCGTTTCGGTGCCGGTCGACAAAGTGATCGGGCCGGAGAACGCAATGCTGCTGCCGGCGTTGTTGATCAGCTCAATGCCGAGGGTATTGGTGCCGGAGATGGCTCCAGACAGATTCAGCGCGCCACCACTTCGATTGACGACGCGGACAGGCCGAGCACCGGCCGCGGGCGTGATCGATCCGGCATAGCTGATCGTGGCAGTGCCGCCGCTGACCTCGATGCTTGCCGTACTCGCCCCCGTCAGGCTGCCGCCGCCCAGGTTGAGCGTGCCGGCGATGCTGTTCAGCAGAATATTGCGCACACCCGACGAGGAACTGACCGACGTGAAGCCGCTGCCCGCGACCGTGCCGTTGACCAGGGTGAGGGCCTGACCGCTGCCGCTGATGCTGACATCGGCCACGGTCAGGGTACCGAAACCGGTTCCAGCGATGCCGCTGCCGCTGGTGTTGCCGATGTTGATCCCCTGGATCCGGTTCGCTGCGACCAGCACGACGCCGCTGCCCTCGCTGTTGACGATCACCGGCGCCGTAGCGCCCGTGGCGGGTAAGGTACTGTCGGCCGGGATGCTGAGGCCCGACATGGCAGCCAAGGTCTGGCTGGCACCCTGACCCAGCAGACGCTGGCTGTCGAGCAGCAGGATCTCGCCCGTGTAGGCGCCGCTGCCGCTGTGCAGGAAGATGACGTCGCCTGCCGCATCGGCGGCCGCCGCCACCGCGGCCAGGCTATTGAATGGTGAGCCCAGGCGACCGTCGCCGCCAGCCGGTGCCGCCGTATCCGCGAACCAGATGCGGCCGCCGCCGATCGGAATGCTGATCGTGCCATTGGCACTGCCAAAGCCGTTGCTGACCGAATAAACCAGGGTCGCACTGGCTGCAGTCAGGCCCGCCGCAGGATTGAAGACGATCGTGCCGTCGGGATTGATGCTGCCATCGCCGTTGCTGGTCGATGCCAGGGCCAGGCTCAGATCGTCTCCGGCGGCCAGGCCGGTGATCGAGAAGCCGCTGCTGAGGCTGCTATCGATGCCGACGTTGCCGACCAGGGTATTCGGATAGCTGGCGTCTGCCGCCGCCGGTCGCACGCCCACGGCGATCTCGACCGTGGCGCAGGACGGCGGATCGACCAGGTTATCCAGGCAATACTGGAAACTGTCGATGCCGGTAAAGCCGCTGGCCGGGATGTACTGGAATGCGCCATTGGGGGCCAGCGCGACGGTACCGCCGCCGCTGCTGGGCGGGTTCAGATCGGTAATCTGCCCGGCGGGGAAGCCGATGTCGTCGTTGGCCAGGACGCCGTCGGCCGCCGCCACGACCAGCGCGGCATTGAAGCCGCCGTGGTAGGGCAGGCTGCCCGGCGCGGAGTTGCCGGGAATGCCGCCCTCGGGATCGTCACGCGCGACCGGCGCCTGGCTGACGGTCAGGGTAAAGTTCTGACTGTCGTCGGGCGGCAAGCCGTTACTGGCCGTCACCGTCAGCTCGTAAATGCCACCGCTACCCGGCTCCGGCGTGCCTTCCAGGCTGGCCGTGGCTGCGTTGAAGCTGACCCCCGCGGGCAGCGCACCCAGCAGATCAATGCCGGGATCAGGCTCGCCCGTGGCCGTGAAGCTGAACTCGCAAGCACTGCCCACGGAACACTGGAACTGGTCCGGCGAAGTGATCACCGGCGGCTGGCCGATGTTCAGGCTGAAGTTCTGGGTGTCGCTGCCGACGCTGTTGCTGGCCGTGAGCACCAGGTCGTAGCTGCCGCCGGTGCCTGGATCGGGTGCACCCGACAGCTCGCCGCTGACGGGATCCAGCACCAAACCGGCCGGCAATCCCGGCAGCTCAAACTCGGGCGCCGGATGACCCTCGGCGCTGAACTGGAAGCTGCAGGGCTCGCCGACCTCGCAGCTCAGGCTGTCGGCCGAGGTAATGCTGGGCGCTTCGTTGACGGTCAGGCTGAAGTTCTGGCTGTCGTTACCGATGCTGTTGCTGGCGCCCAGGCTCAGGTTGTAGATGCCGCCAGTGCCGGCATCGGCCTGGCCGCTGATCACGCCGCTGACCGGGTCCAGGCTCAGACCCGCAGGCAAGCCCGGCAGATCAAACTCGGGCGCCGGGAAGCCGCTGGCGGTGACGGTGAAGTCACAAGCCACACCGACC
>JBJHCC010000077.1:0-11039 GCA_050485825.1 Gammaproteobacteria bacterium
AATTTGAATGGGTGACACATCGGCCACTCAAGGCCTACGAGAATAGAGTCGAGTCCTTCTCCATCGGATCTGCTCCGACGCTGCGAGTGCGCTCCAACGTAGGCGAAATTCGCCCGAACTGGGCAAATTGTCCTATGTCTCCCCCAGGGCCTATACCCGGACCATGGTGCCTCAACCGCAAGACACCGATTCCGATGGGATTGGTTCTTCAGAGCCTTTCCTTCAATACGGTCTATGGCCCCCCGCCATGGGAGGCAGAGTCCTGGATTCTCGGACACCCCATCTTGATCCAGAACGCATTTGCCTTGGGAAGCGAATTCGATGTTCTGTTCCGAGGCGGTACGGCCAAGATCACCCTGGATGACCATGCCGAGCCGCTAGTCGCCGCCGACGGCGCCCGCTTCCTTGGCGAGCCGGTAATCAGTTTTGCCATCCAGCAGTTCAGCAACGGCACCCTGATCGACGATCAGGGCCAGAACGTGCTGTCGAACTATCGCCGCACTGAACTGCCGCGTCAGACCCTGTTGCTGCTGCCGCCGAATTGATTGGGTTGTCCATTTCGGCCTCGCTCGGGCTTTGTCAAGGCCCGCTTGCCGCTCAAAGCGGCCAAGAGGGCGGCCAGTGTGAGATGTGGCGGTGGCTGCTCAGGCCAGAGCCTGGACGGGGCGGCGAGTGGGGATGGCTGATAGCGAGAGCTTGGAGGGGCGGCGAGTGGCGGCAGCTGCCGGCGAGGAAGGGCTCGTGACGACACCGTCGATTGGCTGATCTCCGTGGAGCTCGGGTGCGGGTCAGAATCGCCTCGGTGGCGCCTGAAACCCTCCTGCGGTCGATAAGCGCCGCAGGCTGATCGGAGAGCTGCTGGATCGCGCCGCGGCCCGCGAGCCCTTCCTCGCCAGCAGCCACTGCCACTCCCCGCGGAAGGTTTGGGGGTTGATCAAGAGTACCCTTCGCCCCTCACTCTTGTTCACTCCGCGTCTTTGCTGCTTGGCTGCTTTGCGACCAAAAGATTTTTCGAAGCCATCAGTGGCGCCGATAGTTGCGGGGTTTTCCCTCTCCCTTCTCCCCTCTTTCCCTCTCTCCCTCACCTCACCTTTCCCCAACCCCATAACCCCACGCCACATCGCGCTAAAATACGGAGTTACGCTCACCGCCATTGGAGACCCGCCATGACTCATCCCAAGCGCATCGCCATTACTGGCGCCGCCGGCCAGATCGGCTACCAGCTCTGCTTCCGCATCGCCTCCGGCGATCTGCTCGGCCCCAATCAGCCGGTCATCCTGCAGCTGCTGGAAATCCCGCCAGCGCTGGACATGCTCAAGGGCGTCGTGATGGAACTTGAAGATGCCGCCTTCCCACTGCTGGCCGGCGTGGTCGCCACCACCGACCTCGAGGAAGGTTTCCGCGACGCCGACTACGCCATCCTGGTCGGCGCGCGACCACGCGGACCGGGCATGGAGCGCGCCGACCTGCTGAGCGAAAACGGCAAGATCTTCGGGCCGCAGGGCCGCGCCCTGAATGCCGTGGCCAGCCGCGATGTCAAGGTCCTGGTAGTCGGCAACCCGGCCAACACCAACGCGCTGATCGCCCAGGCCAACGCGCCCGACCTGCCGCCGGAAAATTTCACCGCGATGACCCGGCTGGACCATAATCGCGCCCTGGCCCAGCTGGCGGCCAAGACCGGCAAGCACCATACCCACATCAAGAAGATGACGATCTGGGGCAACCACTCCTCGACCCAGTATCCCGACCTGCATCACGCCCTGGTCGCCGGCCAGCCGGCCATCGACGAACAGGATCAGGCCTGGTACGTCGATCACTTCATCCCCACCGTGCAGCAGCGCGGTGCAGCCATCATCAAGGCCCGCGGCGCCTCCAGCGCAGCGTCCGCAGCCTCGGCGGCGATCGACCACATCCGCGACTGGGCGCTGGGCACCGACGGCGACGACTGGGTATCGATGGCGGTCCCCTCCGACGGCAGCTACGGGATCGCCCCGGGGGTGATTTATTCCTATCCGTGCACCTGCGAAAACGGCCAGTGGAGAATTGTCCAGGGCCTGGAGATCAACGAGTTCTCGCGCCAGCGGATGGATGCGACGGATCGGGAACTTCGCGAAGAGCGGGCGGCGGTGGAAGCGCTGCTCTGACGAGCAGCGCGGGGAGAGGGGTAGAGGGAAGAAGGGAGAGGGAAAAGACTGGGGCGGATTAGCGATTCCAGCCTGACCCGATCACCGAATCGCCTTTTCCCTCTCCCTTCTCCCCTCTTTCCCTCTTAACAAAGAAGCCTGGCTAAGCCAGGCTTCGGTGTTTCCTCACCACCAACATCGCCATTTCCAGCGCCTGCTCATAGTTCAGGCGCGGATCGACAGTGGTCTTGTAGCAGGTGGCCAGGTCGTTCTCGTTGAGTTCGCGGGCGCCGCCCACGCACTCGGTGACGTTTTCGCCGGTCAGTTCCAGGTGGACACCGCCGAGGCGCGAGCCGCAGCCGGCGTGAATTTCGATGGCCTGCTCAAGCTCAGCCTGGATGTTGGCAAAGCGACGGGTCTTGTAGCCGTTGTTGGTCTTTTCGGTGTTGCCGTGCATCGGATCGCAGATCCACAGCACCGGCGAACCGGTGGCGCGGGCGGCCTCAATGAGGGCCGGCAGATGATCGCCGACCTTGCCGGCGCCCATGCGATGGATCAGCACCAGTCGGCCGGGCTCATGGTCGGGGTTCAGGGCACGAATCAAGCCCTTGAGCCAGTCTGGACTCATACCGGGGCCAACCTTGATCCCCATCGGGTTGCGAATGCCGCGGAACATTTCGACGTGGGCGCCGTCCAGTTCGGCGGTGCGCATGCCGATCCAGGGAAAATGGGTGGCCAGATTGAACCAGCCCCACTGGCGCGGGACCTGGCGGGTCATCGCCTGCTCGTAGTGCAGGTGCAAGGCCTCATGCGAGGTAAAGAAATCCACCCGCTTCAAGCTGCCGGGCGCCTGGCCGGTGACCGTCTCGATAAAGCGCACGGACTGGCCGATGCTGTCGGAAATCCGGTGAAACTCATCGGCCAGCGGCGAATGCGCCACCCAGCCCAAGTCCCAGTACTCCGGATGGTGCAGGTCGGCGAAGCCGCCGTCGACCAGGGCGCGGACAAAGTTCATGGTCATCGCCGAGCAGGCATGACCCTGCAACAAACGGGCCGGGTCAGGCCGCCTCGCGGCCGGCTCGAATTCCGGCGAATTGACCAGATCGCCGCGATAACTGGGCAGACTGACACCGTCTCGCGTTTCCAGGTCTTCCGAGCGCGGCTTGGCATACTGGCCGGCGAAGCGACCAATGCGAAGCACTGGCTTTTCCAAACCGTGCAGCAGAATCAGCGACATCTGCAGCAGCACTTTCAGGCGGTTGGCGATGATCTGCGGCTGACACTCGTCGAACACCTCGGCGCAATCTCCGCCCTGGAGCAGGAAGCGCTTGCCGGCCTGGGCCTCGGCGATCTGCTGCTTGAGGGCCAGGATTTCCCATGAGGTGACCAGCGGCGGCATGTGCTGCAGCCGATCGAGGGCGCCTTTCAGCTCGGCCTCGTCCTGATAGCTGGCCTGCTGACGAGCAGGCTTGCTCCGCCAGGAATCAGGACGCCAGTCGCGGGCCGGGGTGATGCTCTTCAGTCTTTCCGTCATATCTTTGAAATGTTTCGCTTTTTTCAGCGTTTTCCAGCCATCAGAACCCACAGCATAAACGCTGCCAATGCAACATACCAGATCAGTGTCCAGGCAGGCATTGACAGGCCCAGGAAGACCCAGTCGATCTCGGCGCAGTCTCCGGTTGCGGTGAAGGCCTCGCGGACACGGTCGACCCAGGGCCACTCGGTCTCGACCATGAACTGCCAGTCGGCCGCGCAGCCGCCGAGCAGATCCGGCTCGCTGCGCTGAATGCGCAAATGCCGACCGGCGGTCGCCATGCCCCAGAACGCACCGCCGAAAAACGGCAGCGCGTAAACCCACCGCCCCCAGCCGCGCGGATGGTGAACCGCCATCAACAACGCCACCGCGCCCATCAGCATGAAACCGTAGCGCTGCAACATGCACAGCGGGCACGGCGGCAACTCGAGCACGAACTGGGCATACAGCGCGTAGGCCAGCAGCCCGACACAGGCGAAAAAAACCAGCAGATAGGGCGTGCGCCCGGATAGCAGTGTGTTCATGACTGGGATTGTAGCGAGACCAGGGATTCTGACTATTGACGAGGCGAAAAGTTGAGAATGAGGGAAGAGGGAGAGAGGGACAGAAGGGAGAGGGGAAAGAAGCGGCGGGCATGCTCCCAGCAAGGGCAGAAACCCTGCCCGCCCGTCTCCCTTCTCAGCTCTTTCCCTCTACCCCCGCACCTCATCCTATCCACTTCAACAGCTTCGTTTTGAATTCGCTGTACGGGGCGAAGCGCACGTTCACTTCCGGGAAGCGGGCGCGTTTCATCACCGCCTTCAGATGGCTGAAGCGGTCGAAACCGGCGCGGCCGTGGTACTGGCCCATGCCGCTGTCGCCGACGCCGCCGAAGGGCAGCTCGGGCACGGACATGAACATCAGCACATCGTTGATGCACAGACTGCCCGTGCTGACCTGCTCGATGAAGCGACGCTCGCTGGCCGACTGGCGGGTGAACAGATAGGCGGCCAGCGGCTTCTCGCGGGCCTGAATGAAGGCCAGGGCCTGGTCCAGGTTGTCGACCGTCAGCACCGGCAGGATCGGGCCGAAGATTTCCTCCTGCATGACCGCCGCGTCGGGCGCCACATCAACCAGCACGGTGGGCTCTATTTTCAGGCTGTTCGGGTCGCTGCGCCCGCCGATGGCCACTTGGGCCTCGGCAAGATAAGCGCTCAGGCGCTCGAAGTGGCGCTGGTTGACGATCCGGGCGTAATCGGCGCTGGCCAGGCGATCAGGGCCGTACATCGCATCGAGCTCGGCCCTGATCGCCTCGAGCAAGGCCTCGCGCTCGGCCGGCGTGACCAGCACGTAGTCGGGCGCGATGCAGGTCTGGCCGGCATTCAGGCACTTGCCCCAGACCAGGCGTCGCGCCGCCGAGCGCAGATCGGCGCCCGAGTCGATCACGGCCGGACTCTTGCCGCCGAGTTCCAGGGTGACCGGGGTCAGATGCTCGGCCGCGGCCCGCATCACGATTCGGCCGACCGCGGCCCCGCCGGTGTAGAGAATGTGGTCGAAGCGCTGCTTCAGCAGGGCCGTGGTTTCCTCGACGGCCCCCTCGACCACGCGCACCGCGCGCTTGTCGAGGTACTTCGGCACCAGCTCGGCGATCAGCGCCGAGGTGTGGGCGGCAATCTCGGAGGGCTTGATCACGGCGCAGTTGCCGGCGGCCACAGCCGGGATCAGCGGCGCCAGGCTGAGCTGCAGCGGATAGTTCCAGGCCCCCATGATCAGGACCACGCCCAAGGGCTCCGGCTGTACCCAGCTGCGGCCCGGCTGGCCGACCATCGGCGTGTGCACGCGTCGCCGGCGGCTCCAGCGCTTGAGATTCCGGCGCGCGTGCTTGATCTCGGCAAACAGCAGCGACAGCTCGCCAAGCAGCACTTCCTGCGGCGGTTTGGCGAGGTCGGCGGCCAGCGCCTGGTGAATCGCCGCCTCGTTCTCTTCCAGCAGCCGGCGCAGCGCTTCAAGCTGGCCGTCGCGCCAGGCGAGGTCGCGGGTGAGGCCGCTGGCAAAGCCGGCGCGCAGCTCGGCCAGCAGCGCGGTATAGGGCTCGGATGGCATGCTCATGGTCACTTCCAGTGGTCCTTCAGGGAGCTTGCGCCGGGCTCACAGCCGGGCCGCCAGCCGTGTGCCCTGATCGATGGCGCGCTTGGCGTCCAGTTCGGCGGCAACGTCGGCGCCGCCGATCAGCTGCGGCTTGATTCCGAGCCCTTCGAGGGCTTCGGCCAGATCGCGCCGCGGCAGCTGGCCGGCGCAGATGACGATAGTGTCGACCAGCAGGCACTGGGCCTGGCCGTCGACGCGGATATGCAGGCCGGCGTCGTCGATGCGCTCGTAGCTGACGCCGGACAGCATGTTCACGCCCGCGGCCTTCAGCGCCGTGCGATGGATCCAGCCGGTGGTCTTGCCCAGGCCCGCGCCGGGCTTGGAAGCCTTGCGCTGGAGCAGAAAGATCTCTCGCGCCGCCCTCGGCGGCTCAGGCTGGTGACCGGCCACTCCGCCACGACTCGCCAGGCTCATGTCCACGCCCCAGTGGCGGAAAAAGTCCTCCGGCGAGGGCTGGTCGGGGTCGGGCTCGTCCGGCACGTGTTCGTGAACCAGGAACTCGCTGACATCGAAACCGATACCGCCGGCGCCGATCACGGCGACCCGGCGCCCGACCGCCTTGCCGCGCTGCAGCACATCGATGTAGCTCAGCACCGAGGGATGCTCCTGGCCCGGTATCTTCGGGTCACGCGGGACCACGCCGGTGGCGATGATCACCTCGTCGAAGCCCTCATCGCGCAGGGCTTCGGCTTCCGCCCGGGTCTGAAGACGCAGCTCAACGCCGCTGATTTCGATCTGCCTGGCGAAATAGCGCAGCGTCTCGACGAACTCTTCCTTGCCCGGAACACGCTTGGCCATGTTGAACTGGCCGCCGATCCGGTCGGCCTGCTCGAACAGCACGACCTGATGGCCGCGGCGGGCAGCGGTCGTGGCCGCGGCCAGTCCGGCCGGCCCGGCTCCGACCACGGCGATTTTCTTGCGCCGCGCCGCCGGCTCGATCTTCAGCTCGGTCTCATGGGCGGCGCGCGGATTGACCAGACAGGAGGCGACCTTGTTCTGGAACACATGATCCAGACAGGCCTGGTTGCAGGCGATGCAGGTATTGATCTCTTCGGCACGGTCGGCCGCGGCCTTGTTGACCCAGTCCGGGTCGGCCAGGAACGGGCGGGCCATGGAGATCATGTCGGCGTCGCCCCGGGCCAGCACCGCTTCGGCCACATGCGGCATGTTGATCCGGTTGCTGGTGACCAGGGGCAGGCTGACCGCCTCGCGCAGCTTGCGCGTCACCCAGGTGAAGGCGGCGCGCGGCACCGAGGTGGCGATGGTGGGAATCCGGGTTTCGTGCCAACCGATGCCGGTGTTGATCAGGCTGGCGCCGGCCTGCTCGATGGCCTGGCCGAGCTCGACCACCTCTTCCCAGCTGTTGCCGTCGGCCAGCATGTCGATCATCGACAGGCGGTAGATGATGATGAAGTCCGCGCCGACGGCCTCGCGCGTCCGGCGCACGATCTCTACCGCCAGGCGCATGCGATTGGCGAAGCTGCCGCCCCATTCATCGCTGCGCTGGTTGGTCCGCGGCACCAGGAACTGGTTGATGAAGTAACCCTCGGACCCCATGATCTCGACGCCATCATAGCCGGCCTTCCGGGCCAGGCTCGCACAGCGCACGAAGTCGCGAATCTGGCCCTCGACGCCGGCCGAACTCAGCGCTTTCGGCTTGAACGGCGTGATCGGCGACTGGATCGCCGAGGGCGCGACCGAAAACGGGTGGTAGCCGTAGCGACCGGCGTGCAGGATCTGCATCGCGATGCGGCCGCCGGCCGCGTGCACCGCGTCGGTCATCTTCCGATGGCGTATGACCTCCCAGCGGTTGGTCAACTTCGAGGCCAGCGGCGCCAGCGAGCCGCGCCGATTCGGCGCGATCCCGCCGGTGACCATCAGGCCGACGCCGCCGCGGGCGCGCTCCACGAAATAGGCCGTCAGGCGCGGCCAGTTCCAGACCCGATCCTCGAGGCCAGTATGCATCGAGCCCATCAGGATGCGATTGGGCAGGGTCACGGCGCCCAGCTTCAGCGGCTGGAAGATATGCGGATAGGCGGGTGCAGGCACGATCGGGAAAACGCTGGGCTCAAGACCAGGCGCTAGTGTACCCCGTCAGTCCTGTGTTGCCTGGCAGGCGGCGGAGACCGGCTTTCAGTCGACCAGTCGACCCAGCAGACGCAACTGGCGACGCAGCTCCTCGACCTCTTCGAGCAGATCGAGGACCAGCGGCAGGCTGGCGCTGTCGACGCCCAGATCGCGCTGCAATCGACGCGCGACCCGAAGCCGGCGCAGCTGACGGGCGCCGAAGCGGCTTTCGGCGCCGCCGCGGCGCGGCTCGACCACGCCCGCGGCCAGCCATTCTTCCAGGCGCTCGACCGACAGGTCGCAGACCCGACACATCTCGACCAGGCCGAGCTCGAAATCCTGGTCCAGCAGTTCAGCGATCGATGGAGGGCTGTGCTCGTTCATCGTCGTCACTCCAGCTCCGCACGCGGATCGAAAGCCTGTTCCCGGCCAAGCGCCTCATACAGCTCGCGCTGACGGTCGTTGACTGCCGGCGGCACCACCACCTTGAGAATCACATACTGGTCGCCGGGCGGCTGACCCGGCAGTCCCCGGCCCTTCAGGCGCAGGCGCTTGCCGCTGGCAGCGCCCGGCGGGATGTTCATTTCCACCTTGCCGGCCAGCGTGGGCACAGCCACCTTGCCGCCCAGCGCCGCCTCCCAGGGCGCGATCGGCAGGCTCAGGTGCAGGTCGCGACCGTGCAGTTCAAACAGCCGGTGCGGTCGGATCGTGATATCGAGATACAGATCACCCGGCGGGCCGCCGTTCAGGCCCGGTTCGCCCTTGCCCGCCAGGCGCAGCTGGCGGCCCTCGGTCAGCCCGGCCGGCAGCCGAATCTTGATGGTTTGCGGCTCGCGCTGGACCATGCCGCCTGTTCCGGGCCGATGCTGCATGACGGTGATCTCGCGCGTGCCGCCGGCATAGGCCGTTTCCAGATCGACCTCGATGCGGGCGTGCTGATCGCGCCCGGCCGATCGCATCGGCCCACGCCGGCGCCCACCCAGCCCGCCGAACAGGCTGGAGAAGAAATCGCTGAAACCGGAGTCATCACCGCCTTCAAAAGCGCCAGGATCGAAGCCCTGGCGCCAGCCGGGCGGCGGACGGAACTCGTCGCCCTGGCGCCAGCCGCCCTGGCGGACCTGGTCATACGCGGCCCGCTTCTCCGGATCCTTCAGCGCCTCGTAGGCCTCGCCCACTTCCTTGAAGCGGGCTTCGGCGTCGGCTTCCTTGCTGACGTCGGGATGAAATTTGCGCGCCAGCTTGCGATAGGCACGCTTGATCTCGTCCTGGCTCGCACCAGGCTCCACGCCGAGAATCTTGTAGTAGTCCTTGAACTGCATTCGGCTTCGACGCCCAGGAAATCAGCTTCATTTTGGGGCCGTCGCCGACGGATTTCAAAGTCTCCCGCAGCGGGCAGCTTCACGCTTACCAGGACACACTCGATGACTGTATTCATTTACAGTTATCGCATCATGATCAACTACGCCGAATTGCATGCGCTCAGCGCCTTCAGCTTTCGCCGCTCGGCGGCCCAGCCGGCCGAGCTGGTGCGGCAGGCCAGTGCGCTGGGCTACCGTGCCCTGGCGATCACCGACGAGTGCTCGATGGCCGGCGTGGTGCGGGCTCATGAGGCGGCCCGGGACGCGGGGCTGAAGCTGATCATCGGCAGCGAGATCGTCGTCGAGGACGGGCCGAAGCTGGTGCTGCTGGCGCCCTCGCAGACCGCCTACAGCCAGCTCTGCCGGCTGATCACCCGCGCCCGGCGGCGCGCCGGCAAGGGCGGCTATCAGGTGCTGGCCGAAGATCTGGATGCCGATCTGGACCAGGTGCTGGCGATCTGGAAGCCCGCGCCTGACAGCGCCGCCGACGCGCTGACGCGGGACGCCGGGCAGCTGCGTGAACGCTTCGGCGCGCGCCTGTGGCTGGGTGCTACCCGCCTGCTCGAGGCGGGCGAGAACGGCTGGTTTCGCGAGCTGGAGCGGATCGGCCGGCGTTTCGGCTTGCAGCGCCTGGCCTGCGGCGATGTGCGCATGCCCACCCGCTCGCGCCGCGCCCTGCTCGACGTGCTGACGGCGCTGCACCAGAACCGGCCGCTGGCCGACTGCGGCCTGGCGCTGAGCGCCAACGGCGAGCGCCATCTGCGCCCGCTAGCCACCCTCACCCGGCTCTACCCTGCTGACTGGCTGGCCGAGACCTTGAACCTGGCCGAGCGCTGCGAGTTCAGCCTCGACAGCCTGGACTACCGCTATCCGCGCGAGCTGGTGCCGGCTCCGCTGACACCGGGCCAGCACCTGCGCCAGCTGACCCTGGCCGGCCTGCGCAAGCGCTACGGCGATTCCGCCCCCGAAACCGTCCGCGCCCTGGTCGCCCGCGAGCTCAGCCTGATCGAGGACATGGGCGTGGAGGCTTTCTTCCTCACCGTCCACGACGTGGTCCGCTACGCCCGTTCGCGCGGCATCCTGTGCCAGGGCCGCGGCTCGGCGGCCAACTCGGCGGTGTGCTATTGCTTGGGCATCACCGAAGTCGACCCGTCCAGACAGCAGCTGCTGTTCGAGCGCTTCCTGTCGAAGGAGCGCAACGAGCCGCCGGATATCGACGTCGACTTCGAGCACGAGCGCCGCGAGGAGGTGCTGCAGTACATCTATGCCAAGTACGGCCGCGAGCGCGCCGCCCTGGCCGCCACCGTGATCTGCTACCGACCGAAGAGCGCGCTCAAGGACGTGGGTAGGGCGCTCGACCTGGAGCCTGAACGGATGACTCGCCTGACCGCCTCGCTGGCCTGGTGGGACCGCCCGGACTGCTGGCCCGAACGCCTGGCCGCCTGCGGCTTCGACCCGGCCGCCCCGAGCACCCGCCAGCTGATGGGGCTGGCCAGCGAACTGGTCGGCTTCCCGCGCCATCTCTCCCAGCACGTCGGCGGCATGGTGATCTCGGACGCCCCGCTGCACCACCTGGTCCCGGTGGAAAACGCCGCCATGCCCGACCGCACCATCATCCAGTGGGACAAGGACGATCTGGAAAGCCTGGGCTTGTTGAAGGTGGATTGTCTGGCGTTGGGGATGCTGACAGTGATCCGGAAGGCCATTGACCTGGTCAATCGGGGGAGAGGGGGAAAAGGGAGAAGGGAGAGGGTTGAAGACAGCACAGGCGCCCTCTCCCCTCTCCCCTCTCCCCCTCTTCCCGCCAGCGACAAGGCGCTGGCCAGCGCC
>JBJHCC010000078.1:0-10811 GCA_050485825.1 Gammaproteobacteria bacterium
TAGCTTTCTTCAGCCGCCTCACGGCGGGCGGTTCTTCGAACCGCGAGAGGGAGGGATTGACTGCACCGCCTGCGGCGGCTTGCCCTTCGGGTGCGCTTGCGCGCATCGTCCTCGCCTGCGGCTCGGGTCGAACCCTCGGTACGGGATAAACCGTACACTCACTTTCCAGGCGAGCCCGTTCGACCACTCCGGCACCTCTCCGTAAACCTGGTTGCTGGGCAGTCACCGGGCGTGCAACCGATGCTGCGCAAGCAAGCTCGTTAGTTTACACCCAAGCAGCGGTGGCATGAAGGGGTAGAGGGAAAGAAGGGAGAAGGGAGAAGGAAAAACCCAGATCCTTCAACGGGGAGTGGCGGTGGCTGCTGGCGAGGAAGGGCTCGCGGGCCGCGGTGCGGTGTGGCAGCTGCCCGATTGGCCCAAGGCGTTTATCGACCGCAGAGGCGTTTCAGGGGCCAGCAATGCGATTCTGACCAGCACCCAGGCTCCGCAGGCACCGGCTCATCGACCAGGTCGTGACGAGCCCTCCCTCACCAGCAGCCGCCACTCGCCGCCCCCTCCAAGCTCTCGCCAGCAGCAGCCATCGCTCGCCGCAACCCGAAACGGTCGCCGGCAACCGCAGCCCCGAGTTTCTCCGAGCATGGGACGTCGCCCGCGTGAGGGCGACCTAGGAGCCTGCGCGGTAGAAACGTTCGAGGCGAAACGGATGCCATCGCCATTGGGTGCGTCTACCGGAGAGCGCGCATAGTTGACCTATGTAAGCTCGACGATAGGCGCACTCAATGGTGAGGGCGCAGTTGCAGCCCGGACGGCTTCTGCCGCGCAGGCTCCTAGTCGAAGCTAACCAATGTCTCCCCTCTTCCGATCTCTCTTCACCCGAGCGCCCTCACCAGCCGCGAGTGCCGGGGCCACCCTTGAAAGGGCCGCGGACCCAGGAGGTGATCCAGCCGCCGTAGAAGTCACCGGGCTGCGGCTGCACGCGATCGCCCGCGACGTAGCAGGCCTCGACGCGACCGGCATAAAACGAGACGCAGTCATTCAGGCGCGGATCGGTGGCAACCGGATAGGCCCAGCAGACATCCTCGATCAAGCCGTCGTCGGTTTTCAGATGCCAGTAGCGGGCCTGACCCTTCCATTCGCAGAAAGTGCGGGTGACGCTGGGTTCTAGGTGGCTGAAATCCACATCCTCGGCCGGGAAATAAAAGCATGGCGGATGCGAGGTTTCAAGCACTCGCAGGCCGCGCGTGGTCCTGGCGAGGACGCGACCTGCATGTTCCACCCTGAGCGGCCAGTCGATCGCCTCGACCCGCGGCGGGCGCGGATAGTCCCAGACCGACTCCGACTGCGGCAAGGGCATCATCAGCGCGCCCCCCGCAGATCCCAGCCGTCCCGGCCGCGCGGCGGGATGGCTTCGGGCTGCGGCGGCGGGATCGGCTCATCGGCCAGTGCTTGCAGCAGCATCTCGACGGCGCGGTCGAGCTGGGCGTCCCCACCCCGCCAGGTGGCATGGGGCAGATTGTCGACGGCGATGTCGGGGGCCACGCCGCTGCCCTCGATCAGCCAGCGGCCGTCGACCGAGAACTGCGGCCACTGGGCCGCACGCATCACGCCGCGATCGATAAGACGATTGTTGTCGCTAAGCCAGACGCCGGCGCCGGCGGTGCGCTCGCCGATCAGCGGGCCCAGACCCAGCGTCTTGACCCCGGCGGCGAAGGTTTCGCCGTCGGAATAGGTCAGCGGGTCGATCAGGACGGCGAGATGGCCGCGGAAGCTCTGCTGCATGTTCCAGAAGGGCTGCTCGCCGGGGCGATGCCAGAACATCCAGGCACGGCGCAGCAGCTTTTCGATCACCCAGCTGTCGATATTGCCGCCGCGATTGCGGCGGACGTCGATGATCAGGCCTTCGCGGTCGAAATTGGCGTAGAACTCGCGCGCAAACTCGGCGATGTCGTTCGGCCCCATGGCGGCCAGATGCAGATAGCCGATACGGCTGCCGGCTGCGGACTCGACGCGCTCGCGGCGCGACTGTACCCAGTCCTGATAGCGCAGGCTGGCATCTTCAGCGGCGCTGATCGGCTCGACCACGGCAGCGCGCTGCTCGCGGCCGCGCCGGTAGTCCAGGCGCAGCTGCTGCCCGGCCTGATGGACCACCAGCAGGCTGATGTCGGCGACATCGGCCACGGCGCGACCGTTGACCGCGGTGATCACATCGCCGACCTGCAGGCCGACGCCCGGCCGGGCCAGCGGTGACCGGGCCAGCGGCAGCTCCGGATCGCTGGCGTAGATGCGCTTGACCCGCGCACCCTGCGCCACCCGCTCGAACTCGGCACCGAGGAAAGCCGGGCTGCCCGCTTCGGACTCGCTGCGATACTCGCCACCGCGGACCTGCGAATGGAGCACGCCAAGTTCAGCCACCATCTGCGACAGCAGATCGTCGAGCTCGCGCCGATCGCCGATGCGCTCGACCAGCGGCTCGTAGCGTGCCCGGATCGCCGCCCAGTCCTGGCCGCGCAGGGCCGGATCGAACAGGAAATCCCGCTGCATGCGCCAGGCGTCGGCAAACATCTGCTGCCATTCCAGGGCCGGCTGCAGCCGCAGGCGCCAGTCGCCGACCCGCACCTGGACCGGGCCGAGATCGTTGGGCGGCCTGGCGCCGACGTCGACGATGTACATCGGGCCACTGTTGCCAAGCCGATAGAACAGGCGCTTGCCGTCAGCCGAGAGCTGGAAGCCTTCAACGTTCTCCACGAAGGTTTCGAGACTGACCCGGTCCGGCGCCAGATCGATGGTCCGAAGGCTCGGGCGGTTGCCGCGCCCAGCCGGGCGGTCGATCAGGAACAGGCGCCCCGGCGCGGCGGCCAGCGCCGAGTAGTTGCCCGGATCGATCGGCGCCTCGAACAATCGCTCCGACAAACCATTGAAATCGATCGCCCGCGGTTCCGCGCTGTCGTCGCTGCCATTGGCGGCCGGGCTCAGCTCGGTGCGCGGCGCCAGCGGAAAATGCGCATCGCCCTGCAGGGCGTAGCCATACAGGCGGCTACGTCGGTCGAACATCGGTCCGAGATTGCGATCGCCCCAGGGTGAGGACGGGCTTGCCTCGAAATGCCGGTCGGACAGGAAGTACAACCAGCGACCGTCGGGCGCGAAGGCCGGCGCGTAGCTCTCGTAACGGTCGCTGGTCAGCACATGGCGGCGCTCCGAGTCGACCTCGAGCAGGATCAGCTGACGGCGCTGCACGGCGCTGTCTGGACGGACCACCGCCAGGACCCGACTGTCCGGCGACCAGACCACGTCGTCATAGCCGGCCCCGCGCGAATCATCGATCTGGCGCTGGCGGCCGCGCTGCAGTTCGAGCAGCCACAGGCGCCCCTTCATGTCCCAGTGGGCGATGTGGCGCCCGTCCGGCGACACCACCAGGTCGGCGCGCTGGGTATCGGCGTTGTCGGTCAGCGGCTCCGGCTGGCCCTCGCCGGTCAACGGCAGACGCCAGATTTCCTGCTCGCCGCCGGCGTCGAGAATGGCGTAGAGCCAGCGCCCATCCGGACTGATCACGGCGCGCCGCGCCCGGCTGCCGACCGGCAGTTCCGGCTCGATGCGACGCAGCGCGCCGAGCCCGGCCAATGCCACCTGCCCGCGCGCCGTCAGCGCCACCCGATCGCCTGCCGCTGCCAGGCGGGCGCTTTCAAGGAAAGTCAGCGGATTGGCCAGCCAGCGGGTCATGGCCTGGGCACGGTCGCTGGCCAGGCGAATCGGAACCAGTCGGTCGCTGCCGCTGGCCAGATCGAACAGGCGCAGATCGGCGCCGTGCTGGTAGACGATACGGTCGCCGTGGAGACTGGGGTTCCTGACATCGAAGTCGGTGTGAAAGCTGAGCTGCTCGAGCGGGTCGCCATCAGCGCTCATCCGCCACAGATTGGCGACCCCGCCATTGGCGTCGCTGAGCACGACGAGCTGGCCGTTCCACCACATCGGCCGCTCCAGATTACCGGGATGCTCGGCAGCCAGACGGCTCGCTTCCAGATCCTGATCGGGCCGGAAGCGCCACAGCTGGGCCATGGCCCCGCCGCGGTATTCACGCGCGTTGTCGCCGGTCAGAGCCAGGCCGAAGCGGCTGAAATAGATCGCGCCGTCGTCGCCGAAAGCGGCCTGATGCGCGTCCATCAGCGGCAGCTCGCGACGCGCCAGGTTGTCAGGATCGACCGCGCGCAGGACCCGGAAGGAGCTCGGACCCGGCACGCCGGCGGTGCTGTAGAGGACTTCGCCCTGCGGCGTCCAGCCCTCTACCCGGCCACCGGCGCTTTCGAAACTCAGTCGCTCGGGAAGCCCGCCGGAAACCGGCATCACATAAACCGCCGGCGCCCCGGCATAGCGGCCAGTAAAGGCCAGGCGCCGCCCGTCCGGCGACAGGGCCGGTTGCCCTTTGGGCTCGGCATGGGCAGTCAGGCGCTGGGCCAGGCCGCCTTCCGGGGCCACCGTCCACAGGTCGCTCTCGGACACAAACACGATCCGGTCGGGACCCAGGCTGGGCTCGGCGTAATAGCCCAGCACATCGGCCAGGGCCAGGCCCGACAGCAGCAGGCCGACGGCGACCCAGAACAGGCGAGGAATGAATGGCATCGTTGATTCTCTATCAATGGAAGGCGGCAATGTCGGGGCACAGGATAGCGCGCGGGCATCGACGGATTGGCGCGGCCGGCAGCGGCTCCTGACGGCACCAGGACTGCACAGCTTTCTCAGCTTTTGCGACAACTGTACATTAATATAGTTACCTCACATCCCGCCGACCGGTAAGGAACCCGCCATGGCCGACAGCCCGCTCCGAACCCCTGTGGACCAGCTGCTGGGATCGCGCAGCGACCTCTGGCGCGGTCGGCGCCGTCCCGACAGCGCGGTTTTCGCCAGCGGACGAGCCGATCTGGACGCCTGGCTGCCGGGCGGCGGCTGGCCGCGCGGCCGCCTGATCGAACTGCTGCCCCAGCGCCCCGGCTCGGGCGAACTGGAGCTGTTGCTGCCGCTGCTGGCCGAGCGCAGCCGGCAGGGCTGGCCGCTGATGCTGATTGCCCCGCCCTTCGTGCCCGGGCCGCAGCGCCTGCAGCAGGCCGGCGTGCGGCTGGACCGCCTGGTCGTAGTCCGCGCCGCCGCCCAGGCCCTGTGGGCCGGCGAGCAGGCGCTCAAGAGCGGGCTGTGCGGCGCCATCGTGCTGTGGCATCCGCGCGGGCGGGTCGAGGCACGCGCCGTGCGCCGTTTGCAGCTGGCCGCCGGCCAGGGTTCGGCGCCGCTGTTCCTGTGCTATCAGCCGAGCCAGCAGGCGCCGCCGTCACTGGCCGCTCTGCGCCTGGCCATTCGGCCGGGGCCCGAGCTGGAACTGCTGCGCGGTGATGACAGCCGGCAGCGCTGCCTGCATCTGGGGCGCGCCAACGTGGTCGAACTGCCGCTGGCCCGCGCATGAGCCAGACGCTCTGGGCAGGACTGCACTGCGCCGAGCTGCCGCTGGCCGCGGTCTGGCGTCTGGCTGAAGTCAACGGGCCGATCGCCGTCCACGCCTCCGGTCAGGGTCAGCCGCGCATTCTCCAGGCCTGTGCCAGGGCGCGTGCGGCCGGCGTGCATCCGGGCCAGCACCTGGCCCAGGCCCTGGCCGTGCTGCCGCACTTGCACAGTCGGCAGCGCGACCCGGGCGCCGAAGCGGTCGCGCTGGAGCAGATGGCGCTCAGCGCCTACGGCCACAGCCACCAGGTGGTGCTGGCGCCGCCGGACACGGTGCTGCTGGAGGTCGGCGGCTCGCGGCGCCTGCGTGGCGGCATCCGGCCGCTGCTGGAAACGCTGCGCGCCGAGCTGGCCGAGGCCGGCCTGGCACTGCGCATCGGCTCAGGTCCGGTACCGGCCGCCGCCCGTCTGCTCGCCCGCCTGGAGCAATCGGCAACCGATCTGGCCGGCCTGCGCCGCTGCCTGGCCGGCCTGGCGCCCGAGCAGCTGGAGCTGAACCCCGAGCAGTGCCGCCTGCTGCGGGCCTGCGGTCTTGCTCGGGTCGGCGATCTGCTCAAGCTGCCGGTCGCCGAGCGCAGCCGGCGCTTCGGTCAGGAGCTGGAGCGCTACCTGGCCAATATCGAAGGCCGCCAGGCCACGCCGCTGAATCGCTGGCAACCGCCGATGCAGTTCCGGCAGCGCCTGGAGCTGCCGGTGGCCAGCGCCCGGACCGAAGCGCTGCTGTTCGTGCTGCGTCGCATGATCGGCCAGCTCGGGCACTGGCTGCGCGTGCGCGACCGCGCCCTGACCCGCCTGCGCCTGGCCCTGGAGCGGGAGGACGGCGGCGCGCCGACTCATTTGAGCGTCGGCCTGTCGCAGCCCGGCTTTGATGCCGAGCGCCTGCTCAATCTGCTGCGCCTGAAGCTGGAAGATCTGCGCCTGGGTGCTCCCATCGACGCGCTGCGAATCGACGCCGACAGCACCAGCGCACACCGACCGCCGCAGCGCGACCTGTTCTCCGGCCACAACCAGAGCGATGCCTGGCCGGCCCTGCTCGACCGGCTCGGCGCGCGCCTGGGCGAGGACGGCTTGGCCGGCCTGGCCGCCTGCGCCGATCATCGCCCCGAGAAAGCCTGGCGCTGGGTAACGCCGGGCACGACCAGCAACTGCCAGGAAAAACGCGCCCGTCCAAGCTGGCTGCTGGCGCACCCGCGGCCCTGCCGGGCAGACGATTTCAAGCTCGAAGACGGCCCCGAGCGCATCGAAACCGGTTGGTGGGACGGGCAGGACTGCCGACGCGACTACTGGGTCGCGCGCGACCGCGACGGCCGCCGGCTGTGGGTGTTCCGCGAATACAAGCCGCGCGACGGCTGGTTCCTGCATGGTCTGTTCGGTTGATCGACAACAAACAGGGCGTCAGGCAGACGAGCACGGCTTGCTTGAACCCTGCTGATCTTTGGCGCACAATGCAAGATGTAAGGGGCGGTTGGCCCGTTCTGCCCGCTGGCAGCTGGGGTTGATGATTCAAGGCGCTGCGACCTGGCCATGATTCCAGGCGCACAACTGGAGGCGCTATTCCGGCCATGCTGGACGCCAACAAGCAAGCAGCATCCGGACGCGTGTTGTTCGTCGACGACTCGCGGCTGATGCGTTACGCCGGCAGCAAGTTCCTGGCCAACCAGTGCGATCTGGTCATGGCGGAGAACGGTGAAGATGCCTGGCAGCGCCTCAACGACGATCAGAACATCCGCCTGATTTTCACTGATCTGATGATGCCGGTGATGGATGGCCATGAGCTGATCCGGACCATTCGCTCATCGCGCAGCGCACAGATTCGCAACCTGCCGATCCTGGTGGTCACCGGCACCGAGGAGGCCTCCGCCCGCGACAAGGCCCTTGCCGCCGGTGCGACGGCTTTCATCGCCAAGCCCTTCAGCGCCGACGATCTGACCAGCGCCCTGAAGATCCACCTGCTGCACGAAACCCCGGAGCCGCGCCTGGTCACGCCCGAGCAGGAGCAGGCCGCGGATTTCGAACGGCTCAGCAATCTGCCCGAGCCAGACTACTATTACCTGCGCGTCGAGCAGGCCTTTGCCTTCCACGTGCGGCAGAACCTCGAGCTGGCGCTGATGCATGTCAAGCTCAATAACTATCGCCATCTGGCCGACCGCTACGGCATGGCCTGGGGCGAGGCCATCATGCGCAATCTGCGCTATTTCCTGCATCGCGAGCTGCGCCAGGAAGATTCCCTGCATCGCACCGCCGATGACCTGTACAGCGTGATCCTGATGGGTACGCACAAGCCCGGCGCGCGCTATCTGGTCAGCCGCTTGCGGCGTGCCCTGAGCGGCGCCCGGGTTCGCTTTGCCAGTCAGGAACTGGAGCTGTCGGTACGCTTCGGCATCCAGTTCCCCGATCTGTTCGCCGATACCTCGCCCGCCAAGCTGCTGTCGGCCGCCCATGGCCTGTTCGACCTGAGCAGCCGCATTCCGCGCATCCGCTGAGTCGCTTGCCCGGCGGCCGAAGACTGTGCCGATTCAGCCGGCACGTCCTGGGCCCGGTCAAGCCGCGCCGTGTCTGCGGCGCTGCGCCGGAGGTCGCTGAGCAGCCGCGCGGTTCAGAGCAGCGGCCAGTTCCCGCCGCAGATCGATCAGGCCTTCCAGACCGACCGACAGGCGCAATAGCCCCGGGCCGAGCCCGGCCCGCTCCTGATCTTCGGGACGCATCGCGGCATGGGTCATGCTGCGCGGATGCGCCAGCAGGGTTTCGACCCCGCCCAGGGATTCGGCCAGGGTGATCAGCGACAGCCCGTCGAGAAAGCGGCGCACGGCCGCTTCTCCGCCGAGCAGATCGAAGCTGATCATGGCGCCGAAACCGGCCTGCTGGCGGCGCGCGATCAGATGGCCCGGATGCTGCGCCAGGCCCGGATAGTGGACCCGGCTGACCGCGGGATGCCCGCTCAACAGATCGACCAGGGCCACGGCATTATCCTGATGAGCGCGAACCCGGACGTCGAGGGTACGCAAACCGCGCAGGGTCAACCAGCTGTCGAAGGCGCCGCCGGTGACGCCGATGCAGTTCGCCCACCAGGCCAGCTCCTGGCCGACGGCGCGGTCGGCGGCAATCACGGCACCGCCGACCACGTCGCTATGGCCATTGATGTACTTGGTGGTCGAATGGACAACGATGTCAGCGCCCAGAGCAATCGGCTGCTGCAGGGCCGGCGACAGGAAGGTGTTGTCGGCCACCACCAGGGCACCGGCCTGGTGCGCCCGGGTCGCGACGCGCTGGATGTCGGTAATCCTGAGCAGCGGGTTGCTGGGCGTCTCCAGCCAGACCATGCGCGCATCGGCCAGGGCCGGCTGCCACTGGAATTCGTCGCGGAAGTCGACCCAGACCAGTTCGAAAGCGCCGCGCCGGGCCCAGGCGTCGAACAGACGGAAGCTGCCGCCGTAGCAGTCCAGCGGCGCGACCAGCTTGTCACCGGGCTTGAGCAACTGCAGCACGGTGGTGATCGCCGCCATGCCGGTCGCGGTCACAATGCCCGATTCGCCCTGTTCCAGCGCAGCCAGCGCCTCGGCCAGCAGGTCCCGGGTCGGATTGCCGGAGCGGCTGTAATCGTGCCGGCGCGGCTGGCCGAAGTCGGCGAAGGAGAAGGTACTGGACAGGCAGATCGGCGGCACCACGGCGCCATACTGTCGATCGCTGTCGATACCGGCGCGCACCGCAATGGTGGCCGCCTGGGACTTGATCTCGCTCATGCCGCCACCTCGGATGCCAGCGGATTGGGCAGGCGGCCTGCGATCAGTTCATCGGTCAGCTCAGCGGTCAGGTCAGCGATCAGCGTGTTGAAGAACGCTGGCTCCTTGAGGAAGGCATCGTGGCCATAATCCGAGCTGAGTCGATGCAGGCGACAGCGGCTGCCCAGTCGCTGGGCCAGCCCGGCCAGCTGCCGGGCCGGTACCAGCTGATCGCTGTCAACCGCGACCAGGTCGACGGGACATCGCAGCCGTCGGGGATCGACCTGGTGGCGATCGAGTGCTTCGGACAGCTGCAGGTAGCGCTCGGGTGAGAAGTTCTCGCTGAAACCGCGACCCACATGGGCCAGATAGGCGCCCAGCTCGTCAAGCACCTGGTCGGGCTCGGCGCGCGCAAAGCGCTGATCAATCAGTTCGTCCGGGCGGTAGGTGGTCATCGCCAGCGACCGGGCCAGGGCCACGGCGCGGGCCGGCTGGTCACAGTCCAGCCCCAGCCGAATGATCTCGCGCTGGACATGTCGGCGCGCGGTCGCACTGGGCAGCGCGCGATCGGCACCGCTGATCGCCAGCAGCCGCCCGATTCGCCGCGGATGCCGAGCCGCAAAGGCCAGGCCCACCATGGCGCCGAAGGAGGCGCCAACCAGCAGATCGATGCCGGGCAGGCCAAGATGGTCGAGCACGGCAGCGAGCGCGTCGGCCTGGATATCCGTGCTCGGGGCCTGATCCGAGACGCAGGCCTGGTCCAACCAGTCGACGCTCAGGATGCGGACCTGCCGGGGATCGAATGCACGGCCAGATCCATACAGGTCACGCCACCAGCACTGCACCTGGCGGTTGGCACTGATACCGCCGAGGACGACGATCAAGGGCCCGTCGCTGCGGCCATGCAGACGGTAGCGAAGGCGGGCCGTGCTGCCGATACGGCCTGACCCCGGCATCGTCCAGGGCAGACTCTCATCGCGCAGGATCAAGCTGCGGGCAGCGCCGGGAAACGCGACGCGGCGATGTGGGGCAACAACGTGGGCGAGAGCGGTCATCAGCGAAACTCCTTGTCCAAGCCAGTCCATCGACAAGCTCATCTGCAGGGGTTTCGCGGATTTCGAGGAAGGTGCCGCAGATCGTCGCGAGGCAAAAAAAGCGCCGTCGAACGCTGACGTACACTCATCTCTCGGAACGCCGATTCGGCATCCGCAGGAGTTGGCACCTTTGCAAAACCCGCCTGCGCTCGCTGCAGTGGGGTCATCGCAGGTTGCCCCGACGTCGTAGGGCCTGTCCCTCGGTCGGTCTGGATGAGTTGTCTCATGCCCAGACTATCGAGGCCGGGCGGACCAAGTCAACGAACTTCTGGTTATAAGCCGGAACGGCCTGCGATTACACTAGTGGTCCTTCAACCTGATAATTTAGGGTTCAGTTGGTCTGCCAGCGTTCAGGGCAAGGCGCGGCTCGCAGTGAATGGCCGTCGCCCTTTACAAGAGCCGGAACGCTGCCATGGACGCTGACAGGCCAACCCTTCGGGCGCTCCTGTGGCGCTCCGCTGCCGCGTTCCGCCGCTTGGCAAGGGCTTGTGTCCATTCCCTGCGCGGCGCGCCTTGC
>JBJHCC010000079.1:0-10447 GCA_050485825.1 Gammaproteobacteria bacterium
GAAACCGGGGAAGGATGGTGGCCAGGGGCAGAACCGGAGCGTAGCGGAGCTCGCTGGCCGCAAGGCCAGCCATCGAACGATCGCGCGCAGCGCGAGAGCAGTTCGGTGGAAGAGGTTGCCATGGCGACAGCCTTGAAACCGGGGAAGGATGGTGGCCAGGGGCAGAATCGAACTGCCGACACGCGGATTTTCAGTCCGCTGCTCTACCAACTGAGCTACCTGGCCATCCTGTAAAGCCACCAACGCTAGCGCATCGGCAAGCCGCGTATTAAAGCGGCTCCCGCGACGGAAGTCAACCATCCCATCGCAAGCAGAACTTGGCCGGCCCCCGAAATTCACGCCGTTTGCGCACGAATTGCTATATTGATCAGGTGCCTGCGCCGTCATCAAGGAGTTCGTCATGCTTAGAGCAAGCTTGCTGTTGGGCCTCAGCCTTCTAATCGGCGCCTGCGCCAGCAATCCGCAGCGCCAGGAACGGCTGTTCGACATCTACGACCGTCACGCCGGCCCGGAAACCACCCAGGTGCGCTACAGCAACCTGCGCGGCTGGCGGCCGATCGACAATGACGCGCTGGCCCTCGATGTGGGCGGCAATCGGCACTACCTGGTCGAAGTCACTTCCGAATGCTCCTGGGCCCTGCGAAACGCGGTTCGCATCGGTGTCCGCAGCGAGGTGCGCAACACCCTGACTCGCTTCGACCGGATCATCGTCGATCGCGAGGTCTGTCGGATCACTCGCATTCGTCCCTACGATCTGGCTGCTGTCGAGGCCGAGCTGGCCGCGCGCAGACGGCAGCTCGATTCGCAACGTACTGAAATCGACCTCGGCGAGCTGGAGCCGGGCAGCGAGGTTCCCTACTAGTGGTCCTTCAACCTGATGTCAGGGTTCAGCGTTCCTGTGGCGCTTCGCTGCAAGGCGCGCCGCGCAGGGAATGGCCACAAGCCCTTGCCAAGCGGCGGAACGCGGCAGCGGAGCGCCACAGGAGCGCCCGAAGGGTTGGCCTGTCAGCGTCCATGGCAGCGTTCCGGCTCTTGTAAAGGGCTTGCGTCCATTCACTGCGAGCCGCGCCTTGCCCTGAACGCTGGCAGACCAACTGAACCCTAATATCAGGTTGTGAAGGACCACTAGTATGCTCGCCTCAGGGCTGGGGCGGCACATAGCCGTCTGCCTGATCGACCTCGCCACCGAACAGAAAGGCCTCGGCCTGGGCGATCAGGTAAGCGCGATGTTGCGGGTCGATCGGGCTAAGCCGTTTCTCGTTGATCAGCATGGTTTGATGCGCCAGCCACTGCTGCCAGGCCGGCCTCGAAATGTGCTGATAAATCCGCTGCCCCAGCTCGCCGGGCAGCGGTGGACGGGGCAGGCCCTCGGCCTCCTGACCAAGGAAGCTGCAGCTCACTGTTCGGGTCATGTGGGGTCCTTGTTCGGCGTCGGCGTCATGGTAGCCAATTCCCGGCTCTGGATGGATTCCAGCAGCCGCCTGATCGGCTGCGGAAGGCCCAGCGCCAGCGCGTCGGCCAGTTCGAACCAGCCTTCGTCCTCTGTCTGTGCCACGTGCCCAGCGGTCAGTCCGGTGTCCGGCCAGCGCAGATGAGAGAACTGAATATGAAGGCGGAAATGGGTGAAGTCGTGACGCATCGGCGCCAGTGCTGTCAGTCGCTTCAGCGACGGCGACAGCGGCAGCTCGTCCGTGCCTGGCAGTGACCACAGGCCGCCCCAGATGCCGCTCGGGGCGCGTCGCCGCAGCAGGATACGATGACGGTCGTCACGGACAGCCAGCAGGCTGACCCGCCGTTCCGGCCGCTGGCGGGGCGGCTTGCGGCCGGGCAGTTGATCGACCAGACCCTGGGCCCGGGCGACGCAGTCTGATGTCACCGGGCAATCTGCACAGCGCGGAGACCGGCGCACGCAGAGCAGGGCGCCCAGATCCATGATGGCTTGGGTGTAGTCGGCGGCCTGATCGGGCGGCGTGCGGCGCTCGGCTTCGGCCCAGAGTTGCTTGTTTACTGCGCTTTGGCCCGGCCAACCCGGTATTCCGGCATGGCGAGCCAGTACGCGCTTGACATTGCCATCCAGAATCGCAGCGCGTCGATTCCAGGTCTGGGCCACGATGGCATGGGCGGTGGATCGGCCGATGCCGGGTAGCGCGGCCAGGCTGTCTGCGTCCTCGGGAAATCTTCCCGCATGGTCGCGCATCACGCGGTCGGCGGCCTGATGCAGATTGCGAGCGCGGGCGTAATAGCCCAGCCCGGACCACTCCGACAGAACGGCGTCCAACGGCGCTTCGGCCAGGGCCTCAAGCGAGGGAAAGCGCGCCATGAAACGCCGAAAATAAGGAATCACCGTCGCCACCTGGGTTTGCTGCAGCATGATCTCCGAGACCCAGACTCGATAGGGGCTGCGCTGTTGCTGCCAGGGCAG
Source organism: Gammaproteobacteria bacterium (assembly GCA_050485825.1). Lineage (GTDB taxonomy): Bacteria > Pseudomonadota > Gammaproteobacteria > Xanthomonadales > Wenzhouxiangellaceae > Wenzhouxiangella. The sequence continues at coordinate 2,423 of JBJHCC010000079.1, forward strand.
ATAACGGCGCCCGTGCCGGGACCACCACGCCAGCAGCCTGGCGGCGAAGTCGGGTACTGGCTCGACGGGTGCCGAAAGCCCAGGGTCTGGCACCATGGAGCGGTCGCGGCGGGTCAGGTCTGGTCGTCCAGCGGCAGGATGGCGTGGACGAAGGTGCCGGCATCGAAGGGCCGCAAATCGGCCGCCGTTTCGCCGACGCCGATAAAGCGAATCGGAATCTTCAGCTCGGCCGCGATGGCAAACAGCACGCCGCCGCGCGCGGTGCCGTCCAGTTTGGTCACGGTGATTCCGCTGAGATTGACGGCCTGGTTGAACTCTCGCGCCTGGGCCAGGGCGTTCTGGCCGGTGCCGGCGTCAACCACCAGCATGGTCTCGTGCGGGGCTTCGGCATCAATCTTGGCCATGACCCGCCGGACCTTGGCCAGTTCCTGCATGAGATGGCCCTGGGTGTGCAGGCGCCCAGCGGTGTCTGCGATCAGGACATCGACGCCGCGCGCCTTGGCTGAATGGAGCGCGTCGAAAATGACGGCGGCCGTGTCAGCCCCCGACTTCTGAGCGACCACGGGCACCGCATTGCGCTCACCCCAGGCCTTGAGCTGCTCGACAGCGGCGGCACGGAAGGTGTCGCCCGCGGCCAGCATGACCGACTTGCCCTCATCCAGATAGCGTCGCGCGAGCTTGCCGATGGTGGTGGTCTTGCCGACGCCGTTGACGCCGACCATCAGAATCACGAAGGGCTTGCGGCTCGGGTCGATGGCGAGGAACTGCTCGCAAGGCTCGATCAGATCGTAGAGCTCGGCCTGGACCGCCGGCAGTACCTGATCGGGCCTGCTGATGATCCCCTGGCGGATGCCATCGCGGAGCCGGTCGATGATCCGGGTGGTGGCGGCGACGCCAAGATCAGCGGTCAACAGGGTGGTTTCGATCTCCTCGACCAGCGCCTCGTCGACCGCAGCTGCGCCGCGGATCAGCCCGAACAGCTCGCCCAGGCTGGCCCGGGTTCGCGACAGGCGCTGTTCCAGCGGATCAACGCCCGCTTTTTCGACCGGGCGCAGCGTTGTTGCTTCGATGCCGGCGCCGGATTTGTTGCGACGAAATATTGAAAACATGTCAGGGTCGCATCACTGCCTGGATGGATGAGGGCTCGCCCCGGAGATCGTGTCTGAGCCGAGCATGCGGTGTTGCAATCTTTGCTGTCCGGCAAGCGTTTGGCCTGCTGATCGCGCCTTGCACGGGCTACTCAGTCACGCTCTGAGTTCAAAAAATCAATGGCGGGCTCTATTTGCTTCGATATGCTATCACTCATGCCCGGAAAGATACGCATCATCGCAGGCCAGTGGCGGGGAAGGCGGCTGCCGGTCCCGGACAGTCCGGGTCTGCGTCCAACCGGTGATCGCGCTCGCGAAACCTTGTTCAACTGGATTGGGCCGCGCTGCATCGGTGCGCGCTGCCTCGATCTATTCGCTGGCAGCGGTGCGCTGGGGCTGGAGGCCGCCTCCCGTGGGGCTGCCCAGGTCACGCTGATCGAACGCGAAGCCTGGCTGTGCCAACAGCTGCGCAGCAGTATCCAGGACTTGCCAGGCAGCGACATCGTCAGCGTGGTCCATGCCGATGCCCTTCGCTGGATCGAGACCTGCGCTGATCGCTTTGATCTGGTCTTTATCGATCCGCCATTCGATAGCAGGCTGCAGGCCAGCGTGCTCGTCCGACTCATCGACCGTGGCCTGCTGGCCGACCAGGCGCTGGTGTACGTCGAGCAGGCGCTGCTCCCGGGCCAGGCGTCTGAACCGGCCTTGGCGGCCGGCTTTGAGCTGGTTCGGGAAAAAGCGGTAGGCCGGGTGTTGATGCGCTTGCTGCGGGCAGGGCAGGCCGGGGCGCTATAATTGCGTCGGTTCAAGACGACGGCGCCCGTATGCCGACTGCCCCCGATTATCGCGTTGCCGTCTACCCCGGCACTTTCGACCCGCTGACTAATGGTCATACCGATCTGATCGCGCGCGCCGCGCGCATGTTCGATAGCGTGGTTGTCGCGATTGCCGAAAGCCCGCACAAAAAACCGGCGTTCGGCCTCGATGAGCGCATCGAACTGGCGCGCGATGTCGTGCTGGAACAGGGGGTCAGCAATGTTCGGGTGGTTGGTTTCGATAATCTGCTGGCTCATTTCGTGCGCGAAATCGGCGCTGGCGTGCTGCTGCGCGGCTTGCGCGCCGTGTCGGACTTCGAATACGAGTTTCAGCTCGCCTCGATGAATCGGCATCTGGTCAAGGAGGTCGAAACCGTTTTTCTGACGCCCGACGAAAAGCACAGCTTCATTTCCTCGACCCTGGTCAAGGAGGTGGCCCGGTTGAGCGGCGACGTGCGCGAGTTTGTCCACCCCAAGGTCGCCGCAGCGCTGCGGCGCCAGTTCGGCGGCTGAGGCCAGGGACCGCGTCCGCCGGGCTTGCCTCGAAACTGTGATCTGTTGCGCAGACAAGGGGAGTCGCTGAGGGCTATCATCCCCGTGCATTGTTGCTCGAGGAAAGCGCCATATGGATCTGGCCGCGGGGGTTGCAAGCACAGTCTTCGACGGGGACGAAGACCGGATATTCAACAGCCGTTTCGAGCCTCAGATCGACAGCGACCTGGCGCATGCTCGCGCCGCACTGGAGCGCTTCACCTATGGCAGCCGGCCGCAGGATGTCGAGGACTTTCTGGCGATGGGGCCGGACCGGCCGGCCCGGCTGCAGGCCTGGCTGGATCAGCAGCTGAACTGGTCTGATCTTGACGACGGCGCCTGCACTCAGCGAATCGCTGCTGCCAACTACTCAACGCTGAGCAAATCGGTCACCCAGCTTTGGGCCGACCACGTTCGCGGCGCCCAGAACGCCTGGCCGCAACGCTACTGGCCGGTGGCCGAGATCGACTCAGCCAGAATGATTCGGGCGACCTACTCGCGCCGTCAGCTTTACGAGATGATGGTCGAATTCTGGCACGATCACTTCAATGTTGCCGGCTGGGAGTTCAGCATCGCCCCGGTGTTCGTGCAGCACGATCGAGATGGTATTCGCCCTGAGGCGCTGGGCAATTTCCGCAACCTGCTGGAGTCCGTGGCGACCACCACGGCCATGCTCTACTACCTCGACAACCGCGCCAATCGCAGCGGCGGCTACAACGAGAACTGGGCGCGCGAGCTGATGGAGCTGCACACGCTCGGCGCCGATGTCTACTATCCGGGCGCCTTCCATGGCCTGGTGCCGATCGGCGATGATGGCCTGGCCGTCGGCTATAGCGACGCCGATGTCTACGACGTGGCGCGCTGCTTTACCGGCTGGACGGTGCGCAACGGCCACTGGCAGTTTCCCCAGAACCCCAGCTACGACACCGGCGAATTCTTTTATTTTTCGAACTGGCACGAAGGCGGCTCGAAATACGTGCTGGGCCAGTGGATTCAGCCGCTGGGGCAGCAGGAAGCGCGCATCGTCATGGACCGGCTGTGTCAGCATCGAGCCACAGCGCTGCATATCTGCCGCAAGCTGTGTCGGCGCTTCATTGCCGACGAGCCGCCGCAGGCGCTGGTCGAGTCGGCCGCTGCGGTATGGCGGGCTGAATGGCAGGCGCCTGATCAGATTGCCAAGGTCATGCGCCACATCGTGACAAACGCCATCGCCGACGATCTGCTGGCGACCAAAGTGCGTCGTCCGTTTGAGTTGATGGCAGCGACACTGCGCAAGACCGAGGCCGAGATCGAGCCGCGACATTTCGGTGACTGGGCACCCTACGGCGAGCTGTTCAGCCGTTTTCAGCAGACCGGTCACGGCTCCTTTCGCTGGCCGGCACCGGATGGCTATCCGGATACCGCACTGCGCTGGACTTCAGTGTCGGTTATGGGTCAGACCTGGCGGCTGCTGAGTCGCTTGCCGGAGCTGCGCCAGGCTGGCGGCGGCCCGGCGCTGCTGCAGGTCCAGGCGCTGACCACCGCAGCGCTGCCCAATACCGCCCAGCGTACCGCGACGGCCATCGTTGACTGGTGGCTCGATCGATTGATTCCGCGCCCGGTCAGCCCGGCGCGGCGGCAGAACCTGATTGACTTCATGCGCCAGAACGCTGCGCCCGACGCCGTGCTCGACATCCACAGCAATCTGCCGGACGGCAACTGGTCAGGCGGCAATCTGGCCAACCACCATACTCCCGTGCGTTTGCGCGCATTGGTCTCCCTGATCACCATGCTGCCGGAGTATCACCTGCGATGAAGCGCCGGGACTTTATCAAGGGCTGCTGCGCCGCGGCCGGTGCCTCGGCGCTGCCGATCGGCGCTTTCATTTCACCGGCGCTGGCCGGCCAGGGCAGTAGCCACGGCATTCTTGTGTACCTGTATCTGCGCGGCGGCATTGACGGCTTGCATCTGGTGGTGCCGTTTGCGGGGCCTGAGCGGGTGGCCTATGAGCAGCGTCGCGGCAACATGCTCATTCCTGAGGATCGTCTTCGCCCGATCAGTGCGCAGTGGGCGCTGCATCCCCGCGCTGGCGGCGGCCCCGGCGATCCGGTCAGCTCGCAGCCGCGCTGGCTGCACCGGCTGTGGCTGGAGAACAAGCTGGCGATCATACAGGGTGCAGGAATGCCGACCGATCTCTCGCGCAGCCATTTTGACGCTCAGGCCTGGATGGACTTGGGTACGCCCGGCAACAAGAACACCGCAACCGGCTGGTTGACGCGCTACCTGTCCCAGGCCAGCGGCTTGCCCTCGGCCAGCCTAAGCAACGCATTCGGCTTTGCCACCACCCAGCCGCTGTCGCTGATTGGGGCCAATCAGGCGTTCACGGTCTCCAGTGCCCAGGAGTTCAGAGTCGATGGCTTCCATTGGGCCTGGAACAGTACCAACCCGGATATCAACGGCCACAGCGGTGCCCATGAGCGCGTGCAGGCGCTGTGGAGCGGCGGCAGCGACCCGCTGACGCAGGCTGGAAGCCGGGCGGCGGACGCACTGGCCCTGATGCGGCAGATGAATTTCGTTGATTATCAGCCTGAAGGCGGCGCGCAGTATCCGGACAACAATCTGGGCCGCCAGCTTCGAAATCTGGCTCAGTTGATCAAGGACGACACCGGCGTGGTCGTGGCTTCGCTGGACTATGGCGGCTGGGACAGTCATGAGGGTCAGGGTTTGCCCAACCCGGGCAATGCCACCCATTACGACTACTACGGGAATCTGCTGCAGGGTCTGGCCGAGGCCGTCGATGCTTTCTATACCGATCTGGCCCTGTCCGCCCAGGGCAATCTGATGAACCGTGTCAACATCGTCATGCTCAGCGAATTTGGCCGTAACGTGACCGGCAACCAGTCCGGCGGCACCGACCATGGCTATGTGGGGAGTCATTTAGTTTGATACTAGGGGGAAGGGCCTGGAATGGGCGGAAAAGCTTTTGAAATCGTGCGGTTGGGTTGAAAACATCGGCGCGGGCAGTTCCTGTTGGTTTGATACGGATTTCGACAAAAGCGGCGGTTTTTGCGCTAAAAACTGCTGGAAATGTACCTGTCAGCTGCGTCCATGATCTCACTTTTGTCGTCTTCGCCTAGGCCCAGGAACGGGCGGGCGGGGATATCGCCCCAGGGGATTGCCGAGCCGCGGCTGGTCGTCCCGTACTGGCCCCGCTTGGCGCCGAGCTGGTGGGTTACTCCGTATTTTTCGGCGACGCCGACCTCGGCCGAGGTGGCGTCGTGTTTGCCGTTGACGCTTTGGACCAGGCTGCTGGAGTCTTGCAGAATCGGGCCGGCAGGGTCTCGACGGCGGGACTTGGTGGTTTCGGAGAGTGCGGCCCAGGGCACGCCGGTGGCCGGGTCCTTCTGCTGCATGAACGCCCGTTCCGTGGCGTCGACCATGATGCCCTCTATCTCGCTCATGAGAGGGGTCAGGTCAGCGGTTGCTGCGGCCGCCGCTGACAGGCGGCTCAGGATGTCGCTGTCGTCGACTTCGATTCGAATCGGCTCGTCCATCTGCTAGCTCTGGCTTATAATTAGGGTGTGCTCAGCGGAGCGGGCAGCGAGTGCGGTCAGGCGCAGAACTCGCTAGTCCTCCTGGGGTGGCGGCCTGACCTGGCCACGGACCGGGACTTCTCCGCTGAGCATTTTCAATTCCGGGGCGGCCAAAGCAGCACTCCTTCTCGTTGGCTATCCAGTCCGTTAGGGTCCTTCTGCATCAAGGTCCATACCCAGAAGCTGCCATCTGTATTTTCTCGAGTCGCCGCCAGCAACGGGCGCCCCTTGGCGTCCTTGTACAGGCCCAAGTAGCGCAGTCGAGTGTGATCACCGTAGTTCACAGCCCATATCTCAAACGGGTCGGTCAGTAGCGGGAGGATTAGCGGTGCCAGTCTCTCCCGATTGCCGCCGCTGCGGGCAATGTGCAGGAACTGGTCCTGGTGGAGGACCTGCCGACCGATCGGCGTCTGCACTGTGGTCACTATCCGGTCAGCCAGACCTACCTCCTGCAGGATCAAGCGCCAAGCCGCCTCGGTGGTCGGCTGGCTCTGTGCCAGCCCAGGAACTGCTTTCCATGCTGACTCGGGCAGATCGCGAATGCGCACTAGCCCAAGGTCCTGCCACGATGTTTGCCTCCGCACGGCCGTTGCACGCTGTCCGCGCGGCCGAGCTCCGATTTCAAGATCAGGTAGCGATCCGCCAGCATCCCAGAGTGACGCGCGCCCTGGATTGACGTTGAAACCAGGATCCGTCCGAAACTCCACGTCACGTCCGTCTCGCCCCTTGGCCCGCACGACGGTGACCGGCTTCTGATAGATCTCGCCGGTACGCTTGTCGAGGCCGGCGTCCACCATCTCTTCCGACGCCCGGCCGGCGGACGACTGAACGGTCAAGCCCTCGGCATCGAGGCGCGCTTGGCTCAGGGTGCGCACGCGACAGCGGCAGTTGAAGCCGTTCGGCGGGTAGATCGATTCCCAGATCGGGTCATCGTGGCGAAACACCTGGCCGTGCAGGGCGGCGTGGCTGGGCCGGGTGCGGGCGTCCATGATGGCGATGTACTGCCAGTACGGCCGGGCCTCCGCGGCCGCTTTCTGGCGGCGGTAGCGGCCGGCCTGGTAGGCGCTGAACTTGTTGGTGCGGTAGATCGTGCGAAGGCGGTGCGGTGAGCCGAGCTGCACCACTTCGGCCCCGCCTTGCGAGTCGACAATGACCTGCTTGCCCCACCAGCCCTTGGCCCTGAGCTTGGGCTCCATCATCTGCAGCCATTCGCGCTCGGTCAGGCCTTCTTCCAGCACCTGCTGCAGCCCCTCACGAAAGTCCTGGAGAATATCGAGCCGCGCCGCCTTTGCAACTGTAAAGGCGCGGGCGTGGGCCTCGTCCCTGGCCTCACCCCAATTCCAGGTGATGGCGTAGCCCTTGGACTGGAAATAGGCGATTGCATCGGCTGGTGCCAGCCTCATGGCATAGGCCAGGTTGACCGGCTCAGGCATTCAGGCGGCCCCAGGTGTCGGACACGAAGATGATGCGCGCCAGCATCTCCTGCAGGGCGGTGTCGTCCATGTTGGGATAGGCTTCGGCCAGATGGCCCAGCGCCTCGTCGGGGCCATGCTGATTGACCAGGTCGAACAGCGGCTGCAGCAAGGCCTCCGCCTGCTCCTGTAGCTCTGCATCACCCACGCCGGCCAGCATCTTCTCCAGCTCGACTTGGTCGGGAAACGCCGGGGCGGCGTAGCTATGGACCTCGCCGCAGCCGGCGCAGCGGTGGCGCTCGAACTGGGCCGGCGGCAGGGTGTCGCCTGCGCGCGGCAGGATTTCCTCGCCGGCCTCCGGCATCGGGATTTGCAGCCGCTCGTGGGCAAACTGCCGCGGCACGTCCAGGAACTGACGTGCGCCGTCCAGCACCTCCACCCACTCCTTTCGGGCCTCACCTTCTTCCCAGAACTCAAAGCGCGGCGCTGCGGCATTCGGGACGTTGAGCTCCGTAATCCAGCCAAGCAGCTCGTTGAAGGTGTCAGCCACGATCTGGCGATCGGACTCGTTGACGGCCACCTCCCGACCACGATGGGTTTCGCTGGC
>JBJHCC010000080.1:0-9789 GCA_050485825.1 Gammaproteobacteria bacterium
CGCGGCCGACGGACAATGTGTGCCGAGGCCCCGGCATCCCCCGTCGGGGACGTGGCCCCGACCTACTCGGTGCCGGTCGTTGTCCCGGTGAAATCATCGGGCACCATTCGGGTAGGTCGGCCCCACGTGGCCGACGGATGATGTGTGCCGAGGCCGCTTAGGGTGAGAGGGGGAGAAGGAAGAAGGGAGAGGGACAAGCGATGTGCGCCGAATGCCAATGAATCATGGGCGGCCACGGAACGAGTAGGTCGGCCCCACGTGGCCGACGGAAGATGATTGCCGAGGCCGGTTAGGGTGAGAGGGGGAGAAGGAAGAAGGGAGAGGGAAAAGCGATGTGCGCCGAATGTCCATGAACCCTGGACGGCCACGGAACGAGTAGGTCGGCCCCACGCGGCCGACGGACAATGTGTGCCGAGGCCCCGGCATCCCCCGTCGGGGACGTGGCCCCGACCTACTCGGTGCCGGTCGTTGTCCCGGTGAAATCATCGGGCACCATTCGGGTAGGTCGGCCCCACGCGGCCGACGGAAGATGATTGCCGAGGCCGGTTAGGGTGAGAGGGGGAGAAGGAAGAAGGGAGAGGGACAAGCGATGTGCGCCGAATGCCAATGAATCATGGCCGGCCACGCAACGAGTAGGTCGGCCCCACGCGGCCGACGGACGATGGTTGCCGAGGCCGGTTAGGGTGAGAGGGGGAGAAGGAAGAAGGGAGAGGGACAAGCGATGTGCGCCGAATGCCAATGAATCATGGGCGGCTACGGAACGAGTAGGTCGGCCCCACGTGGCCGACGGACGACGATTGCCGAGGCCGGTTAGGGTGAGAGGGTGAGAGGGGGAGAAGGAAGAAGGGAGAGGGAAAAGCGATGTGCGCCGAATGTCCATGAACCATGGGCGGCCACGGAACGAGTAGGTCGGCCCCACGCGGCCGACGGATGATGCATGCCACGGCGATTGCTACACGGCCGGCCACGGTCGGTTGATCCACTGCGCGATGCGATTCTCGCATCCGCTGAAATGACGAGACTTGCTGATGACTGACGACACGAGCCCCAACGAAACTGGCGCCACGCCCAGCGACGACAACCGCCTGATCGCCGAACGGCGCGGGAAACTGTCGGCGCTGCGCGAACAAGGCCAGGCTTATCCGAACGACTGGCGCCCGGACAGCGAGGCGCAGGCGCTGCTGGATCGTTTCGCCGACGAAGACCAATGGAACCAGGCCGCCCTCGAAGCCCTCAACGAGCGCTTCAGCGTCGCCGGCCGCATCGTCAGCCGCCGGATCATGGGCAAGGCCAGCTTCGTCCATATCCAGGACGGCTCCGGCGCGCGTCTGCAGCTCTATCTGCGCGGCGACGACCTGCCGGAAGGCGTCTACGACGCCTTCAAGCACTGGGATATCGGCGACATCGTCGGCGCCGCCGGCAAGCTCATGCGCACCCGCACCGGCGAGCTCAGCATCCATGCCGACGAACTCCGCCTGCTGGTCAAGGCGCTGCGCCCGTTGCCGGAGAAATGGCACGGCCTGACCGACCAGGAAACCCGCTACCGCCAGCGCTACGTCGACCTGATCGTCAACCCGGAAGTGCGCGAGACCTTCGTCCGCCGCAGCCAGGTGATCCGCGCGATCCGCCACTTCCTCGACGCGCGCGGCTTCCTGGAAGTCGAAACGCCGATGATGCACCACATCCCCGGCGGTGCCACGGCCCGACCCTTCATCACCCACCACAACGCGCTCGACCTCGACCTGTACCTGCGCGTCGCGCCCGAGCTGCATCTGAAGCGCCTGGTCGTCGGCGGCCTGGAGCGGGTCTACGAGATCAACCGCAACTTCCGCAATGAGGGTGTCTCGACCCGGCACAACCCCGAGTTCACCATGCTGGAGTTCTACTGGGCCCACGCCGACTACGAGGACCTGATCCGGCTGACCCAGGACATGCTGAGAACCGTCGTCACCGCCTTGCCGGGCCTGGCCGACGGCCAGCTCAGCTACCAGGGCGCGACCCTGGATTTCGCCAGCCCCTATCGCCGGGTCAGCGTCGCCGACGCCGTCGCCGAACACTATCCGGAGCTGGCCGCCGCCGAGCTGCGCAATCCCGAGCGCCTGCGCGCCGTCTGCCAGGCCGATGGTATCAAGACCGAATCGTCCTGGGGCTGGGGCCGCCTGCAGATGGCGCTGTTCGAACACCGCGTCGAGCACCAGCTGATCCAGCCGACCTTCGTCACCGGCTACCCGATCGAAGTCTCGCCGCTGTCGCGCCGCAACGACGCCGACCCGGAACTGGCCGACCGCTTCGAGCTGTTCGTCGCCGGCCGCGAGATCGCCAACGGCTTCTCCGAGCTGAACGACCCCGAAGACCAGGCCGAGCGCTTCCGCGCCCAGGTTGCCGCGCGCGAATCCGGCGACGCTGAGGCCATGCACTTTGATCACGACTACATCCGCGCCCTGGAATACGGCATGCCGCCAGCGGCCGGGGAAGGCATCGGCATCGACCGCCTCGTGATGCTGCTGACCGACTCCGCCTCGATCCGCGACGTGCTGCTGTTCCCGTATCTGCGGCCCGAGGTCTGACGGCGACCGTGTGACTTCTGGCGCTTGTCGGCGCCGGCGTGGCAGGCGACTATGGCGCAAGGCTGATGGGAGCGCCGCGCGCCATGAACGGGAAATGGGCTGATGTGCAGCACCAAAGCGATCGGACAGCGTCCGAGATCCTCGTGTGGATCGACGCTCAGTATCGATGCCGCCCCCGCGGCGTTGTCCTTGGCGAGCCCGGCCGATGAATGAGTCATCACGACTCGCCCGCCTCCGTCTCGCCATCGCCAAGACCCGCCTCTGGCTGGGCGCGCGCAGCGAAGCGCTGCTGCAAGGACTGACGCCTGCACCGGACGCAGCCGCTCGCATCGGCCGCGTGTTGTTCTGGTCGGCGCTGGTCGTGGGCGGCTGGATCGGTATCGAGACCGTGAATCTGCCCGGCGGCTGGCCCGCCAATCTGCTCTTCGGCGTCGCGCTCGCGGCCTTCATCTGGTTCAGTGTCCGGCTGGCTGTCGCGCTGGGGGGCCGCCTGTTGGCCCTGCTGCTGCGGCTGTGGACGCCGACTGGCCTGGTCGCCCTGATCAGCTTCGGCGCCCTGGCCAGCCTGGTGACTCTGCCACCGCTGCTGGCCGCGCTCGCCGGCCTGGTTGTTGCCTTCGGCCTGACGCTTTGTGCGCTGTTTTCGCTGCGTCGGTCCCGGCACCAGCGGCAGCGCTGGGTCGATCTGCCCATGCCGCTGACGGGCCTGGCCCTGGTGCTGGCGCCGCTGGTCTGGCTCCATCTGCCGTTTCGGGGCGACGATCCGGTGCTGGCTTTGGTCAAGGTGCCCGAGCACGATGGCCAGCCCTGGAACGAATTGCTCGTCGCCGGGCCCTACCAGGTCGCCAGCCTCCATTACGGCTCCGGCCAGGAGCGTTGGCGCCGCGAGTATCGCAGCGGCACGGCCTGGACCAGCACCAGCGTCGACGCCCGCGATCTGCTCGGCCGACCCTCGGGCTTCGGCCTCAAGCTGCGCGAGCGCTGGCTGGGCTACGGCCTGGATGCGCTGCCGCTGAACGGCCAGGTCTGGTACCCGGTCGAGGCCGGCGGGGCTTTGCCGCTGGTGCTGGTAGTGCACGGCAACCACGACATGATGAATCCGTCCGACCCCGGCTATGCCTGGCTGGGTGAACACCTGGCCAGCCGCGGCCATGTGGTGGTGTCGGTAGACCAGAATTTCATCAACGCCAGCCTGTTCGGCGGCGTGCCGCGCGAGAATGCGACGCGCGGCTGGCTGCTGCTTCAGCACCTGGCCGCCTGGCGAGCCTGGCAGGCAGCGCCGGCCCATCCCCTGCACGACCGCGTCGATCTCGACCGGGTGGTGCTGATCGGCCATTCGCGCGGCGGCGAGGCCGTGGCCCTGGCCGCCGCTTTCAATCCGCTGGCGCGCTTCCCCGAAGACGGCCGGATTGAATTCGATTTCGGCTTCGGCATCCGCGGCGTGGCCGCAATCGCGCCGGTCGACGGCCAGTTCTGGCCCGCGGACAAGGCCACCGAGCTGGAGGGCTTGAGCTACTTCGTCGTCCACGGCGGCATGGACGGCGATGTCTCGCTGTACATGGGCGATCGCCAGTGGGCGCGGACCCGGCCCGATCCCGAGCGCGGTCAGTTCCGCGCCGGGCTCTACATCCACCATGCCAATCACGGCCAGTTCAATACCCGCTGGGGCAATGCCGACACCCCCGGCCTCGGTCGTCTCCTGCTCAATCGCAGCGGGCTGCTGTCGGGCGAAGACCAGCGTCGGCTGGGTTTGCTGTACTTGACCGCCTTCGTCGAGCACGCCGTCGGCCCGGTACGGCCGATGCCGGCGCTGTTCTGTCAGCCCGAGCTGGCCGGCCGGCTGCTCGCGCCGACCGTCCATCTGGCCCGCTGCGACGACGGTCGTAGGCGCCTGCTGAGCGATTTCGAATCCGGGATCGATCTGGATCGTGATCCAGCGGGCGGGCTGCGCTTTAGTGCCACCGACCTGGCCCTGTGGCGCGAGGACGACATCGGTTTCCGCGGCCGTACGCCGCGCCGCCAGACCGGCCTGTTTCTGGGCTGGCAAGGCGCTGAAGCGGCGGGTGAGGCCACCGAGGCCGAAGCCGAAGCCCGGCTGGCGCCAAGCTGGCAGATCGAGCTGTCCGAACAGGCTGGGCAGGCCCTTGCCGCCGCGCCGACCGAGGCGCTCTGGCTGGACCTGTCGCAAGTCGATCGCGACCCGCCGCCAGCCCTGGGCGGTTCCGATGACGACGCCGATCAGCAACAACAGGGCCATCAGGGCGCGAATCCGGCCGAGGAGAGCAGCGAGCCGGACGACGCCGATGAACCAGCACTGCGCCCGGCGCTGCGGATCGAGATCGAGCTGGTTGATGCCGATGGCAACAGGGCGCGTCTGGCACTGGCCGACTACGCGACCATCCCGCCGCCGCTGCCGGTGCGCCATACCCGCCTGAAAAGTCTGGACCGCCAGCGCTACAGCAGCCCGACCGAACCGGTGCTGCAGTCCGTCGCCGTGCCGCTGGCCGCCTTTGCCGAGGCCGGCGTCGACCTGGCTCGCCTGGGTCGGATTGCATTCCACTTCGACCCCACCGAGCCTGGCGTGCTGGTGATCGAGCGTATCGCGGTCGGGCCGCTGCCGGAGCGTCCCGATCGCTGAGTGGGAAGCGGCCATGTGTGCGGCCCGCGCCGAACCCCCATTCGCCGCCGATCACGATCATAATTGACGTCGCTGAGTTCCGGAGTTTCCAGGCATGAGCATCGATATTGCCGTGATCGGCGCCGGTTGGGCCGGCCTGTCGGCCGCCAGACGGCTGGCCGACGCCGGCCGTGAGCCGGTGGTGTTCGACAAGGCGCGCGGGCCGGGCGGACGGTCCTCGACCCGGCGCCAGGACGGCTTCAGTTTTGACCACGGCGCGCAGTATTTCACCGCCCGCGACCCGGGCTTTCAGAGCCAGGTCGCCGGTTGGCGCGCGGCCGATCTGGTCGCGCCCTGGACGCCCCGGCTGCGCGTGTTCGGCGAGCGGCCCGAACAGACCGGAACGGCCCCGGACGAGCGCCTGGTCGGCGTGCCCGGCATGAACGCGGTGCTCAAACACCTGGCCGACGGGCTGGACTGTCGCTTTGGCCAGACCCTGACCCGGATCATTGCCGGCGATCACTGGCGGCTGCAATTTGAGGATGGTGAAGAAATCCGCGCCCAGCACCTGCTGCTCACGGCGCCGCCGGCGCAATGCCTGGCCCTGCTGCAATCCGACCATGGCCTGGCCGCCGAACTGGCCGGCGTCAGCATGAGCCCGGCCTGGGCGCTGCTGCTGGCTTACCGGCAGCCCCTGGAGGCCGACTTCGACGCCGCCTTCGTCAACGAAGGGCCGCTGAGCTGGATCGCCCGCAACGCCAGCAAGCCCGGCCGCAGCGGGGAAAGCTGGGTCGTCCAGGCTGGCTCGCTGTGGTCGGCCAGCCATCTGGAAGATCAGGTCGAGGCGGTGATCGATGCGCTCAGCACTGAATTTGCCCGCTTCGTGCCGGCGGCCAAGCAGCAGCGGCCGGCACTGCAGACCGCGCATCGCTGGCGCTACGCGCTGAGCCCGGCACCGTTGGCCCAAGGCTTTCTCGCCGCTGCCGAGGAAAAGCTCTGGATCGCCGGCGACTGGTGCCAGGGCAACCGTATCGAAGGCGCCTGGCTGAGCGGCCAGGCTGCCGCGAAGGCCATCCTCGCCAGCTGATCCGGCCGCCGGGTACTGGATCGGGCATTCAAACCCGTTGGTCGCAAAGCAGCCAAGCAGCAAAGAAGCAAAGGTGTCTGCCTGGTTTCTTTTGCCCTTTGCTGCTTCGCTGCTTGGCGACCCAAAGATCCTGCCGTTCAGCCCGGTCCGGTGCTGGCTGCCAAGGTCCGAAACACCAGCGCGCCCTGAGCATCCCGTAGCAGCGCCATCAATTCGGCGGATTCGCCGTCCAGCTTGAGCACGCTGCCGCGGGTGTCGCTCCAGTCGCCCAGCACGATGCGCTCGCCCGAACGCTCGCCCAGCTCGACCGGGTGAATGCCGGGCCGATGGGTATGGCCGTGGATCAGGCGGCAGGCCTGACTGCCGCGAAGGGAGTCCGCCACCGCGCCGGGATTGACGTCCAGCCAATGATCGGGCTTGGCCCGCGAGCGGCGCCGGCTCAGGGATCGGGCCAGGCGCGCCAGCAGGCGGCGCAGCCAGAGCGGCCGGGCGAGCATCCGCGCCTGCCAGCCCGGACCACGGACCCGGCGCCGAAAGCGCTGGTAGTCCAGATCATCGGTGCACAGGCCGTCGCCGTGCATCAACAGGGTGGGCAGGGCGGCTTCCGGCAGCGGTACCGGCTCGACCAGGCGGCGCATGCCGGCCAGATCGCAGTAGCCGTCGCCAAGCAGGAAATCACGGTTGCCCGCGATAAAGAAAACCGGCACCCCGGAATCGGCCAATGCACGGATTTCGTCGGCAACGGAATCGGCCAGGGCATCGGCGCCATCGTCGCCGATCCAGGCCTCGAACAGGTCACCCAGGATGTAAAGGGCGCGGGCCCGGCGAGCCGGGCCGCGCAGAAAGTCGAACAGCAGTTGGGTGATCGCGGGCCGCGATGCCTGCAGATGCAGGTCGGAGATCAGCAGGATCGGGCGCGCGTCCAGGGGATCACTCGGGGATTTCAACCCGCTCGATGAACACCGGCTCGGTCGGCACATCCTGATGGAAGCCGTGGCGGCCGGTCGGCACGCCGCGAATGGCGTCGACCACGTCCATGCCGTCAGTCACCCGACCAAACACGGCATAACCCCAGGTCTGGCCCGAGATCTTGCTGCGGTGATTCAGGAAATCGTTGTCGATGACGTTGATGAAGAACTGCGAGGTCGCCGAGTGCGGATCGTTGGTGCGGGCCATCGCCAGCGTGCCGCGGGTGTTCTCCAGGCCGTTGTCGGCCTCATTCTTGATCGGGTCCCGGGTCGGCTTCTGCTGGAAATCAGCGTCGAAACCGCCGCCCTGGATCATGAAATTGCTGATCACGCGGTGGAACAGGGTGCCGTCGTAGTGGCCGTCGCGGGCGTACTGGAGGAAGTTCTCGACCGATTCCGGCGCCTTGTCCGTGAACAGTTCAACGGTAATGGCGCCGTGGTTGGTATGCAGAATCACGTTGGGATACTCCGAGTTGTTTTGTTCGTCCGCCGAGGCGGTCGTGTCGGCCATTGCCACCAGAGGCAGCATCAGCAGCAGGAAAGACAGAATACGCATAGCGAGCTTGAACTCCGCTGGTGTCTCTTGAAGGGGCGCCCATGATACTGGACCGCGCGTCGGCGTGTCAGCGCCGCGTTTCGGGGACGAAAACCTCGAGGTCGCCAGGAAAACCCTGAGGTCGCGGAGCAGCGGAGCAGCAAAGCAAAGGAAAGGCAGCAAGGAAAAAAAATTATCTTTTCTTGGCTGCTTTGCTGCTTTGCGACCCAAAAGGTTTGAATGCCGGCCGTCAGCCAGACGCTCGGGGCCAGGAGAGTCCAGACTGCCCCCTCTCCGTCTCTGCGCCCCTGCGAGAGAAATTCCTTAACAGTCCAGCGCTAGACTATGCGCATGACAACTGACTTCTCCCACCCCGATAACGGCTTCCAGGCGATTCGCTTCGACGGCGAGCGCCTGCATCTGCTCGACCAGCGCCGCCTGCCGGCCGAGGAGGTCTGGCTGGCGCTGGACCATATCGACCAGGCCACCCAGGCGATCCGCGACCTGGTGGTGCGCGGCGCGCCGGCCATCGGCATCACCGCCGCCTACGCCGCCGTGATGGCCGCGCGCGCCAGGGCAGGGGACCTGAATGCCTGGCACGCCGACCTGGACCGCCTCGAAGCCGCCCGGCCCACCGCCGTGAACCTGAGCTGGGCGGTCAAACGCATGCGCGCCCTCAGCGCAGGCAGCGTGCCCGACCCGACCCTGCTGCTGGCCGAGGCCGAGCGCATCCACGCAGAAGACATCGCCGCCAACCGCGCCATGGCCGAACTCGGCAGCAGCCTGATCGAACCCGGCTCCGGCGTGCTCACCCACTGCAACACCGGCTCGCTGGCCACCGGCGGCATCGGCACGGCCTTGGGCGTCATCGTCGAAGGCTGGCGCCGCGGCCGCATCCAGCGCGTCTTCGCCGACGAAACCCGCCCCTGGCTGCAGGGCTCCCGCCTGACCGCCTGGGAACTGGCCCGCGCCGGGGTTGAGGCCAAAGTGATCGTCGAAGGCGCGGCAGCCGCCCTGATGGCCACCGGCCAGATCCAGTGGGTCATCACCGGCGCCGACCGCATCACCGCCCGCGGCGACGTCGCCAACAAGATCGGCACCTACAGCCTGGCCGTACTCGCCCGCCACCACGGCGTCCGCTTCATGGTCGTCGCCCCCCGCTCCACCCTCGACCCCAGCCTGGACTCCGGGCAGTCCATAGAAATCGAACAACGCGACCCCGCCGAAATCTGGCGCGCCGCCGGCCTCGACACCGCCCCCCAAGGTGCAGCCGCCTGGAACCCCGTCTTCGACATCACCCCCGGCGAACTGGTCGACGTCATCGTCACCGAGCAGGGCGTCTTCCGGCCGCCGTACGCCTTTAAGTGATGAATTCCTCAAAAACGGCTTGACTTAGCCGCCCCGGCCTGAAAGACTTCAGCCAATGGGGGCGTAAGCTGCCAATGCTGACGGGCTATTCCGCTGCGGCCGAGGCAACCATCGCGATATTCCCAGCTGGATTCGATGTGCCCCATAACCTGGGCGCTTCGACCTGAGTGCAGCCCCTCAATGACTCGCCTGGTCGCACAGGCCTTGTCAAGACGCGGGAGAATCAGGCAAGGAAGCGTGACTATGCAGCAGAAAAGTCGTCTATCGGCGCCGACAAATACTGAGCTTGCTGAATTGAAACAAGCACTTGAGCTTTGCCCGGTGCCCCGGCTCGCATGCTACCGAGCAAAATGCTGCCGTATTCAATACGGCGCCAAGTCGCTCACCATTTACTAGTTGAACTAAACCGCTTCGCGGTAGCCTTTCGTTGCCTGTTTTAAGGATTTTGTTGATCGTCAATACTCCTTGATGGCCCATGTGGGTCTTCATTCAAGGAGAAGTGACGATGACACCTTTACGCGAAAAGATGATTATTAATACTTGCATAAGTAAAGCCTCATAGGTTATACTATGGAGGATGACAGGCCGAAGCAAGATTGATGCACGGAAGTTGCCGCCCAAGGCTCAAGAGTTGCTGCGGCGCTCGG
>JBJHCC010000081.1:0-9059 GCA_050485825.1 Gammaproteobacteria bacterium
ACCCGGTGCTGGTCGATGCCTAGGTGATTGAATCGGCCACCGAGCAGGTCGGCCCCACGCGGCCGACGGACCATGCCCGCCGAAGCCCCACATCGCCCGTCGGGGACGTGGCCCCGCCCCACGCGATGCCGGTCGATACCACCGAGATTGAATCGGCCACCGAGTAGGTCGGCCCCACGCGGCCGACGGACCATGCCCGCCGAAGCCCCCAACATCGCCCGTCGGGGACGTGGCCCCGCCCCACGCGATGCCGGTCGATACCACCGAGATTGAATCGACCACCGAGCAGGTCGGCCCCACGCGGCCGACGGACCATGTCCGCCGAAGCCCCCAACATCGCCCGTCGGGGTCATGGCCCGGCCCCACGCGATGCCGGTCGATACCACCGAGATTGAATCGGCCACCGAGTAGGTCGGCCCCACGCGGCCGACGGACCATGCCCGCCGAAGCCCCACATCGCCCGTCGGGGACGTGGCCCCGACCTACCCGGTGCTGGTCGATGCCTAGGTGATTGAATCGGCCACCGAGCAGGTCGGCCCCACGCGGCCGACGGACCATGCCCGCCGAAGCCCCACATCGCCCGTCGGGGACGTGGCCCCGACCTACCCGGTGCTGGTCGATGCCTAGGTGATTGAATCGGCCACCGAGTAGGTCGGCCCCACGCGGCCGACGGACCATGTCCGCCGAAGCCCCGTATCCCATTCAGGACCCCCCGCGCAAGGCCTTCCAGCCGGCAATGCCAAGTTCTCGCAGGGTCGCCATATTGCGCTCGTAAATCTGGTCGGGGCTGGTCAATCTGGCGACGGCGGCCTCTACACTGGATTCGCGCAGCAGGTGGAGCATGGGGTAGGGCGAGCGATTGGTGCAGTGGGCGGGATCGTCGGGCGGACCGTCCGCAAACCGATAGTCGGGGTGGAAGCTGGCGATCTGAATCGTACCGTCCAGACTCATCTCCTCCAGCAGACCCTCGGCGAGATCGAGGAAATCGTTGTAATCGAGAAAGTCTTCCAGCACGCCAGGGTGAATCAGCAAAGTAGTCTCGCACTCGGCCGGATCCGCAGCCGCCAGCGCCAGCAGTTCCTCGGCCAGGTCCTCGGCCAGCCGCTCCGGCGTGGCCGCGTCGCTGACCCTGAGCCTGACCAGACCCTCTCGCCAGGGCGAGCGGGCGAAGGGACACAGGTTCAAGCCGATCACCACTCGTTCCAGCCACTGGCTGGTCGCCTCGATGATGTCTGGCTGGCCCGATGCGTTCAGCATGCCCGCATTCTAGCGCGGTAGCCGTCGGCCGCTGCATTGGCGGCTCGCGTTCCGCTTGCCGCGTGGGTTCGCCGTCGTCGTCTCGCTTGAACCTCAGTTAGACTTGGCAAAGTCCTGCGGCTCATGCCGGGCCCGACAGCTCGGACCCTCAGCTGTCAATCGAGGTTTGCGACCCATGCCCAAACTCCTGAGCTACCTTTTCCTGATTCTGGCCGTTGCCGGCCTGGCGGGCCTGTTTCTGTATGCCGGCGGCGTGGTCGGCCGCGGTGAATTGACCGCGCAGCAGTTCGTCGACCTGCAGCAGGGCGCGAGCCCGCACGCCGGCTTTCGGCGCGCCCATGCGAGAGGATTCTGTGTGACCGGTGAGTTCCGCTCCACCGGAGCGCTTGCGCCGTACAGTCGTGCGCGGGTCTTCCAGCCCGGCGTGACGCCGTTGATCGGCCGCTTTTCGATCGGCGGCAACAACCCCACAGCGCCTGATCTCAGCTCGCCGGTGCGCAGCCTGGCGCTGAGTTTCTCCGGCCGCCCCGACCAGCACTGGCGGATCGCGATGAACACACCGCCGGTGATGGCGGTGGCCACGCCCGAGGCTTTTTTTGATCAGCTCAAGGCTCTGGCGCCCGATCCCGCCACCGGCGCGCGCGACCCGGCCCGGATCCAGGCGTTCTTCCAGCAGCACCCGGAGTCGCAGGCCTTCCGCGACTGGTCGGCCAACTACCGCCCCAGCGGCAGCCTGGCTTCGGAAACCTACCACAGCATCAATGCCTTCTATCTGGAAAACGGCGGCGAGCGCCAGGCCGTGCGATGGGCGGCCGTGCCCCGCGTCCAGGTCGAAACCAACCCCTTCGCCGATACACCGGCGCAGAACGACGCGCTGCGCCTCGAGCTGGCGCAGCGGCTGGAAGACGGTCCGGTGATCTTTGACTGGCAGTTCAGCTTCGCCACTGGCGACGATGACGAAAACGACCCGACCGTGCCCTGGCCGGGCTCCCGCGAGCAGAAGCGGGCCGGGGAACTGGTGATCAGCGCAATGGCTCCCGACAGTGCCTGCGATGAGCTGCGCTTCGACCCGCTTATCCTGCCGCGCGGGGTGATCGCCACTGCCGATCCCATCCTGCGTGCGCGCTCGTCCGCCTATGCCGAATCCTTCCGCCGCCGCGCGCGCGAAACGGCCTTGGCCGGCCCTGAGTGAAGCGAATGCCGAGCATGCCACGCACAGGAGTCTCCGCATGAACCACCCGACCGATTTCCCGCTCAGCGCCCGGCTGTTCCACTGGGGCATGGCGGCCTTGATCCTGTCGAAGCTGCTGGCCGGTCTGTCGATGGTCCAGACCCTGCAGCCCTGGCATTTGCCCATCCTCGCCGCGCATCAGTTCTTCGGCCTGGTCGCGCTACTGGCCGTGATCGCACGGCTGGCCAATCGCCTGCGCTTTAGGGCGCCGCCGCTGCCGGCTGATCTGGGTAAAGCCCAAAAACTGGCGGCCAAGCTGACACAGGCGCTGCTGTACCTGGCCATGCTGGCCATGCCGATCAGCGGCTACTTGATGGTCAGCGCCTCCGGCCAGGGCGTGAACCTGCTGGGCTGGCTCACGCTCCCGCCGCTGGGCGAAGCCAGCCTGGTGCGCTACAGCTTTTATCGCGAACTGCATGCCCTCATCGCCTACGCCCTGATCGTGCTGCTGATCGTGCACATCGGCGCCGCCCTGCATCACGGCCTGATCCGCAAGGACGGCGTGCTCAGCGCCATGCTGCGCCGCTCGCGCCCCTCGGCCCGACGCTGAGCCTGGAACAGTGCTCGTGGCGGGCTGGCTTGCTGCACGGCCTTTTCGTCAGGCTTGGGCGCGAGATACGATTGGAAGGCGCCCGGACCAGTCAGATTAGGAGAGGCAGCCCCCATGCCCGTGCCAGCCGAATATGAACGTGCTTCGGCCAGATTCTATGATTTTCTGGTGGATGCCAGAGATCTGGCGGGACTCTGGAGCACCCATGCCAGCTACACGATGACGCAAGGCGTATTGCAAGTATTCCGTCGTCGAATTACAGCGAGGCAAGCGATTGACTTTGCCAACATCTTGCCGATTGGCCTGAGGGCCTTGTTCGTTACCGATTGGGACATCGACGAAGAACGAAAGCCTTTCGGCAGCCGTGAGGAAATGACCGAAGAGGTTCGACGCTTGCGCGAGGCGCACAACTTTTCACCCGACACTGCAATTTCAGATGTGGCCAAGGCGCTCCGGCGGCAGGTTGATGACGTTGCGCTCGATGCACTGCTCGCCAGGTGCCCGGAGGGTGCCACTGATTTCTGGAGAGTCTGATGGCTGGCAGCGGCTTGATTCTGCCGGTTGTCAAGAGAAGGTATGCAGGGTGCCATCGGCTGCATTCAGGTTGTCTGGCGTTCGCTGAGCCGATCAAGTTTCTGCCCTTGCCAGGTGCCCCGGGCTGAAAGCTGATATCAGCTCATGGCACCGTTCACTGCCAGCCCAGCCGCCATTTCGTAGCGTCTTTCAGATCGCGCCAGTCGATATCGTAGACGCGCTTCGAGATGACGGCCTCGATGCGGCAGGCCGCCACCGTCTGGTCTTCGTTGAACTCGACCTCCGTCACCATGAAATGCTTCTCCCGGCCGAGCGGCGTGACTGCGGTGAGCTTGCCGTGCTGCAGCTTCTTGGGGTGAATTCTGTTCATGTCGAGCGCTCATTCAGCGTTGTTGGCAGGTCGACGGTGCCCGCCGGCCTGGGGCAAGCCTGTTCGCATCGCAAAACCACGCTCGGATCGATCAACGCAGCCTTTGCCGCTGGCAGAATACCAAACACGATGATGGCCGCGGCCGACAAGCCGATGGGCAGTACGATAGGCTCATGGGCAGCAAGACGGCCCGGAGTGGCACACGAGCGGGCTCAAATACGGGCAGCCGGTCCATGTTTACCGAAGCCCCAACATCGCCCGTCGGGGACGTGGCCCCGACCTACTCGGTGCCGGTTGATGCCACGGAGGCATAATTGGCATCGATTGCCGTAGGTCGGCCCCACGCGGCCGACGGACCGTGTCTGCCGAAGCCCCGATCGCTGCCAACGCCCCGCATCGTCCGTCGGGGACGTGGCCCCGACCTACTCGGTGCCGGTTGATGCCACGGAGGCATGATTGGCATCGATTGCCGTAGGTCGGCCCCACGCGGCCGACGATCCATGCTTGAATCCACTTCGGCAATACGCCAACATCACCTCAAGGCCAGGCGGCTGCTGCTGCCCGGCCTGCGACAATCCGTCCAATCCGAACGCAGGCGGTGCCGGCAAGCCGAACCGGATCCGGCGTGGAGGAGACCCAGTTGATAGCCATTCGCCATCTCACCCCGAATGACCTGCCGCTGATGAAGGCCTTGCTGACGACCTTTGGCGAGGCCTTCCACGAACCCGATATCTATACGTCGAAACAGCCGAGCGAAGCCTATCTTCAACAACTGCTCGGCGGTGACAGCTTCATCGCCCTGGCCGCCATGAAAAACCGCGAGGTCGTCGGTGGCATCGCCGCTTACGAGCTGAAGAAGTTCGAGCAGGCGCGCAGCGAGATCTACATTTACGATCTTGCGGTGGCCAGCGGCCATCGGCGCGAAGGCATCGCGACCAAGCTGATCGAGGCGCTGAAGGTCATGGCCGCCAGGCGCGGTGCCTATGTGATCTTCGTTCAAGCCGATACCGGCATTGAAGACGAGCCTGCCATCGCCTTGTACACGAAGCTCGGGAGGCGTGAGGAGGTCTTGCATTTCGATATCGCGGTCGACGATGAAGGCGGTGCTGCAGAGTAGATGCTCAGGCGCAGTCCTGATCAGACGCTGCTGTCGCTGTTGCCGGCGCAGCGGCGAGTTCGGCAAACAAGGGCCTGGCCCAGTCGATGAAGGCTTGCAGGCTGGAGGAAAGATGACGTCGATAGGGATAGACGATCGATAGCGGCATCGGCGCGGCCGGATGGTCCGGCAGGACCTCGACCAGCCTGCCGGCGTCGATGTGCTCGCGAACGTCAAAGGCGGGCACCTGAATCAGCCCCAGGCCGGCGATGCAGCAGGCAATATAGGCCTCGGCATTGTCGACGGTTACCCGGGCGGGCATGGCGATCTGTCGCGGTTCGCCGTCGATTACAATCTCCCAATCTTCCACCCGGCCGCTGACCGGGGAGATGAAATTCACCGCCCAATGGCCGCCGAGATCGTCCGGGGTTTGCGGCCTGCCATGCGCTTGCAGGTAGCCCGGGCTGGCGCAATTGCTGAGTCGGAGCTCGCCCAGTTCGCAGACGATCAGACCGGCGTCGCGGACTGGCCCCACCCGTATCGCGCAATCGATACCTTCTTCCAGCAGCGCGACCAGGCGATCAGTCGCCCCCAGTTCCAGTTCGATGTCGGGATAGGCCAGGAAGAACCCCGGCAGGGCCGGAGCAATCAGACGGTGGGCGATGCGGCCCGGGACATTGATCCTCACGCGTCCATGCGGCCGGGCAGTGCGCTGCCGGAACAAGGCCTCGGTGTCCTCGAAATCGGCCAGCACACTGCGGCAGCGCTCATACAGCGCGCTGCCGTCGGCGGTTGGCGAGACCCTGCGGGTCGTTCGGTAAATCAGGGCGGTGCCAAGCCGCGACTCCAGTTCCTTGAGCACCGTGGAAACCGTCGAGCGCGGCATTTGCAGGCTGGCCGCCGCCTTGGTGAAGCTTCGGCACTCCACCAGGCGGACAAAGACGCGGTAGCTGTCAATTCGATCCATTGTTCGTGATTATCGACCAAAAATGTCGGAATTAGGGGGTTTATCAATCATTAGCGGAACAATAGGATGATCGTAACGCGGGCCCAAGGTCCGACTCGTCATTGACAGGCACCAGGCCAAGGAGACAGCGCATGAGCCAGCACAGCCCGAAAGGAAAAGTCGTACTCGTCGCCGGAGGCGCGAAAAATCTTGGCGGACTGATCAGTCGTCAGTTCGCGGCCGAAGGCGCCAAAGTCGTCATTCATTTCAACAGCGATGCCACCCGGGCTGATGCCGAAGCCACGCTCGCCACCATTCAGGCGGCCGGTGGCGAAGCCTTTGCAACTCAAGGTGATCTGACCCGGCCGGACAATATCGCGGCCCTGTTCGAATCGGCCAAAAAGCGCTATGGCGGCATCGACATTGCCGTCAATACCGTCGGCAAGGTGCTCCGCAAGCCCATCGTCGAAACTACCGAGGCGGAATACGACGACATGTTCGACATCAACACCAAAGCCGCCTTCTTCTTCATCAAGGAAGCTGGCCGGCATCTCAATGACAACGGCCACGTCATTACCTTGCTGACCTCACTGCTGGCCGCGTTCACCGACGGCTATTCCACGTATGCCGGCAGCAAGGCGGCGATCGAGCACGTCACCCGGGCCGCGGCGAAGGAGTTTGCCGCGCGCGGCATCTCGGTCAACTCCGTCGCGCCCGGGCCGATGGATACGCCCTTCTTTTACGGCCAGGAGACGCCCGAACGGGTGGCTTATCACAAGTCGCAGTCGCTCAACGGCGAGCTGACCAAGATCGAGGACATTGCCCCCATCGTGCGCTTTCTGGCGACCGAGGGCTGGTGGATCACCGGGCAGACCCTGTTTGCCAATGGTGGATACACGACCCGCTGACCGGGCAGGGGTGCCGGCTTGGGAGCCGGGGCCTGGCCGCTGACACTAGTCCGAATAATTCATGAACCAACGCGCGCCCTCGCTAGTGTATTGTCCGTACTGCGGATTTTCCCCAGTCGGCCGTATCGCCCGATACGGCGCACCATCGGAGAATCTACTGTACGAGCAATGTCCTGCGCGATCATCGCGCGAGTTCATGAGTTATCCGGGCTAGGAGGGCAAGCGCATGCGCACAATTCTGTTTCTGACCGCCGGATTCCTTTTGCTCGGCGGATTTCATCTACTGGGGCGGTTGTTTGTCCCGTATTTCCCTTCGGCGGCCCTGATTGCCATGGCGACCTACATCGCCATGTGGCTGAGCATTGCCGGCTTCAACCTGTGGGTCGGGGTTGCACGCGCCGGCTACTCCTTCACCGAAGAGCTGCCCATCCTGCTGCTGATCTTCGGCCTGCCTGCCGCGCTGGCGCTGGTGCTGCTGTGGAAACTGGCCTGAGCTGACGCCGAGCCGGCCGCAACCATCGTCCGTCGGGGACGTGGCCCCGACCTACTCGGTGCGGGTTGATGCCTCGATGATTGAATCGGCCACCGAGTAGGTCGGCCCCACGCGGCCGACGGTCCATGCCTGCCGAAGCCCCGATCGTTGCCAACGCCCCAACATCGTCCGTCGGGGACGTGGCCCCGACCTACCCGGTGCGGGTCGATGCCTCGGCGATTAAAGCGGCCACCGAGTAGGTCGGCCCCACGCGGCCGACGGACCATGCCTGCCGAAGCCCACCATCTTCCGTCGGGGACGTGGCCCCGACCTACCCGGAGCGTGTTGATGTCTCGAAGATTGAATCGGCCACCGAGTAGGTCGGCCCCACGCGGCCGGCGGCCCATGCTTGCCGAAGCCCACCATCTTCCGTCGGGGACGTGGCCCCGACCTACCTGGTGCGGGTTGATGTCTCGAAGATTGAATCAGCCACCGGGTAGGTCGGCCCCACGCGGCCGACGGGCCATGCTGAAATCCTCTCGGCGAAGATCGGATCGGGAGGACGGCGACCTGGATTGAGCTCGGGCGTGTATTTTTTCGCCGAGTAGCTGGGTGCTGCTGCGCTGGTCGAACGAAAGAAGCTTGCCGGGCCCGTCATTCGATGCCTGTCCTGAACCCCCGGCTTCGACGTGCAACTCATCTTCAAGGGCGCGCAGTAGCTTCACTATAGTTTCGAGCGTGAGATTGGCGCTGCCGTGCAGGATCCTGGTGATGTAGGCCGAGCTGGTGCCCATTCGACGGGCAAGCTCGCATTTCACGCAGTGACACTCACCTGCTAAACATCGATCCAGAAGCGCAGAGCCACGGCTAGCCGCTTCATGGAAGATTGGTCTAGCTGCCCGATCAACGGGCCGATTTTGTTGATGGGCAGGGTGATCAGCTTGTCCGACATAATGAAAGAGCGCTGTTGAAGGCCGTTGCGCGCATCTGCCTCGACTGGAATACGAAAATCCTCGGCCTCATCGACAACGAACGTTGTCATCGGACACAAGGTGACGCTCGCCGGCTCGGCCAGCGCCAAATCGTTCTGGACAACCACAGCAGGCTGCGGTTTACCGTACGAACCGCCAGAATAGGTCACCACCGAACCACGCTTCAGCGCCAATCAGGGAACTCCGGCTCCACCGCCCATTCGCTGTCAACGCATGCCGTGGACAGCTTTTTCAGCTGTCGCGCGATTCGTGCCCGAACCGCATCGTTGTTGGTGTCCAGGCGCCAGACTTCTGCAGCGCGATAGCCAGCCGCCCGCATTCGCTCACGGTATGCGCGGCTGCGCCGGGCACTTGAGTTTGACTTGGGCTGGGAGACGGCCATTTTGCAAAACCTTGTCACATCGCTTGATTCAGTATAGTCGTCACTAGGGACGCGCGCACCAGCGTGTTGACCTGGCCCTGGATGGCAGCACCCCAAAGTTCCAGCATCGTCCGTCGGGGACGTGGCCCCGACCTACTCGGTGCGGGTCGATGTCTCGGAGAAACGATTGGTCTCGGATCGCGTAGGTCGGCCCCACGCGACCGACGGACCATGCTTGCCGAAGCCCACCATCTTCCGTCTGGGACGTGGCCCCGACCTACCCGGAGCGTGTTGATGTCTCGAAGATTGAATCGGCCACCGAGTAGGTCGGCCCCACGCGGC
>JBJHCC010000082.1:0-8667 GCA_050485825.1 Gammaproteobacteria bacterium
CCCCTCTCCCCTCTCCCCTCTCACCCCCCTTCTTGTTGCACCGCACCATAAGCCTGTGCTACGATTTGTGCAACGCACAAACCTTGATGCGTGCACCCCCAACCTAGCGAGGCAGCGACGATGAACAATCCCAGCGCATTTCATGAACTGAAGAAGGCCCAGGACATCCTGATGGACGCGGTCGACAAGACGGCGCGGACCAATCTGGACGCGGTCGAGAAGTTGCTCGAACTGAACAAGAACCGCTTTACCGACTTGAGCGATATCAGCAATCCCGGCGAATTCGTGTCGCGCCAGGCTGCTGCGGTCAAGGATTACATGGAGTTCCTGAGCAGCCACGTCGAGGCCCTGACCTCGATCGGCCACGAGTCGCGCGAGCAGCTCACCGAGCTGTCGCAGGAATTGGCCAAGGAGATGGATTTCACCAGCTTCTTCCCGTTTGCCGAGACCACCACCAAGAACGGCACCAAGTCCAAGGCGGCCTGAAGCGCCAAGGTCATAGGGCGTCGGCGGCTCTGTCGCCGGCGCTTCCTTCCATTTTTACTCAGGCCCGGCCATGCCCCATCGCGTTCGAATCATTCGCAAATACGCCAATCGGCGTCTGTATGACACCAGCAGTAGCCAGAGCATCACCCTCAACGATGTCCGCGATCTGATCGGCAATGGAGAGCCGGTGCAGGTGATCGAGGCCAAGACCGGCCGCGACGTCACCCGTTCGGTGCTGCTGCAGATCGTCGCCGATCAGGAAATGCTGGGCCGGCCCGTGCTCAGCAACGAGTTTCTGGAAGCCATGATCCGGGTCACCTCCAACCCGATGCGCGACATGGCGCGCGACTATTTGCAGCAGGTCATGCTGCATCTGGAATCGCAGCAGCAGAACGTCGATGCCGCCTGGAGCCGGGCGCTGCGCAGCAGCGGCCTGGGCGACATCGGCCAGCTCACCCCGGAGCCGCTGCGCCAGCTGCAGCAGCGCCTGTTCACGCTGTGGTCGGACGCGATCAAGCCGCCGTTGCGTGACGAACCCGAAGCCGATACCGACGAGGACGCCAGCGATCGCTGATAGTATCGTCCCGCCGCCGGCCCGCCATCGGCCCGACGGCAGCTCGCAAATCATCAAAACAACAACAGGAAGGGGACTCCATGGAGCTCAACACTACCCGCATCCTCATCACCGGCGGCGCCCGCGGCCTTGGACTGGCGATGGCTCAGGAACTGGCCGCTGCCGGCGCACGCATCGGCCTGATCGACCGTGACAGCGATGGCCTTGCCAAGGCGCTGGCCGCGCTGCCGGGTAACGGCCATCAGGCCTGCGTCGCCGATGTCGCTGACGAAGCCCAGGTCGAGCAGGCCTTTGCCGAGCTCAGCGCCGCGCTCGGCGGCATTGATGTGCTGATCAACAATGCCGGCATCACCCGCGACGGGCTGCTGGTCAAGCACAAGGACGGCGACATCGTCTCGCGGCTGTCGCTGGCCGAGTGGCAGCAGGTCATCGCGGTCAATCTCACCGGTGTGTTTCTGTGCGGGCGGGAAGCCGCCACGCACATGATCCGGGCCGGCTCGGGCGGCGTGATCATCAACATCTCCAGTATTTCCAAGGCCGGCAATTTCGGCCAGACCAACTACTCCGCGGCCAAGGCCGGGGTAGCGGCGATGAGCGTGGTCTGGGCCCAGGAACTGGCCCGCTACGGGATACGCTCGGCCTCCGTCTCGCCCGGCTTCACCGCCACCGAACTGGTTGCCGCGATGCCGGAAAAAGCCATCGATCGGATCAAGTCCAGTATCCCGCTCGGTCGGCTGGCCGAACCACGGGAGATTGCTGCTACCATTCGATTCATTATCGAAAACGATTACATCAGCGGGCGCGATTTTGCCATCGACGGCGGGCTGCGCTTGTAGGCTGTCATTTCCCAAAGGCGCATGAAGGTCAGCATGAGCGACGAGCAAACCTCCAAGGAACCCGGGCTGGTGACCAGCGCCAGCCGTGAGATCGTGCCGATCGCGAAGCTCGCCGCCGGCTTGACGCTCGATCTGGCCCGACGTTGGGAACTGCCCAACGTCGATCCACTCAATCTGCGCCGGCCGCTGGTCGCGGCCACCCTGAGCACGATCAGAAACCCGCGTCGGGTGGTGGCGGCGCAGTGGGATCTGACCCAGCGTTATCTCGGCCTGCTGCGCTATCTGGGTCTGCGCGCCATCGGCCGGGCCACTCGCCCGGCGGCGAGCCCGGCACCTGGCGATCGACGCTTCCGATCCGAGGCCTGGGACGAAAGCCTGATCTTTGACCTGATGCGCCAGGCCTACCTGCTGACCGCCGACTGGATGCTCGACAACGTGGCGCGGATGCAGGATGTCAGCGTCGAGGATCGAATGCGCATCCGCTTCTACACCCGCCAGTTCGCCGATGCGCTGTCGCCCTCGAACTTCCTGCTGACCAATCCGGAGGTGCTGGCCGCCACCCGCAAGGAAAAGGGTGTCAATCTGCTGCGCGGCTTCCGCCATCTGCTCGAAGACCTGCAGCGCGGCGACGGCCAACTGCTGATTTCGATGACCGACCGCGAGGCCTTCGAGGTCGGCAAGAACATCGCCACTACCGAAGGCTCGGTGGTGTTCGAAAACGAGATGATGCAGCTGATCCAGTACGCGCCGCGGACCAAGACCGTGTACAAGCGGCCGCTGCTGATCATCCCGCCCTGGATCAACAAGTTCTACATTCTCGATCTGCAGCCGAAGAATTCCTTCATCCGCTGGGCGGTCGACCGCGGCTATACGGTGTTCGTGATGTCCTGGGTCAACCCGGACGAGAAGCTGCGCTACAAGCGCTTCGAGGACTACATGCACGAGGGCATCCTCAAGGCTCTCGATGCGATCGAGAAGGCTACCGGCGAGCGCGAGGTCAATACCATCGGCTACTGCATCGGCGGCACCCTGCTGGCGGCAGCGCTGGCCTGGATGAAGGTCAAGGGCGATGATCGCATTCAATCGGCCACCTTCTTCACCGCCCAGGTTGATTTCTCCGAAGCCGGCGAGCTGAAGGTGTTCATCGACGACAAGCAGCTGAAGAGCCTGGAGAAGCGGATGCGGATGCAGGGCTACCTCGACGGCGAAGCGATGGCGATGACCTTCAACATGCTGCGCGCCAACGACCTGATCTGGAGCTTCGTGGTCAACAACTATCTGCTCGGGCGCAAGCCGGCCAACTTCGACCTGCTGTACTGGAACTCGGACTTCACCCGCCTGCCCGAGACCATGCACTGCTTCTACCTGCGCCAGATGTATCTGGAAAATCGCCTGGTCGAACCCGGCGGCATCGACATTGACGGCGTGCCCATCGACCTGTCGACGATCGATATCCCAGTCTATCTGCAGTCCAGCCGCGAAGATCACATCGCGCCCTATCGATCGGTCTACAAGGCGACCCAGATCTACGCCGGCGATACCACCTTCATGATGGCCGGTTCCGGCCACATCGCCGGGGTGATCAATCCGCCGGCGGCGGAGAAGTACGGCTACTGGACCAACCCGGAGCTGCCGGAGAACGTCGAGGACTGGATCGCCGGCGCCGAGCAGCACCGCGGCTCCTGGTGGCCACACTGGGACGCCTGGCTGAAGGCAAGATCGGGCCGGCGTGTGCCGGCGCGGCAGCCCGGCGACGGCGAGCTGCCAGCCATCGAGCCGGCGCCCGGCCGCTACGTCAAGGGCTGACCACCCCGCGATGCCGGACGTCACCCTCAACGGCGCCCGGCTGCATGTCCGCGTTGACGGCCACGGCGACGAGGCCATCGTTTTCCTGCACGGCCTGCTGTTCAGCGGCCGTATGTTCGAAGAACAGGTCAATGTGCTGAAAAGCCGCTACCGCTGCATCCGCCTGGACTTTCGCGGCCAGGGCAACAGCGAGGTGACGGCGAGCGGCTATGACATGGACAGCCTCGCCGCCGACGTCATCGCCCTGATCGAAGCCCTGGACTGCGCGCCCTGCCACCTGGTCGGCTTCTCGATGGGCGGCTTCGTCGGCCTGCGCGTCGCCCTGGCCCGGCCCGATCTGCTGCGTTCGCTGGTGCTGATGAATACCTCCGCCGAGGCCGAGCGCGGGCGCACGCGGCTACGCTACCGGCTGCTTAATTTCGTTGCCCGGAGGTTCGGCCTCAAGCGCGTGATCGGCCCGGTCATGCCGCTGATGTTTTCCGACGCGTTCATGGCCGACCCGAACCAGTCAGCGCGCCTCAAGCGCTGGGTTGACATGGTGCTGGCCAATGATCGCGTCGGCGTGACCCGGGCCGTCGCCGGGGTGACCGAAAGAACCGGCCTGCTCGACCGTCTCGAGCAGATCGCCCTGCCCTGTCTGATCATCAGCGCGGACCAGGATCGGGCCACCCCGCCGGCCCTGGCCGAGCGCCTGAATCGCGCCATCCACGGCTCGAAGCTGATCCGGCTTCCGGGCGTTGGACACATGAGCCCGGCCGAGGCACCGGCCGCAGTCAACGGCGCGCTGGCTGGCTTCTATGAGTCGCTGGCCAGGCGGAACCGATCGGACTGAGCAAGCCGGGCCGAGGCCCCTCGGGATAAAGCCGCAAGGGCACAATGCCATCATTGCGGGAAGCCCTCTCAAGCCTGTTCGGCCGGCGCCGACTCGGGCCGAAAATTCATGTTTACAGCCATCCCGCCGAGCCTTACGCTATGCCGGTTATGCCAGCCTTTCGTCATCATTCAACACAGAGAGCAAAAAAATTCATGTACCTCAAATTCAATATGGGCGCCTGTCTGATGGCGCTGGGCCTGAGCCTCGGCATGGGAATGAGTGCGGCGCTGGCCGGCAATGCGCCGAGCCTGCCCGGCCTTGAAGCTACCCTGCCGAGCACCCTGACCGTTACCGGCACTCAGACCATCGCCAGCGTCGGCGGCTGTTCGCGTGTCGACGTCAACATCACCGGGCCGGTCACCGGCACCAACGATCTCGGCGGTGGCCTCGACCGAATCCGGCTGGCCCTGTGGGATGACGGCATCGAGGAAGATTTCGCGATCGTCACCATCCCGGTCGGTCAGACCGTAACCATCAACGTGAACCTGGGCTTCGAGGGGCTGTACGGTACCGGCGCGCCCGGCATCGGCGTGTTCGTGTATGACGGCCCCGACTCCAACTTCGGCGCTCTTCTGCTGGACCTGGACCCGTTCTTCCCGACCGATATCGCAGGAAGCTGCGGGCCGGCGGCGGCGCCGATCTCGGTCCCGGTTGATGCGCCCTGGGCGCTGCTGCTGCTGACCATGATGATGCTGGCGATCGGCCTGAGCTTCGGCAGCGGCCTGCGCCGCGACTGACAGCACGCTTAAGATGTAGCAGGCGGCAGCCGCGAGGCTGCCGCTTTTTTTTGCTGATGACCCAGCTGACGCCCTCATCGGTCAGAGGGCCTTGTTCGTCAGGCCCATGAGGGGCAGCCGAAGCGCGCAGGGCGTGGCGGGAAAAGGGCCGCCGCCCGTCTGGGTGGGCCGCCCGCGACGGGCGCGGAGCGAGCTTGGCGGGCCCCGCCTGGTCCGAGCACTGCAGAGCATCGGTCGCCTGCCAAGGCGGTCGACAAACCGACGGCCTGATGCGCAAGGCCCTCAGCCCTGAAAGCACGGCTGAGTCATCTACGGATTCGGGGAAAAATTTCACCGAAAGCGTTCGGTTTCCCCTCCGGATTACGTTCTTGATGGCAAGGGGTAGTCTGGCGCCTTTCCCGCGCCAGCCAAGCGCTATCGGAGAGAGGGCGACATGAAACGGGTGATCCATTCCAACGCGGGCCGCAAGATCAGCCTTTTTTCGACTCAACAGCTCAGCGGGGCCTGGCCCATGGTCGCTAGCCTCCGGCAGGCGCTGGTGGTGCTGTTGCTGCTGCCCGCCCTGGCCCTGGGCTTTGAGGTCAACAGCGAAGGCGACGAGCCTGACGACGACCTCAACGACGGCAACTGCGCCATTGCCGTCACCGGACTATGCACCTTGCGTGCGGCCATCCAGCAAGCCAATGCCGATCCAACTGGCGCACCGTACCGGATCACCTTCGCCGACAGTGTCCAGACCATCGTGCTTGAATCAGCCCTGCCGGCGATCGACGTGCCGATCGAGATCAATGGGCAGCGCTCTGACATGATGAATCCCCGGGTCGAGCTGGACGGCAACCAGCGTTCCGGCGGGATCAGCTTCAATGCCTCGGCCAGCCAGGACTTCGATCCCTCGCCGGCACCCGGCGCGCCGCGCGCTGGCGTGTTCAACATGGTCATCCACAACTTCAACCACTCCGGCATCGACCTGAGCGGGCGCGGCTACACCATCCAGAACAACTACATCGGCGTGCTGCCGGACGGCAACACCGCCTCGCGCAATCTGAATCACGGCATCCGCATCAGCGCGCCGATCCCGGACGATCCCCTGCCGCCCTTGCCCGACTTCGGCGATCTCGACCTGGAGAACATCGACGCCGTCCAGGCCGCGCTGATTGCCGCCCTGGCCCTGGTCAATCCGCCGGTGACCATCAACGGCAACCTGATCTCGGGCAACGGCCAGGATGGCGTCCATGTCACCGGCATACACACCGCCCTGGTGTTCATCCGCGGCAATCGCATCGGCACCAATGCCGACGGCGACGCCGCCATTCCCAATGGCTCGGACGCCCAGGGCAGCGGGGTGCGCATCCAGGCCGGCAGCTTTGCCAACATCATCGGCCCCTTCAATCTCATTTCCGGCAACAACCGCGCCAACTCCGGCGCCAACGGCATCGACCTGGTCGCGGATGCGGTGCGCTTCCCGAACTTCATCGCCGGCAATCTGATCGGCCCCGGCGACCTCGACCCCTTCAATTTCGACCCCACCGACCCCGGCGACGACCCGTTCTCCGATCTGGGCAACCTGAACAACGGCATCCGCGTCCAGACCTCGCGGGCGACCAGCGCGCCGGCCAACCCGACGCCCTACAGCGTCGTCATCGGCCCGGCCAATCTGATCGCCTTCAACGGCACCAGCACACCAGGAATCGACCTGAACAACGTCACCGAAGGCGCCGGCATCCTGATCGACGGCAGTACCGAGGATGCCTACGTTTTCGGCAATGTCATCGGCGGCCTGCGCTTCGAGGTACTGGGCGCACCGGTCACCATCGGCGGCAACAAAAGCGACGGCATCATCGTCACGCGCCCGAACAACCGCATCGGCGGCACCAGCCTGGCCGAGCGCAACACCATCTCCGGCAATTTGCGCCACGGTATCAGCCTGCGCGTCGGAACCACCCGCAATGTCACCATCCAGGGCAACCTGATCGGCCGCGATCCGCTGAATTTCTTCAATGCCGGCAACGCCGGCGACGGCATCCACATCAACGCCGCCAGCCTGATCACCATCGGCGGCAGCGCCGACGGCGCGGCGAATGTGATTGCCGGCAGCGGCCGCAACGGCGTCAAGGTGACCAACGGCAGCACCAGCCAGGGCTGGGCCAACCTGATCAGCCGCAATCAGATTTTCGACAACGGCGCCAGCGGCGGCGGCATCGGCATCGACCTGGAACGCACCCAGAACGCGCCCGACCCGACCGAGCCCCTGGGGCTGCCGAACAACTGGGCCAACCAGGCCCAGACCGCGCCGGTGATCTGCAGCGGCCTGCCCGGCGATCCGGCCCAGTGCGGCGGCGCCGACGGCCCCGGCTTCGACACCGGCAGCAACCAGATCACGCTGCGCGCGGTGCTGCAGGCTAATCCGAACCGCGACCAGATCATCGAGATCTTTCTGACCGACGCGCCCGGCAATTTCGGCAACGGCGAGGGACGGGAGTTTCTGGAAAGCCGCAGCGTCACCACCGACGGCAGCGGCTTTGCCGTGATCGACATCACCGCATCGGCGCCACCCGGCGGCGCGGCGGGCCAGCGGATCACCCTGACCGCCACCGACGTCACCGAGACCACCCGGCCCGGCGGCAGCATGGGTCCGGCCAACAACAGCTCGGAGTTTTCCGGAGCGATCGCGATCAGCACCCCGGGCAGCATCGAGTTCGACCCCGACAGCCTGGATTTCGGCCCAGTGCAGGTCGGCAACTCGGCTGATCTGACGACCAACCTGCAGCATGTCGCCGGCGATGCGGTGACCGGCATCACGCTGGGGATCAGCGGCGCCGGCTTCAGCATCCAGGCCACGACCTGCCCGGCGCCGCCGTTCAGCCTGGCGCCCGGCGAGGACTGCGAAGTCACGGTTCGGTTCGCGCCCGGCGGCAGCGGCAGCCCCGCCGGCAGCCTGACCGCCACCCCGGCCAGCGGCGATCCGGCCGTGGCCAGCCTTTCCGGGATTGGCGAAGTCGGCGGCAGCCTGGTGTTCGATGACCCTGCACTGGACTTCAACGGCGTCATCGTCGGCCAGAGCACGACCCTTACGACCACCCTGAGGAATCCCGGCGAGAGCAGCGTCAACAACATCGAGGTCAACGTCACCGGCGCCGCCTTCACCCGAGATGGCGGCAGCTGCGTCGCCGGGCAGTCGCTGGCTGGCGGCGCCACCTGTACCGTCATCGTGCGCTTCACCCCGACCACGCCCGACCCGGCCACCGGCACCCTCGCCGCCACCGGCGACGAGGACTCGACCAGCATCGGCCTGGAAGGCGTCGGCCTGGCCCCGGCCGCGATCAGCCTCGATCAGATGAGCTACGACTTCGGCAC
>JBJHCC010000083.1:0-7826 GCA_050485825.1 Gammaproteobacteria bacterium
GGTGGAAGGTGGAAGGTGGAAGGTGGAAGGTGAGAGGTGAGAGGTGAGAGGTGAGAGGCGAGAGGCGAGAGGCGAGAGGCGAAAGGTGAGAGGTGAAGCGCGAAGGATGAAGGCTTGGCGGCGCGGGTTCGAGTAGGCCGGCCCCACGTGGCCGGCGGACCATGTCAAGCAGAGCTCCACAGGCCGATCACCGACGCCACCGATGCGGACGCTCTTTCAGAAACCGCCGAGGCTCGGCTGAAGCTCGCGCCTTAGCGCTGCGGCAACAAGATCTCTCCTTTCAGATAGTCCACCGCCTGCCCGATCAAGCGGACGCGGTCGCCGATGAGTTCGATCTGAATCTCGCCGCCGCGCTGGGAGAGCTGCCGGGCCTGCAGGCGACTGCGGCCGAGGCGGCCAGCCCAATAGGGAGCGAGCCAGCAATGGGCCGAGCCGGTAACCGGGTCTTCATCGACGGCCAGCCGCGGAAAGAAGCAACGGCTGACAAAGTCGCAGTCCTCGCCAGGTGCGGTTGCCAGCACCCCGCGAGTCGGCATGCGCTTGAGCGCGGCGAAATCCGGGTCCAGGCCAACGATCTGGTCCTGATGGGCGTAGACGGCGATCAGATCCGGCGCCTCGAGCACCGCGACCGGCGCCAGCCCAAGCCCGTCGACCAGTCCCTCCGGCGCTTCGGCTAGCGGCCGCGGGACGACGGCCGGAAAGTCCAGCACCAGCGCATCGCCGAGACGTTCGACCACCAGCGGCCCGGAGCGGCTGTCGAAACGAATCCGGTCCCCGGCCACCCCCAGATGCCGAAACAGCACGTGCGCCGCAGCCAGAGTCGCGTGCCCGCACAGATCAACCTCCGCCGCCGGCGTAAACCAGCGCAGCCGAAAGCCCACGCCCTCGGCGACGAAGAAAGCGGTTTCCGACAGATTGTTCTCCGCCGCAATCGCCTGCAGCAGCCCATCCTCCAACCACTCCTCCAGCGGCACCACCGCGGCGGGGTTGCCGGCAAAGAGGCGGGAGGTGAAGGCGTCGATCTGGTAAATCGGCAGCATCATGAGTGTCTTGGGAGAAGGGAAGAAGGGAGAGGGGAGCGGGTAAACCTGTGCCGTCCCCTCTTCCTTCTCCCCTCTACCCCGCTTCCCGCCGCAGGCGCTCCACCACGCCGTCGATCATCGACGCACATCGTTCGAGCTCTGCGGCCTCGATGAACTCATCCGGCTGATGCGCCTGGTCGATACTGCCGGGCCCGCAGACGACGGCGGAGATGCCGGCGCGCTGGAAGCTGCCGGCTTCGGTAGCGAACGAGACTTCGGCCAGGCCACCGGGCCTTACCCCCGGCAGGCCGGCGACAAAGGCTTCGGCGCGAGCTTCCGGATCGGGTTCCAGCGGCGGCACGCGGGCGATGGCTTCGATCTCGATGCCGGCACCGGGGGCGAACTCGGCCAGTTCCGGCAGTACGGTATCGCGGGCGAAAGCGCGCATGCGCTCGATGATCTCCGCCACGTCCTCGCCCGGCAGGGCGCGGTATTCCCAGCTGAATTCGCAGGCCGCCGGCAGGATGTTGACCGCCGTGCCGCCCCGAATCTGGCCGACCTGCACCGTGGTCCAGGGCGGTTCGAAGCCGTTGGCGCCGGCGGCGCGGCGCTTTTCCGCGCCGATCCGGCGCAGCTCCTCGATCAGCCGGGCCGCAGCGAAGATGGCGCTGCCGCCGCGATGGGGCTGGCTGGAGTGCGCGGCCTGGCCCGTGATGCGAGTGCGGAAGACGTTGATCGACTTGTGTGCGCGCACGATCTGCATGCGAGTGGGCTCGCCGATGATGGCGTAGTCCGGGCGCGCGCCGGCCTTGAGGGCGTCGGCGACCATGCGGTCTACCCCCAAGCAACCGACCTCCTCGTCATAGGACAGCGCCAGGTACAAGGGCTTCTGCCAGCGGGAAGGATCGGCTGCAGCGAGCCGGGCCAGAATCACCGCCGAAAAGGCCTTCATATCGGCCGTGCCGCGGCCGTAGAGACGGCCGTCGCGCTCGGTCAGTACAAAGGGATCGCTGTGCCAGTCCTGGCCGTCCACCGGCACCACGTCGGTGTGCCCGGACATCACCACGCCGCCGGCGCACTCCGGCCCCAGCCGCGCCCACAGATTGGCCTTTGTCCTGTCCTCGTTCCAGGTCCGGCGGCAAACCGCTCCCAAGCCGGTCAGCCAGTCTTCGGCGAAGTCGATCAGGGCGAGATTGCTGTCCCGGGAGACCGTTGGAAAGGCCACCAGGCGGGCCAGCATCTCGCGCGCGGACATGGCTTGGGGGGACGATTCGGAATTTGCAATGGAAGCGCTCATGGCCGCAGTATAGCGAAGCGCCGGCGCGGTTCTGGCGCGCCGAGGTGCGGCCGTGCCGCAACAGCCGGACGCCCGCCGCCAAGCCAGGAAAGCGCTGAACCATGCTACGGGGGGCGCGCTTTCAGTCGGAAAAGCCGCTGTTATTGTGGTGGGCCCCAAGCGACAGTAGCCGCAGCGCGGGCCGAGGGGCGCAAAGCAGGAAATGCCGATTTTCCGGCGACTTTCTTGCCGACGCGCAATCGGCTACCCTGCCCGCCTGCAGCGCCCTTACCATCCCTATGCCCGCGCCCCCGCATCCGCCGATCAAGTATCTCGACCCCGACTTCAACCGCGCCCCGGCGCGGCGCGAAGACGCGGCGTGGATCGCCCAGGCCTGCCGGAGCCCGGCGGCGCGCTGCCTGGCGATCTGGCGCGAGCGCTGCCTGCTCGCCGGTATTGAATCCTGCCGCCCGCGCGCCGCCCGCCTGGCCCTGTCCTCGCGGGTGCCGGTCGATGCCCTGGTCTTTCTCGGCATCGACCACGACCAGCCGCTTTTCGCCATCGACCTGTCGAACGAGGAACGCCCACCGGTAGCCGATCTGCCCGGCGCGGCCTTCGTCGATCTGCGCCGCTACGGCCCGCTGCTGGCCGACCGCGACGCCGCCCTGCTCGCCTACGCCCGCGGCATGCTGCACTGGCACCGGCACCATCGCTACTGCGGGCGCTGCGGCAGTGCCACGGCCAGCGAGCAAGGTGGCCACCGGCGGAGCTGCCGGAACCCGGATTGCGGATTGAACGTCTTTCCACGCACCGACCCGGCGGTGATCGTACTGGTCGAACATCCCGGCGACGACCAGGGTCCGCCGCGCTGCCTCCTCGGTCGCTCGTCGCGCTTTCCGCCGGGCGTCTACTCCACCCTGGCCGGCTTCGTCGAACCGGGCGAAAGCCTGGAGCAGACCGTCCGCCGCGAAGTGCTGGAGGAAGCCGGCGTGGAGGTCGGCGAAGTGCGCTACCTGGCTTCCCAGCCCTGGCCCTTCCCGTCCTCGCTGATGCTCGGCTTCCATGCCCGTGCGCTGAGCACCACCATCCATCGCCACGACCAGGAACTCGAAGACGCCCGCTGGTTCACCCTCGAAGAACTGGCCCGCGCCGGCGAATGGGGCGATGCCGCCGAACTCTGCCTCCCCCGCCGCGACTCCATCGCCCGCTATCTGATCGAGACCTGGATGGGCTCCGTTCGAGGGCGCTGATCGATCCGGCCTGGGAGTCCTTTTGCAGCCTGCCTTAGAGCGGCTTCCGCCCGACTATCGGACCAACCGCGACAGTGCTATGCTCGTGAAAATGCCGCATGGTCGCTGCAAGCGCATCGTCGGCAGCCGGCTGCGGTATTGGCCCGGCTACTTTTGCTCGAGGATTCGGTCATGAACCCGATCGTTTCACCACTGATCCGACGGTCCGCAATCGCGGGCATCGCGGCCATCGCCTTGCTGCTGGCGACCCACCTGTCCGCGCAAACCCTGCGCGGCGCCGAGGCGGGACCGGTAACCGTGCCGCTCAGCAGTCCGCCGGCGCGCTCGCTTCCGGAACCGGCAGCGGTCGACCCCTATTTCTTTCGCGAGATCAATCGACGCGGCAATCCGCTGGCCGGGGAGCCCGACCAGGGGCGGCGCGGAACCTGGGACCGCGCGGTGGTGCCGACCGATCCGCTGGTTGAGGGCAGCGCCTCGGCACCCTCACAGACGCCCGCACCGCTCCTGTCCGTCGAAGGCACCGGTCAGACCGGCGTCCATCCCCCGGACCCGGTTGGCGCTACCGGCTTCAATCACTACGTCCAGATGGTCAACGCCACCGTTGTCAGAGTGCTCGACAAGTCGGGCACGAGCCTGGGCTCGTTTTCACTGGGCGGTCTCTGGCCGGGCGCCGACACCTGCAGCAGCAACGCCGGCGATCCGATCGTGATCTTCGACCATCTGGCCGATCGCTGGCTGCTGTCCCAGTTCCGCTGGCCGAACGGGATGTGCATCGCCGTGTCGCAGACGCCGGACCCACTGGGCGCCTACCATCTCTACAACTTCACCGTCCCCAGTTTTCCCGACTACTTCAAATTCGGCCTGTGGCCGGACGCGTACTACATGACCGCGAACGAAAGCAACTACACCATGTATGCCTTCAACCGCGCGGCCATGCTGGCTGGCCAACCAGCGACTTTTCAGCGCTTTTCGGGGCAAAACAATCTGCTGCTTCCCGCCGACCTCGACGGCCCGAATCGTCCGCGCGGCAGCCGCGGGCTGTTCTACACCTTCAAGTCCGGCAGCTTTC
This sequence comes from Gammaproteobacteria bacterium, assembly GCA_050485825.1. Lineage (GTDB taxonomy): Bacteria > Pseudomonadota > Gammaproteobacteria > Xanthomonadales > Wenzhouxiangellaceae > Wenzhouxiangella. Next base: position 4,618 of record JBJHCC010000083.1, read on the forward strand.
ATGGCGGGGTGGATCGGCTGGAAGTCTTTGAAATGGGTGTTGACTGGAACACGCCGGCCAACACCAGCTTCTCGCTGATCCATACCCTGCCGCTGACACCGCTGACCTATACGGTCTGCGGCTTTTTCAATTTCAACTGCGTCCGCCAGCTCGGCACTACTCAGCGCCTGGACACGATCTCCGAATGGCCGATGTTCCGCCTCGCCTACCGCAGTTTCGACGCGCACGAAAGCATGGTCGGGGCCTTTACCGTTGGCGGCGGGCTGGGCAACGTCGGGGCCGCGATCCGCTGGTTCGAGCTGCGGCTGAGCGAACCCTCCGACGGCTGGACGATCTTTCAGGAAGGCACTTTCGATCCGGGCGACGGCCACGATCGCTGGAACCCGTCGATTGCCATGGACGGTCGCGGCAACATCGCCATGGGCTACTCGGTGTCGTCCAATACCATGCATCCGGAGATCCGCTACACCACCCGGCGGGCCTCAGACCCGCCGGGGACGATGGCGCCGGAACAGATTCTGCACGCCGGCACGGCATCGCACACGAGCAACAACCGCTGGGGCGACTACAGCGCAACCACCATTGATCCGGTCGACGACTGCACCTTCTGGCACACCAATGAGTATCGCGTGGCTGCCGGCGGAGCGGGTTTCCGAACCCGGGTCGGTGCGTTTCGCATTCCCTCCTGCCTCGACAACGTCCTGTTCTGGGATCGATTCGAATAAGGCTGGAGTTTTGGGCCGGGTCAGCGGCCGACGAGAACCGCGTCGAGACCGGCGAGCCAGGGGTCATCCGGCACCTGAGCCGCGGCTTCAGGCCCCAGGGCGCCCAGCAGCTCGGCCAGGAATTCGATCACGTCGATCTCGGCCATGCGAATGGCCACCAGCTGACCCAGACGATCGCGGCGGGCGTCGTCGAAATCGTCCGCGCGCGCCGTTCTTCCGCCGATGAAGCGCTTCCGCGCCAGCTCCCGATCGCGACTGTAGGCCCGAATCTCGACCCGTTCGATCCAGAGCACGGCCAGATCCGTCTCCCGGCTGCTGTCGTCGTAGCGGGTGTAGGGCGTATCGAGCATCACGGCGTCCACATCGACCCTTACGCCCGTCTCTGGCGCCAGTGCGCGGACAATCTCGGTCAGCCTGGTGCCCAGCGCTTCCCGGTCGGCAAACATCCTTCCGGCGATGGATTCATACCAGGCCGGATCAGGCAGCCGTACCAGCAGCGCCGCCGTATCGGGCCCATGGCCCAGCCGGACAGCGGCACGCGCACTGACTTCGGGATCGGGATCAGCCTCGATCCTTGCCAGCAGCTCGCGGTCATGAATGCGCTCGACCAGGCGCCAGCGAACATACCAGTGTGGATCGTTGAGCGCCGACTCCGCCAGGACGCTTGCATCGGCCAGCCGGTCAACCAGTCTCAAGCGAAACGGCACCGACACGGCTGATCGGGCCTGGGGCCTGAGCAGCGCCGGGTCGGCGATGCGGGACAGCAGGGCCTGCTGAACCTCGGGATCGGACTCGGCGGCGAGCAGATCAGCCAGCACGGCCTGATCATTCAAGCGACTCACCGCCGAAGCGCGCACGCTGGCCGAGCGATCAGCTCGGGCCAGGGCCAGCGCCCTTTGCGCATCGTCGAGTCGTTCCACGGCGCGAGCGCGAACCGCCGCCTGCTCATCCGCCGTCAGCCTGGCCAGCAAGCCCTGATCGCTGACTCGCGAAGCCAGGCGGGCCCTGACCCGCTCGTCGGATTCCTGACCCAGCATTGCGGCCAGCAAGGCCTGATCGCTGATCAGGCCGGCGGCGGCCTCGCGCACGTCCGGCGCGGGATCGGTGCCGATGACTTCGGCGGCGAACCCGGCATCATCAATCAAGCCGACCATCCGGGCCCGCGACGCCCCGCAGCGGGTATTGGCAAACAGCGCGCGCAGGCGGTCGGCACCACCATCGGCATAGGCGAGATCCAGGATTGCAGCCCTCACCCGCAGATCGGCGTCGTCCAGCATGGCATCGGGAACCAGGCCCCAAGGAAGATTCGCTACTGCGGCGGCACGCAGAAATCCGTCCTCAGAGCCGAGCATCGCCAGCCGCGCGGGCTCGCTCAAGCCCGCCACCGCGGCCCTGCGAACCGCAGGGTCCCGATCCATCCTGGCCAGTTCGATCAGCACCCCGTCATCCGTCACTCGCCGGACAGCCTCGACCCGATCAGCGCTGCGCGCGCCTTCAACGATCAGGCGACCCAGTGCCGCTGCATCGCTCAGACGCGCTGAGGCCAGCCGGGACAATTCCGGATCGGATTCCTCCAGCGCCGCCTCCAGCAGCCGTGCCTGATCCTCCAGGCGCTCCAGCGCGACCCGACGAACGTGGCGCGAAGCATCCTCGCGGGCAATGCGGGCCAGCAGCGCCTGATTCGAAATCCGGACTGCCGCCGCCCGCCGGACCCGCCAATTGACATGCTCCAGCGCCAGCGGCTCCAGCAGCTCGACATCGGCCACACCCTCGATGGCAATCACGCGGGCCGTCTCCAGCCGACTGCTCGCAGCCACCTCGATCCGCGCCCGATCGCTGCTCAGGGCCATCGCTGCCTGCTCGGCTGCCGCACCATGGCCATCAACCGCGGCATCCACTCGGGCGCGATCGGCATCAACGGGGAACTGAAGACCCGATGCGGCGCAGCCGGCCAGGAACAACATCGCCAGCGCCCACGAAACGACGCGCAGCGGGCGTTGACCGTCGGACAGCGAAGACCGGTGAGCAGGGTAACGAGGCATGGTCAAAACAACCTTGATTGATCAGATCGACGGAGCCGGCGGCGCCACCCGCCGCAGGATCAACAAGACTAAACCATCAGAGCGTATGTGGCTTCGGCCAACATGGTCCGTCGGCCACGTGGGGCCGACCTACCGCCTTCGAGCCCAATCATTTCTCCGGGGCATCGGCCGGCACCGGGTAGGTCGGGACCACGTCCCCGACGGGCGATGTGGGGATTCGGCCAACATGGTCTTCGGCCAACATGGACCGTCGGCCACGTGGGGCCGACCTACGGTATCCGAGCCCAATCATTGCTCCGGGGCATCGACCGGCACCGAATAGGTCGGGGCCACGTCCCCGACGGACGATGCGGGGCTTCGGCACACATGGTCCGTCGGCCGCGTGGGGCCGACATACCGCCTCCGAGCCCAATCATTGCTCCGGGGCATCGACCGGCACCGA
>JBJHCC010000084.1:0-7273 GCA_050485825.1 Gammaproteobacteria bacterium
ATCAGCGTCGTCAACACGGCATTGCGCAGCTTGCAGAAACTGCCGAATACAGTGGCAGCATTCTTTCGCACGCCAACCTGTGCCTATGCCGCTTCATGAGGCTTTAGTTTCGTAGCTTTTAATATGACTACACAAGCAATTCCAACGGGTAACGAGCTCATGGACGCCTTTCCATTGGCATCTCGTGAGCGCCTGCTGCAGGCTGGCGCCTGGATCGATCTCGCCGCTGACGACATCAAGTTTGGCGAGCGTCCGCTCGCCAAGTTCGCCATCTTTCCGAGTAGCTGCGTGATTGATCTGGTCAGCGAGGGTTCGGATGGAAGCAGCAGTGAAATACTTCTGATCGGTCAAGAAGGTTTCTGCGGCAGTTCATTGTTCCCGGCCGACTTCGGTAAGGCACTGCGGGTTCATGTGATCCTGCCCGGGCGAGCCTTGCGCGTTCCGGAATCTGTGCTCAAGCAGGAGTTTGATCGCGATGATGGCGTCCGCTGGTGTGTACTGAGGGCGCTTCACCTGGCCTTCGAGCAGGCGGCGGAAACCAGTGCCTGTCGCACACGTCTGAGCCTGGACCAGATGCTGAGTCGTTGGCTGGTGATGGTGACCGAGCGCGCGGGCCTGGCCAGGATCAAGACTACCCAGGAGAAGATCGGTCAGGTGCTGGGAGTTCGGCGCGAGGGTGTATCGCAGGCAATGAGAAGACTTCGCGCTGCCGGGCTGATCGACTGCCGTCGTGGCCGTGTCATGATCCTTGATCGCGACGGCTTGCGCTCGATGTTCAACGGGGTCACGAAAGACGACGGGATGGCCGATCAGCCGATTGCGGTTTGAGGTTCAAGCGCGGCAGTCTCCAGGGGCTGCCGCCGATCCGGCCTGCCACGGCTCGGGGTGGCCCTGAGGCCACTCACAGGCGGCAGCCGCTTTTCCGCTCCCTGATTGGCGCCGTGTCTCAGCAATCGGGGTTCGATCCGGTCGGGACGCCGTTCTCGGGCGGTAGATTCCGCGTCAGTTCGACGCGTGGCCAGGCCTTCAGCGACCCCCCTCCCGAGGACGGCGCTCAGCGGCGACCTTGCAGGATTTTGCAGAGTCTACTGAGACACGACGCTAATCATGTTCCGCTATGGCTCCGCGCGCTTGGGATGCCTCTCCGGAGCCTGCGATCCAAGGCGATCGGGGCGATGGCGGGGTACACTAGCCCCGCCTCTGCGATTATCCTCCCGCAAGGCGTTCTGACCCTATCGCAGCGACTTGACGACCATGATCGACTCCACCAGCTCTGCAAGGAACCAGGCAGGTCGGCAGCGCTGGTCTTTGGCCCTCGGCCGGGGGCTCTCGCAGCTGCTTGGCCTGACCGGCCCGATTGTCCTGGCGGCCGGGCTCGCGCTGGGCGTCAGCGGCTGCGCTACGTCCACCGGCAGCAGGGAAGCGCCGGCAGACCAGCCGGCGTCCCAGCAGGGCCGTCAGGATGGACGTCGCTCTGTCGAGCGGGATGTCTGGGCACGCTTGTCGAGACAGTTCGCCCTGCCGATGCCGACTCGCGCCAGTGAGCGCGCGCGCGTCCAGCACTACGTCGATTTCTACCTCGGCAACGGCAATATCGTCCTGGTCTCGCTGACTCGGGCCGAGCCCTGGGTCGAGCACCTGTTGGGTGAACTGGAGCGCCGCGGCCTGCCTGGAGAGCTTTTTCTGGTGCCGCTGATCGAGTCGGGCTTTGCCGCCACCGCTACCAGCCGCAGCGGTGCCGCCGGCATCTGGCAGTTCATGCCGGCGACCGGCGCCCATTTTGGCCTTCGGCAGACCGCCGCTTTCGACGGCCGGCGCGATGTGTTTGCGTCCAGCGAGGCGGCGCTGGAGTATTTCGAGCTCCTCTACGCGCGCTTCGGTGACTGGCCGCTGGTGCTGGCCGCGTTCAATCACGGTCAAGGCAACGTGGCTCGTGCCATGGAGGCCAATCAGCGCGCCGGGCGGCGGACCGACTACTGGTCGCTGGAGCTGTCCAACGATGCAATGTCCTATGTGCCCAGAATCCTGGCCCTGCGCCAGTTGATTGCCGGGCGCCGCGTGCCGCTGCCCCCTTATCGACCCGAGCACGCTGTCGTCGGGGTGCCGATTGATGCCGCGATCGACCTGCAGCAAGTGGCCGCCATGACACATCTGTCGCTCGATGAGTTGCGCAGCCTGAACCCGGCCACTCGTACCACCGTGCTACCGTCAATGCCGGGGGTTCGTCTGGCGCTGCCGAGAGCCGCGCTGCCGAGGCTGGCTGAGCATGATGTTGGCGCGCGCAGACGGCATCGGGATCCGATCGAAACCGCGCGGCAGGCGCTGCAGGCCGCAGCGATCGCCACACCGGCAGGACCGGAACAGAACGGCGCTGCGCCCGCTGCGCTGAGTGGATCCGGATCGCGTGTTCATATCGTTCAGCCGGGTGAGAGCCTGTGGGGGATCGCGGCTGGCCACGGCGTCGATCTGGGCGAGCTGGGCGAGATCAACGCATTGCCGCGCGGGGCCACGCTCAGCCCGGGCCAGCGCCTGATCCTGCCGGCTTCGGCCAGCCTGGAAGCCGCGCCGATCTTGCATCGGGTGCAGCCTGGCGAAACCCTCAGTGCCATTTCCAGGCGCTATGGTGTCAGCCTCGATGTGCTGCGCCAGGCCAACCATATTCCCGGCGACCTGCTGCGCGCGGGCGAGACCCTGCTCATCCCGCGGCCGCGCCATTAATCTCTCCGGCAAGCAGGCAGGCCGGGTTAATGATGAGCAGCTGGGCGCAGGGCCAGTGACCCGCTCAGACCGAGCAGAATCAGCAGGAGCAACCAGAGCCTGTCATTGAGTACGGACACCGCGATCGGCTCAGCGACGACAGCAGCGACGATGGCTGTCGGCTCCGAGGTCAGTTCGGGTCCGAACCCAAGCGCATTGCCAGCGCTGACGGCAAAGGTGTAGGTGCCGGCCGGCAGTGTCGTGAAGCTGCAGCTCAATGGCAGTGGGGCCTGGTCCAGCAGGCACACCGCTTCACCCGGTTCGGCAACTATCCGGTAGCTCAGGATTGCTGAGCCACCGTCGTCATCCGGCTCGGCCCAGCTGACCAGCGCCGAACCCGCTTCGGTGCTGACTGTCAGTTCGCTGACCGCGCCCGGCGTTGTGGCTGGGACAATGCTGTTCGACGGCGCTGACAACGGGCCATCGCCGAGGGCATTGCTGGCGAAGACGCTGAACGTGTAGACGGTGCCATTGGTCAAGCCCTCAACCAGGCAGGGCGAGGCGGTACAGCCGAGGCTGGTCAAGCCGCCGGGTTCAGACTGGGCGGTAAAGCCGAGAATCGGGCTGCCGCCATCGTCTGCTGGCGGATTGAAGCTGACGCTGGCCGAGGCATTGGCGGCGGTCGCAACGACATCGGTCGGTGCGGCGGGCACGTCAACAAAGCTCACATCGACCGTATCCGTGGCAAGACAGCCGTCCGCGCCGATCTGCAGCTCGAAGCGATAGCTGCCCGCTGCAAACACCTGAACCTGCGCCGCCCCAGCCGGGCGCTCCGGGTCGATGCTGATGATCGGCTCGGGCGCACCCGTCGGGCCGGACCCGGCGATGAAACGCCAGACCGGATCAAACACCTCGATGCCCTGCAAATCCTCGCCGAGCAACTCTGCCTGCAGGCCGGTCACCTGCAGATCCGTCCCCGCCGACGCCTCCGGGCTGCCCAGGAACAGTATCTCGACCTCCGCGGCGTCGCTGCAGAAGGCTAGCGTGGGATCGGTGGGCAGACGATCCGGGTCCGGCATCTCCCGACGAAAACGATAGCGGCCCGGGCCGGCCAGCGCGATCGCCGAGGTGCTCGGATTCTCCGGGTCGGCGATGCTGACGTTGTCGGGATCGTTCGCGGCCCCCGGGCCCGAGGCATAGGACCAGCGATTGAAAATGCCCGCAGCCGGATTGGCGCTCGCGGTGAATCGCCATTGCTCGTTCGGGCTCCAGAAGCCGATCACGCCGTCTGGTTCGAACTCGACCTGCGTGCCGCATAGGGTCTGATCGGGGCCGGCGCTCAGAGAGCGCCTGAAGTTGCTGCGCAGGGCGCTATTGCGGTCGCCGGTGGTGTTGTTCGGCTGACCGGGTGTGACCGTCACCGAATTCTGGGTCGTCGTGATCGTGAAGTTGTTGCCGTGCCGATAGTTGTCCAGAAATACGCCGTTGGTGTTGTTATGAGAGAGAAAGATCACGGCATTGAGCGCCTGCACGCCTGATCGGTTCGCGCCCTGCCCAGCGCTGGGCGTTGCTGCCCCGTTATTGGGTGCCAGCGTTCCACCGCCGAGATCACCCCAGACGATCCCATGAAAAAAGCTGCCGTCGGCTCGCCGCGTCTGGACAGCGTCGCCGCCCCCGTCCAGGAACAGCACGTCCCAGCTTGAAACGGGATTGCTGGCCTCGAAGCCCGGCTGCAAATCAGGTTGCTCGTCACCGACCTGATAGTCGGGGTAGCTGCCGCTGGCGGTCGATTTGACGAACAGCGGCCGGTCATCGACCTCGTCGCCGAGTGCGGTGATGTAGATGTTGTTGGGCGGACTGGTGTCGTCCGGATCATCCGGGAAACTGCCCACCGGGAAGCCGGCGCGATTGTAGATCAGAATCAGCGACCCGACCGGAACCGCCGACCAGACCGGACTGTTGGAGAATCGGATGTGCCCGGCCGAAAGACCCTGGTTACCGCCGAAGTCACTGCCGCCATGATTGTCGTCAATGATCCAGCCTCGCAGATCCAGCCGGAGCGGATCAGGCCCGAGGATGTCGGGGTCATTGCCGGGATAGCGGCCCCGTCCCGGGCACCCCACGACCAGCAGCTCGATGTATTGCCTGGCTTGATCCGCCACGACCAGAGTGTTGGCTTCGTTGACGATCAGTCCCGCATCTCCGATCTCGCAGGCCGGAACCTGCGCGTAGCCAACAGCGACGGGGAGCCCGAACACACAGATCAGGCCAGCCAATAAACTCGGACGCATAGCGATATTCTCTCGGTTGGGCAGATGATCAGGCGGAATGGTCTCGAGCCGGCCGCCAACGGAAGGTGTACCACCGCAGTAACAAGAAACTATGAATGCGGCAGCCTGCGGCGTGACAGTCGGCTCGGCGCGGCAGCCAAACAGCCGGGGCTGGCGACGGTCAGGGATTCGCCGCCTTAACGACCACAGCTGTCGGATTCCTGCCCGCTTTGGCCTTGAGCGGCACAGCACTGCTCATGAATCAGTCCCGCTTCTGCAGCTGCTTCTTTGATGGGTTTCAAGTTTTTCGCGCATTGGCACGGTGCATGCATTTATACGGCCATGGAAGCCCTGACCGTAAATGAGACCACCATGCGCGCGCGAATCCTGTTCGTTGACGATAGTCGAATGATGCGTGTCTGTGCGGAGCGAATTCTCGCCCAGCACTTTGATTTGGTGCTCTGCGACAGCGCAGAATCCGCCTGGGAGGCGCTGATCAACGATCCCAGCATCCAGATGATGTTCACGGACCTGCAGATGCCCGGCAAGAGCGGCTTTGATCTGCTGAAGGACCTGCGCAGCAGCGGTTCAGCGCGGTTGGCAGAGATGCCGGTGGTGCTGATCACCGCCGCTGAGGATCGGGAGGAGAAACGCAAAGAGGCGCTCAGTCGCGGCGCGACTGACTTCATTACCAAGCCCTTCAGTGCATCGGAGTTGATGGCGCGGGCCAAGGCCCATGCGGACTCCGGACAGTCCCGGCAGCGCCTGCATCAGCTTGAGAGCAGTCATCACCTCGATGACAGCAGCGGTCTGGGCAATCGCCGCTATTGCGAAACACGCCTGGAACAGGCGATCAGCTTCAGCAAACGGCATGGGCAATCCCTGACCTTGATGCACCTTCGGCTCGACGGGCTGGCGCGTCTTCTAGATAATTTGGGCAGCGACTTCGCAGCCCGCGCCCAACGGCGAATCGGCGACACGCTCAGCCGGCAAATTCGTCGGGAAGACACTGTGTTCAGAACCGGGAGGGAGTACTTCACCTTTCTTCTGCCGGCCACCAACGCGGCAGGCGCCGAAATCCTGCAGGAGCGGTTCATGCCGGATCTCGTCGAGCTCGGGCTCTGCGCACCTGGTGATGTGCTCGACGTCCGCGCCCGCTTCACCATTCAGTCGATCCGGCTCGACGATGTCCGCGATGCCAGCGCAATGCTGGAGGCGGGCCTGACCGGCAAGGTCGGCGGCCGCGGCGCCGCAGCCCTGGAGGCCGTTGAAGGCATGGCCGCGCCTGATCTCGAAGAAGCACTGCGGCTCGCTGAGGCCGGCCAAATCGACTGCATCAGACCGCACCTCAGCCATCTGCGCCAGCGCCTGCAACCCTTGCTGAGCATGATGGAAGAACGAGTCTGATTCACTGGGCCCTGGATTTGTCCGCATCGATCTGCGAATCGAGGGATTCCGAATCCTGATCCGGGTGGCGAGAGGGCGGGGCATCCGCGGCTACGACCCGGTCTCGGCCGGGTCGCTTGGCGCGGTAGAGCCTGCGGTCGACCTTGCGGAGAAGCGCGGCGGCTTGGTCCTTGTCAGGGCTGGGGATCGAGGCTGCCCCCCCAGGCTGACGGTGACCCGCGTATCTGGGCCGCTCTCGGCCGAAGCCAGCCCGCCTTCGCGAATCCGGTCGCGACACTTCTCGGCCAGGTGCTCGGCGGTACGGCTATCGGTGTCTGCAAGGATGCCAGCGGCCGCCCTGAGGTCTGGACAGCTCAATTTTCAACCAGCGTGTAGCGCGCATCCGAGCCGAATCCATACACGTCGAGGAGGACGATACGGGCCAGCCGCGCGGCAGCCGGGACATCGCGCTGCATCGACTTGCCATAGGCACTTGAGCGGCTGCCGTCGACCTCCCAGCTGAGAAGCTCCGCATTCTCATTGACCAGATGCAAGCTGGCGCGCATTCGCTCATCATCGGACAAGCCGTCCACCGGCAGGTCAAAGCGCAGCCCATGTTCCGGGTGATGAGAAAACTGGACAAACTTGCCAGATCCGGCTTCCTGGATGATCAGAAAGGCATCCGGATTGCTGCGGGAAACCAGCCGCTCAAGCGCCGGTTCCAGGTCATCGATGCCTACTGCAGCTTCGTCAGCACAGGCAATGCCGATGGTCAGCACGCCGGCGAGCACGAGCATATTAATACTTGCATAAGTAAAGCCTCATAGGTTATACTATGGAGGATGACAGGCCGAAGCAAGATTGATGCACGGAAGTTGCCGCCCAAGGCTCAAGAGTTGCTGCGGCGCTCGGCAATGGAA
>JBJHCC010000085.1:0-7243 GCA_050485825.1 Gammaproteobacteria bacterium
TGAACGGTGAAAGGTGAAAGGTGAAAGGGAGGGGGAGGTCGGCCCCACGCGGCCGACGGACCATGGTTGCCGAAGCCCCCACATCGTCCGTCGGGGACGTGGCCCCGACCTGCCCGGAGCCAGTCGATGCCACGGAGATTGGATCGAACACCGAGTAGGTCGGCCCCACGCGGCCGACGGACCAAGGTTGCCGAAGCCCCGCCATCGTCCGTCGGGGACGTGGCCCCGACCTACCCGGTGCCAGTCGATGGCGCGGCGATTGGGTCGAGCACCGAGTAGGTCGGCCCCACGCGGCCGACGGGCCATGGTTGCCGAAGCCCCCACATCGTCCATCGGTGACGTGGCCCCGACCTACGGGTTTCCGGTCGATGCCACGGAGATTGGATCGGTCACCGAGTAGGTCGGCCCCACGCGGCCGACGGACCATGGTTGCCGAAGCCCCCACATCGTCCGTCGGGGACGTGGCCCCGACCTACCCGGAGCCAGTCGATGCCACGGAGATTGGATCGAACACCGAGTAGGTCGGCCCCACGCGGCCGACGAACCATGGTTGCCGAAGCCCCCACATCGTCCGTCGGGGACGTGGCCCCGACCTACCCGGAGCCAGTCGATGCCACGGAGATTGGATCGAACACCGAGTAGGTCGGCCCCACGCGGCCGACGAACCATGGTTGCCGAAGCCCCACATCGACCGTCGGGGACGTGGCCCCGACCTACGGGTGCCGGTCGATGCCACGGAGATTGGATCGGTCACCGAGTAGGTCGGCCCCACGAGGCCGACGGACGCTGTTTTCCCACACCCGGCATCCTTGGGGTGACGGGAGACGGCGTTTCTCCAGGTTTTTGATAAACCAGCTCGGCCCTTGCGCTGGCGCACGTCACACTACAATGTGCGGATGTCCACACCTTCTCCTGTCCGCGCGCTGACCGAGGATCTGATCGGACGGCCCTCCGTAACGCCGGAAGATGCCGGCTGCCTCGATCTGATCGGGAAGCGTCTGGCCGCGGCCGGCATGGTCGTCGAGCGTGTCGATGTCGAAGAGGTGAGCAATCTGTTTGCCTGGCACGGTCAAGACAGCCCGCATCTGCTGCTGCTGGGGCACACCGACGTGGTGCCGCCGGGGCCGGAATCGGAATGGACCAGCCCGCCGTTCCAGCCGACTGAGCGCGATGGCGTGCTGTACGGGCGCGGTGCGGCCGACATGAAGTCCTCGGTGGCTGCCTTCGTCATTGCCCTGGAGCGCTACCTGGCCGAGCGCCCGGATCATCCCGGGACGATTTCCCTGCTGCTGACCTCGGACGAAGAAGGTCCTTCAATCAACGGCGTGCGCGCCGTGATGCCGTGGCTGAGCGGGCGCGGCCTGCTGCCCGATGCCTGCCTGGTCGGTGAGCCCTCCAGCCTGGAGATGCTCGGCGACAACCTGCGCATCGGTCGGCGCGGCAGCATCCAGGCGCGCCTGAGCGTGCGCGGCCGCCAGGGTCATACGGCCTACGCCGACCCGGCCGATAATCCGGTGCACCGGGCCGGCCCGCTGATCGCCGCCCTGGGCGCCCTCGATTTTGCCGATGGCGACGCCTTCTTTCCGCCCACGCGCCTGCAGATCTCCAACATCCAGGCCGGCACCGGCGCCGACAATGTCACGCCGGGTGAACTGGTGCTGATGTTCAACCTGCGCAACAACCCGAACAGCCCGGCCGAACAGCTCGAGGCACGAATTCGCACGCTGATCGAGAACCACGACCCCGGCCCCTGGAGTCTGCACTGGCGAGTGTCCGGCCAGCCCTTCGGACCGGCCACCGGCGCCTTGCCGGCGCTGGCAGCCGAAGTCTGCCGGGCGCAGCTGGGCGTGACACCGGTCATGGATACCGGCGGTGGCACCTCCGACGGGCGCTTCTTCGGCCCGCTGGGCATTCCCGTGGTCGAACTCGGCCCGGTCAACCGCAGCATCCACCGCATTGATGAGCACATCGCGCTGGCCGACCTGGAACGCCTGCCCGGCCTTTACCGCGGCATCGTGGAAGCCTTTCTGAACGCGGCGGGCGCGCCATGCGCATCGTCCTGATCGTTCTGGTGGTCCTGCTGCTGCTGGTTCAGATCCGGCTCTGGCAGGAACTGGCCGAGCTGCGCTCGCTGCGCGCCCTGGTGGCCGAGCAGCAGGAGGAGAACCGTCGCCTGTTCGACCGCAACGATGCTCTCGCGGCGGAAGTGGAAGACCTGCGCGCCGGCCTGCAGGCGATCGAGGAGCGCGCCCGCGCCGAACTCGGTCTGATTCGCGAGGACGAAGAGTTCTTCCTCATCGTTCGCCCCGAAGACCTGGATCGCGAACCATGACCCCTTACGCCTGGGGCGGGCCGCCGGCGCGCGGCCGCATTCGCGTGACACCCGAGGATTTCCGGGTCACCGAAAACCTCGGCCATGTCCCGGACGGTGAGGGGGAGCATCTTTGGCTGTGGATCGAAAAGCGCGAACAGAACAGCGCCTTCGTCGCCACCGCCCTGGCCCGCGCCGCCGGCGTACATCCGCGCCAGCTCAGCTTCGCCGGGCTGAAGGATCGGCACGCCGTCACCCGCCAGTGGTTCTCCCTGCATCTGCCGGGCCAGCCTGATCCGCCCTGGCAGGACTGGGCGCTGGATGGCATCACCATCCTCGAGGCCAGCCGCTCGCGGCGCAAGATCCAGCGCGGCCGCCTTGCCGGCAACCGCTTCGAGCTGACCGTGCGTGAGCTGGACGGTGAGCTCGAGGCGCTCAACGACCGACTCCAGCGGATCCGCGACCACGGCGCCCCCAACGGATTCGGCGAGCAGCGCTTCGGTGGCAACAACCTGAGCCGCGCCCGCGCCCTGTTCGCCGGTCAGCTGCGTCGCAAGCCCTCGAAGGACAAGCGCGGCTTCTACCTTTCCGCCGCGCGCAGCTACCTGTTCAATCGTGTCCTGGAACAGCGCATTGCCGATGGCAGCTGGAACCGCCTGATTGACGGCGATGTGGCCATGCTCGACGGCAGTCACAGCCACTTTCCGGCCGACTGGCAGGACCAAGAACAGATCGAGCGCTGCCGTCTGTTGGACCTGCATCCGACCGGGCCGCTGGCCGGCGAGGGCGAGTCGCCGGTGGGCGGCGCCGTGGCCGAACTGGAGGCGGCGGTGCTTGACGCCGAGCCGGAGCTGGTCCAGGGTTTGAAGCAGTTTCGCCTGCAGCATCAGCGCCGGGCCCTGCGCATGCGCGTGGCGGCGCTTGAATGGTCCTTTCCCGAACCTGATGTACTGTGCCTGAGCTTCGTGTTGGGCGCCGGCAGCTACGCTACCGCCGTACTGCGCGAGCTGGTCGACTATCGCGAACCCGACTGATCGCCTGGAGTCTTTGCCGCCATGAAATTTCGCCTCAAGGCCGCTTCCGGCCCGCTGACCGGCCAGACCTTCGACCTGGCCGACGCCGAAACCGCCATCGGCAGCGATGCCGATGCGCATATCCGCATCGACGGCCTGCGCGCCGGCCACGCCAGTATTCGCTTCGACGGCGAAACCCTGATCCTCGAGGCCGCCGACCAGGCCTGGCTGAACGGCCAGCCGGTCGCCCGTCAGGCTCTGAAGTCCGGCGACGAGATTCGCCTGGGCGAACACCGCTTCGTCCTCCAGGCCCCGGGTCTTCGCCCGCCCAGCGTGCTGCAGCAAACCGAACGGCCGGGCATCAGCCCCTGGACCTGGGTCGCCATCGGCCTGGTCGCGCTCAGCGGCATCGCCGCGTTCGCCACCCTCGTGCTGCCCCGCCTCTGACCCGCTGCCCCCGGCCAAGCTGAAACCTGAAATCTCCGCGTACGTCGGTCCCATGCGGGCGACGGACGGTGCGGGCTTAGGCCGGCATGGACCGCCGGCCACACGCGCGGGTAGCCCTTCACCCTTCACTTTTCAACGCTTACTTTTCACCGGAATCCGGGAAACCCGAAACCAGAAACCCCATTTCCCGTAGACTGCCCAGACTCCAAATCTCCTTCCAGCCCCATGAGCGACAAACCCACCCAGCTCGCCACCCGCGTCATCCACGCCGGCCAGCAGCCCGATCCCTCGACCGGCGCGATCATGACGCCGATCTACACCACCTCGACCTATGTCCAGGAAAGCCCGGGCGTCCATCAGGGTTTCGAGTACTCGCGCACCCACAACCCCACGCGCAAGGCCTGGGAGGCCTGCATTGCCGACCTCGAAGACGGCCGCCACGGCTTCGCCTTCGCCTCCGGCATGGCGGCGATCGACACCCTGCTGCACCTGCTCGAACCCGGCGATCATGTGCTCGCCATGCATGACCTCTATGGCGGCACCTGGCGCCTGTTCGAGCGAGTCCGCCGGCGCTCGTCCGGGCTGAATTTCAGCTTCGTCGACCTGAGCGACCTCGACGCCGCACGCGCTGCGCTGACCGACCGCACCCGCCTGATCTGGGTGGAAACACCGACCAATCCGATGCTGCAGCTGGTCGACATCGCCGCCATGGCCGAACTGGCCCGTTCGATCGGCGCGCGCCTGGTGGTCGACAACACCTTCGCCACGCCGATGCTGCAGCAACCGCTGAATCTGGGTGCGGACGTCGTCGTGCACTCGGTGACCAAGTATCTGAACGGCCATTCCGACATGGTCGGCGGCGCTCTGGTCGTCCGCGACGACGCACTGGGCGAGCAGCTCGGCTTCCTGCAGAACTCGGCCGGCGGCGTCCAGGGGCCCTTCGACGCCTGGCTGGCGATGCGCGGGGTCAAGACCCTGGCCTTGAGGATGCGCGCCCACTGCGACAACGCCGAAACCATCGCCCACTGGCTGGAAGGCCGGCCGGAAGTCCAGCGCGTGATCTACCCGGGGCTGGACTCGCACCCGCAGAAAGCGCTGGCCCGCGCTCAGATGAATGGCTTCGGCGGCATCATCAGCTTCGACATCGGCGGCGACCTGGCGCGCGCGCGCGGCTTCCTCGAGAACACCCGGCTGTTTGCTCTGGCGGAATCCCTGGGCGGCGTCGAGTCGCTGGTCAACCACCCCGCGATCATGACCCACGGCTCGGTGCCGAAGGACCGCCGGGAGGTGCTCGGCATCACCGACACCCTGATCCGCCTCTCGGTTGGCATCGAGGACGTCGACGACCTGATCGCCGACCTCGACACCGCCCTGGCCGCCACCCGGGCCGCGTAGGTCGGCCCCACGCTGCCGACGGACCATGTGCACCGAAGCCCCTCATCGTCCGTCGGGGACGTGGCCCCGACCTACTCATGCCGGGCCAATTTCCTACCGCAAAACCCCGGCCGTTCACCAAACCCGTAGGTCGGCCCCACGCGGCCGACGGCCCATGTACGCCGAAGCCCCCCATTGTCCGTCGGGGACGTGGCCCCGACCTACTCATGCCGGGCCAATCACCCACCGCAAAGCCACGGCCGTGCACCAAACCCGTAGGTCGGCCCCACGCGGCCGACGGACCATGTTCGTCGAAGCCCCCCATCGTCCGTCGGGGACGTGGCCCCGACCGACCCGCTCCGGGCCATTCACCCGCCGCAAAGCCCCAGACGAGCATCAACTCCGTAGGTCGGCCCCACGCGGCCGACGGACGATATCGGTCTGCAGCAACTTCGCGAGGATGAAGCGATGACGCCGGCAGCCCCAAGTCTCCGCGAAGCACTGTCCGTCTGGTGGCGGATCGCTATCCTGAGCTTTGGCGGGCCGGCAGCGCAGATCGGCCTGATGCAGCGCCTGATCGTCGACGACAAGGGCTGGCTGGACCAGGCCCGTTTCAACCACGCGCTCAACTTCTGCATGCTGCTGCCCGGCCCGGAGGCGCAGCAACTGGCGACCTATATCGGCTGGCTGATGCACGGCGTGCGCGGTGGTCTGCTGGCCGGCATCATCTTCATCCTGCCCGGCGCCTTGCTGATGCTGGGCCTGAGCCTGCTCTACGTCACCGTCGGCCAGGTCGGGCTGGTGGAAGGTCTGCTGTTCGGGCTCAAATGCGCGGTCCTGGCCATCGTCGCCCAGGCCCTGATCCGGATGGCCGGCAAAGTCGTGGTCGGGGCGAGGGCGCTGGTGCTCGCCGCGCTGGCCTTCATCGCCATGTTTTTTCTCGACCTGCCGTTCCCTCTGGTCGTGCTGGGCGCCGGCGTCATCGGGCTGTTCGTGTTTCGCGACGTGGCCGTGCCAGTGGCGACAGCCGAAGTCAGAACGGTGCCGGGCCGTGTTCCACTGCTGGCCGCCGTCGCCTGGCTGCTACCGCTGATCGGCCTGGCGATCTGGCTGGGTACGGACTCGGTGTGGACCCAGCTGGCCGGCTTCTTCAGCCTGATGTCAGTGTTGAGCTTCGGCGGTGCCTACGCGATCCTGGCCTGGGTCGCCCAGTACGCCGCCGAGACCCAGGCCTGGGTGACAGCCGGCGAGATGCTTGATGGCCTCGGACTGGCCGAGACCACCCCGGGGCCGCTGATCCTGGTAACTCAGTTTGTCGGCTTCCTCGCCGCCTGGCGCCAGGCTGATCTGCTCCACCCTTTGCTGGCCGGCAGCCTCGGCGGCATGCTCACTACCTGGGTGATGTTCGCACCGTCTTTCCTCTGGATTTTCCTGTTCGCGCCCCGCGTCGAGCAGCTGCGCGGCAACGCTCGCATCAATGGCGCCCTGCGCGGGATCACCGCCGCCGTCGTCGGCGTGATTGCCAACCTGGCGCTGTGGTTTGCCCTGCGGCTGTTGTTCACCCAGCAGCGCGAAATCGAGTTCCTCGCCATCCGATTCGATGCCCCCGTCGCCGCCAGTCTTGATCCCTGGGCCCTGATCCTCTGCATCTTCGCCGCGCTGTTGCTGTTCGGCGTCCGCCTGGGCCTCTATCCGCTGATAGCGGTCATGGCGCTGGTTGGTGTGCTGATCAGTGCGATGGGGCTCATATAAGGGGGTGAGTGGTGGGCGCGGGTGCGCTGGCTGGGTTGTTTGGTATGGGGCGCCTGGGGGCGGGCTGGTTTTTTTGATTGGCTGGTTCTTGGGTTTCGCCCACGCTGCGCTTGCTGGGCGAGTTTCTTTTGGCAGACGATCCAAAAGAAACCAAAAGATCTGTCACCCACGAAGGCGCCCGCCGTTGGCGGGTCCCCTGCGCTTCTCGGTCCGGGCGGCGGTCGCTCAACTCGCTGCGCTCAAACAGTCGCTCCCTTGTTTCCGCCCGGCCCTGCGATGCTCGGCGCCTTCCAGGGTGACGGAAGGGGTGGGTTAGCGCGGGTGCGCTGGCTGGGTTGTTTGGTAT
>JBJHCC010000086.1:0-6823 GCA_050485825.1 Gammaproteobacteria bacterium
CCTGGCATGGCCACGCATGGCGCTGTGAGGTCCGGCATGGCAATCCAAGGTGATTCAGTCAGGAACTATCAGCTGCGCTGCATCCACATGGCCCGGCGCGATCTGGCCTTGAGCGAGGCAGATTACCGCGCCCTGGTGGCGCGGATTGCCCAAGGGCGCACCGACTCATCCGGCCAGCTGACCGACGCTGAGCGGCGGCAGCTGCTGCACCACTTCCGCGTCACCTGCGGGTGGGAGCCGAAGCGCAAGGACCGGCGCAAGTACTCCCCGCCGAGCCGGCACAAGGCGCCGGAGAAGAAGACCCAGGCGGACAAGATCAGGGCGATGTGGATCGCGCTGGGCAAGGCCGGCGTGGTGCGCGTGCCCAGCGAGAAGAACCTGGGCAAGTTCTGCTACCGGCTGACCAAGAAGTACTCCCCCGACTGGCTGCGCCACGATGAGGCGGTGACGGTGATCACCGCTCTGCAAACCTGGGCCGCGCGCGAAGGCGCGGAAGCGGCGGTGCAGGCATGAATGTGACCTGCCCACACTGCAACAGCCGGCTGGAGCTGAGCGCCCTGGCTGAAGACGCCGAGGCACGCGCGCTGTTCGGCCTGCTGCGAGAGTGCGGCCCGGCTACGGCGCCGCTGATTGCCTACCTGGGCCTGTTCAAGCCGCGCGCCCAGGCGCTGCGCTGGACCCGCGCGCGGCGGCTGGCGGAGGATGTGCTGGCGCTGGCCCGGGGCCGGTCGGCGGGGCTGGAGGAGCTGGCGGACGCCTGCCTGCGCACGCTGGCCGCGCTGGACGAGCGGCGCAAGGGCAGCGACTGGCAGCCGCTGGGCAACCATCGCTATCTGGCCCGCGTGCTGGATGCGGTGCTGGCCGAGTCGGTGCCGGTGACGGTCGATCGATCGCGCCCAGGACAGCGGCCGGGGCCGGCCTCGAAGCGCGCCGATGCGTTGAGGTTGCTGGATGAAGACTGATCCGCCGACTTGGTTCCGGCGCGCTGTCGCCGATGGGCTTAAGGTCCTGGTCGCCTTAAGCCTGCCGAACGAGCCTGCCCTGGACTTGATGCCGGCGACCAAGCAGCTGTGGATCCACTTGCTGTGGAACTCGGGCCGAGCCTGGGAGCAAGATCTGGACACGCCGCGCATTCTGGAGGGCTTCACCCGGCTGGGTGCGCGCGTCGAGCGCTGGCCGGCGCCGAAGCAACTGCTGGATGCGCTGCCGCCGCGGCCGCGGCCGCCGCTGCTTGAGCCGCCGCCGGTCGATCGCGAGCACGGCAAGCGACAGGTGCGCGAGCTGCGCCGGATGCTGAAGGGCGTGCCGTCGTGAGCGAGCAGCCGGGCGTCGATGTGCGGCTGCTGCCGCCGCAGCTGAAGATGCTGATCCAGCGCATCGGCTACGCGCGCACGATCAAGCTGATCCGGGCACGCGGCGGCCAGCAGGTGTGGATCCCGAAGAAAGCGACGGATGATCGCGTGCTGGCGCAAGTGATCGGCAAGGAAGCGCTGGCCGTGCTGTGCGAGCATCACGGGGGCGAGCGACTGGAGCTGCCGAAGGAAGACAAGATCGCAGTGCAAGCCCGCGATGCCAGGCTCTGGGAGCTACGCCAGGCGGGCTGGACTGAATCACAGCTGGCGCGAGAGTTTGATTTGACGCGGCGCTGGGTGCTGGCCATCTGCGCCCGCAAGCGCCAGGCGCAAGCCTAGGCCGATCGCCAGGGTCGACTGTTCGACAGTTGCGCCAACTACGATGCTTGAGGCACACTGAAGCCCCATCGCGCCTTGCCGCGTGAACCCCTTCACGCTAAGCGCCGCCTATCTCCCCCGCCAAGATGCAGACACGGGCGTTTCGCCTGCTTTTGCTGATCTTTCGAGGTAGAGAGGCCATGTCATGAACACCCTCCTGAACAAGATTCGCGGCCTGGAAGTCTGGGCCATCGCGCTGATCGTGATCGTGGTGCTGCTGGTGGTGTTTGCAGCCAGCGGATACCTGTCGCGCTGGCTCGGCTCAGTCGGCCAGGTCGCCACCGGCGCGCTGATCGGCTGGATCGTTTCGCGGCGGCTGATCAAGCTCAATGTCTCCGAGTACACCGAACCGCTGCACCGATGTATCGCCGGGCTGGGCCAGGCGCTGGTCATTGCAGCCGGCATGATTGCTGTGGCGGTGGCGGTATGAAAACGCTGGGCGAGTTCATAACGCTGACGCGGCGGCAACGCATGGCCCCGCTGTACGTCTGCTATGTGCTGATCCTGCTGATGGCGACCGTTGCAGTCAAGGCAGAAGCGCAAGTGCCGGCAGCGGCCGCGCAGTTCGAGCGGCAGCTCACCCGAGAAGCGCGCGCCGTGTTCGGCCCGGAAGCGCCTGTCGCCCGGTTGGCCGCGCAGCTGCACAAGGAATCCAGTTGGCGGCCCGACGTGTGCAGCTGGGCCGGTGCGTGCGGCCTGGCGCAGTTCATGCCGGCCACAGCCGCCGACATGGCGCAGCGCTTCCCGCGCCAGTTGAACCCTGCCGACCCGACCAACCCCGCCTGGGCGATCCGGGCGCAGGTGCTCTACAACGACTGGCTCCTGAAGCGGATCAGTGCCGCCAACGGTTGCGAAGAGTGGGCCATGACCTTGTCGGCTTACAACGGCGGCATCGGCTGGCTGGGGCGCGACAGGCGGCTGGCTGAACAGGCCGGCGATGATCCAGACCGCTGGTTTGGCCATGTCGATCATCACACGGCCCGGGCTGACTGGGCCCGGCGCGAGAACCGGGCCTATGTGACCCGCATTCTGCTGGAGCTGGAACCGGTGTACGCCGCGGCCGGCTGGGCCGGATCGCCGGTCTGCCCTTGGCGTGATGACCCGGCGCGGCGCTGGCAATGCTCAAGGCGCTGATCGCATGCGGCGCGGTGATCGTCACGCTGCTCGCGGGCCTGGGTTGGCAGACCTGGCAGCTCAGCGAGGAACGGCGCTCTGCCGGTCAGACGGCCGAGCGTTTAAGCACCTGCCGCGAAGCCACCCGAGACAACCTGGCCAACCTGCTTCAACTGGAGGCGGATCTTGAGCGCTGCATTGGTGAGGCCACTGTCATCGAGGCCGATCGAGCCGCCGACGCCGCGCGCCGCGCGCTCGAGGCCGAGCGGCTGGCCGAGCGCACCCGTGACACGCGCCAAGCCGTGCGCCAGGCGGCCGAGCTGGATGCTTGCGCTGTGCTGCCTGTGCCTGGTGATGCTGCTGAGCGCCTGCGCGACGCCGCCGATCGTGCACACCGTGCCGGTCACCCGGACGGTGCGCCAGTGGGTGCCCGTCCCCGCTGAGCGGGTGGCACCGCTGGATGTGCCGCAGCCGGTGCCCTGGCTGCTTTGGCTGGACGCCCTGGAGCTGAACGTGGCGCTTTATGCCGTGATCGAGCAATGCCAGATCGACCGACAAGAACTCAGGAATCTCAATGAGCGATTCAAACAACCCTAGCGCTCCCGCGCTGCGCCCCACGGATGTCGACGTTGCCCGCGCGCTGGGGCGGATCGAGAGCAAGCTGGAAGCGATCCAGCTGGGGCAGACCTCGCAGGGCTCGCAACTCAATAGCATGGAGGCCCGGCTGCGCGCGGTCGAGAAGTCGTCGGCCGTTCACGGCGCGGTGGGCGGGGTCATGGCGGCGACGGGGGTCACGTTGATCGTGGAGTTCCTGCGCCGCTCAGTCGGAGTCTGACCGATGGCGTACTCCCAGGATATCCGGGAGGCGGTGCGCCAGGCCTACGTCCAGGACCGGCTGCCGCTGGAGGCGGCCGCCGAGCGCGTCGGCGTGAGCTACTCGGCCGCCCAGGGCTGGAAGCGCCAGGCCAAGGCCGACGGCCAGTGCTGGGACAAGGCGCGCGCAGCTTCGCGAATGTCGTCCGGCGGGTTGGGCGAGCTGACGACCCAGCTGCTGGAAGACTTTGCGCTGCTGTTTCAAAGCACCGTGGAGCAAATCCGCGATGCCGACGCCGACCCCCTCAAAAAAGCCGAAGCCATCAGCCGGCTGTCGGACGCCTACACCAAGACCATGCGCGCGGCTACCAAAGGCGCGCCGGAGATCGGCCGGCTGGCGATGGCGCTGGAGGTGCTGGACCTGCTGGCCCGCTTCGTGCGCGCAGAGCACCCGGAGCATGCCGAAGCCCTGATCAGCGTGCTCGAGCCCTTCGGCCGCACCCTGGCCACCACCTACGGCTGAGCGCATGGCCGACTTAAGCCGCAAGGAGTTCGAGAAGCGCCTGGCCGAGCTCGGGAGCGAGCTGCGCCGGCAGATCGAGAACGAGGTCGAGGGCTTTGCGCCCGATCCGGCAGCGGCCGACCAGCGCCGGAAGCGGGCGGCGAAGGATTTCGAGTTCTTCGCTCGCACCTACTTTCCGCACTACGTCAAGTTCGACAACTCGGCGCTGCATGACTACCTTTACGCGCAGCTGCCCGAGATCGTGAACCAGGCGCAAGGCGTGCACCAGGTGATCGCCGCCCCGCGTGGCGAGGCCAAGTCCACCATCGTCGGCATGATCTTTTCCATCTGGTGCGTGATCACCGCGCGCAAGCACTACATCTGCCTGATCATGGATGCCTTCGAGCAGGCGGCCGAGCAGTTGGAGGGCATGAAGGCCGAGCTGGATTCCAACCCGCGCCTGATCAATGACTTTCCCAGCATCTGCGGTCGCGGCCGGGTCTGGCAGCAAGGCGTGCTGATCACCCGCAACAACCGCAAGATTCAAGCGTTCGGGTCAGGTAAGCGAATGCGAGGCCGGCGGCACGGGCCGCACCGGCCGGACCTGGTCATTGGCGACGACCTCGAGAACGACGAGAACGTGCGCAGCCCCGAGCAGCGCGACAAGCTGCAGAGCTGGCTGAACAAGACCGTACTGCAGCTGGGCGATGCCAGCGGCCGCATGGATGTGATCGTGATCGGTACGGTGCTGCACTACGACTCGGTGTTGAGCCGGCTGCTGAAGAACCCGCTGTGGCGGCGCAAGCGCTTCCAGGCCATTCTCGACTGGCCGGCGCGCATGGACCTGTGGGACCAGTTCGAGGAACGGCTGCTCAACCGCGGCGAAGATGCCGCGATGCGGTTCTACCGGCAGCACCAGGACAGCATGGACGCTGGCGCACGCGTGAGCTGGCCGAGCGCCCGGCCGCTGGTGCGGCTGATGATCATCCGCGCGCGCGATGGCCACGACACTTTCGATGCGGAGTACCAGAACGACCCGATCAGTGAGAAGGATGCGCCGTTTGCCAGCGTCATCTTCTGGGTCGAAACCTGCCCGCGCTGGGTGTTCTTTGGCGCCTGCGATCCCAGCCTGGGCAAACAGGGTCGCGGCCGCGACCCGAGCGCGATTCTGATCGGCGGCTTTGATCGCGAGCACGGCATCCTCGACGTGATCGAGGCCGAGATCGCCAAGCGCCTGCCGGATCTGATCATCGAGCGCATCATCGCGCTGCAGAAGCAGTACCACTGCATGGCCTGGTCGTTCGAGTCGGTGCAGTTCCAGGAGTTCATGCGCCAGGAGCTGGTCAAGCGCTCAGCGGCGCGCCATGTTCCGGTGCCAGCCGTGGCCGTCACGCCGCACTCGGACAAGGACCTGCGCATCGCCAGCCTGCAGCCGCATGTGGCGAACGGTCTGATCCGCTTTCATCCCAGCCAGAGCACCCTCCTGGGGCAGCTCCGGCACTGGCCGAAAGCCGATCACGACGACGGGCCGGATTGCCTGCACATGCTGTGGACCCTGGCGCTCAGCCGGGTCGGCGGCTCAACGATTCACACCCGCCGCCGGCGCGAGCGCGCCGACCTGAGAGGCTATTGATGGAACTCCGCCGCATCTCCGCATCTACCCTGACCCAGGCACTGGCGACCCGGTCAACGGATCCGCACTTCACCAATGCGCTGCGATTTCTGCCCAACCCCGACCCGATCCTGCGGCGGCTGAATCGGGACCAGGAAGCCTACGAGGGCATCGGCATGGACGCGCACGTGCTCGGCGAGCTGCGCTCGATCCGCTCCGCACTGCTCGGCTTTGAATGGCGGCTCGAGGCCGGCGGTGACAGCCCAAGCGACCAGCGCGCGCTGGAGCTGTGCGAGCAGATCATGCGCCGGCGGCCGGCGCCGGGCATGCACTGGTCAGACGTCATCTGGATGATGGGGCAGGCCGTGTTCCGCGGCTACGCCGTGCATGAGGTGGTCTGGAAGCGCGAGGGAGGTTACGTGGTGCCGGACGCCGTGCTCGATCGGCCGCAACGACGCTTCACCTTCGGCCAGGAGAACGAGCTGCGTCTACGCGTGCGATCTGATCCGGTCGAAGGCATCGCCCTGGGCGAACGGAAGTGGCTGCTCACCCGCCACATGCCCAGCCAGGAAAACCCATACGGCGTAGCGGTGTTCTCATCGTGCTTCTGGCCCTACACCTTCAAGCACGGCGGCTTCCGCTTCTTCGTCAAGTTCGCCGAAAAGTACGGCCTGCCGTGGGCCATCGGCCGCTATCCGGCCGGCGCGCCGAAGGAAGAACAGGATGCGCTGGCCGACGCCCTGCGCGACATGATCGAAGACGCCGTGGCCGCAGTGCAGGACGGCTCCGGCGTGGAGCTGCTGAGCAGCGGCGACGGCAAGGCTGCTATCCACGAGCGCCTGATCAACCTCTGCAACCGAGAGATGAGCAAGGCGCTGACCAGCCAGACCCTGGCCACCGAGATCCAGGGCGAGGGCAGCCGCGCGGCCAGCGAAACCCATCGTGGTCGGGAGGTGGCCGTCAACGAGTCCGATCGCCAGATCGTGGCTGACACCTTCAACGAGCTGCTTGGCTGGATTACGGAGCTCAACGTCCCGAATGCCGCAGCGCCGC
>JBJHCC010000087.1:0-6793 GCA_050485825.1 Gammaproteobacteria bacterium
TCTTCGTACCGCCGAGACGGGATCACATCACCGCCCTGGATAGCTGCGGTCAGGCGCGTCATGGTGATGGCCTGGCCTTTGCCGACATGCCGGCGCAGGACGGCCAGGGCGCGGTCCTTCAGCACGTCTCGTTCAAGCTGCATCGGGGCCCTCCAGCTGACCGTCCAGATCCAGGCCGGCGCGGCGGGCCACCTCGACCAGCTCATCCCACTTCAGGCCCGTCTGCTGCCCGGTCTGGCGCGATTGCAGAATCAGACGCTCGCGGCCCACCGATACGCGGTACTGGCGGCCATCGTGGCTGCACGCTTCGCCCAGGGCGCAGGCGACAGGCAGAGTGACAATCTTGCTCATGCCGACTTCCTCCGCTTCGAACCAACCCGATGCATGAGCGGTATCACTTCAGCTTCCATCTTCCCGCCGTCGGTGAGGCTGCAATTGATCCAGGGCGGGTTCTCGGATGCGTTGACCACGTGCATCGCGCTGCAATGGGAGCAGTAGCGCATACCCCAAGCCCAGTCTGCGATCACGACCTCGTTCTGCAAACCGCAGAAGGGGCAGTCATAAGTCGCGGTCAGGAACTGGACGTTGCGGATCGACAGCACGAAGGATTCGGGCTTGCAGCACACGCTGTCTGACCCTTCCACGCGGACGAGCTTGGGCTGTTCCTCCCAGGTCCAGGTCTGCGGCAGCGCGGCCGGCTTGATGTTCTTGCATGCTGACCGGATCATGCCGACTTCCTCGCCGGGGTAAAGCCCAGCAGGTCGCGGCTGATCTTCTTGATCAGCTGCGGCGTGAGCGCGTGGCCCTTGGCCAGGCCGTAGTCGCGCAGACCGGGCAGCACGCCGTTGCACAGCACGCGGGCCGAGCCGTCGCAGGCGGTTTCCAGCGCGGTCAGCAGCTCGTCGGTCAGCGCCACATCCGGCATGCAGGCCTCTGCCAGTGCGCGGATATCGTCGGCCGAGCAGCGCCGGATGATCGGCGGCCAGAACAGCACGCGTGAACTGATCTGCCCGAAGCGGCCGCGCGGGTCGCGCACCATCGGCATCAGCTTCTCGGTGCCGCACAGCACCACGCCGGCCTCGGCCAGGTCGCGGATGCGGCGCAGATACTCCAGCGTCGAGGCCGAGCAGGTCTCGGCCTCGTCCAGCAGAATCAGCGCCTGCTTGCCCTTCAGCGCGCCGATCACCGCGCGCAGCTTCTCGGCCTTGGTGCCGCCGGTCTTGGTGCTGGACACCTTCACCGGGCAGCCCACCTGGGCAACCAGCTCATCGAGCAGAATCGAATGGCTCATCCCCGGCAGGCCGTGGATCACGTAGACGTCGTCCTGCTCGGCGGCGATGCGCTGAATCGCCGTGGTCTTGCCGGTGCCGACAAACGCCGCCACCACCGCAAAGCCGCCATAGCGCCGCGCCCGATAGCAGGCCGCGGCCACGGCCCGGAACACGCTGGTCTCGACGAAGGGCGTCTCCATCGGATCCGAATCATCCGCGCCGGCCACCCAGGCCGGCAGGGCCAGATCGTGGCCCATGTGCCGATCGACCACGCGCTTGAAATCACCCAGCCACTGGCTGGGCGAGCGCGGCAGCGAGCCGCTCAATACCTGGCACACGGTGGTGGGGCTGCAGCCGGCCATCTTGGCCAGCTGGGCCTGCGACAAACCGCTGGCCGTCATCAGCGCCGTCACCGAGCGCACCGCCATGCGGTCCTCGCTGGTGTAGGCCGCGCTGAACTGCTCGCGGGTCGGAGAGGTACTTGCCTGTGCGTCTTGCATTCCCTGGTGCTCCTGGTGGTGGGTCAGTAGTCGGTGGAGTAGATGTCGATGTCGACGGGCTGGTCTTCCGTCCGCTGGCCGTCGCGTGCGGCAACGCGAAGATGGTTCAGCGGGTTGTGCCGCCGCTCCAGCAGCGTGCTGTCTTGCTGCTCGATGTCGAGCATTTCGTCCGTGATCTGGACGGCGTCACGGGTAAAGAAGTTGTGCGCCTCCATTTCGTCGATGTGGTCCTGCAGGCGCTTGCGCTTGTGCTCGGCCGAGCGGCGCTCCTGGGCCTCCAGCTCGTGCTCGCTGACCGCGTCGGGACGGTCGATCTCGTAGCACTCGATCCAGTGGCCACCGCGCAGCGGGCGCACGCGCACCACATCGAAGGTGAACGGGCTCCACTCCATCACCACGCGTTTGCCGCTCAGGTTCAGCAGCTCGGGGTGCATCCACTTGCGCGGCGGCTTGCCCTTGTCAACCGTCATCTGCACCATGCCGCTGCGCACTTGGCGCTCGGCCATGAAGCGCACCTCGGCATCAGCGGCCACGATCGGCGGGTTGGGCTTGAAGAACGCCGCCCAGGCCTGGTTGGGCGACATCCCGCCGAGCTTGCCTTGCTTGGGCGTGTTGTTGTACTCGCGGATGTAGTTGGCGATAACGGCAATCGCCTCATCAAGCGTTGGCAGCTTGATCTCGCCGCGATCCACGCGCATGCGCAGGCGGTTGAGCTGATCATCGACGCGGCCGTGACCGCAGTAGCTGGCGAACAGCCTGCCGCAACGGGCCTCGAAGATCCGGAACCAGCCCTCCACCAGACCCTTGCCGCGCGCGTTGGCCGTGCGGGCGACCACCACGTCGATGTTGTTCTTGATCAGGTAGTACTTCACCTGCTTGTTCTCGAAACCGGGGCCGGGGTCCACGTGCAGCCGGGCCGGCACATGGTTCAAGGCCTTGATGCTGCGGGCCAGAGTGAACAGCGTGTTCATTGCCGACTCGGCCGTCCACAGATTCCAGGCCACGACCCGCTGACTGCGCGTGTCCAGGAACACCGTCAACTCGTAGCGCACCGGGTTGCCGGTGTTCGGGTGCGCGATGTAGAAGTCCAGCGTGTGGCCGTCGCCTTCGTACTCATAGCCGGCCGGCATCTTCGAGATGTCGCGCTCCTTGTAGGGCGTGTGGTTCTGCTGCCAGTTGTGACGGCCGATCCGATACGGCGAGTTCGGCCCGAGCTTGGCCGGCAGGCGGCAAATGAACTTGTAGACGCGCCCTTTCTTGGCGCTCTTGTGGCCGTAGTGGGCCATCAGCCAGAACGACACATCACCGCAGGTCGGGCTGCCGGGCTGCAACCAGAGCGCCAGCGCCAGCTTCTCCCAGCCGTGCCAGTCCGGCCGCCGGCCGTGGTGCTGATCGACCAGTGCGTTTCGATCATAGTCGGCGTCACGCCAGGCGCCATACCAGCGCAGCACGGTCGAATCACCCGGCCAGGGCCCGGTGCTTTTTGCTGTTGCAGAGCGCGCGGCGGCGGCAAGAATGGGCGCGCCCTCGGTTTGATCGCGAACGCGCGCCATCAGCCGGTAGACAAAATCGGTGTGAGTGTTGCTGTTGGCCTCACGGCACAGCTCGCGGATTCGCTCGCAAATCAGCAGCCGGTCCGTTGCTCGCTGCAGGGTGTCTTCCGGCGCGGTGTCCCAGGTGTAGGGCTCAGGCGGCGCGCCTTCGCACCGCGCCCGATGTCGGGTCAGGAACAACACCGCTTCGCGCGGCAGTGTTTCCTGGCCTTCTTGCGGCAGACGCACCGCTTCATGGCTGACCTTGCGAGCGAGCTGGTTCATGGCTTATCTCTTTTTCTTGCGGCGGCCAGTCCGGCCTTCCGGAACGCCTACATGCTCGGCGCGTTCGCCGTGCTGTTTCAGCATCCAGTGGTAGTTGTCCATCGCCTCATCCAGCTCGATGGCCAGCAGGCCGGGAATCTTTTCTGCGCTGACATCACCGGCGTGTTCGACGATGTGCTCGCGCAGGTCGAGCAGCGCCTTGATCCCGGCGTCCACGCCAGCCAGCAGCGCGCGGGTGGACTGGCGAAACTGGATCGCCCGCAGGTTCTGGTCAGCGTGGAGTTCGCTGCTGCTGAGCGTGCGCTCGAAGATCATTTGGCCGCGAATCGACAGCTCCATGCCCATGTTGCCGACCAGGGCCGAATAGCGCCGGGCCTGCTGGATGGCATCAGGAATGCCCTGCAGGACCGTTTCCTTGATCTTCTTGCGGTGGAGGTCCTGGCGGTATTCGTCCTGGTATTTCTCGAGTTGGGCCTGTACCTGCTGGCGCGCCTTGCGCTCTTTCAGCACGGCCTGGAACTGCCGCTCCGGCAGCTCGGCCAGCTGCTCGAGCACGCCATCCTGTTCCATTTCCTCGATGGCGCCCGGGCCGAGGTTGACGAGCTGCAGCTGGCGGCTGAAGGGCAAAAGCGTCACGTATGACGCTTTTGATTCATCCAGGGCCAGAAGCAGCCTGGCCACGCGCATACGGCGCTGCGCAGTCTGCGGCTTGATCCCGGCTCTTTCATAGGCGAGCTCCAGCTCCCCATGCTCGGTGTGCTCTTTCAGCCACAGCAGGTAGTAACCCTGAACGGCATAGATCTGATCCAGCCCTTGCTGGCACTTGACCACCACATCAATGGCGTGGGCCGCGAGTGCTTGCGGGTCGTCGCTGTCGGGCGGGCTGGGCAAGTCGATGGCCTCCTTGCCCAGCGCCTGCAGCCGCTGCACCACCGCCCAGGCCTCGGCGATCTCCTTGTCCAGCGGAGCCGGCGCCGCCTGCAGCTGGGCGGCGTTCACGACGACGCCCTCCCCGCCACGGTCCGGCCGAGCACCTCATTGAGGTTGCGCATGGCCTTGAGCAGCTCGTCGAAGGCGGCGGCGTGGCGGGCGACCTGGGCCAGCCACTGGCGTTCGGCCGCTTCGTCGCTGTGGTCTGCCGGGCGGGCCGGGGCGGTCATGCTCATCAGCGTGCACATGCCGCGCGGCAGGCGGTTGCGCACGGCAATCGCCTGGTTGGTGACAAAGGCCCGGTACTGCGGCAGCGGGATCTGGTAGGCGGGCATCAGTGCACCCTCCCCGCCGCATTGGCCTCGGCCTGATCGGTCAACTTTTTGATGGCGCGGCAGACGTCGGCAAAGGCCGTGCAGTGGGCAGCCAGGCGTTCGCTGTAGTGATCCCACGCGCCTTGGGTGTCGTCCACCTTGGGCGCGCGCGGCATGGTGTAGAGGAACAGCAGGCGCAGCTCCTTGGGCGCCTGGTCGGCGGCTTCATGGATCTGCTCGAACAGGCTTTGAATCAGCGCCCGGCGCTCCGGCGTGATGGGGTGAACGCGCAAGTTGCGCACGTTTTCCGATGGCATGTCAGTTACTCCCTGGTGTGGTGAAGGTAGGCAGGCCGGCGGCTTGCCGGTCTGCGACGAAATCGGCAATCTCTTGGGTGTCGAGAAACGACGCCATGTCAGCCCAGCGCTGGCACTGGCCGCGAAGGACGGCGCGCTCGCTGGGGGCCAGTGCGCCCAGGTCGGCCACGCTGGCTTCGCTCAGGTCCTGGCAGGCCAGCAACAGCGGGTTGGCGGCACGGCGGTAGGCGGCGGTCATGGCTGCACCGCCGGCGATTGAAAGGCGGCGCCCGCCGGGGTAGATTCGGAGCTTCCACACAACCGAAGCCCACCCAGGAGGGCGCCATGAGCGAGAACGAGAACAGCTACACACCCACCGATGAGAAGGTGCTGGCGATGAACTACGCACTGACCGCATTGCTCAAGCTGTTGCATCAACAAGGCCTCATCCATGTCGGTGATTACGTGCATGAGATGAACGGCGCTTTCGGAGCATTGCTGCGAGCCGGCGAAACAGGGGCCGCTGCCTACTTGGAGAACTATCGGTCCCATCTCTGCGACGTGTTTCAGCTTCCCAGCCCCGAGGAACACTGACGCGATCCCAGAACTGACAGCCCATCACGCCACCTCCGCTTCGGCGTCGATGCCCTCGGCCAGGGCCAGCTCGACCAGTTCGCGGAAGTCGAATGTGCACCAGCGGCCGGACTGCTCGGAGCGGATCGCGGGGATGGTGCCGTTCACCAGCAGCGCCTCGAAGCGCTTGCCCGTTTCCGGGTCGTGGATATCGGCGACCTTGACGTTCAGGAACAGGGTCTTCGGGGGGTGGATGCGGGCCATCACGCGGCCTCCTTCAGGGTTGCGGGTTGGGCCTTGGCGCGGGCGCGGCGTTCGGCCGGGGAGAGGTCGTACTTGCCGCAGGGCCACAGGCGCTTGAGGGTCAGGCCGGTGACGGCCGCGATCTTGCTGGCGATGTTGTAGCTGGCCGACTTGTCGTGAAATACGCGAGAAACCGCCTCGATTGAGACATCCAGCTCTTGGGCCAGCTGGCGCTGGCTGACGCCGGCCAGGCTCAAGGCCCAGATGCGATCGGCCGGAGTAGGCTGGCGCTTGCCGTCGAATATCAGATGCAGTTTCTGGAGCCTGGTGGTAGTGTTCATTTCCGTTCAACGGTTGATGAATAAACCACAGGGTAATTCACGAATGACGACTTTGCAAGAGGAATATTCCCATTCGACGAACTTTTGCTTGCGGCTGAGGGAGCTGAGGGAGGCGAAACGGTTAAACCAGGAGGCTTTCGCCGCCCTCGTTGGGGTCGCAAAAACCACCCAGCACAACTACGAGGCTGCTAAACGGAGGCCGAGCGTCGACTACCTCGAAGCCCTGGCCGCCGCCGGCGTGGACGTGGTGTATTTATTGACAGGCCGCCGCGACCCGCAGCTGCTGACGGAGCGTCAGCGCCGCTTGCTGAAGGTGTTCGATGGCCTGTCGGAAGAGGCGCAGGACGCGCTGATCAAGGGCCTGGAAGCCGACCGCCCCGCCCGCATCCAGCGCGGCGAAGACCGCCGCATCCGACCGGGCAAGGGCGACCAAGGCAACATGACCTTCAAGCCGATCGGCCAGGATTGACCCGCCCCAGCCCATCCGGCACCCCACCCCAGATTTAGC
>JBJHCC010000088.1:0-6142 GCA_050485825.1 Gammaproteobacteria bacterium
CCCTACTCGGTGCTGGTCGGTACCTCGGAGGCGTGATTGGCATTGAATGTCGTAGGTCGGCCCCACGCGGCCGACGGACCGTGTTTGCCGAAGCCCTGATGGTTGCCAAGGCACCGCATCGTCCGTCGGGGGCGTGGCCCCGACCTACTCGGTGCTGGTCGGTACCTCGGAGGCGTGATTGGCATTGAATGTCGTAGGTCGGCCCCACGCGGCCGACGGACCGTGTTTGCCGAAGCCCTGATGGTTGCCAAGGCTCCGCATCGACCGTCGGGGACGTGGCCCCGACCTACTCGGTGCCGATCGATACCTCGGAGGCGTGATTGGCATTGAATGTCGTAGGTCGGCCCCACGCGGCCGACGGACCATGTCTGCCGAAGCCCCGATCGTTGCCGCAGCCCCAACATCGTCCGTCGGGGACGTGGCCCCGACCTACTCGGTGCCGATCGATGCCTCGAAAATTGGATCGGGCCCCGAGTAGGTCGGCCCCACGTGGCCGACGGACCATGTCTGCCGAAGCTCCAACATCGTCCGTCTCGGGCGTGGCCCCGACCTACCCGGTGCCGGGGCGATTTCGATCAGTCGCTGAGGGCGCGCCAGGCGCTTATCAGGCCCAGTGCGAGTGCGCCGAGGCCGGGTAGGGAAAGGTCCTGCCAGATCGGGCCGACCCCGTAGCCGGCGAGCAGGGCGCCGGTGATCAGCAGGCCGGCGGCGAGGACGGCGCCGGGCAGGCGGCGGTTGTGGCGGCCGAGCTGGCGGGCCAGTTGCTCCAGATCCTCGGAGTCGATGCGCGCCCGCATACCGCCGCTGCCGGCGATTTTCAGGGCCTCATAAATCAGGGTCGGCAGCTCCGGGCTGCGGGCCAGCAGGGCGGGAAGCTGGCGGCCGATTCGTTCGACCGTGCGCGGCAGGGCGTAGCGTTCGGCATAGATGCTTTCCAGCTCCGGCTTGGCCACTTCCCAGATGTTGATCTTGGGATAGAGATCGCGGCCCATGCCCTCGATGTTGAGCAGGGTCTTCTGCAGCATGATCAGCTGCGGCTGCAGGGTCAGCTTGAACTGACGGGCGACGGCGAACAGATTGATCACCAGTTCGGCGAAGGACACCTCTTCCAGTGGGCGGGTGAAGGCCGGTTCGCAGACCGTGCGGGCGGCGGCTTCCATCTGGTCGATGCGGGTGTCGGGCGGCACCCAGCCGGCTTCGACATGGAGCTCGGCGACGCGTCGGTACTCGCGGTTGAAGATGGCCAGGAAGTTCTCGCCGATGTAGTGCAAGTCGGTCGGCGTCAGGCTGCCGACGATGCCGAAATCCAGCGAGATGAAGCTGGGATCGTCCGGTTGGCTGACGTCGACCAGAATATTGCCGGGGTGCATGTCGGCGTGGAACAGGTTGTCGCGAAATACCTGGGTGTAGAACACGCGTATGCCGCGCCGGGCGAGTTTCTCCAGATCAACGCCGTGCGCCTTGAGTGCTTCGATATCGCGCACCGGAATGCCGCTGACCCGTTCCATGGTCAGCACCCGGCGAGCCGTGTAGTCCCAGTAGATCGCAGGGATGTAAAGGTCGCGCGAGTCGAGGAAATTGCGTCGGATCAGCGAAGCATTGGCGGCTTCGGACTGCATGTCCAGCTCGCCGAAGATCACCCGCTCGAACTCGCCGACGACTTCATCGGGACGGATGCGCTCGCCCTCGGGATGAGCGCGGCGGACCAGCCGGGCCAGCGACTTCAGCAGGGCCAGGTCGCGTTCGATCTGGGCGTCGATCCCGGGTCTGACTACCTTGACCACCACGGCTTCGCCGCTGTGCAGGCGAGCCCCGTGGACCTGGGCGATCGAGGCTGAGGCCAGCGGCTGGTCTTCGAACTCGGCAAACAGCTCGCCGATCGGCGCCTTCAGCTCGGCTTCGATGATCTTGCGAGCCTCGGCGCTGGCAAAGGGCGACACGTCGTCCTGCAACCCGGCCAGCTCGTCCGCGATGTCAGCCGGCAGCAGGTCGCGTCGGGTCGAGAGTATCTGGCCGAACTTGACATAGATCGGCCCCAGTTCCTGCAGGGCCAGGCGCAGGCGGGTGCCGCGCGCCAGATCGCGGACGTCGCGCCGGCCCCAGGGCAGGAGTCGGATCAGGCGCGCAGCGCGCAAGGGCGGCATGGCGACGAGAATGTCGTCGAGACGGTAGCGGGCCAGCGTCAGGCCAATGCTGCCCAGGCGCAGGGCGTGCCGGATCACGCGCGACCCGCCCGGCGCAGCCGCGCCTCCAGCCGATCGCTGGCTTCGCGCAGCTCATCAACGCTGCGGACGAAATCCTCGACCTCGGGCCGGGTGACCAGCAGCCCGCTTTCCTCGCGCAGATAGCGGGCCAGCTGGTCACCGGCCACGCGGCTGCCGTGGCGGCCGGCGGCCAGAGCGTCCTTCAGCAGACGCCAGACCTGGTGACCCAGCACCTCGCCGAGCTGCCGGCTCAGCAGCGCTTCCCAGTCCGGGTCAAGCTGGCGAAACAGCCGCTCCAGGGCCTGCGCGGCCGCGGCATCACCTTCGATGCGCACGCCGCTGCCCGGCGCGCGCCAGTCCGGCAGGCTCATCGCCAGCAGTGCGGTGGGCGTGCCGCTGATCGTGGTGTCGGCCGGCTGGCTGTCGTCGACGCTGACCTCGAGGCGTTGCTGGTGACCGGCGATAAACAGGTCGATGCCCAGGCCCTGCAGATTCAGGCACAGGCGCCGCCCGTTCATCGCGGCCAGCCGCTCACCCGGCTTCGGATCCAGCGCGATTGCCTCGTTCAGCGCCCGGTCGATGGCCAGCGCGAACAGGCGCGGCAGCGGCGTCAGATAGCGGCCCATGGCAAGCTTCAGCTGCGCGCGCCGCGGTGAATGGCGCAGATGCCGCCGGACAGATTGCCCCAGCTGACCCGATCAAAGCCGGTCGCCCGCAGCTCTTCGCTCAATTTATCCTGGTCCGGGAATCGGCGGATCGATTCGGCCAGGTACTGGTAACTGTCGGCATCGCCGGCAATCGCCTTGCCCAGCCGCGGCAGCACCTGAAAGGACCAGGTGTCGTAGAGACGAGCCAGCGCCGGCAGGCCGACCTTTGAGAACTCCAGGATATGCACCCGTCCGCCCGGCTTGAGTACCCGGTGCATCTCGGTCAGCGCCCGGTCGCGCCAGGTCACATTGCGCAAGCCAAAAGCAATGGTGACATGATCAAAATGACGGTCGCTGAAGGGCAGGGCTTCGGCATTGACCTGCAGCCAGTCCAGTCCCTGGACCAGCCCGGCAGCATCCATCCGGGCGCGGCCCACTTTCAGCATCGCCTGGTTGATGTCGGCGACCACGACCTCGGCGCCGGCGGCGCGCGCCAGCCGGGCGATATCGCCGGTGCCGCCGGCCAGGTCCAGCAGCCGGTCGCCGGGGCGAATCGCACAGGTGGCGACGAAGTGCCGCTTCCAGGCGCGGTGAATGCCCAGCGACATCAGATCGTTCATCAGGTCGTAGCGGCCGGCAACGGAGGAAAAGACGCGCCCGACCAGGCGCGTCTTTTCGTCAGGGGACACTTCACGGAAGCCGAAATCAGTCATCGTCGTGTTGGGGGCGGGGGTCGGGGTTTCGGGGGGCGCGGATCATCGTCTGCCGCGCTGGACTCAGCGCGCGTCAGCCTGTTCCAGACGCGCCGCATAGCGCTCCAAGTTACCGGTCATGTTAACCCCGAGTTCGTAAAGAAAGGGCCAGGAGTAAAGGCCGGTACTGTGGCCGTCGTCAAAGTGCAGGCAAACGGCATAGCTGCCGACCGGCTCGATCCGGTCGATGTTGACCTCGCCCTTGCCCCTCATCAGCATTGGCTCGGCCAGGCCGTGGCCGCGTACCTCGGCTGACGGCGAATGGGTGCGCAGATACTCGCAAGGCAGCTCGAAGCGCTGGCCGTCGTCGAAGCTGACGACCAGCACTCGACGGCTGCGCTCCAGCCTCAGCTCGGTCGGTTCGGCCATGTCAGCCCAGATTCGGGGTGTAGAAGGTCGGCGAGCCCGGCCCTACCGGCAGGCCGAGCCCGAACACCCACAGGAAGAACAAGCCGGTCCAGGTGATGAAGAAGAACAGGGAGTAGGGCAGCATGGTGGCAATCAGCGTGCCGATTCCGAAATTCTTGTCGTAGCGCGTGGCCCAGGCCAGGATCAGGCCGAAATAGCTCATCATCGGCGTGATGATGTTGGTGGTGGAGTCACCGATCCGGTAGGCGCCCTGGATCACTTCCGGTGCGTAGCCGATCAGCATCAGCATCGGCACGAAGATCGGCGCGGTCACCGCCCACTGTGCCGAGGCCGAACCCAGGCTCAGGTTGACGACGCCGCACATGATGATGAAGAACAGGAACACGATCGGGCCGGTCAGGCCGATGGTCTTCAGGAAATCGGCGCCGGTGATGGCGGTGATCAGGCCCAGATTGGTCCAGCCGAAGAAGGCGACGAACTGGGCGGCGAAGAACACCAGCACGATATAGAGGCCGAGCGTGGAGATGGCCGAGGCCATGCCGTCGATCACGTCGCGGTCGTTCTTCATGGTGCCAACGACCTTGCCATAGGCAAAACCGGTGACCAGGAAGAAGACGAAAATCCAGGCGACGATGGACCGGAAGAACGGCCCGGAGGAGGCCAGAAAGCCATCCTGGATCGCGTTCGGATCTCGCAGCAGACCGCTGTCCGGTACCACCAGCAGGGCGATCAGGCCGAGCACGCCGACTACACCGAGACCGGCCATGACCAGGCCCTTTCTCTCCTTGTCGGTCAGCGGCTGCATCTGGCTGTCGTCGAGCACGCGCGGATCGGCCCGGCTGTCGTCGTAGCGGCCGAGCTTGGGCTCGACGATGAAGATCGTGACCAGCGAGCCCACTGCCGTGATCAGGAAGGTGCTGATGATCATGAAAAACCAGTTCGCCGTGGCGAAGACTTCGTAGTCCGGGTCGATCAGACGCGCGGCTTCCTGGGTGATCCCTGCCAGCAGCGGGTCGATGGTGCCGAGCAGCAGGTTGGCCGAATAGCCGCCGGAGACACCGGCGAAGGCGGCGGCCATGCCGGCCAGCGGATGCCGGCCCAGGGCGAGGAAGATCGCCCCGGCCAGCGGCACCAGGACGACATAGCCCATTTCCGATGCGGTGTTGGAAATGACGCCGGCGAAGACCACGGCAACGGTGACCATATGCTTCGGCGCGTTCAGCACGATGCCGCGCACGGCCGCCGACAGCAGGCCGGATTTTTCAGCGACGCCGACGCCGAGCATGGCGACCAACACCACGCCCAGCGGCGCGAAGTTGACGAAGTTGCTGACCAGGTTGCCCATGATCATGCGCAGGCCTTCGGCGTTGAGCAGGCTGACGGCTTCGATCACCGCGCCGTCAGCGCCCGGGCGCGGGTCAGTGACCGAAACCCCAAGCCAGCCGAACAGGCCGGAGATGAATACCATCGCGGTGGCCAGCAGCGCGAACAGCGTCACCGGGTGCGGCAGCAGGTTGCCCAGCCACTCGACGGTGTCCAGGAAGCGGGTGAACCAGTTGCGGGGTTCGATGGCGGGATTGGGCGTGCTCACTTGTGCTCGAGCCTTCCGTGAAGTCAATCAGGAGCAGCGGCGATGATAGCAAGCACCGCCCGGCCCTGCAGGCCGCCGCTCAAGATCGTCGTCGCCCCTGTTCGGGTTTTGATCCTTGCAACCACCACCGAGGCGCGGCGCTGTTGGCCGGTGCGGGCGGGCGTCCGGGGTTCCAACGCGGTGGCGAGTCACCCCGGACGAACGCCCACACCGGCACGCGCCGCCAGTGATCGGCGGCTCCAGTACGCGTCATGCGCCGCGTACTCGAACCGAGTAGCCCGGCCCCACGCGGCCGGGTCCGATGCACGCTCGCAGCACCGAACCACGCCACTCTCGAAAAAGAGCCCGACTCGCGGCGCCAAACCCTTAAGCCCCTTTGCTGCTTGGCTGCTTTGCGACCTGAAGGTTTTTCCCGAACCCTGCAGCCACCACCGAGATGCGTCGCTGTTCGAGCGTTGATCCTTGCAACCACCACCGAGGCGCGGCGCTGTTGGCCGGTGCGGGCGGGCGTCCGGGGTTCCAACGCGGGGGGGAGTCACCCCCCCCCCCCCCCCACCCCCCCCCCCCCCCCCCCGAAAC
>JBJHCC010000089.1:0-5636 GCA_050485825.1 Gammaproteobacteria bacterium
AGTTTTCATGTCGTGTCCTGAGCGGAGATCGCGGTGGAAGCGATCAGGCGAACCCGATGCCCGGCGCAAAAACCGGGGCGATCGGAAAGCCAAAGTATACTTTCTCGCAGGGGGGGTCAATTGTGGATCGAAGTGTTTGGATTGGGGGAGAGGGAAAGAGGGGGAGAAGGGAGAGGGAAGACCCTGCAACCACCGGCGCCACTGATGGCTTCGGAAAATCTCTTGGTCGCAAAGCAGCCAAGCAGCAAAGACGCGAAGTGACTGAACGTGATGGGCGAAGGGTGGCTCTGATCAACCCCCAAACCTTCAGCGGGGAGTGGGGGTGGCTGCTGGCGAGGAAGGGCTCGCGGGCCGCGGCGCGGTATTGCAGCTTCCCGATCAGCCCGGAACGCTTATCGACCGCAGAAAAGTATCAGGCGGCACCGAGGCAATTCTGACCTGCACCCGGGCTCCGAGGAGATCAGCCCATCGACGCTGTCGTCACGAGTCCTTCCTCGCCAGCAGCCACCGCCACTCGCTGCACCCACCAAACCATTACTCAGGAATCACCAAGCGCGCCGATGTAAACGCAAGATCTTTTGGTCGCAAAGCAGCCAAGCAGCAAAGACGGCGGAGTGAACAGAAGAGAGGAGCGAAGGGGTTCTTGATCAACCCGCAAACCGTCAGCGGGGAGTGGCGGTGGCTGCTGGCGCGGAAGGGCTCGCGGGCTGCGGCGCGATGTGTCAGCTGCCTGATCAGCCCGGAACGCTTATCGACCGCGAAAGGGTTTCAGGCGCCACCGAGGCAATTCAGACCCGCACCCGGGCTCCAGGGAGATCCGCCAATCGACGGTGTCGTTACGAGCCCTTCCCCGCCAGCAGCCACCGCCACTCCCCGCACCCCCCCACACTCCCGCCAATCCGGATCTGCCCAAGCCCAACATCCAGAGTCGGGGCCGCGGCCCCGAGCCACTCTCGCCGTCTTGGCTGCTTTGCTGCTTGGCGACCCAACCGGTTTTCCGCCCCAAGTCTCGCTCAGCGCGCGGCGTCAAGGCGGAGCTTGAGTTCCTGCAGCTGGGCCTGATCCACCGGGGCCGGCGCGCCGGTGAGCGGGCAGATCGCCGACGCGGTCTTGGGGAAGGCAATGACATCGCGGATCGAGTCTTCGCCGGCCATGATGGCAGCGATGCGGTCGATGCCAAAGGCAATGCCGCCGTGCGGCGGGCAGCCGTAGCGCAGCGCTTCGAGCAGGAACCCGAAGCGGTTGCGGGCCTCCTGTTCATCGATGCCGAGCAGTTCGAACACCGCCTGCTGCAGGCCGGGATCATGGATACGAATCGAGCCGCCGCCGACCTCCGACCCGTTCAGAACCAGGTCGTAGCCGCGCGACACCGCATTGACAGGATCGGCGCGCAGTGCCTCGGGATCGGGCACGGCCGGGGCGGTGAAAGGATGATGCAGGGCGTAGTAGCGCGCTTCCTCGGCGTCGTATTCGAACATCGGGAAGTCAACCACCCACAGCGGCCGCCAGCCTTCCTCGACCAGACCGAGATCGCGCCCGAGCTTGAGGCGCAGCGCGCCGAGGAAGTTGGCCACCAGCGGCTTGGGCCCGGCACCGAACAGCAGCAGATCACCGTCGGACGCTTCGGTCAGGCGCAGGATGCCGGCGACGGCCTCGGCGTCGAGGAACTTGGCAATCGGTGACGAAACGCCCTCGATCCCGGCAGAAACCTGATTGACCTTCATCCAGGCCAGGCCCTTGGCGCCGTGGCGGGCCGCAAATTCAGCGTAGTCGTCGATCTGCTTGCGGCTTAAGGAGGCCCCACCAGGCACGCGCAGCGCGGCCACCCGCGACGCCGGGTCATTGGCCGGCCCGGAAAACACCTTGAAGTCCACATGGCGAAGCGGATCGCAGACCGTGATCAACTCCATCGCGATGCGCAGGTCCGGCTTGTCCGAGCCGTAGCGACGCATCGCCTCGGCATAGCTCATGCGCGGAAACGGGCCGGGCAGCTCGACGCCGAGCACATCGCGAAACACCGAGCGCACCATGCCCTCGGCAATCGCCTGAACGTCGGACTCGGCGACGAAAGCCATTTCCAGGTCGAGCTGGGTGAACTCGGGCTGCCGGTCGGCGCGCAGATCCTCGTCACGGAAGCAACGCGCGATCTGGTAATAGCGGTCGAAGCCGGCCATCATCAACAGCTGCTTGAAGATCTGCGGCGACTGCGGCAGGGCAAAGAAACTGCCCGGATGGACCCGGCTGGGGACCAGATAATCGCGCGCGCCCTCGGGCGTGGCCCGGGTCAGGATCGGCGTTTCGGTATCGATGAAACCGTGGCCTTCAAGATAGCTGCGAATGGCCCGATTGAGACGCGCGCGCAGGCGCAGATTGTGCTGCATCCGATCGCGGCGCAGATCCAGATAGCGATAGCGCAGGCGCACCTCCTCACCGTCCTCGTCGCTCATCAGCAGCGGCAACGGCGCGCTGGCGTTGAGCAACTCGACCTCGTCGGCCAGCAGCTCGACCTTGCCGCTTGCCATATCCGGGTTCCACTGGCTTTCGGGACGCATCCGCACCGTGCCGGTAATCCGGACGCAGTACTCATTGCGGAGCTTCTCGGCCACCGCGAAGGCCTCCGTATTCTCGGGCTCGACCACCACCTGCAGCACACCGGCATGGTCGCGCAGGCCGATGAAGATCAGGCCGCCGAGGTCGCGCGCCCGGGCCACCCAGCCGCACAGAACGACCGACTGACCGGCCAGGGATTCGTTGATGTCGCCGCAGAGATGGGTGCGCATAGGGGCAGTGAAAGGTGAAAGGTGAAAGGTGAAGGGTGAAAGGCAGAAAGGTTTCAGGTTTCAGGTTTCAGGGGGGCTTGAGCAGGCCTTTCCTGAAACCTGAAACCTTGATCCTGAAAGCTTTTCTTGCTCAAGCCGCCTTGTCGGCGGAGGGCTTGCTGGCGGATTTGCTGTCGGTCTTGGCGCTGTCCGATTTGCTGTCTGGCTTGCTGTCGGACTTGCTGTCGGACGCTGGTTTGGCATCGCCGTCGGCAGCCAGGTTCTTTTTCTTGTCCTTCTTGAAGTCGGTTTCGTACCAGCCACCGCCCTTGAGGCGGAAGCCGGCGGCCGATATCTTCTTGTTCAGCGCCGGCTGGCCGCAGGCGGGGCAGTCCACCAGCGGCGCATCCGACATCCGCTGCAGCTTTTCCAGCTCGTGGCCACAGGCCGTACAACGATATTCGTAGATGGGCATGCTCTTGATCCCTCAAGTGAGTATCGGAACTTGCGCTATAGTGGGGCCGGCTCAAGGCCGTTTCGAGGCCCGCCAACTCTACATTTTGCCAGATTTTCCCGCCTCTTGGCGCCGCCATGCCGAACCCGCCCAGCGCCCCGCCCGATTTTGAACGCCGCCTTCGGGCACTGGACCTCCGCCAGGCCGAACTGCTGGGCCGCAGCAACCAGGGTGAAGTGCTTGGCCTGGACATCGACGGCAAGGCCCTGGCGATCAAGCGCCCGACCGGGCGCGGCCTGGGCCACTGGCTGCGCCGCCAGACCCTGATCCACGAACACGCCGCCTATCAGCGCCTCGCCGGCCTGCCCGGCTTCCCGCGTTGCCACGGCCTGATCGATCAGCGCCTGCTGGTCCTCGACCGCATCCACGGGCAGCCGTTTCGCGATGCCATCATTCCCGATCGCCACGCCTTCTTCGACCAGCTGCTGCAGACCATCGAAGCCATGCACGCCCGCGGCGTCGCCCACGGCGATCTGAAACGCAAGGACAACCTCCTGATCGACCACGCCGGTCAGCCCGTCATCATCGACCTGGGTGCCGCCACCCTGCGCCGTCCCGGCCGCCCGTTCAACAACGCCCTGTTCGACTTCATCTGCCGCACCGACATCAACGCCTGGGTCAAGCTCAAGTACGGCGGCTACAACGATATTCCTCCGCCCGATCGTGAGCGTTTGCGACGCTCGGCCGTGGAGCGGATGCTGGCGCGGCTGCGGAAGTGAGGTATTGGGATAGAGGGAAAGAGGGGAGAAGGGAGAGGGAAAACCCCGCAACTACCGGCGCCACTGATAGCTTCGGAAGATCTTTTGGTCGCAAAGCAGCCAAGCAGCAAAGACGCGGAGTGACTGAACGTGATGGGCGAAGGGGTCTTTGATCAACCCCAAAACCTTCAGCGGGGAGTGGCGGTGGCTGCTGGTGAGGAAGGGCTCGCGGGCCGTGGCGCGGTATTTCAGCGCCCGATCAGCCCGGAACGCTTATCGACCGCGAAGGGGTTTCGGGCGCCACAGAGGCAATTCTGACCCGCACCCAAACTCCACTAGCGTCGGCTCATCTACCAGGTCGTCACGAGCCCTTCCTCGCCAGCAGCCGCCGCCACTCGCCGCACCCGCCAACCTCTCGCCAGCAGCTGCCGCCGCTCGCCGCACCCTCCATGCTCTCGCCAGTGGCTGTGGGTCGCCGCTGCCTTTACGTCAATGTGGCAGTTCGAGGATAAGCGTTTGTCGCGGCTGTTCGGTGCGGCGATAGTTCGACAGCACATTCTGCCCTTGGTCGTCGGTCAGGGTGCCGTTGCTGAATTGCTGGATGGCGAAGCTGATCACCGGCTCGCCCGAGAATTGCGTACCGTCAGCGGCGGTTAGCTGCTCGCTGTGGCGATCAAACGTTACCTTTGCGGTTCCGCCGTGAAAGGGAATGTCGTGATCGTCGCTGCCCCCTACGGCAAAAACGTTGCGGACCAAGGCTTGATGCCCAAGTATTGAGGATTCGAAGGTTTGGGACCAGCTCTCGAACTCCGTATTGAACGGGAAGCTCTGCAGAACAACAGCTTCGGGAATAGGGGATTCGCCCGTAAAACACCATGGACCTGGTGGCGGCTCAGGGAGCGGCCCACTGCCGATGCAGACCGTATAGTCAACACGGATCTCTCCAGCGCTTGAGCGTAGCCTCATGATCGGTGCCGATCCGAGCGAAAAATTCCCGGCCTCAACCTCGTAACGCTTCAATGGCCGATGCACTATCCACTCGAACTCGGCGGCCAAACCAGGATCAACCGAGTAGCCGACCGTCATGGTCGAGACCATCAACACGGCGGCCAGCGCCTCGAGCGGCTGTCCCCATTCATCAATGCGGCAGTCTCCGTCAACGCAGATCAGGCTGCGCACGCCGCCGTCGTCTGCGCCTGAGTCGAAGGCATGGGCCAGATCGGGCAGCTCGGACGACGGGACAGTGTGCTGAGCGATGTCGCTGAACTTGCCGATTGCCGTAGCCGGCACCGTGTTCATCCCGCCCGCCGGCACGTTGATCAGGGTGGCTTGCGCGCTGATCCGCTGGGTGGGTACCGCCATGTCAGAATTGGGCTCCTCGGACCAGGCGCCAGAGTCAAATGCATCAGCAAGGACGTCACACTCGTCCCAACGAACTTCATCAGCCAGCTCGAAAGCATCACCCGCCCTGCCCATCTCGATAACTTCGACCGAACCGCGCGGGGCATCCAGGGCAATGGCCGGGCGGCCATTGTGATTGGCCGAGGGTGCGGGCAGCAGGCAGCCGACCTCCGAGGGCAGCAGCAGAGTCTGGCCATCAGTCTGCGTCAGCGCCGCACCCCACTGGCTGCGGGCATCCAGATATAGGTTGAAATGGTCAAGCAA
>JBJHCC010000090.1:0-4904 GCA_050485825.1 Gammaproteobacteria bacterium
AGCGGGTCAAAGGCTATTTCAATACCGCGACCACGCGTTATGCCGCTATGGCATAAGGGACCGGATATGTCCGTACTACTATAAGACAGTTAATAAGTATTGCCGCATTCAGGGCTCCTGACGGATTCGCCTGCCAAGCAAAGTGGCGACGGCATAGTCAGTCTACGTCGAGCCACTTTAACGCCGCAGGCGGATTCGTCAGGAGCCCCCTTCGGGCTTGCCTCTCGGCGTCCGTGGACTTCGTTCTCGGCGCTTGATGTAGGGTGGCTACATCGGCGCGCCGACGCCTTGCCACAAACGCCGAGAGACAAGCTGAATGTGGCAATACTTGTGCAGGTACCAGTAAAAGCGAAGCGCCGAAGCGGCGACGCCGCTGCGCGCCGCGACCTGCCCGATCGCCAGCGTCGTGACTCGGCGCGGTTGTTGACCGGCTTGTGCTATCGATCGAAGCAGGCTTCCTGGAGCGCCATTCGAGCATCGGACCAGGTCCATGATCAGCGGGAAACGCATCTGGGCAACATCGAGGTCATCCCTACGCCGGGGCACAGTCCGGGCAGCACCTGCTTCCTGGTTGCCTCTGCGACAGGCAAAAACTACCTGTTCACCGGAGACACGCTGCTTCTGGGCAGCGACAATCGCTGGCGCGCTGGATTCATCCCGGGCTTCAGCAAGGAAGATGACAAGGAAGCGCTGGCCGATAGCCTGAGTCTACTTCGCACATTGAATCCCGACCTGGTGTTTGGCAGCGCTTACACCGGTGACAAAGGCTTCGAGGACGTCTCAGACGGGAGCTGGACGAGGAAAGTCGACGACGCACTGCGGGTATTGGCCAACACGCCATGAGCCAAACCCGAAGCGGGCTCCTGACGAATCCGCCTGCGGTGCTAAAGTGGCTCGACGTAAATTAACCATGCCTTCACCACTTTGCCTTGCAGGCGAATCCCTCAGGAGCCCTGAATGAGGCAATACTTATGCAGGTACAAGTATGCCTGTCCCGGTTTCGCTTCGATTTTCAAGGACCGGACGGGTGTGACACCAACCCGGTACCGGGCCGGGCGCCGGATGTGACGAGAGCC
Organism: Gammaproteobacteria bacterium; assembly: GCA_050485825.1. Lineage (GTDB taxonomy): Bacteria > Pseudomonadota > Gammaproteobacteria > Xanthomonadales > Wenzhouxiangellaceae > Wenzhouxiangella. Next base: position 1,077 of record JBJHCC010000090.1, read on the forward strand.
TATGGTGGCGATTGTCTGGACCCCATCGGATCGGAACGGGCGCGCGAGTCCTCGCTATGACCGCCTCTACCGAAAACGCTGCCTGTCCTGGCTTCGGTCAGCCGGCGTGAGGCTTCCGAGGCGGGTTTTGTGGCTTTTCACTCTATGCCTGCCCTGGTTTCGCTAACGACTGGCCACTGGCGTTGGCTAATCCTGCTGGAATCGATCGGCGAAGATTTCGTCTGCATCGGTTATACAGGTCACCGCCACGTCGTCGACGTCGGTGCCGCTCAGGGTGCCGCTGTTGTTGGCGACAAAACAGGTCTGGCTGGGTCCGGATGGCCGGGTCAGCACCGTGACGTTGTAAGCGGTGAGATCGGCCAGAGGGATGGCAAAGGTAAACGCCCCGTCGGCATTGATCGCCAGATCATCGCCCTTGTTATTCTGCAGCACCAGGCCGGTGCCTGCCAGGCCGGAGACAGTGCCCCCAACGGTAAAGGTATTGGTGCTGCAGTTGATCTGGATATCGCTGACATCCCCAGTGATGGCAGCCGAATTGCCGTTGGTCACGGTACAGGTCTGGCTCGGGTTGGTCGGCTGGCTGGCCACGGTAACCGTCCAGGCCGTGCCGTGATCCAGCTCGGTGGCAAAAGTGAATGAGCCATTGTCGGAGATCGGCAAGTTTTCGACACCGTCAAGTGCCAGCGCCAGTCCGCTACCGGCCAGGCCAGTGACGGTGCCGCCCAGGCTGTAGCTGTTGATCACGAAACTGGCCTCGACCGAGCAGTCGGCCTGGATGTTGCTTGCCTGCCATTGAGTGCCGTCGATCAGTTCTGGCGTACATGTATCGCCATCGACCGAGAACACCGTCCAACCGGTGTCAGGCGAGACTGTAAAGCTCGCGGTCTCACCGGCAACAACAATCTCGTTGTCCACGATGATCATGCCCTGACCGGAGACAGTCGAGGCCGTAACCAGGAAGGTCACGGGCAGATTGGTGAGGTTGAATGCCACGGTGTTGGTTCCACCTTCGGCCGTGGCTGTTACCGCGTAGTCTCCTGTGATTTCATTGGCGGTTGCACTGATGCCGGCTTGCCCGCCGATAATCGTGGCCAGGCTGATCTGCTCACTGAGGCTGGCTCCGGAATCCGGGGCGATGAATCTCACTTGTCCGCCGTTAACGGGTTCACCAAAGGGACTGCTGATGCTGATGATCAGGTTATCGGCAAAGCCGGTTCCGACGATGGTGGACTGCGCATCGCCGGAGAACAGAGTCAGGTTGAATCCACGCGATTCGAAGGCCCCGATATCACAAGTGCCACCCTGCGGGCGAGGAACGCTGCGCTGGTCTTGAGCGGGGCAATGGGTGTTGTTTGCAGCATTGATCGCCGGACTGCCGGGCAGCAGTGCGTGGGTTGGGGTGGAGCCACCGTTGTTCTGCAACGCGCCGAGGCGCGGATTGCCGTCCACTAAGTTGTTGCTACTGCCCGCGGCGAGGGCTCCGCTGATTTGAGTTCCGGCGTTGCCCGCGACGATGCTGTTGCGAAGGCGCAGACTGAGCATTCCTCCCGGGTTTCTGAACAATCCACCACCGCTCCCCGCCGACTGGTTTGCGGTGACCGTTGACTGGTCGACTCGGGTATGACCACTCGCCATGGCAAGTCCACCTCCCACGTTGCTTGCGATGTTGCTGCTAAGCGTACTGCTGATCAGATCGAACTCTCCCTGGGTGAAAATTCCGGCGCCGTTGGTCGCCGTATTTCCATCGAACAGACTGTCTTGAACGGTGGATATTCCCAACCCGGCAAGGGCGCCACCCGAGTTGGCCGCGGAGTTCAAGCTGAGTCGGTTTCGATTCAGAAACACGAGCACGAAACTGAGGATGGCACCGCCATTGTCGCCCGCTTCGTTGTTTGAGAATAGCGTATCCGACGAGATCAGGCTGCCACCCTGGGCCAGAATGGCGCCACCATTGACCGCGGCAAAGTTGTTGTTGAACTCGCAACCAATCAGGGACAGGGCGCCGTCGCTTCGGATTGCGCCGCCACTATCGGTGGTCGAACCGTTCTCCAGCCTCAGGTTGATCAGGGTCACGGCCGTACCGGCACCGATTCGCAGCAGTCGCATATCCGCCGCTGAAGGATCGCGGCGAATGACCGCGCCGTTGCCATTGATGGTCAGCGGAGCACTATCTCCGGTCACCACCGGAAGCCCATTTGGACCGTTCGAGGTGTTGTGGACTGCCGTCAGTGTGTAGGTGCCGCCGGGGGCAAGATTGATCACATCGGCCTGGTTGTTGCCATTGCTCGTGGTGATTGCGGCAATCAGCCCGGCAACATCACCATCAGCAATATTGAAGGTCGCTGCCTGAACTGCGCCATGGGTGCAGGTCAGCAGCAGGACAGACATCGCCACCCACGAAGCAGCCTGGTTGGTTGCCAATTTCTTCAGGATATGACCAGCAGAGCGACGACGAGTAGATGAAACCGGACCCGAACCAAGCTCAAAATACAAGCCTGAACGGTCACCCCTTGCATTTCTACTCATCTCGAATCCCTCTCACTGTATCGGAACGCTTCGGCAGTTGCCCGTGAGGTTTAAGGGCCGAGTAGGGCATCGAAAGTATAGGAGATGAGTCAGGCACGCGCAACAGACCCCTCAGAAAGGTGCACTGCCGTTTATGCTCCCCCTCGCGCTGAGAGTATAGGAACCATAACCCCCTTTTCCGAGAATTCCAGCGGTATCCGATGCCGTGTCGGCTTGAGGTTTGACACAGATTGCAACATGCAACGAGCCAGATTTCGCCCGATTCCGCCCGGTCTCCGCCAATCGGGAAGGGAAGGCGATCTCGATTTGGCCGGCATGGCGCCGGAGCTGGACGAGCGATGCTGGATCGCGCTCGGGCGCAGCGTGATCTGAAGCCGGATATCTACAGTTCAGTGAGACAGTCCGATACGCGGGGTTGGAGCCGCCCGACTGTCGGGCCACAGGCCGGACACGTCCTCGGCGACACCGGGACAGGCATCATTCGTCAAGGGGTCTGGCGGTAACAATGCCTCTCCAGGAATCGCTGTATGTCCCGGAATCGCCTGTAGCGCCCGTCCGGGCCCGTCAAATCATGCATGTCCCGGTTTGGTGTTCTGGTCGAACGCCCTGGTTCTGCTGTGCTGGGCATACGACTGGCGCAAGACCGGTCGCATTCACCCGGTTTTTGTCTGGGGCGGCGTTTTTCTGGTGGGCTTCCAGTTTCTCTCGCTGCTGCTGGCCGACTCTGCCGCCTGGGCCGTCATTGCCAACTGTATGCTGGAGACTTAGTCAGGTATCCCGGCGCCACCCGGCAGGGCATGATCATGCCTGATGTCCCGGTTTCGCGTGCCCAGGCTTATCGCTGCTCCCGAGGCCAGTAGTGAACGCCATCAAGACCTTTGAAATCGCTGTCTTGGGTCCAGACCACAGCCTGAGCCTGCTTTGCCGTGGCATAAATGATGCTGTCGGCCAGCGGCAACTGGTGGTGCAGGCCCAGCGATGCAGCGCGGATCGCCAGCGCGGCATCGAGGGCAACGACGCGCCCCTGCTGCATCACGGCGACATATTGCAAGGCGGTGGCCTCGTCGCGCTGTTGGCTGATGCGCTTGAAGACTTCGAGCAAAGTGATCGACGGCACCACAAGGGCTGCGGTGTCCTCAATGGCATCAGCGAAATGCCCGGCGTTCGGGCCGTCGGCGAAGTATTCCAGCCAGGCCGAGGAGTCGACGACGTTAGACACGATCGTCATCGCGCGGGACGCGCGCATCCAGGCCTGCCAGCGACCCGCGCAGGCTCTTGGCGTTGCGCAGCGGGATCAGCTCG
>JBJHCC010000091.1:0-4300 GCA_050485825.1 Gammaproteobacteria bacterium
GCTGTTCTATATTCTGATCGATCGGTAATCAATTTTACATTTATGGCATCGATCAGCGCAAGTTTAGAGCGTAATGCTGCCTGTCCCGGTTTTGCGCGTACTCAATTCCGGCTCAACTACGCCTTCGTCGTGGAAGCCTCGGGGGCCAACACCACCCTGGAGGCCTATCCATCCCAAATCACGGCCAACGGCACCGCCCAGGCCGTGATTACCATCCAAGCACGAGACGATGACGATAGCCCCGTCCCCGGTGGCGGCGACGAGATCATTCTTTCGACCACCGCCGGCACCCTGTCCAGTTCAGTCACCGATCACGGTGATGGCACTTACACCGCCATTCTGACCGCTTCGACTTCGGTTGAAACCGCCACCATCACCGGAACGATCAATGGCGAGATCATCGGCGATAGCGCCACGGTCGACTTTGTCACCGACACCGGAGATCTCAACGAGCCCGATCCGGACGCCAGCCGCGTCACCGTCGTGCCCAGCACTGTCCCGGCTGATGGCAGCGCCCAGGCCACGGTAACCGTCGAGCTGCGCAATGCCTTCGGCAACCCGATCATCAGCGGCGGCGACAACGTCACCGTCGCCGCCACCAGCGGCACGGTCTCGGCAGTCACCGACAACGGCGATGGCACCTATACCGTCACCGTCATCGCGCCCGGCACGCCGGGTGAGGCGATCATCACCGCCGGGGTCAATGGCAACCCGATCGGGGATCAGGCCGTGCTGGTGTTCGCGGATACAGGACGCACCCTGCCCAGTGGGCCGGAGTCCGTGCTCGATGTCGATCCAGCGGCGCTGCCGGCCGACGGCAGTTCAGTCGCCATCGTTACCGTCGAGGCCCGCGACAGCAGCGGTACACCGCTGATCGACGGCGGTGATACCGTCGAGATCTTCACCACCGCCGGCACCCTGGGTGCCTCGGTCGTCGACAACGGCGACGGCACCTACACTACCACCCTGACCGCACCGCTGGCAGCCGCCATCGCCGAAGTCAGTGGCACCATCAATGGGGAGCCAATCGGCAACGTGGTACAGGTCATGTTCGGAGATGACGGTATTTTTGCCGATCGCTTCGAATCGAGTCCTTAGGAGAGAAAACGACGGGGCCGGCCGGTGCCGGCGCCGTTGGAAACAGGCAGAGTCGGCCGATAAGCCGAGGTCTGTCGTGGGCAGTCATTGATCTGCGACGGCTGTCGCGAGCCGCCACTAGCAGCCTACCCGGATGCAGCGCGGGCCACGCCATCGCATCCCTATTTGGCCTTGCTTTGAGTCGGGTTTACGCTGCCATGACCGCTGCCAGTCACGCGGTGCGCCCTTACCGCAGCTTTTCACCTTGGCCTGTGTCCTTGCGAGCCATCGACGGTGTGTCTTCTATGGCGGAAACAATGCCTGTCCCTGATTCCGTGTCCCGGATTCCACGCACTAAATCATGCCTGTCCCGGTTTCGGTCCGGTTGGGTTGGACTTCGACTGACCAGTTCGGTGTCGGAGTTTTCGTCAGCGGTCCGCTGAAGGTATTCCAGTAGCGCCTTAACTCATGGCTGTCCCGGTTTCGGTCCCGGCTTGGACACTTCAGTGCGTTGAACGGGCTCATGGTTGATTTAAAGGCCAGTAGCGAACGCCATCATCGACGCCGGTGCGAATGATCGCGGCTTCCATCTCATCAGGCAATGCACCGGCCAAAGCGAGTGGTAGATCAAGCGGTGGAAGTCCGGTATCTGGAAAGGGCAAGCACCCCGTCAGAGCCCCGATCCATGGGCTGTTGCCCGGAAGGCGGAAACAGTGCCTGTCCCGGATTCCCCGCTTGAAACTCATGCGCTGCGCCCGGCTTACCAGCTGCCCGCCGTCGGTGCGCGGCAATGCCGTGAACGCCGAATGATGCCTGTCCCGGTTTGCCCTCGTGTCCCGGTTTGCCCTCGAATGATGCCTGTCCCGGTTTGCCCGCTTGGCCCAGTCTTCCATCGTCATCGGAATCCGGCGCTGCGCGCGTTCCTCGGCCAGGTCGAGGTAGGCATTGACGATGCGCCCCAGCGCTTCCAACTCCTCTCGGGTCAGGTAGTTCTTGGCGACTGCCACATCGGTCTTGAGAATCTTGCCGTCCGGCGCGCCTTCCCAGGTGCTCAAACCCATGTTGGGCTTGTTGCTGTTGGCCCGCTGAACGATCAGCTCAGCCGCTGTGTGGCCGTGGATGGCGAAATGCAGCTTGTTCTGCACCTTGCCAAAGAACGCCTTGGTCGTCGGTGCGTCGCGGTTGTAGTCCACCGCCGTAGCGTAGATGTCGGTGATCTTCTGGTAGAACTTGCGTTCAGAAAGCCTGATCTCGCGGATTTCGGCCAGCAGGCGCTCGAAGTAGTCTTCGCCGAGGAAGGCACCGTTCTCCAACCGCTTCTTGTCCAGCACGAAACCCTTGATGGCGAATTCACGCAGCACCCTGGTCGCCCACTGGCGGAATTGGGTGGCGCGTACGGAATTGACCCGGTAGCCGACCGAAATGATGGCATCGAGGTTGTAGAAGTCGAGCTTGCGACTCACCTCGCGGCTGCCCTCGGTTTGAACTGTCCGGAATTTCCGGAGAGTTGCCTCCCGCGTCAGTTCGCCGGATTCATAGATATTCTTCAGGTGTTCGCTGACCGTGCGCACATCCACGGAAAACAGTTGCGCCATCAGCTTTTGCGTAAGCCAGACGGTTTCGTCTTCATAGCGCGCTTCGATGCTCTGCTCGCCGGCCTGGCCGGTGAAGATCAGGAATTCGGCGGTGCTGTTGCGGATAAGCTTGGTGTTATTGCTCATTTCTTGCCCGCCAACGTGAGAAATCGGTCGACGGCATCAATCGCCTGTTCAACCTCCTGCTTCGGAATATTCGGTGCGCTGGGATGGGAGTAGGGGTTCATCACCACGTTTTTCAGCGTTTCCAGCCGGGCAAGCGCTGCATCCCAGTCGGCTTTAGACACCGCCGCCGATCCGGGCCACTGCTTAAGCTTGTCCAGAAGATCCTGAGCTTTATGCGCCTTGGGATTAACGCAGTAGTGCATCTTTATCCGCTTCAGCTCGCAGGCTTTACGTACGCCCAACTCAAAGGCCTGGCGCGCGTAGTTGGCCGCGGCCTCCACGTAGGGCGTCTGAACCAGCTCTTTGGCCTTGTCGAGCAATGCACGAGCCGGCCAGTTATGCGTTGGCCGCACGATGGGAATCGGTGCCGTGGCAGCACCATCGCCTTCATACACCTCCACGCATTTCCAGTCCGACTTGGGCAGATGCGAACGTGCGAGGTCAAACCAATTGCGGTCGTGTGTCAGCAGCACCACCTGCCAGTCGGCAAACTTTACATTGAGTAAATCGAGTACAGGCAGGCGATTCGAGTGGTCGAGGCCGATCAACACATCATCGAGTACCAGCAGTTTCAACGCGGTGGCCGTGACCGTGGGCGTGCAGGCCAGCCGACCGGCAAGGTAGATAGCCAGGCCTAGTGCCGACAGTCTCGCTTCGTTCAGGAACAGTTGGGGCGTTTGCAGCAGGTGGTTGCGGAAACTCAGTTCGGGGATCAACTGCTGGCCATCGACTGCGCGGTTCTGCTTGAGCCGGGCATTGTTGTAAGTGAGCCCCGGCGTATTGAAGCCCTTCAGTTCCACGTCTCGCCAGCCGAGCAGTTGCATCAGCTCGTTGATCAACGGAATCAGCACAGGGAAAGCGCCACGGAATGCGGTGTTGAATTCCACACACGCATGGTTGATGCGGGTGATGGCTGCACTGGAGTGCTGGCTGGGTTTGCTGCTCTGCACCTTGCTCCACAATTCGCCGATGGTGGTGGCCGAACCCCCTGACACCGTCACCGGGTAATCGCGTAAAAGATGTTCGACAGAGGTATCGAACAGATTGACCGGCTTCGCGCCTTGCCTGTAGTTGGTATCCAGCAGCGACCGGTAGTCCAGGCATGCTCGTCGAAGTGCTGCCTCTGTCACGCGCGGGTCGGGTGATTTTCCGCGCAAGGAGCCCGGATGGCTGGTAACCGTCCATTCCACCGGCGGAGTGCCATCGTCAAATTCAATGCTTACACGGCAATTTGTATCCGCCTGGCCGGAAAACACATTCTTGTGTTCGCGCAATGGGCGCGGCGGCTTGAGTGCGAAGAAGCCGCCCAGAGCATGAAATATCGACGACTTGCCCGCGCCGTTCTCGCCATGTAAGCGGTCATTCCAGGCCGTACTTCCCCAGTCCCAATTAGCTGAGTAATCTGCTCCTGAACCCAACCAGGAGCAGGTCATGTCCCAGACCACACGTACCCGTCTCACTGC
>JBJHCC010000092.1:0-4195 GCA_050485825.1 Gammaproteobacteria bacterium
GGGCCCGGCTGAGGCGGGCCCGCGGCAGCTCCGGTTGGCTTCAGTCGGTCGAGGAATCGTCGGCCGCGGGTGACGGCCCACCGGGCCGGCGTCGCCGCGCCCGGTCGTCAGCGGGGTTGTCCTTTGGGCTGCGCTCGGTCCTGGGCGCCTCCGATCCTGGCTCGGATCGCGGGCTGTCCGGCTGTCCGGGCGCTGCGACCAGGCCGCTCAGGTCGGCCAGATCGCCGAGCCCGACCTCCTTCAACAGGGAATCGACCAGCGGACGCTGGGCCCGGTAGCGCAGCGCCTGATCGACCACCGAGCGGGCGAGGTTGCCGTCGCCAGCTGCCTGGCCGGCCGGCTCGCCGCCGCCGCCACCGACGCCGTTCATGCCGCGCACGTCGATGATCTTGATGCCGTCGATGCGCTCCATCGGCTTGACCGACTGTTCGATGATCGAAGGCAGGTTCCTGAGCAGCTCGAGCTTGATCTCCAGGGCGATCTGCTCGGGGCTGAGCGCGTTGCGCGCCTCGTTGATGGCGCGCTGGCCCTCGGCCTCGACCCGGTAGCGTTCCTCGTCGGCCTGGGCGCGAATCCGGACTGCCTCGGCTTCGCCGGTGGCGGCAACGCGCAGCGCTTCGGCGCGGTCCTGGGAAGCCTTCTTCTCGGCTTCGGCGGCAACGGTGATGCCGATCGCGTCCTGCTCGGCCTGCTCGCGGGCCTGGACCAGACGAACCTGGCGGGCACGCTCGGCGGTGGCCGTCTCGCGCACGGTCTTGACCTGCTCTTCGGCCTCGACGGCTTTGGCCCGGGCGAGATCGGCTTCGGCGCTGGCCGCCGATTCCTCGCGTGATTTCTGGGAGATCGCGATTTCGCGCTCCTGCTCGGCGATCTGGATCGCGCGGCGACGCTCGATTTCGCGCTGTTCGATCTGGCGTTCTTTCTCGATTTCAGATTCCCGAATGGCCCGGTCGGCCTCGATTCGGGCCTGCTCGGCCTCGCGGCGGCGAGTGGCTTCCTGGGTTGCGATCATGGACTGGGTCTCGGCGGCGCGCACCTTGACTTCCTGATCCTGCATCAGCCGGGCGTACTCCTGGTCACGCGCGATCTGCAGCGACTGCTGCTCGGTTTCCAGATCCTTCTGTTCGATCTGGATCTTGGTGTCGCGCTCGATGTCGTTGCGCTCCTTGCGCCGCCGCTCGATCTCCTGGGTCAGCTTGGTCAGACCCTGGGCGTCGAAAGCGTTCTGCGGGTTGAAGAAGTCCGACGGGGTCTGGTCCAGCCCGGTCAGCGAGACCGACTCCAGCTCAAGGCCGTTCTTGTGCAGGTCCTCGGCCACGGCCACCTGTACTTTCTGGGCGAAATCGACCCGATTCTCGTGCAGTTCCTCCATGCTCATGCCGGCTGCCACGGCGCGCAGGGCGTCGACGAACTTGCCTTCGACCAGCTCTTTCAGCAGGGTGGGTTCCATGGTCCTGCGGCCCAGGGTCTGGGCGGCGGTGGAAATGGCGTCGGCATCCGGCTTGACGCGCACGTAGAACTCGGCCTGGACATCGACGCGCATCCGGTCGCGGGTGATCAGCGCACCCTCGCGCTGGCGCACGACTTCCAGCTTGAGCGTGTTCATGTTGACCGGAATGATGTCGTGCAGGACCGGCAGCACCAGCGTGCCACCGTCGCGCACCACCTTTTCGCCGCCCATGCCGGTGCGGACGAAGGCCACTTCCTTGCTGGCCCGCCGGTACAGTCGGGCAAAGATCAGGCCGAGCATGAACAAACCGACGAGAATGCCGATGACCGGTACCGCCAGCGCCGTGATATTCATATCCATGATTGTTGAATCGCTCCCAGGGTTGCTGTGGTTGATGAAGTCCCTGCAGCGGCACCCGTGAATGCCGCGGCTCAGTGTCCCGCCCTTATATGTCGATCAGATGTTCGGTTTCAGTCAGCGTTTTCGGCCAGCAGCGCCGCATTCGGATTCGGAATCGCGCTGAAGCGGCCGTTGATCCGCCGCACCAGCAGTACCGGGCTGCCCTGCGTCAGCACATCGTCTTCGTCCTCCGGTTCCACCATCACATAGTGGGTCGTGCGGAAGCGGTCGATCAGGCGCGCCTGGGCCGGCATGCCGCGGCGGGCATTGCCGCCGATCACCACGGCAGTCTTGCCAATAAAGCTGGCCGTGCTGACCGCGCTGGTTTCGTCGGTGGGCAGAATCCTGGCGATGCCGCCGGCACACCAGCGCACCATCGGCAAGCTTAAGAAAAACATGCCCGGCACGGCCAGCAGGCTGGGCAGGGCAAAGCCCAGGCTCTGGCGCAGCGCCGACTGGATCATCAGGCCGCCCAGCCCGAACACCATCAGGAAGATCACCAGCACCATCAGCACCGGCACTCGACCGACGTACAGCCAGGCCAGCAGGCGTCCGAGCACGCTGCCGCCTTCGGGGGTGGAGCTGCCTTCCAGGCCGCTGGTGGTTTCCGTCGCGCCCAGATCGCCCAGCTCGCTCAGGTCCAGGCCCATCTCGGGCATGTCGACGCTGTCGATGACGAAATCATCGATGACCTCGTTGATGCCCAGGCCCTTGAACAGGGCCAGCAGCTCGAAGGCGAACAGGCCGGCCATGACCAGCAGCGCGACGGTGAACGGCGCGCTGCCGGCGGCGAGGAAATACTCGCTCACGAGTCGTCGGACTTCAGACGGGCGAGCCGCTCCTGGATACGGTTGCGGCGCGACAGTTCCTCCAGTTCCGCCAGGCGGGCCTCTTCCTGAGCGCTGCCGCCGCTGGCCCCGCTCAGGCCGGTCTGGCGGCTGAAGACGCGATCGAAGGCCGCCGAGGCGCGCTCGGCGCGATCGTCGGTGCTGGCGGAACGGCCGTCCGGACCGGGCGCCGACTGCGCCGCCTGACGCTGCGCTTGCCGATAGCTGTCCAGCGCCTCGCGCATTTCGCGCTGCTTGGCCTTGAGGGCATTGATATAGCCTTCCAGCCGGGCCTTGTCTTCGGCCAGATCAGCCAGTCGGGCTTCCAGAACAGGGATCTGCGCTTCCAGGTCGATCTGTCGCGACACCGCGGTTTCCGCCAGGTCGTCGCGGCCCTCACGCATGGCCAGTCTCGCCTTGTCGCCGAGCTCGTCGTGGCGCTTGTTGTCCTCGGCCAGGCGCTTGGCCGTCAAATGGCGCTGGGCCTCGACCACACCCAGCTCCTTGCGCACGTCCGCCGCGGCCAGGTCGATTTCGCGAATGGCCTGCTCCATCACCGCTTCCGGGGCGGCACTTTCAACCGCGTCGACCAGGGCGTTGAAGCCCCCGGCGACCAGCCGGCCGACCCGCTGTCTCAATGACTCACTCATGTTGTGCTCCTCCATTGCTGTGCCAATTGCCAAGAACTCTTGATGAACGAAGGTGACGCAGGCCGCCAGCTCTGCATCGCTTTTTAACCCAGATTGGCTCGTTTGGCCAGCACTCCGGGCCGGTAGCAGCCGCGAAACTCGGCCTGGGCCAGCTGCGCCAGCGACTCGCTCAGGCTCAGGCCGCGCTCGGCAAGGCCGCTTTCCAGTCGTTCCAGGTCAGCCGGGTCGATCGCGTTGGCGTCCTGGCCGCGGCAGGCCGACAGGGCAAAGGCCGTTGCTTCGGGCAGCCAGGCCAGAATCCGGTGGACCAGCTCCGAGCGCCGATCCAGCGCCATCTCGGCGGTCTGCACCTGGCGGTCGACGCGGGCAAACAGGCGTCGGGCGAAATCATGTGCCGCAGCCGGGTCGGTCATGCCGTCGCGCTGGGCACGGGCCTCGGCGATCAGGCTGCGAATCTTTTCACTCAGATTGGCGGCGCCATGGATGTCGACCTGGGCGAGAAAACTCAGATCGTCCTCGTCGAGGCGCAGGGTCACGATTTGCTTGGCCACCAGGGAAGCTCTCCTTGCTGCGAAGCTGGATTGTACCACGTTTCTATCAGAACGCAATACAAGCGTATTACATTTGTCGGGCGATGTTCAGTGACTCACTAGGAACCTCCGCTTCTGATCTGCGCTCAGTGCTCGCTTGTCGGCAGGGTTCGACATTCGCCGGTCCCGTTCATGCCATCGGACACTAGACATTATTAACTGTCTTATAGTAGTACGGACATATCCGGTCCCTTATGCCATAGCGGCATAACGCGTGGTCGCGGTATTGAAATAGCCTTTGACCCGCTCGGGCGTCTTTTGCAGGGAGCGGAAAAATCG
>JBJHCC010000093.1:0-3713 GCA_050485825.1 Gammaproteobacteria bacterium
GCCACGGCCTTGAGCCCTATGCCTACCTGCGCCACGTCTTCCAACAACTGCCGCTGGCCGAAACCGTCGACGATATTGACGCATTACTGCCAGGCACGATCAAGGGTGGGGGTTTGTAGGCGCTTACTCTTCCTCAGTCGGCGGCTTCAGCATGCCGCCCGCATCCGCGGCGGCGAGCCCGATCACGAGCGCAACAGTTCGCGACGCAAGGTCGGCAATTTGAAATCAGGACACGCATGATGAATTCACATGATGAATTCGCCAATTGATGAAAAACCGAACCGCTCCTTGACCGCTTTCCGGCCAATCGGCACACTAGTGTCCGCAGGTTATTTGAGTTTTTCATTTTTCTGCCGGAGACTGATTCATGCGTGGCTTTTGCTTCATTGTTCTCGTGGCCGCATGCGCTGCTACGTCTCCTGTCTGGGCTGAGCCCACTCTTGGCAACATGCCGCCCAGCAACGATGCAGTCCAGACCGCGGGCATCAACGACTTTCGCTGGAAAGCATACCGGTTCGAGATGGGAGCCGACAGCCTTGTCGCCGGCAATCTGATCCTGCGCCTGCGTGACTATGACGTGGCCGGTGAGGCGATCGTCGAACTGCGTGATTCGAACACCGACATAGTGCCAGGATCCACGGTTCTGATGACATTTGCGGCTCCGCCACCAGGAGGCGCAAGCATCGACGACTACACCTTCGTCCTGCAAGACCACTTCCTGCTTGAGGCGGGCACGACCTACTGGATCGTCGTCGTGGGTGTGCCAGGTCCCGGTTTTGATTGGCTGGCTTCGGACCCGGGAATCGTTCCTACCGGTCTGGCTACCTATTTGTCAACATCGTGGGGGTTTGCAGGCACCTGGCAGGCATCCGAAGTTCTTACAAGTTTTGTCTTCGAGCGAAAAGCGATCGACCCCCTCTTCGCCGACGGCTTCGAGTCGCCGCCCTAGCGACGGCCTGAGGCAGACCGACTGCTCCGGCATCGGAAGGCAACAAACCTCCGACCGAAAGCCGGAAAGCTTAAAACCAGATCACACTTATTGACCCAAAAGCCGGGACACGCATTATTGTGCCCAGACCTCTTGACGCTCCGACGTCAGCCGCGCGATCCGGCCAATTTCCTCTCAATTTTCCGAAATTTCAGCCTCGCAACGGACCATTCCGCGCGTGCCAACCGCATTTCACCATTTCCGGGCACGCCAAATGACCGGCAGCGCCGGCCAAGATCAGTTTCTTCCTTGGCTCAAAGCTCAGGTAGGTCGTTCGTAAGCGCCTATGAACCCCCACCCTTCTCAACGCGCTGCCAATCAATATAAGGGAAGGCGCCGCGGACGCAGCAGGTAACGACTTGAGAGTAGCCGGGGGCACCTTTGGCAACGATTTGGCTGCGGGGACAGGTCATGGCTACAGTCTGCCGCCGAGCTTCCTCTTGTTAACGGAGCCGCTTCAGCTGGCTTTCAACAGCCTGCAAGTGCAGGAGGGACTGGCCTGCCAGGCTCACCGGTGTAAACTGACAATCGTCATCCGACCTTGCCGAGATTTGACTTGACCATGAATCACATCCTGCTTGTATTGTTGTTGTCTGTCAGCGCCATTGCGATTGCTGCCCCAGCCGGTACCCAGTTCACCTATCAGGGAAGCCTGCAGCTGGCCGGACAATCGGCCGATGGCCTGCATGATTTCACGTTCACACTGTTCGATGATGGCGAGGCGGGAACGGCGCTGGCGCCGCCCGTCATCCTTGAGGCGGTGCCAGTGGTTGACGGGATATTCAGCGTGGCGCTCGATTTCGGGGCCGACGTCTTTGCCGGCCAGGCCCGCTTCTTGAGTATCGCTGTTCGGGCGACCGATAGTGCCGACGAGTTCCAGTCGCTGACACCGCGCCAGCCAGTGACCGCCATCCCGTACGCGCTGTTCGCGCTTGACAGCCAACCTTCGGCAATCGATGCAGCGACGATCACCAGCGGCAATCTGTCAGGCGAGAGGTTGCCGGCAGAAGGAGAATGGATATTGTCGGGCCCGTTGACACTGAGTCGTTCGGACGGCTTTGTGCGCTTCGGCAGCGGCGCGCCGGGTGCGCAGTCCCTGATCGAGGCAGGCTTCGAGGGCCAGACCAGTTTTCTCCTTGACAGCAGCGGCAGCGCCTTGTTTGCCGGCGAGTACGATGAAGCGTCGGCCCCAGCTCCCACACCGGCAGCAGGCCCGGGGGCTCGCATGATGTGGATTCCGGAAAGCGCGGCACTCCGCGCCGGCGTTGTTGACGGCACGCAATGGGACGGAAGCTGGATCGGCCGCTACTCGACCGCCTTCGGCAAGAATACCCGAGCCAGCGGCGTCGGTAGCCTGGCCATTGGTCTCAACAGTGTCGCCAGTGGCGATCATTCAGTAGCCATCGGCCGAGAGAGCATCGCATCGGGAGCTGGTTCGATCGCGCTCGGCTCTGGTGCCGATACCAATTCGCGCCAAGGGACCTTTGTCTTCATCGATCGCAGCAGCGTTGACGAAGTTCGGGCTTCTGTCAATCACTCGGCCACCTGGCGCACGGCAGGTGGTTTTCGCATCTTCACCGCACCCAGTCTCAATACCGGCGTCACCATTCAGTCCGGGGCTTCAGTGAGTAACTGGGGCCAGGCAAATGCCGTGATCAGCACCAGCACGGGTGCTTTCTTGTCTACTTCAGGCGTCTGGAGCAATGTATCGGATGTCAATCGCAAGCATGGGTTCGAGGCCATCGACGGTGAAGACGTGCTGGAGCGTTTGCGCGGCTTGCCGATCAGCAGCTGGAGCTATCTGGTCGAGCCGACAGGGGTTCGCCACATCGGGCCGACAGCGCAGGATTTTTTTGCCGCCTTCGAGCTCGGACAGGATGAAACCGTGATTGGCAGCGTTGACGCTGCCGGCGTCACCCTGGCAGCCGCCCAGGCGCTGGAGCAGCGAACCCGTGATCAGCAGGAATCGATCGAGCTGCTGCGGGCCGAGAACGAGGCACTGCGGCAGCGCCTGCAGCGTTTGGAAGTCCTGCTTGGCGAGGGTTGAGGCCAGCTAGGCCAGACAGCTAGTCCAGGACAGGCACGGTTCGGAGGGAGCGGCAGGCTCCCAACGGGCCCGAGGCGGGTCTATGGGATATAAAAGCCTTGGAGATCCGCGCTCGAGGTCGTGGAGTTTCGTCAGTCGCCGCTTGTCTTCAAATGCGTGCCGGCGCGATTTAGGATTACCCCTATCCCAGCACCCGGCGGGGCCGGTTGAGCGCGGGTTGAGCCCGAGCGGGGGTCAGCCAGGTCGTGCGCGGAGGGTGCTCTTGGCCACTTCGCTGGCCACACCCTTCATCCGGGTCTGGCCCAGCACTTTTGCTTTCGCCATCAGAGCGTCGGCAGAGTCGATGGCCCGATAGTAGATGCTCTCGCTGCCCTGGACCTGGCGCACCCACGCCTTTGGATGCTTGCAGACCTTCCAGATATCGGTAGGCGCTGCCCTTTCGCCTTCGGCGCGAAAATCGGGACACTCATGACTTTGGTATCGCGCGTCCGGTGTTGTCAGGGCACCAGCCTCACCCAGGCCGAGACTTCACGGCCCTTGTGGAACTTCACTTATTAACTGTCTTATAGTAGTACGGACATATCCGGTCCCTTATGCCATAGCGGCATAACGCGTGGTCGCGGTATTGAAATAGCCTTTGACCCGCTCGGGCGTCTTTTGCAGGGAGCGGAAAAATCG
>JBJHCC010000094.1:0-3230 GCA_050485825.1 Gammaproteobacteria bacterium
GGATCCACTCGGTGGTGAGTTCCAGATCCCTGTCATCGGCAAAGCCGAGCTTGCCGTTGAGATTGATTCCATGCAGCGCCGGCGGACTGACGTCGAGGACGACATCCATGCCCTCGCCAATGGTGACGACGTCACCGGCCACCGGAATCGCCCCGCCGGACCAGGTGGCTGGATCGGACCACAGTCCCGCTCTGGCTGCGACCGCCGAAGCGGCTTGCTGCGCTTCGTGGTGAGCATGCTGCTGTGCCTGGGCAGCAGCACTGGCGCCAATAGTGAAACAGCCTGCGACAAGCGATATAGGAAGGAACCAACGACTGTGTATACGCATGGAACCAGACCCCCTGTATTCGAGCTTGTTATTTCAGTATCTGAGCAAGACGGAACGGCTTGATTATTCAGCAACGAACCCGTAGCTGGCAAATCTGCGAGTACCGGTGACCCACCTTTGCACGGCAAGGCCGCCAATACTCTTGATCCCGGCTTCCATTCGATGCCGGGGAACGCTTGTATAAAAGCCCCCGCAATTGGAGAATCAGACGCTCTCACAATAACAAAAGAGGGGACGCCATGCTCGTGCGCCGACTGCTCGTGGCGGTACTCGCCGGTACCATTGCCTTTCCCGCCCTGGCCCAGAACTGCGACCGCAGCTGCCTGGCCGGCTTTCTCGACGACTACCTGAGCGCTCTGGTCGCCAACGACGCCTCCCGGGCGCCGCTGAGTCACGGTTTCCGGCAGACGGAAAACTCCGTCGTCACGCCCAACGACGAGGGTCTCTGGTCCACCGTGAGCGGTCTGGGCGAGCTGCAGCGCCGTTACTACGACCCCGAGGGCAAGACCGCAGGCTATTTCGGTCTGCTGGATGAAAGCGGCGAACCCGCCGTGGTCGCCCTGCGACTGAAAGTGGAAAACGGGATGATCACCGAGGCGGAATGGCATATCGGGCGGGAAACCGATGCCGGGATCACCGGTGAACCTGGCGCCGTCGTGTTCGATGTGGACAACCTTCTCGCCAACCCTCCCAATGAAGGGTACGTGCCGTTGGCGCGCCGGTACGGTCGCGACGACCTGATCGCCGTCGCCAACAGCTATTTCGACGGCATCATTGCCATGAACAGCAAGGTGATCAAAGGTCATCCGGGCTGCACGCGGCTTGAAAACGGCTTCCCCACGTTTGGGGGGCCACTGGCATCCGGTGCCACCGGTCACGAGGGCAGGAGCGACTGCCGGACTGCCGCCGATTTCGGACTTGCGCAGATCACGGCCAGGCGGGTGCAGGTGGTGGATGTCGAACAGCAGATCGTCATGATGTCGGTCGTGTTCCTGCGCCGACCCGGGAGCGAGCGCTGGCGAAATCACTTCACCCACACGATCAGCATCGAGGACGGCCTGATTCGCCATGTCCACGGCGCAATGTTCTATGCACCGCCGACCCAGCCGGTGCCGAACTGGCCGCCCTACGACGGCAACTTCCCCCTGTAGTCCAGGGCTGCCCTAGGGCAGCCCCGCAGGACAATTGCGGCCACCTATAGCAGAAACCCCGGCTTGCGCCGGGGTTTCTGCTCGTCAGGCCAGGTTGGTCAGGCCAGGTTGAAGTTATCTGCTGACAGCGAGGTGGGCCTGAGCTCTATGGCTGCCAACCGGTTCGACAACAGGGCCTTCTGCGTTAGCGGATTCGACCACAAGCTTGACCCACAGGGTGTCGCCAGAGTGGTAGTACGAGGTAACACTGGCAGCCTTCAGTGCAGCCAGGCTGCGTTGTTGTTCGCCGCCGGCAACAGTAGTGAATCCAGGCAGCTCAAACAGGACCCAGGAACCTTCGTCCATTTGCCTTAAGGCCAGAGACAAGGATTCTCTTGCGGTGTCTACCCTGACTTCAGCTCCGCTGCGAATCGTGGTTTCTCCTCTGTATTCAAACCCGCGGCCATTGCGGCTGAGCATGACAGGATTGTCTACAGGGGCGCGGCCGAATCCCAGATTGACGCCGAGGTGAAGACGGCCGAAGTCGCCCTGACACACGGCGGCGCCCCAGGATGGCTTGATCTGGCAGGCTTCCTCGTCGGAGGCGATGCCGTTGTCGATGACAATATAGGCACCGGGGATACCGCCGACCGAACCGTCGACGTCATGGATTGTCGCACTCGTATAAGCCACGCTGCTGCCGAAGTCGTTAGCCCACCTTTCCTTCATCTCAGGGAAGTGCACCGGCTTGGCATTGATGAACTGAAGACCCTCGGCAGAGTTCCTGCTGTGCATCCCGAAACTGGTATACAGCAGGTAAGAGAGCGCTCCCGCTTCGCGGGTGTCGTTGTCTTCGTAATTCATGAAGGTGGTATTCACCACCTGCTGGAGGTAATCGTAGTACTCGTAGCCACGGATCGGGAAGTCCGCGATGGCTTTCGGCAAGCTGCGGCCATAGGCAATTTCAGCAGGTGTTTCGGGGTTACCGATGTTGTCGGTTTCGCCCACGAACAGCGAATCAATGACCCTTGACGAAAAGAGGTCAGCCCCGGCCGAGCCAGAGGCATGTGTAAAGCCGATCGCGTTATCGGCCAGTTTCAGGTTCCTGTACACCTTCATCTCACCACGGCCCCAGATGCCGCCATTGCGGTTCTTGTAGGCTGTGAAATCCTCGATGACCGACTCGATCGACCTGCTGTTCGGGTCGGCGGGATTTTCCCGGGCAATATGCGAGCTGCCGGTAACGCCAAACGTGTTATCAGGGTTAATGTTGCGGTCGAACATCAGACCATCGAAGTTCGAGTGGGCGACGTTGCCCCTGAAGACTCCCTGATGCATGCGACGTGGCCAGGTATTCTGGCTGATTTCCGTGCCCAGGAATGCGCCGTTCGGATGCTGCGGCAACGAGAACCAGAAGCCTATCGAGTCGGAGCCTGCGGCCACGTTGTCGATGTAATCGTTGGACGGGTTGGTGATCCAGAACGTCGCCACCGTGTTGTCCGAAGGAAGCAGGACGTTTTCGGATTGCTGGCCCTGCCCACCCGGGTCCGACGGTATCCCGAGGTTGGTCGGAACACAGTCCAGG
This sequence comes from Gammaproteobacteria bacterium, assembly GCA_050485825.1. Classification (GTDB taxonomy): domain Bacteria; phylum Pseudomonadota; class Gammaproteobacteria; order Xanthomonadales; family Wenzhouxiangellaceae; genus Wenzhouxiangella. The sequence goes on from JBJHCC010000094.1 coordinate 3,044, forward strand.
GTTGGATGACACTTGGTCTGGATCCCCAGGTTGCGAACAAGCCGGTTGCCCGTCTCGATGCCGTCTTCCATGAAGAAGCAGTGCCCCACGGTGTTGTAGGTAACGTTGTTTTCAACCAGCAGATTGTCCGTGCCGTGAATGGTCACGCAGCGGTTGTAGGTGTCATGGATCGCGGAGTTCCTGATGT
>JBJHCC010000095.1:0-2525 GCA_050485825.1 Gammaproteobacteria bacterium
TGGACGCTGACAGGCCAACCCTTCGGGCGCTCCTGTGGCGCTCCGCTGCCGCGTTCCGCCGCTTGGCAAGGGCTTGTGTCCATTCCCTGCGCGGCGCGCCTTGCAACGAAGCGCCACAGGAACGCTGAACCCTAAATTATCAGGTTGAAGGACCACTAGCGCCTGACTTGCCCGCCGCCGAGCTTGATCTCCGCATGGAACTTGGTCAGATTCTGATTCTGGTCATTCTGCTGGCCGCCATCGTGATGTTCATCTGGGGGCGCTGGCGGCATGACATGGTCGCCGTGGGCGCCCTCCTCGCTTGCGTGCTGGCCGGGCTCGTCCCGGCCGCCGACGCCTTTGCCGGCTTCGGCCACCCGGCGGTGATCACGGTGGCCTGTATCCTGGTTCTCAGCAGAGGCCTGCAGACGTCGGGGGCGGTCGATGTGCTGACCCGGAAGGTTCTGCCCAGCAGCGGCAGCGCCAGCTTCAACATTGCGGTGCTGACGATTCTGGCCGCCGTCTTGTCGGCCTTCATGAACAATGTGGGCGCGCTGGCACTGCTGATGCCGGTTGCCATGGCGATGGCCACGCGTCTGGAGCTGGCGCCCGGGCAGGTCCTGATGCCGTTGGCTTTTGGGTCGATCCTTGGCGGCATGACCACCCTGATTGGAACACCGCCCAACCTGATCGTCTCCGGCTTTCGTCGGGAGGCTGGACTCGGCACCTTCGCGATGTTCGATTTCACGGCAGTGGGCCTGGCAGTGACCGTTGCCGGAATCGTCGTCATTCTGCTGCTGGGTCGGCGCCTGATCCCGGTCCGCGATCGAGCCGGCGCCGAAGACTTCAATACCGGTCACTATCTGACCGAAGCACGGGTGGGCGACGAATCACGGGCCGCCGGGCTCACTATTCGGGCGGCTGAGGCGCTGATCGAAGACGACGATGCCCACATCGTTGCCATGGTCCGTGACGAGCAGCGAATCAATGCGCCGCATGGCAATCGCAAACTCAGGGCCGGTGACATCCTGGTCATCGAAGCCGACCCGAAGGCACTGTTGATCGCCTTGCAGGCGCTGGATGTGCGCCTGGCGGAAGACACGCGCGGCGAATCTTCGGATCCGACGCCAGCGGCCGGCCCGGCCCTGACGACCTCAGAAGCGGTAACCCACCGTGAACCCGCCGATGCGGCGCCGGGTGGAGAAGCCGCCGACAGTGACGAGAAGGGCGTGGACGTCGGCCTGCTCGAAGTGGTCGTCATGCCGACCGCCAGCCTGATCGGACGCTCCGCCCGCGGGCTCAAGCTGCGTTCGCGACTGGGCATCAATCTGCTGGCGGTGTCTCGCCAGGGCAGCCGCACCGTGGCGCGCCTGCGCAGCCTGCTGTTCCGGCCCGGAGATGTGTTGCTGATGCAGGGGCCGCTGGATAGCCTGCACGAATTCGCCGTCAACAACGGATGCGTGCCGCTCGCCGATCGCTCATTGCGTCTGCCGCGACCTCGGGAAGCCCTGATCGCATCCGGCATTCTGCTGGTGGCCGTGATTGCGGCGGCGTTCGGCCTGTTTCCGGCTGCCGTGGCTTTTGCTGCCGGCGCCCTGGTCGCCATGGCGACCAACGTCGTGCCACCGCGCAAGGTCTACGAGGCCGTTGACTGGCCCGTCATCGTGCTGCTGGGCGCCCTGATTCCAGTGGCGGGGGCAATGGCCACGACCGGCACGGCCGATCTGATGGCCGGCCTCATGCTGACTCACTTCAGCGCAGGCTCGGCTGTGATCGGCCTGGTGCTGGTGCTGGTCATCACCATGAGCCTGTCGGATTTCATGAACAACGCCGCCACCGCCGCAGTGATGTGCCCGATTGCAATCAGCGCAGCCAACACACTGGGCGTCAGCGCAGACCCCTTCCTGATGGCGGTCGCGGTGGGGGCATCCTGCGCCTTTCTGACCCCGATCGGCCATCAGAACAACACCCTCATCCTTGGGCCAGGCGGCTTCCGCTTCGGCGACTACTGGCGCCTCGGTCTGCCGCTGGAGGTCGTGGTGGTAGCCGTGGCAACCCCGATGATTCTGCTGGTCTGGCCGTTCTGATACGGCCTGACCGAGTCGACCGGGCAAGGCGCAACCCGCAGGATCATGGCTTTGTCCGAGACCAATGGCTGCCCCGCCGCCATGTCGACTCAGACACGCTCCCGCAGGGCGAGCCGGACAGCGCTCATCGGCAGCGCTGGCGCCCTTGCCAAGGCCGTGGGCATTCCCGGCGAACGCTGCCTGGTAGCCAAGCGCTTTCCGACTCGCTGAAGGTGACAGGATGAACGACGGGGTACACTAGTGGTCCTTCAACCTGATAATTTAGGGTACAGTTGGTCTGCCAGCGTTCAGGGCAAGGCGCGGCTCGCAGTGAATGGCCGTCGCCCATTACAAGAGCCGGAACGCTGCCATGGACGCTGACAGGCCAACCCTTCGGGCGCTCCTGTGGCGCTCCGCTGCCGCGTTCCGCCGCTTGGCAAGGGCTTGTGTCCATTCCCTGCGCGGCGCGCCTTGCAGCGA
>JBJHCC010000096.1:0-2052 GCA_050485825.1 Gammaproteobacteria bacterium
CACCGCCCACCTGCTGACCGAAATCGAGCAGACCCGGCCGCTGTCGGTGGTCATGGCCGAACCGATCGCCAAGCTCCGCCAATGGGCTGCGACCCGCTCCGTGCCGGCGTGAGTCGAGGAGTCTGCCAACCACAGGCTCAACGGCGCCAATCGGCAGGGTGCTCCAACAGGCTGTGCCAGGGATTGACGTGGGCCGATTTGAGGTATAGCGTTTATGAACTAAAGTGTGTCGCGGAGGAGGTCAGGAAATGATGCATGTACGGATAGTGGCGAGTTGTTTGGTGGCCCTTCTCTGGCTCGGGTCGGTGATCGCAAGCGAGCGTTCATCGGACAACGCCGAAGGTGAATTTCTGCTCGTCAACCTCAGTCTTGAAGGGGCTGAGTTCCAGCATGACTTCCGCGTGCTGGTCACTGAGGGAGAACCTGCGACGGTCCGATTTGGCCAGCGCGATTCCAAGGATGCTGGCGGCGAGCTCGAATTGACCGTGACCGAGGCCACGCCGGATCGCGCCGTTCTGTCGCTGCTGTGGCGAGATCCTTCCATCCAGGGAGCGCCGCGGGCATTTCGTCTGATGAGTGGTTACGGCGATGCCTCAAGTGTCACTCTGGGGGGGCGCTCCGGGGCGGAGCTTGTGCTGGGCTTGACCGTGGACCGCCTGGACAATGTAAAGCGTTCGTCAACTTCTGGCCGACTGTGAGTCTATGATTGCGGCTCGCGCGCCATGTTCGACTCAGGATTGCGGACCGTTCTGGATGGAGTGCTGCGGGGTCACAGCGTGCTGCGATCAAGGCTGTGGCTGGTTCGGGCAGTGTCAGTTGGCCTGACGGCTCGTACATTCCTGGCGGTGCTGGCGGTGACCGCCGCGCAAGGCGCGACCGCACAGGCCGGTACCTCGGCTTCCCAGGTTGTGGTCGAGGCGCTGCGCTGCTGGATAATTTCATCTCCCTTCGGCTTGTCCGAGCTTCGTGATGATCTGGGCGCCTGGTCCAGTGAACACGGCTTGAGCGAGCGGCCGGACACTGGCCACCTGCTGGTGCTCCAGGCGTTCAAGGCCGATGTGCGAGTGATCTTGCGGCCCTATCCGGACGACAACGCCATCCAACTCGCGGTCTTCGTACGCGAACCCGCTCTCCTGGCTGAAGGTTTCTTGAACGATCTGGACCAGACAACGGCGGCCATGCAAGGCGCGGGCAGAGCGGTCGAAGACTGCGACGCCGCCGGACGCCCGGTTGGCAGACACTTCTACGCCCAGCCGCCGCCCCAGGCTTGATCGGTCTCGAACAGCCTGCTGTCGGTCACTCCGGGGTGCCTGCTTGCGCCATAAGCGAGAGGCTCCTGTCGCGGCTACTCGTGCTTCGAGGGCAGTCCTCTGTCACCTTTGACCTTTGACCTTTCACCCCTCCCACTATAAGTACGGCGTAAACAACCAACACACCGAATCCCGAAACCGCACCGCCAGGCCGCGACCATCGACTTCGTCCAGGCTGACGGCGCGGCCGGAGTTGGCCGAGCGATCGATATAGGCGCTCAGCTGCGCGGCGAAGGGCTCACCATAGACCTCGACCTGCAGTTCGAAATTGAGCCTGAGGCTGCGCGGGTCCCAGTTCGCCGAGCCGATCAGGCTGTAGTCCTCGTCGACGACGAACAGCTTGGCGTGATTGAACGGCGGCGGATGGTAGTGCACCTGGACGCCGTGAAACAGCACCTCCCAGAGCATGTTGCGGGTGGCCCAGTCGACGTAGCGCAGGTTGCTTCGCTCCGGCAGCACCAGGCTGACTCCGACGCCGCGGATGGCGGCCGCCTGGAGCGCGCCGATCAGCTCCCGCGGCGGCAGGAAATAGGGTGTCATGATCGGGATCGAACGACGGGCTTCGCCGATGGCGGCGGTCAGCAGCATGGTCAGAAAGGCCTGGCCGGGTCCGACACCGACGGCGGCACCTCTCGCCGCATGCTGGGCTCGCTGCTGACCTGGATGGCCGAGCGCAAGGCCCGGGTGTTCATCGCCGCCACCGCCAACGACATCACCGTGCTGCCGCCGGAGCTGGTGCGCA
>JBJHCC010000097.1:0-1720 GCA_050485825.1 Gammaproteobacteria bacterium
CCGCCAGTGCCGCGCTGGAAATCCAGAAAGCCAATGGCTGGGCGCAGTTTACCCACGGGCAGATGTACTACTCGCTGCTGGCGCGGGATCTGGAAACCGATGTGATCCCGATGATGCAGCGTTACGGTATCGGGCTGACCGTGTGGAGCCCGCTGTCGGGCGGTTTCCTCAGCGGCAAGTACACCCGCGACAACCTCGATGATCCCGCCAACCGGCGCGGCAGCTTCGACTTTCCGCCGGTGGCGCTGGAGCAGGGGTTTGCCGTGGTCGATGCGCTGCGCCCCATGGCTGAACGGCGCAAGGCCACCGTCTCCCAGGTCGCGTTGGCGTGGGTACTGGCCAACCCGGCGGTGACCAGCCTGATCCTTGGCGCATCCAGTCTCGACCAGTTCGACAGCAATCTCGCGGCACTGGACATCGAGCTTGATGCCGACGAGCTCAAGCAGCTCGACGGACTGACCGCGATTGCGGCGCGCTACCCCAACTGGTTCGACGCCATGGTGTCCGACGGTGCCATGCTGGCGGCACTGCGGAAAGCCTGAGGCCGATAAGGCCCGGGACACGGGCCACTCTGGCCGGGTAGCCCGCCTGTGACGGCGCGGTCAATAGCGCCAGCTGCGCATCCGGTTGCCGGCGTCACAGCTGACAATCTCGCAGGTGATGAAGCGGGCTTGATCGGAGGCGAGGAACAGCGTCAGATCCGTGATGTGCTCAGGCGTTCCCTGGGCATCGAGCATCTGCATGGCGCGAATGCGCTGGTGGGTCTCGGGCGGCAGCTGATCCTTGTTGGCTTCGGTTTCCATCAGCCCCGGTGCCACGCCGTTGACGCGAATGCCGTCCCGGCCAAAGGTGCCGGCCATGCCGTAGGTCATGGCATTCAGGGCGGCCTTGGTGACGCCATAGGCGGTGCCGGGCATGTAGCTGGCCATGGAGGTCTGGTTGATGATCACGCCCTCGGCGGCCGCCAGCGAGGGGCGCAGCGCCTGGGCGAGCAACAGCGGGGAGACGGTGTTGATGGACAGGAATTTCAGCCATTTTTCCTGACTGAGGGTTTCGAACATATGCGCCACCTCACCGTAGGCGAGCCCGGCATTGTTCAGCAGTACATCGATACTGACGTGCTCGGCACATATTTTTTTGCCAAAAGCCTGGATGTCCGCCTCGTTGCTCAGGTCGATGCGGTGGATGCTGCAGGGTGCGCCGCACTCGCCCAGCAGCCTGGCGGTTTCCTGCAGGCCTTTTTCGTCGATATCCGCAAGGACCAGTTTGGCGCCTTCCTTACCGAAGCCCAGCGCCAGTGAGCGGCCGAGGCCGCCCGCCGCACCCGTGACCACCACGGTCTTGTTGTCGAATCGATTTGCCATATTTGTATGCCTTTATCAGTCTGTTTGATGAGGTTTACTGCGGCGGTCGGAACCCGTATCCGCCGCCGAAGTGCCCGGCGAGTCAGCCGAAAAAACGCGTCAGTCGGAAAAGCGCGTCAGCCGGAGAAGCGCGTCAGCCGGAGAAATAGTAACCGCCGTTGACCGGATAGGTCTGCCCGGTGATCCACGAGGACGCGTCGGAGCACAGGAAGAGCGCCATATGGGCCACATCGTCCGGTTTGCCGAAGCGTCGAACCACATAGCGGGCCACGTGGGCCTTGGCCTGGTCGCTGGCCAGGAATTCCGACAGCTTCGGCTCCTCCAGCGGTGGCTCCAGCGTCGACAGGGAGATGGCG